>CAWAYO010000025.1:0-34561 GCA_963786085.1 uncultured Acidobacteriaceae bacterium
AGCCTGCGGAAGCGGGCGTGTTCGCGGGTAGAAACACCGAGATAGCGGACCAGGCTCGCGCCGATGATCCGCATTGCGCCGTAGTAGGCAGCCACGCCGACAACTATGAGCATCGTGCGCCACAGCCAGTAAGGACGCATGCCGGCAATCACCTGAGCCCAGTCGCCGAAGTTGGTCACGCCTGAGAAGAAAAAATATCCCGTGCCGGAGAAGAGGTTGAAGGCGCAGGCGATCAGCAGAAAGAAGCGCGTCTGCGCAGAAGCATTGCGCGCGGCGCGCAGCGCCAGCCAGCAAACGAAGCCCGCAATCAGATTAACAATGGTGCCGCCGGCGGCCACCAGGCGCGAGTCAAAGGTGCTGGACCAGGCTACAGTCGAAAGCGTCCCCGAAGTTGCTCCCGTAAGCAACGCGACTGCGCCATGGCCCAGGCCTTCGTGCAGCATGGTCGAGAGCATAAGCGCGATGACGCTGATGGCGACGATGGTGGGCAGATCGTCCTTGGGTACTGTCACCGCTTCAGCCACGGGGTTGCGCATCCGAGCCATCGTCAGCGACTCGCCGGGCTAACGCAAGTGAGAAATGTCATACCAAAAGAAAAGCGTGCGAATTCATCGCACGCTCTCATGTGAATATGAATCAGCCTAGCTTGCCGTCAGCTCCGCCGCGACTCGTTCGGTGACGAAGGCTTCTATGCTGTCGCCGACCTGGACGTCGTTGAAGTTTGACAGCCCGACACCGCACTCCATGCCGCTGGTAACCTCGCGGGCGTCGTCCTTGAAGCGCTTGAGCGAGGTGAGCTTGCCTTTGTAGACTTGCTCGCCATTGCGCGAGAGCCGCACTTCGGAATCGCGCCGCAGTACGCCATCGGTTACGCGGCATCCGGCAATCGTGCCCACCTTCGGAATCCTGAAGACATTGAGCACTTCTGCGCGGCCGAGATAGGCTTCCTTGAAGACCGGCTCGAGAAGTCCCAGCATGGCCTTGCGAATCTCGTCCTGCAGCTCGTAGATGATCGAGTGGAGGCGAATCTCGACCCCTTCCTGCTCGGCGAGTTCGGCGGTCTTGCGCTCCGGCCGGACATTGAAGCCGATGATGATGGCGTTCGATGCCGAGGCCAGCAGCACATCGCTTTCGGTGATTGCGCCCGCTCCAGAGTGGATGACCTTGATGCGCACCTTTTCGGTGGACATCTTCTGTAGCGAATCCGCCAGCACCTGCACGGAGCCCTGCACGTCGCCCTTGAGGATGAGCGGCAGGTCTTTGACGCCGGCCTGCTTGATCTGCTCGGCGAGGCCTTCGAGCGATACGCGCGAACTCTTGGCGAGCTGCGCTTCGCGCTCCTTCATCTTGCGGTACTGCGCGATACCCTTGGCCTTGTCGCGATCGGCCACAACCAGGAAGGTATCGCCCGCATCGGGAATGCTTTCGAGGCCGAGGATTTCAACCGGCGTCGAAGGGCCGGCTTCTTCAATGGCGCGTCCGCGGTCGTCGAACATGGCGCGGATCTTGCCGAATGTGTTGCCGACGATGAAGCTGTCCTGGTTGCGCAGCGTGCCGTTCTGCACGAGCACGGAGGCCACTGCACCACGTCCGCGATCCAATTTGGCTTCAATAACCGTGCCCACGGCTGGACGTCCTGGAGTGGCCTTGAGGTCTCCGAGATCGGCGACCAGGCAGATCATTTCGAGCAGCAGGTCGAGGTTCTGCTTTTTCTTCGCCGAAACATCGACGAAGACGGTCGAGCCGCCCCAGGCTTCGGGAACGAGACCGCGATCGCCGAGCTGCTGCTTCACGCGATCAGGCTGCGCGTCGGGCTTATCGATCTTGTTGACTGCCACGATGATCGGCACATTTGCCGCCTTGGCGTGATCGATAGCTTCGAGCGTCTGGGGCATCACGCCGTCATCGGCGGCGACAACCACAACGACGATGTCGGTGACCTTGGCTCCGCGGGCACGCATGCGGGTAAACGCTTCGTGACCCGGTGTATCCAGGAAGACGATCTCGCGGCCAAAGGCGGGTGAATCCGGCTTGGCGATGCGCACTTTATACGCGCCGATATGCTGGGTGATGCCTCCAGCTTCGCCGCCCGCGACGTCGGTCTCGCGGATCGCGTCGAGCAGCGAGGTCTTGCCGTGATCGACGTGACCCATGACCGTGACCACCGGCGGCCGCGGAACTTCCAGCTCGTCGGGATTCTCCTGCGAGAGCATGTTCTCGATGGCCTCGTTCGCCATCTGGTCCTCGAAGGTGATTACCGAGGTGTCTGCGCCGAACTGGCGCGCGACGTCCTTGACCAGCTCGCCATCGAGCGACTGGTTGACGGTGACGAAGACGCCACGCATGAGGAGTGTGGCGATCAGGTCCTTGCCGCGCACGCCGAGCTTTTCAGCGAGATCCTTAACGCTGATGCCCTCAGTCACCGTAATGGTGCGCGTGATGGGCAGCGGCTCGGAGGGAACCTGTGCTCCGCCGAAACGCGATGGCGGAGCGAAGCCCTTCATCGGGCCTTCCTTGGTCTTCTGGTATTGCTGGCGGCCACGGCGCGCATTGGGGCCGGGGCGCTGCGGACGCGGTGCTTCGCCCGGAGGCGGCACAAGACCTGGCGCTCCGCCCGGACCGGGACGCTGTCCGAAGCCGGGGCGGGCACCCATGCCGGGGCGCTGTCCAAAGCCTGGGCGCGCTCCTGGAGGTGCTCCGCCAGGAGCGCTGCGGGTCGGATGCATGGGGCGACGTGCGCCGGGTCCTCCTGGACCTCCGGGTCCACCCATGCCGGGACGTTGTCCTGGCCCTCCGGCTGGACGGCGGTCGAAGATGGGGCGTCCACGCTGGATGCCACCCGGCCCCGACGATGGCGCCGGAGCGGGAGGAGCGGGCTTGACGGCGGGCGCGCTGTAGACCGGGCGCGGCCCGGTCTGCGGCATGATTACCCTGCGGGGAGCCGGAGCGGGCTCTGCGGGAGCCGCTGCCACCGGGGGCGCGGAAGATGGTTCGACTGGTGCTGCAGGAGAAGCCGCTGCCACTGGAGGAGCCGCTGCAACCGGGGGAGTAGCCGCAACCTGTGGAGCCGCCGCGACGACAACCGGCGGCTTCGCGGCTACATGAGCCGGCACCGCGACAACCACCTCGCGCGGTCCTGCAGGCGGAGCTGCCACGGGAGTCCCAGCGGCGACAACCGGGGGCTTCGCAACCACCGGGCCGGCGGGTGGCTTGGCGGCGATGGCCGGCGTCGGCGGCGGAGCCACAATCGGCGCTGCCTGGCGCGGCTGCGGGACAATTCTGCGCGGAGCCGGGGCTGCGGCAACGGGAGCCGGAGGCGGAACTGAAACGGGCCGCTCAGCTGCGGGAGCCGGTGCTGCCGCGACAGGGACAGCCGGCCTTGCAGCAACTGGCGCCACGGGAGGCGGGGCTACGGCGACAGGCGCAGCTGTGACTGGCCGCGGCGGTGGAGCTGCCGCTTCTTCCTTCTTCTGCTGAATCGCCTTGAGGACGTCGCCGGGCTTCGAAACCCGCGACCAGTCAATCTTCGGCTTGGGTGCCGACTCGGCGCGGCCACCACCGGCCGCACCGGATCTGCTGCGCTGGAAGTGGGCGCGCACACGCTCCGCTTCGTCGAGCTCTAGCGAACTGGAATGCGTCTTTTTCTCGGTGACGCCTACATGATCGAGAACGTCCAGAATAGCCCTGCTCTTCACTTCCAGTTCACGTGCTAAATCGTTGATTCGAACTTTACTCATCCGCCCCTTTTATACCTGCTCCCACGCCTTAGCTATACATAACTACCTCTTGGCAGTGGATTATGACGCTGTTTCTATTATGGCCCGAAATGGTGCAATTTGCGCTATCCATCTGGGGTCGAAGTATTTGCGGACGGCGCATTATGCACCGCCCTCGTTCTTTTGATCGTCTTCTTCGCGAAATTCCCCGGGCTCGGCGACGTCTTCATCGACAACCGTTTCGCGGAGTTTCTCGCTTGTATCGTGGCTTCCCGGAGCAACCGCTTTGGCACCCTCGGTGTCCAGGTCTTCGCCGGTTTCTGTAATCTCAGCCAGCTGCTCCTCTGCAACATCGTCATCGATGATGCCGGTGCCGTCTTCGGCCGCTAGCTCCTCGTCATCCTGGGTCAGGTCAAGCCGGAGAGCCTCTTCCTCCTCGGCCAGGCTGGCGTCGGAAGCAGCCTTCGCTGCGGCGGCTTCGTCTTCGTCCGCCGAAGATGCAGCCTCGACTGGCACTGGACGCTCTTCGCCGGGCTCGTATTCGCCAAAGTAGTGGCGTACAGCAACGCTGATCTTTTCCAACGTCTTCTCTCCAATCCCCGGAATTTCTTCCAGCTGCTCGGGAGTCATATCGGCGAGCGCTTCTACAGTTGTGATGCCGGCAGCAACCAGCTTCTGGATAATCGATTCGCCCAGTTCGCTGACCTGTTCGATGGCCGTCGTCGGACCACCGCCCATGCCACCCATCTGTTGCTCGACTTCCTGGCGCTTCTCTTCCTCGCTCTTGATGTCGATCTTCCAGCCGAGGAGCTTTGCTGCCAGGCGCACATTCTGGCCCTTCTTGCCGATGGCCAGGGAAAGCTGCGTGTCATCGACGATGACCTCGAGCTGCTTTTCGCTCAGATCGGTGATGCTCACGCGGCTCACCTTGGCCGGTTGAAGCGCCTTCTCTGCGAACGTCGTGATCTCTTCGCTGAACTCGATGATGTCGATCTTCTCGCCGCGCAGCTCGCGGATAATCGACTGAACGCGCATGCCCTTCATGCCTACGCAGGCACCCACCGGGTCGACGTCCTTATCGCGCGACATGACGGCGATCTTGGTGCGCTCCCCGGCCTCGCGCGCGATGGCGCGAATCTGCACGGTGCTGTCGTAAATTTCGGGTACCTCGCTTTGGAAGAGGTTCTGCACCAGTTCCGGCGCGGCGCGCGAGACGATGACCTGAGGTCCCTTGGCCGCGCGATCGACGCGCAGCAGTACCACGCGGACACGCTCGCCGACGGCAAACTGCTCCAGGCGTGACTGCTCGCGGCGCGGCATGCGCGCTTCGGCCTTGCCCAGGTCGAAGATCACATCCTGCGGCTCGATGCGCTTGACGGTTGCGTTCAGCACTTCATTCGCGCGGTGGTTGTATTCGTTGAAGACAGTGTCACGCTCGGCCTCGCGCACCTTCTGGAAGATGACCTGCTTGGCCATCTGTGCCGCAATGCGGCCGAGAACATCCGTCGGTTTGTAATAGCGAATCTCGCCACCCACTTCGACCTCAGGCGCGAGTTCGCGCGCCTCGTCTAGGCCGATCTGGTTGACCGGATCTTCGATCAGCTCCGGATTTTCAACCACCGTCTTGTAGACGTAGGCCCGTATCTCGCCGCTGTCCTTGTCCAGCTCGGCGCGCATGTTCTCCTGCGTCTTGTAATACTTGCGCGTGGCGAGGGCGATCGCGTCCTCGACGGCAGAAACCACGATGCCGGGGTCGATGCCCTTGTCGCGGCTTAATGCTTCAATGCTCTGGTAAAGCGCGCTTGCCATAGTTCTCTCTTAGTTGCTTTCCGGCGGCGCGGTCAGGCGCGGCCGGGTTCTGACGTGCTAATGATTTTCAGATTTCAGGAACCAGGTTGGCCTTCTCGATGTTCGAGAGTTCGATGTCCGTTGTTTCCTGAGTTACCTTCTTGCTCTTGCCCTTCTGCTTGAGGGCGCTCAAATCGATAGTGATTGCATGATCGCTCACTTGTGTGAGCCTGCCCTGCCAGTGACGGTTGCCCGCTACCGGCTCGATCGTTCGCAGCTTCACCAGGCTACCGGCAAACCGCCGGTAGTCGTCCACTCCTTGCAGTTTGCGGTCCAGTCCCGGCGAGGAAACCTCAAGGGTATAGTTGTCGCCCGGAACCAGTTCCTCGACATCCAGAACCGTCCCGAAGTCCCGGCTAAAGGCCTGACAGTCGTCGTGCGTAATGCCGGAGATTTGCGCCATGTTGAAATTTACGCCACCTTCTTGCTCCGCAGCATTTTCCTTGCCCTGAGTTGCGAGCCGAGCGCGCTCTTCGGCGTTCTTCTCGATGAAGATGCGCAACGTTCGATCCTTGGCCGCGCCCACGTACTCCACGTCGACCACGTCGAGGCCGTGCGAGGCAGCGACGCGCTGCGCAGTACTGCGGATTTGGTCGAGACTCAAGGCCATGGCCGGTTTGCGGACGGGTCTGAATTTCAGCGCAAATAAAAATTCAGCGCAAATAAAAAGTGGGCCGAAAGCCCACTCATCTCTCCGAGCCTGCCGGAAGTTCACAGTCCAGGCGCGGACAAACTCGTCTGCTCTTACAGAATACGCCTGTCCGGGCAGGAGTTCAAACTGGGAGATTTTGCCAGCCCGGCCCTTCGAAATCGGTCCGAAATCCAGCGATTGACACTCCACCGAGCCCACCATAGCATTGGCCCACCACCGATTCACCACATTCACTCCGCCGGACAACCTCAGGCATGACATGGTCGCAGACCTATCTCCTCTTCGGCAAAGGGCTGGCCTTCTCTGCGTTCCTTGCTGCAACTCCCATCTTCACCCTGCTGATCCTGCTCGGCGTCCTGCGCAAGCCGGCCTGGCTTGCCGGCCTAACCGGGCTCGCCGTCACCTTTGTCCTTGCCATCTGGGCATACCACATGCCCGCACTAACCGCCGTGAGCGCGGCCTGTCACGGAGCCGCCTTCGGGCTATTTCCCATCTCCTGGATCGTCTTCTGGGCGATCGCGCTCTTCCGCGTGACCGAGGTGACCGGCAAGTTCGAGATCATCAAGCATTCCGTTAGCCGATTGACGCCCGACCGCCGCCTGCAGGCCCTTCTGATCGCCTTTGCATTTGGAGCATTCCTCGAAGGCGCGGCGGGCTTTGGTACTCCGGTCGCCGTTGCCGCTACCATGCTCACCGGACTCGGCTTCACGGCCTTCAACGCGTCGGCTCTTTGCCTGCTGGCCAACACCTCACCAGTCGCTTTCGGGTCCATCGCGATTCCGCTGGTCACTCTTGCCGGAACCACCGGCCTGCCTCTGAACAAGCTGAGCGCCGCGGTAGGAAGCCTCGTCGCTCCCGTGTCACTGATCCTTCCTGCCTACCTGATCGTCTCCATGTGGGGGTTCAGCGGCCTGAACGGGATTTTGTTTCCCGCCGTGATTGCGGGCATCGCCTTCGCAGCAGTGCAATTCTCGGTGTCGCACTTCATCGGTCCGCAGCTCACCGACATCCTCGCCTCAATGACAGCCATGCTTGCCCTGGTCGCCGTGCTGCGTCTTTGGCACCCTGCAATCCATGCGGGAAGTGAATACGTTACGGAAAAGGGCGCAGCAACCGCGGTTCCTGAACACTCCGCCCTCCAGTCAGCCTATGCGTGGCTGCCCTACGGACTTCTGGTCGTCTGCGTGCTGCTCTGGGGTTATCGGCCCGTGCAGGCCTTTCTCAATTCCGGAAGCATCTCCATCCCATGGCCGTTTCTCCATAACGTGGTGCGGCGCATGCCACCGATAGTCGCCCACCCGACTCCTTATCCCGCGATCTTCCGCCTCAACTGGTTCGCTGCAGCCGGCACCTCGTGCATGACGGCGACTTTTCTCTCGGCCATTTGCCTGAGGATGAGCCCGCGTCAATTCATCTGGGTTTTGGCTTCAGTCGTGCGCACCCTACTGCTGCCCACCGCAACCGTAGCCTCCGTGCTGGCGATTGCCTTTCTGATGAACTACTGCGGAGCGACCGCGACTCTCGGACTCACCTTCTCCGCCACCGGTGTGCTCTTCCCGTTCTTCAGTTCTTTTCTCGGTTGGCTGGGCGTCTTTCTGACCGGTTCGGATACCTCCGCGAACGCACTCTTTGGCAGCCTGCAGGTCGTCACCGCGAACCGCCTCGGCCTGGACCCGGTTCTACTGGCTGCGACTAACTCCGCGGGCGGCGTCATGGGCAAGATGATCAGCCTCCAGACTATAGCCGTCGCCGCGGCAGCTACAGGCTTGTCGGTAGCCGACCAGTCAAAGCTCTTTCGCTTCACTCTAAAGCACAGTCTTCTGCTGGCCAGTGTGGTCGGTGCCCTGGCATTGCTTTATGCGTACGGATTTCACTTACGCTGGAACTGAATAACTACTGGAGCTGATAACTGCGTGAGCTGATGTGCGGACCCATGCAGCATCTGCATAGGCCCACAGACGCGAATCCGGATAAGGCTTGTTCTATCCGCTACGAACCCGTTCGGTTGTTCCAGCTTGCCGACGCGGGCGCGATGGCGATCTGCATCTCCGTGCCCTCTAACAGGTGGATATTCTTATCCCGGCTGGTGAGCGTTCCCGAGGTATTTCCTTGCACCGCGCTACGCAGGGTCACTCCGGAAAGCAAGCCGGGTTGCTGGTCGAAGCTGTCATTGCCCGCGACCCTTGTTTCCAGATTATCCGGGGCTCCGGAGGGAGCAACCTGCACCAGTGTCGCCTTGATTGGAATGTCCCTTCCATCCTTCAACTGGGCCTTGTCGAATGTCAGCGAAAGGGTGGCCGCGCTCTTGTCATGCGAGGCTTGCACCCGGTCGACGTGGCCCATCAGTTCAGTCCCGCTGGGCAGTTTCAGCCCCTCGGGAGTTTCAATCGTCTGAGTCAGCTTGGCAGTGACCATCTGCCCTCTCATGGCGTGTGCCGTATCCAGGTCGCGCGTCAGCCGGGCGTTGCCGGCCTCCAGTTGGGCCGACGGGCTCAGCGCGAAGGCGCCCGCAGAAAACACGAGGAATGTTGAGGCAACGGAAAGTGACATGACTGCAAATCGCTTCATTTTAAGGAAACTCCTAAAAGAAATTTGCGTACGACAGAAGATCGGCTTGCTGTGGCGGCTGGTCGCCGGCCCAACCACTATTCCCCGATCGCTATTTACTGCCTAGTAAATAGGACGTTCTAGGCTGAACGAATGTTCCATGGATTCGAGCGGGATTGTGACGAACGGACCTGACGTTGTATTAATCCGGTCCATCGGCACACCCGTGCCAGATCCCCGTAGACCCTATCAAAAGATAGTCTCCGGTAACACAGCTCTTTCTGTGGGATACTTGCCAAAACAGTGAGGCCCACCATGAGCAGAGAGAATCCTTATGCTGACTATCTCGGGGCCCAGGAGCCACTGAAGGTCCTCCCCATAACCGCACGAAAGATCGAAACCATTCTTGAGGAACTGGGTGCGGAACGCGTCGACCAGGCCCCTGCACCGAACAAGTGGAGCGCGCGCGAGATCGTATGCCACCTGGCCGACTGCGAACTGGTCTTCGGCTTCCGTCTACGGCAGACCCTGAGCGAACCCAATCACGTCGTCCAGCCCTTTGACCAAAGCAAGTGGGCAGCGCAATATGACTGCTACGACACCCGCGACGCCCTCTCTACCTTTCACACCGCGCGCAACTGGAACCTCGCTCTCATCCGCTCGCAGCCGCCGGAAGCACTCGATACGCCTGTCACCCACCCGGAGCGCGGCCCGATGACCTTCCGCACCATCGTTGAAACCATGGGCGGCCATGACATCAACCACTTGCGGCAGCTTGAGGCTATCGTGAAGCAGTTCTCACCGGAGCAGTCGGCGCTTTCCGCGAATTCTTAGGTTGGTGGCGAAACAAGCGCGTTCCAGCCGATCGAGAGATCATTTTCGCCTGCCCCTAACAAAGCCCGGAAGTGAATTGCACTACAATACCGGGAAGCTACCGAGCCAGTCTTACTTGAGTCTTTTGGCGGCGCTCGTGCATCTCTTGCTACTTAAATCATGATTGAACATCCTCTGCCCGAAGCCCTGACCTTTGATGACGTATTACTGGTCCCTGCCTACAGTGAAGTAGTTCCGGCGCTTGTCAGCACTCAGACCCGGCTCACAAAGAGAATTCTGCTGAACACGCCTCTGCTCAGTGCAGCCATGGACACGGTGACCGAGTCGCGCCTGGCCATCGCCATGGCACAGCAGGGAGGCCTGGGCATCATCCACCGCAACCTCACGCCCGATCAGCAGGCGAGCGAAGTCGACAAGGTAAAGCGGTCGGAGAGCGGAATGATCGTCGATCCTGTGACCATCTCTCCGGACCGGCCCATCTCTGATGCCCTCGACGTGATGCGCCGCTACAAGATTTCCGGCGTCCCGGTGACCAAGGACAAGAAGCTGGTCGGCATCCTCACCAACCGCGACCTGCGCTTCGAGACGCGCACCGACATTCCCATCAGCGACGTGATGACCAAGGAAAACCTCATCACTGTGCCCGTGGGCACCACTCTCGAAGAGGCCGAGCTGATCCTGCACAAGTACCGTGTGGAGAAGCTGCTGGTGGTCAACGGCGATTACGAGCTCAAAGGACTCATCACCGTCAAAGACATCCAGAAGAAGCTCAAGTACCCCAACGCCTCCAAGGACGAGAAAGGACGCCTGCGAGTCGGCGGCGCAATCGGCGCAACGGGAGATTTCCTGGAGAGAGCGGCCGAACTCGTTCGCTATCGCGCTGATGTTTTGGCGATCGACTCAGCTCACGGACACTCGTCGCGGGTGCTCGATGCAGTCCGCCAGGTAAAGAAACAGTTTCCCGACGTGGACCTTCTAGCGGGCAACATCGCCACCTACGAAGGTGCGAAGGCGCTCATCGAAGCGGGTGCCGACGCGGTTAAGGTAGGCATCGGGCCTGGGTCCATCTGCACTACGCGCATGGTCACCGGCGCCGGTATGCCGCAGATCACCGCCATCAGCGAGGCTTTTCGCGCGGGTACGGAATTCGGCATTCCGATTATTGCCGACGGAGGCATCAAGTATTCCGGCGATGTCGCCAAGGCCATCGCCGCTGGCGCGAGTGTAGTAATGATCGGCTCGCTCTTCGCCGGCGTCGACGAGAGCCCCGGCGAAACCATCCTCTACCAGGGTCGGTCGTTCAAGGCATACCGCGGCATGGGATCGCTAAGCGCCATGTCTCAGGGTTCGGGTGAGCGCTATTTCCAGGGCTCGCAGGATTTCCGCGATGAGCCGGGTCGCGGTGAAGGAGTAGTTCAACGCGAGCAGAGCAGTCAGAACCGCCTCGCGAAGTTCGTTCCCGAGGGCATCGAAGGCCGCGTGCCGCATCGCGGGCCGCTTGAGGCGATGGTCTATCAGCTGGTCGGCGGGTTGCGCTCCGGCATGGGCTACCTTGGCTGCGCCTCCATCGAAGAGCTGCAGACAAAATCCCGCTTCGTGCGCATCTCCAACGCCGGCCTGCGCGAGAGCCATGTTCACGACGTGATCATTACCCGCGAAGCTCCGAACTACCACGTCGAATAGGACTGACCGTCCAGGTACACGCGGCTTCGCCGCAAAAACTTCAAGTGCCAGGTCCGGTGCCGCCCCTTTTGCGCAGAATCACCTTCCTGCGCTTCCGCCAGTCCTCGTTCAGGCCGATCAGCTCCCATTGCACCTCCGACGACAGGTGCCGCAAAACCACATCCGTCGATGGATGAATGCGCAGCGCGGGCGCGACCAGGTACAGCACCGGTGGCGCGTCCGACAGCTTGATGCCCGGAAAGTAGCCATACTTCTGAAAGGCATGTTCGCCCTGTAGCTGCCGCACGCGCGACCAGTAGTCGAGCGCCTGCAGAGGGAGATGAAGGTTGTCGTCGGCCTTCAGCTCAAGCACGGCCAGACGCCCTGCCTGCGTGACTGTCAGCAGGTCGAGCATGGCCCGGTCCCCCGCCGCGAACGCAGGCACCTGTGAGTAGACGATGTCCCCGCGCAGCGCGGGCTCAATCTCCTCGATATCCCGCCGAAGCATTGACTCAAGCCACCGCTCAGGCTGCAAACGGAATAATGGATTGCGCATCGACCCACTCGCATGCCGGTTCTCGAAGAGCCGCTGCGTCAGTTGCCGGAAAAGCTCCTCGGTCTCCGCCGTAAGCGGGGTCTCATTCGCGCCCGCGCCAAAGGTGATCTCGTCCCGCCGCGCAAACGAGCCCGGCGCCAGTCCGTGCCGGATGCGGGCAAATTCCAGTCCATGCAGAATGAAGCCGATCTCCGCCGGCCCCCGCGGGCGAATCTCCATCGCCGCACGGAGTCCCGGACGCATCAGCTCCGTCACGCGGTTGATCGCCGGCCGGAAGCGCTCCAGCGTCCTTTCAGGGTTGAACGCGTGGACGAGCTGGGCGTGCAGATTGCCGCCGCTGATATCGACCGGCGTGATCCGCTCCGCCCGCTCGTCGAATTCATATACCTCCCACTTCGCGACGGCGCTATTCAGCCACGGAATCCGCGCGCACGTCGTCCGCCCCGTCCCCGGAGGGAGGATGATCTTCAACCCCTCAAACAGCCGTCGCCGGTTGCCGTGTTCGCGGCAGTAGGCGAGCCACAAAATGCCAAGCGTGAGAATTCCGTCGACCGTCGACTGTGTCTCTTCGCGGTTGACGGCGATCACGCTCCACGCTGAGGTTCCGCGGGTCAGAATGCCGCGCGCATAGGCTGGCCCAAAGCTGTGTTCCAGATCGGCGGCAGTGCGAAGGCCGTCGGCCGTCCACTCCGGAAAGGCACGCAACAGGGCGCGGTCCAGCACATGGAGATATCTAGTCCGCGTGGTTTCGCGCGACGAGGGGGTGCGCCGGTCGCAACTGGGAACCAGCTCCAGCGCCTGGGCCCGGCTGTGACCGAAGCGCCGCGTCTCCAGCCGTAGAGCATCCTTCCGAGCCTGCAATCCGCAAATCGTCCGCACGAGGTTGCGTTCCTCAGACCACAGATGCAGCAGGCAGCGCCCCTGATCGGCGGCAAGAGCGTAGCGCGCCAAACGCATGTCGAAGATGACACGGCCGTCTTCAAGCACCGCCGCCTGAGGGTGCTCCGCGAAAAAGCTCTCTAGAGCGCGGGCCAATTCTGCAGCAGGAATTTCAGTAGCGACGGGAGGCATTGCCACGATCATGCGTGGCCCAAAACCCCTGCAGCAAGCGAATTGCTACCAGCCCTTACTCTTTCGTAATGCCGTGATATGCGCCGCGTGATGGCGGGAGTGCCAGGCATACATGCTGATCACCTGGGCGAGGTCCTGTCTGCCGCTCTCCGGATGGTTGTATCCGCGCTTCCACTGCTCTACTGTGAGCGACTCAAGCAGTGCAACCCAGCGGCGGTGCAGCGGTTCCAGCAGTTCGAGCGACACCTCGACTGGCAGCGTGCGCGCGTCCGCCAGCTCCGCCCACAGTTTCTCTTCGTAGGGCTTGATGGTTGGCCAGTCTTCGGTGAGCGCAAGCCGCGTCCGCACGTAGGCGTTCATGTGGCTGTCCGCGACGTGGTGCACAAGCTGGCGCACCGTCCAGCCGCCTTCGCGATACGGTGTGTCGATCTGGAAGTCGGTCAGGCCGTTAACAGCTGAGCGGAGATTCTCAGGCAGAGCAGCGAGGACAGCGATGGCGCCGTCGAGCTGTTCGGCATCGATAACGGCAGGGCGAACGAAGTCTCCGATCGGGTAGCGCGGATCGGAAGCGGGTTGGGTCGGCATGCCATAGAAAATAGCACGCTTAAGTAGCGATGCGCGCGGGAGCGCCCGGCTGTCGTCGGGCGCTCCCGCCGGGGCTTACGCGTGGTGATGATAGTGATGGGAGTGGTGGTGATGGTGATGCGGCTGGGCAAACGCCGAAGCCGAAAACACCAGTACAAGAGAGAGCATGAGGAGCTTCTTCATGGGCAGATAGTAGCAACGGACACGCTGGAAATCGGTTGAAAATATGGGGCGGAACACGGCGAGTAAATGGCACACGGGCATTTACCAGCAGTGCTCATTGAGCCTAAAATCAGCTCTAAGTCATCCAATCAATAGGACACCATGACAACCCCGCCATCACCGGCCGCGGCCGGACCGCAGCACAAGAAGTATTTCTTCGACAAATTCGGAATCACCGAGCGGCTCCTCGAGCGCTGTCTGGGCGAAGCACTTTCCGCCGGGGGCGACTACGCCGACCTCTACTTCGAATCGATTGCCTCAACCTCGATCGGCGTCGACGAATCGCTGGTCAAGTCGGCCAGCCAGGGAGTGAGCGCCGGGTGCGGGGTGCGCGTGGTGAGCGGCGAGCGCACCGGCTACGCCTATACCGACGACCTCTCGACGGACCGCCTGTTGCGCGCCGCACGCACCGCGGCCCTGATCGCCAGCGGTCCGGCCAAGCAGCCTGTACAAGGCTTTACGGAGACCAAGGCCCCAAACCTGTATCCGGCTCCGGCTGTCGATCTCGACAGCGACCTCTCGGCCAAGCTCGATCTGGTGATGCGCGCCGACCGAGCCGCGCGGGCTTACGATTCGCGAATCACGCAGGTGCGCGCCAGCTACTCCGATGAGCTGCGCCGGATTCTCATCGCCGCCTCCGATGGCACCTTCGCCAGTGACACACAGCCGCTGGCGCGTCTGAATGTCTTCGTCCTTGCGAAAGATGCCGACCGCACCGCGCGAGGAACCTCCGGCGGCGGCGGACGAGTCGAGATCGACTTCTTCCAGACAGAGAAGACCCCCGAACATTTCGCGCGTGAGGCCGCCCGCCAGGCGATCCTTCAACTCGGAGCGGTCGCTGCTCCCGCGGGCGAGATGGAAGTCGTGCTCGGCCCCGGCTGGCCCGGAGTCCTGCTCCACGAGGCAGTTGGACACGGCCTCGAGGCCGACTTCAACCGCCGCAAGACGTCAGCCTTCGCAGGCCTGATCGGCCGCCAGGTGGCCAGCTCGAAGGTCACAGTCGTCGACAACGGCACCATGCCCGGCCGCCGAGGCTCCCTCAACGTCGACGACGAAGGCTCGGCCACGCAGGAAACGGTGCTGATCGAAAACGGTATTCTCAAGGGCTACCTCAGCGACAAGCTCTCCGCACGCCTCATGAACATGCCCCACACTGGCAACGGACGCCGCGAGAGCTACCAGCAGATTCCCATGCCGCGCATGACCAACACCTATATGCTCGCCGGCGACGACGCTCCGGAAGATATTCTGCGCAGCGTCAAGCGCGGCCTCTATGCCGTCAACTTCGGCGGAGGATCGGTCGACATCACCAGCGGTAAGTTCGTCTTCTCGGCCAGCGAGGCTTACCTGATCGAAGACGGCAAGATCACCGCCCCGGTCCGCGACGCCACGCTGATCGGCAACGGTCCCGAGGCGCTCAAATACGTCTCCATGGTCGGCAACGATCTCGAACTCGACGAAGGCGTAGGCACCTGCGGCAAAGATGGCCAGAGCGTGCCCGTCGGCGTGGGCATGCCTACCGTAAAACTCGACCGCATGACGGTAGGCGGCACGGGACGATAACTCCGAGAAAGAAGGCTCCCTTGTTAATTGTCGATGTAAAGCAGTTTGTTTCCCTGGCGGATGGGTCTCGCCGTTATGCGTGGAAGACCATTCCGGCCAGTGAAGCTCTCAAGCTTGCTGAGCCTCGTCTGCGATGTCCCGAATGCAAAGGCGCGATCGGCTTGTACAGGAGATCCGAGGACGGCGCGATGCCCAATCGTGCAGAACACAAAGCGAAGAATCCCGGCTGCTCGCTCGGCGACTGCTTCGATGGAGTAAAGCGGGCGTCGCCGAAACCAATCGAACCGGAAGAGGAAAGTGTCGGTGAGTAGCGCATCCCAGCTTGCAGCCAACGACCTTCAGCAACTCGCCACCGATATTGTTACGAAAGCCGTAAAGGCGGGCGCGTCCGACGCCGAAGTGACCATCCGCGAAGGTGACGAATTCTCAACCACCGTCCGCATGGGCGAGGTCGAGACCCTAAAGGAATCCGGCTCGCGGGGCATGGGCCTGCGCGTCCTCATCGCCACGCCCAACGGTCATCGCGTTGCCAGCACCTCATCGAGCGATTTCACTCCCGAAGGCGTAGAACACCTCGTCAACGGTGCGCTCGCCTTGGCGCGAGTGACCTCTGAAGACCCGTTCGCCGGCCTGGCCGACACGACCGAGTTCGGAAAGCTGGAAGGCGACCTCGAGCTTTATCACGAAGACGTCTACTCGCTCGAAACCGGCGACCGCATCGACCTGGCGCGCCGCGCCGAAGCCGCGGCTCTGGCCGCCGACACCCGAATCACCAACAGCGACGGCGGAAACTTTGACGCAACGACGGGTCGCAAGGCCTTCGCCAATTCGCGGGGATTCTCTGGCGAATACCGCGCTTCGTCCTGCTCAATCTCGGCGACTCCCATCGCTCTCGGCAAGAGCGGCGAGATGCAGCGCGATTACTGGTATACCTACGCGCGCTCGCTGAAAAAGCTCGAAACTCCGGAGTCCGTCGGAGCCGAGGCCGCCCGCCGCACCCTGCGCCGCCTCGACTCGCGCCGGGTAAAGACCCAGCAGGCTCCCATCATCTTCGCGTCCGGAGATCGCCCGCTCGCTCATCGGATCCATCTTCGAAGCCGCGAGCGGTGACGCTATCTATCGCGGTGCATCGTTCCTCACCGGCCGTCTCGGCGAGAAAATCGCTGCCTCATCGGTCACCGTCATCGACGACCACACCATCGTCGGCGGTTTCGGCACTTCACCCTTTGACGGCGAAGGCCTTGCCGTCGCGCAGCACCGTAGTCGTCGAGCGCGGCGTGCTCACCAACTACCTGCTGAACACCTACACCGGCCGCAAGCTGGGCATGAAGAGCACCGGCAACGCCTCTCGCGGCCTCGCCGGAAACCCCGGCACCGGCGCCGGCAATCTCTTTCTGGTCGCTGGAAATGAGACCCCGCAGGAGATTCTTCGCGGCGTCCAGTCCGGCCTCTACGTCACGGAGCTGATGGGCCAGGGCGTGAACATGGTCACCGGCGATTATTCGCGCGGCGCATCGGGCCTGTGGATCGAGAACGGCGAGCTTACCTATGCGGTGCAGGAGATCACCATTGCCGGCAATCTCCAGCAGATGTTTCAGAACATCACCGCCATCGGCAGTGATCTCGTGTTCCGCGGCTCGGTCGCATCTCCAACTCTCCGCATAGACGGCATGACAATCGCAGGAGAGTAATCTGCTGAGTGGTGAACCCGCGTGCCCTCGTCACAAATGCTCTCTTCCGCCGTCGCGTTTGATCCGGGCAACCCTCCGTGGGCTGAGATTCCGGCACGCGCCGGGGTCTTCGCCCTCTTCGCAGCCGACGAGCGCGCCGAACCCTACATAAGCCGGACCCCTAACCTGCGCAATCGCCTGCGCCGCCTGCTCGATGTGCGGCCCAATCAGCAGGCCATCCAGTCCAAGCGCCTGCGGCTCACGCAGAGCGTCGCCCGCATCGAGTACTCGCTCACCGGGTCGGATTTCGAATCGTGGCTCCTGCTCTACGAGGCTTCGCTCGCGGCATTCGGCGAGCGCGCCCGGAAGCGGCTGCACCTCAAGCCGCCGTCGTTCCTGCGCATGACGATGGACAATGCGTATCCCCGCGTTTATGTAACCAATAAAATTACAAAATCCGCCGCCGCCGATCTCTTCGGCCCATTTCCCTCCCGGGTGGCGGCAGAGACCTTCCTCGAAGGCATGCTCAACCTCTTCGATCTGCGCCGCTGTTACGAAGATCTCAATCCCGATCCGAATTTTCCCGGATGTGTCTATTCGGAAATGAAGAAGTGTCTCGCACCCTGCTTCAAGGGCTGCACCGACGAGCGCTACGCCGAGGAAGCCGCTGCCGTCCACGCCTTTCTGGCAACCCGCGGCCAGAGCCTCATCGCCGAACTCACGCGCCAGCGTACGCAGGCTTCCGAAGAGCTAGACTTCGAAAAAGCAGCCGAAATTCATGCCCGCCTCTCCAAAGTCGAGGCCGTTGCTGCTACAGTCTCGCCAGCCGTTCACGCCCTCAAAGATTTGAACGGTGTGATCGTGCAGCCGTCCGCCGAAGAAGGACACGTGGCGCTCTTCCTCCTCAATCGCGGATCGCTCGCCGGCCCGGCGCTGTACTCTGTCGCCGGCATGCGACATCCGAACGAGCAATCGGGGTCGTCGTCACTCTTCGCGCATCCAGCCGCAGTCGCCGCCGTGCCTCTGGAAGCAAGTCCCGTGGTCAGGCTGGCGGCGAGGGACGAACTCGAATCCCGACTTGAAGACGCGCTGAATTCTCTCCGGGTTCGGTCCGCCTCGCGATCCCAGCAGACAGTGGATCACCTCTGCCTCTTCACCCGCTGGTACTACCGCCCTCATGCTCGTCGCACAGGAGAAGCCATCTTCGAAGAGACGGGCGAGCAATCGAAAAAACAACTCATGCGCGCCATCTCGCGGGTCTACCGCCAGGCGCAGGCCGGAAACGAACCGCGGCGCGAGCATCCCCCGCTTCCCGCATCGCCATCTGCCTGACATTCCCGGCACCGCAAGCTGTCCTCTATCATCGAATGCAACGGAACCGCGCGACCTCGGAATTGCGTATCGGCAACTACCGGGTTGCGCCGGACCTGCACATGCGGCCCGATTCCCCCTAATGAGTGCCTCATTCCGTATAGTTTGATTTTTGAGAGAGCGCGACGCATGATTTTCGACGATATCCGCTACGCACTGCGGCAGTTTGCCAAATCTCCCGGATTCACGGCGACCGCGATTCTGACGCTTGCCCTGGGCATCGGCGCGACAACGGCCATCTTCACCCTGGTCTACGCGATCCTCCTCAAGTCCTTGCCCGTAGCCGATCCGAGCAGCCTCATCCGCGTCGGCAACAACGAGAATTGCTGCATCAACGGCGGCCTGCAGGACGACTGGTCGCTCTTCTCCTATGAGCAGTACAAGCAATTCCGAGACAACACGCCCGGTTTTGCCCAGCTGGCAGCCTTTGAGGCCGGGCACAACCAGATTGGTGTGCGGAGGGAGGGCAGCAATCATCCGGCGGAGTCGCTGATCGGCAACTTTGTCTCCGGAAATGCCTTCGACACTCTCGGTGTGAACGCGTATGCCGGACGGCTGTTGAAGCAATCGGATGACGAGAAGGGCGCGGCCCCAGTGGCAGTGATGAGCTACCGCACCTGGCAGCAGAAGTTCGGGCAGGATCAGTCGATCGTGGGCGCAAACTTTCTGATCAATGGCCAGCCCTTTACGATTGTGGGCATCACTCCGCCCGGCTTTTTTGGTGAGAGGCTCGGAAGCGATCCGGCTTCGTTCTGGATCCCGCTGAACAAAGAGCCCCTGGTGCTTGGGACCAGCAGCGTTCTGGAATCTCCGGAGCTCAACTGGCTGAACGTCTTCGGCCGCCTCCGGTCTGGCGTCAATCAAAAACAGATCGAAGCCCAGTTGCAGGTGGAACTGCGCCAGTTCCTGGCCAGCCCGCTGAGCAAACTCGATGCCCGGGATTCAGGGCTGATTCCCAAGCAGACGCTCCATCTCGCTCCCGGTGGCGCGGGCGTGCAGCGCATGCAGGAGGAATTCAAAGACGCTCTGCATCTGCTCATGTGGATCTCAGGATTCGTCCTGCTTATTGCCTGCGCAAACTTGGCCAACCTGATGCTGGTGCGCGCCACCAATCAGCGACAGAAAATCTCGGTGCAGGCCGCGCTCGGCGCTCCGAGATCGAGGCTCGTCGGGCAGGCGCTGACCGAGAGCGTAGTTCTGGCTGTGCTCGGCGGCATCGCCAGCCTGATCGTTGCCTACGGGGGAGCGCGGATGATCGTTCACCTCGCGGCGGGCAAGAGCTATGTTCCCATCGATCCAACGCCGTCGCTCACCGTTCTTGGGTTTGCCTTTGCGGTTTCATTGCTCACAGGAATGTTGTTTGGCGTGGCGCCTGCCTGGGTGACCGCACATGCCGATCCGATAGACGCGTTGCGCGACGCAAATCGCACCACAAAGCACAGCGGCTTGTGGACTCAGAAAGCTCTGGTTGTCCTTCAGGCAGCGTTCTCGCTCATGCTGCTCTCCGCGGCCGCCTTGCTCACGCAGAGCCTGCGCAACCTGCACCATCAGGATTTCGGCTTCGATACGAAGAATCGATACATCCTGCATTTCGACCCGCAGATGGCGGGCTATAAGGTGGAGCAGATAGAAGCTCTGGATCGCCAGCTACACGATACCCTGGCTGCCATTCCCGGCGTGAAGTCGGTCGCCATCTCAACCTATAGTCCCATGGAGGGCGACAACTGGGGAACGGGAGTTTACTTTGAGGGAAGACAGCCACCGCCGCCCGGCAGCAACGAGCAGGGTGCATCGTGGGTCCGTGCGAGCGCCGGATATTTTGACACGATCGGCACTCGCATCATCGCCGGCCGGCCCATTACCGAGCAGGACACCGCCACCACGCGCAACGTGGCCGTGGTAAATCAGGAGTTTGTGAAGAAGTTCTACAAGAATCAGAACCCGATCGGCCAGCACTTCGGAACCGACGATCAGAAGTATGCAGGCTCCTACGAGATCGTAGGCGTTACTGAGAACACGAACTACTGGCAGCCGACTAGCAAGATTCGCCCCATGTATTTCCTGCCCGCCGCTCAGTGGCTTCGCATCGACGATCCCGACATCAGGCTCGGCGATACCTTCTCACACATGCACCTGAATGCGATCGAGCTGCAGACGAACAGGATAATCCCAGGAATGGAATCTCAGGTGCGGGGAGCGCTTGCCCAGGTCAATCCGAACCTGACGGTCATCGACTTCCAGCCTTTCGCCGAGCAGGTACAGCAGAACTTCAACCAGCAATCGATGGTCGCCGACCTGACCTCGCTCTTCGGATTTCTGGCCCTGGTGCTGGCTTCGATTGGCCTCTATGGCGTAACTGCCTATGCCGTAGCGCGGCGAACCGGTGAGATAGGCCTGCGCATGGCGCTGGGCGCCGATCGCATGAACGTCCTGCGCCTGGTGTTGAAAGGCGCCTTCATGCTCGTCGCCGTAGGGCTGGCAATTGGCGTGGTTTTCACGCTGCTCGTTGGCAAGTTCATGGCCAGCCAGTTGTTCGGGGTGAAGGCCTACGATCCGGTGATTCTCCTCATCACCACCGTGATCCTCGCGATCGCCGCACTGATAGCCTCGGTGATCCCCGCTCAGCGTGCGGCGAACATCGAGCCAATGCAAGCCCTCAGGACTGAGTAAAGCTGTCCGCGAAGCGCACTAGCTGGCGTCTTTTTTCTTCCTCGCTCTGACCTTGAACCAGATCGGCGAGCCTTCAAATCCGAAGGCCTCCCGGATCTGGTTCCCGAGAAAGCGCTCGAAGGAGAAGTGCAGCTTCACATCGCGATCCGTGAACAGAACAAAGGTCGGAGGAGCCACCGCTGCCTGCGTCATATAGAGAATGCGCACTCGCTTCGACATGGGCACGCCAGCCTTCTGGAAATCGACGCGTTCGAGAAAGCGGTTCATCTGCCCGGTCGTTACACGCTTGCGCCGCTCCTGTGCGACGCGGATCGCAGTATCGAGCAGGCGGCTCAAGCTGCGTCCATCCTTCTGCGCAGTGGCCGCGGAGATGAAGACAACCGGCGCGTAGTCGAGATACTTGAGCGCCCGCCGCACCTGCTGCTCGAAAATGGCCCGATCCGCGGGAGGCTTCCCGTCGACGCGGGCTGTCGTCACCAGGTCCCACTTGTTGATGACGATCACCACCGACCGGCCGCTCTCATGCGCATAGCCGCCAATCGTCGCGTCCGACGCCGTCACGCCTTCCGTCGCGTCGATCATCAGCAGCGAAACATCGGCCGCCTCAAGATGACGCCGTGCCATCACCACCGACAGTTTCTCCGCCATCAGCTCGGTCTTGCCCTTGCGGCGTATACCCGCCGTATCGATGATGCGCAGTGCCTGCCCCTGATAATCAATCACCTCGTCCACAGCGTCGCGCGTCGTTCCCGCAATCGGCGAGACAATCGCCCGCGACGTGCCGGTAAGCGCGTTCAACAGTGTCGATTTGCCGACATTCGGCCGCCCGATGATGGCGATGCGCGTTTCGTGCTGCTGATATTCGCCGTGCGTGCGATGCAGCTTCTCACCCGTCTCATCCTCAGATTCCTCAGCAGCCTCCTCAACCGGTTCCTCGGGCGCTTCATCCCGAAACGGCAGCACCGCCCACACTTCGTCCAGCAGTTCGCCGATGTTGTGTCCGTGCTCAGCCGAAATCGCCACCAGGTTCTTGATTCCCAACTGGCGAAAATTTTCCGCCGACGCATCCAGCGCCTCTACATCGATCTTGTTCACCGCGAGGAAGAGCGGCTTACCTGAGCGCAGCAACAGACGTGCCAGGTCAATGTCCGGAGATGCCAGCTCCGTCCGCCCGTCGACCACCATGACGATAGCGTCTGCCTCGTCGAGCGCCGTCCTCGCCTGGCGAAAAATCTCCGCTGGAATCAGCGCTTCATCGTCGGGGACGATGCCCCCGGTATCGACGATGCGCGCCGTATGCCCCGCCCATTCAACCTCGCCGTAGATGCGGTCACGCGTGATTCCCGGCTCGTCTCCGACGATTGAACGTCGCGATTCTGTCAGTCGATTGAATAGCGTCGACTTGCCCACGTTGGGCCGGCCAACAATGGCAAAAGTCGGTGCGTCAGCAGGCATGGACTTTTCTGAGTGTCGCTTTTTCTTGATGGAGTCTTTCACAGGCTCGAGTCCGAGATCCTTCTATTTCAAGCTGGCATGCAAGCCCAGCGTCACTGCAGCCGCACGCAAGCGCTTGTCGCGGGTCCACAATAATGCGCCAGGCGAAAGAGGAATTGAGGCCAGCAAATGAGCATCGACATAGCCGATTCCTCGTCCAAAGAGCGCCCAGTGATCAATCACACTCAGCACTTCATCGTCGCGTGCGACAGGCGCGTGGGGCAAGTTGTTTAGGTCGCTGACGATCGCCTTGCGCTGCCTTAGATGCCCAAGCGCAACCTCGCCCACAATGTAGGGATGGCAAAGAATTTGCCCGCTATCAAGCAGCGAAGCAAGTGTTGGATCTCCTTTACGCAGATGATCAACCCAGACGGAAGTATCGGCGAGGATCAAGAATCCGTGCCTCTGGGTCTTCGGCGGGGTATGGATGCCAATTTAGGCTCAGTGCCGCCCAGCCGCGCCAGTCTCTGCGCGCTTTCGCGCTCAATCAGAGCCTTCAAAGCCTCCCGGATGAGCGCAGTTTTCTCCTTGAGTCCCGTGTAGGCCTGGGCTTTCGCCAGCAGCTCGTCATCGAGGGCCAGTGTCGTCCGCATTCAAGCTCCGTTATGCATCTATAATAGCATTATTTGATGTCTAAATTGATGCTTGTCTTCCGCGCGATATTCTAGAGGATATTCACCAGACGAAACCCGCCGTGTCCTCCGCCACCCAAACCCCGCCTGCATTGCCTTCGCTCTACGACTTCTTCGCTCCGGGCGGCGTGCTGTCGCGTTCGCAGTTACCCTATGAGTTCCGCCGCGGGCAATTGGAGATGGCACAGGCCGTCGAGCGCGCCCTGAACGAGAACCGCCACCTGATCGTCGAAGCCGGGACCGGCACCGGCAAGACCCTCGCCTATCTGCTCCCCGCCTTGCGCTCGGGCCGCCGCGTCATCATCTCGACCGGCACCAAAAACCTGCAGGAGCAGCTGTTCTTTAAGGACATCCCCTTCCTCGAATCGCTGCTCGGCCCGCTGCGCGTCTGCTACATGAAGGGCCGAGCCAACTACCTCTGCCGCCACAAGCTCTACGCGTTGCGCAGCCAGCCCATCCTCAACGGACTCGAAGAAATCTCGCAGTATCAGCAGATCGCCGAGTGGGAGAAGACCACCGAAACCGGTGACCGCGTCGAACTCGACGATCTGCCCGAGACCAGCCAGCTCTGGTCCAAACTCGATGCACGCAGTGACGCCTGCCTAGGCCAGAGCTGCCCCGACTACGATCGCTGCTTTATCACCGAGATGCGCCGCCGCGCCGCCGAGAGCGACGTCATCATCGTCAATCACCACCTCTTCTTCGCCGATCTCGCCGTCAAGCTGCAGGCCAAGGCCGCGCCTGATGCCGGAATCCTTCCGGAAGTCGGCATCGTCATCTTCGACGAAGCGCACGAGCTCGAAGACGTCGCCTCCAGTTACTTCGGCATCAGCCTCAGCAATATCCGCTTCGAAGAACTCGCCCGCGACCTTGAGACCATGCTCCGCGCTAAACAGTCGCTGAGTTCCAGCATCATCGGAGCCGCGCAGACCGCGCGCGAGCGGGCGCGCCTCTTCTTCGCGGCGCTGCCTATGCCGCGCGGTTCCGAGGGGGGACGCGCCGATGGCCGCATGCCCTTCCTTGACCGCGAAGACTTCCTCGAAGCCAGCGGCGATCTCTATCTCGCCCTCACCGACGCACTGCATCGCCTCGAGCTCGAACTCGAGCGCATGCGCGGAGTCGAAGAATCCGCGCCTCTCCGCAAGCGCACCGCTGACATCCGCGAGCAGTTGCGATTCCTGCTCGAAGCCGACGACCGCAACACCGTCTTCTGGCTCGAACGCCGCGGCGGCCGCGGACAAGGCTCCGGCCCGATCACCTATCTGCAGGCCACGCCCATCGATGTCTCCGAACTGCTCGGCGAGCTGCTCTTTGAGAATTTCCCCAGCGTAGTGCTCACTTCGGCCACACTCACCGTGCAGGGAGGCTTCTCGCACATCCGCAAGCGCCTCGGCATGCGCGAAGCCCGCGAACTCGTCGTGCCCTCACATTTCCGTTACGGCGAGCAGGCGCTACTCTACCTGCCGCCCGACATGCCCGATCCGCGTGACAGCAATTTTCAGGAAGAAGCCGCAAAGCGCATTCGGCGAATGCTCGACATCACTGAGGGCCGCGCCTTCTGCCTCTTCACCAGCTACCAGCAGATGCGCGACCTGTACGAGCGCCTCCTCGTCGAAGTAGGCTACCCGCTGCTCCTTCAGGGAACCGCCCCGCGCAAGGCGCTTCTCGAAGAATTCCGCGAGACGCCGAACGCCGTGCTCTTCGGCACATCGAGCTTCTGGCAGGGCGTCGATGTCCAGGGAGAAGCGCTGAGCTGCGTCATCGTCGACCGCTTGCCCTTCGCCGTACCCACCGACCCCGTTGTCCAGGCCCGCATGCGCGCCGTTGAAGAGAGCGGGGGAAATCCCTTCTTCGAATACCAGGTGCCCTCCGCGGTCATCACCCTCAAGCAGGGCTTCGGCCGTCTCATCCGCTCCCTCGACGACCGCGGCGTACTCATGCTGCTCGACCCGCGCATCCAGCGCCAGCGCTACGGACGCATCTTCATCGAGAGCCTGCCGCCCTACCACATCACGCAGGACATCACTGCTGTCGAAGCCTTCTTCAGCCGCTCCTGATCTGCCCGCGCAAACGCTATAAAGTAGAAGCAGTGGCCCGTAATCTCTATATCCTTGCCGCGACTCTCCTGCTCTTCGCGCTCGTCTCGTGCGGCATGACACTGCTCAGCCCGACTCTCCAGCCCGGTCTTCCCGGCAACGGATCGCTCTGGAAGACGATCGCGCTCTTTCTGACACTTGGAGGTCTGGTCGTCGCGCTCTTCGGCGTGATGACCGCCATGTTCGAGCAGGTCGACCGCCGCGCCGAAGAGCGCCGCCTGCGTGAGCGCGCCAAGCGCCGTCCCGGCCACTGATCCCGCCATAAAAAGTTACAATGGTGAAAGGGCCTTTTTGCCCGGGAGATTTACCCAGAACATGTACGAAGTAACCGTGGAGCGCGGATTTTCCTCCGGCCATTATCTGCGCAATTACAAAGGCAAGTGCGAGAACCCGCACGGCCACAACTACAAGGTGCGCATCACGCTGCGTGGAGAAAAACTCGACGCGGCCGGGCTGCTGCTCGACTTCAAGGACCTGAAACACGTCATGCGCCCCGTCATCGACCGCATCGACCATCAGATGCTCAACGAGCTCGAGCCTTTCACTGAGATCAATCCGTCGGCCGAGAATCTCGCTCGCTTCTTCTTCGACGAGACCAACAAGCAGCTCAGCGAGATGACCGGCGGCCGCGTCCGCGTAAAGGACTGCACCATCTACGAGACCGACACCACCACGGCCACCTACTACGAGTGACCGCGCAGTGTACCTGATCGAAATCTACAAATCCGTACAGGGTGAATCGAGCTTCGCCGGACGTCCCTGCATCTTCGTGCGTCTCGCCGGCTGCAACCTGCGCTGTTCCTGGTGCGACTCCGAATACACCTTCACCGGCGGCTACAAGCTCAGTGAAGACGAGATCGTCGCCGAAATTGCCAAGCTCGCACCGGTCAAGCTCGTCGAATTCACCGGCGGCGAACCACTCCTTCAGGAACGCGAGCTCATCCCGTTGATGGAACGCCTGCTCGCACAGAGATACCAGCTAATGATCGAGACCAGCGGCGAGCGCCCCATCGACAACGTCCCCAGAGCCGTGCACAAGATCGTAGACGTGAAATGCCCTGGCTCCGGCGAGTCAGCCCGCTTCCGCATGACCAATCTCGCCTCGCTCACCGAGCGCGACGAGCTGAAGTTCGTCATCACCAATCGTGACGACTACGAATTCTCCCGCGACTTCATCCGCGCCAATGCGCTCGAATCGCGCGGCATGCAGATCCTGCTCTCTCCAGCCTTCTCGAAGACACCCTCGCTTGAGCGCAGCACCGCCAACTGCCTGCTCGATCCGCGCGAACTCGTGGAATGGATGCTCGCCGACGGCCTGAACGCTCGCCTGAGCTTGCAGATTCACAAATACGTCTGGGAGCCCCAAAAGAAGGGAGTGTAGTCAGACGGGCGTCTATGCTTAGTCCATCACGCTGTACTGCAGATAGGGCCGTGAGAGTTTGAGAATTTTGTCGTCGCTCATCTCGGTGAGCCTGTCATCTGGATTGGTGACCGCTTTGAAATCGACCTCGACCTTGATGTACGGGCACAATTTGTAAACATATGTCCGGCGAGCGCGCGTAGAAATGCCACCCTCCACGGTGAAAACCGCAAGCAAGTCCGCTCTGGTCATGCCGGGCTTGATTGCATCGATCGTCTCCATCACTTCCACGATTGCCTTCGTCAGCGGGGAACTGATCGCTGCAGATCTCTCTTCCGGCGAGGACGTAACCGCGGGAACCGGACGTCCTTGCTGTCCGAGAAGAGCGCTGGCGCATGCGGGGACGAGCGCTAGACAAAATGATCGGCGGGGAATCATTACTTACCTTCTGCAGGTCAACCTCAATGCGCGTCCAGATACTTATCGAACGGAATATCGAAGGAGAACAGCTCTTTCCCGCTCGCATCGCGCAGCTCTCTCAGCCGCAGCTTCGCGCCGCGCAACGGATTGCCGCCCAATCCCTCCATATCGTAAAAGAGAAAGCCCGCCCGCGTGGTGTGCGGCTCAACTGCAATGGCCGAGTACTCGAACTCCGAAAAATCCTGCTCGATCTTCGAGTCCGGCGTCTTCAGCTTACCGCCCATCGGAGGCAGCGGTGCCGGCATGGGAATCTTCTTGCCCGTATTGCTCACGTGTGTCATACGCCGCTCCACGTCCTCCGGCTCGGCCGCAGGAATCCTGTCACCCGCGGAGGTGATGAAGTGAATCCGCGCGTCCACAAGAGAAATGGGTTTGTCGCCGTTGTTGGTCACGATTATCCGGATCGGCATGAAGCCGTTCTTCAGATAATCGACGCGAAAGATGCCCATCTTTTCTTTTGTGTCGAAGGGCTCCGCGGCGATCACTACATGCTCCTCCGCATGCGCATCGAATGCCGGATAGCTCGACGCATCTTTTGCCGGTTGCAAAGTGTGGTCGGAAGCCGGAAGCGCTGCTGCCGTGAACATGAGAGCAAGGGGGAGGGAAGCGAGAGAACGCAGACGCATCTTTGGCACGATTATCATCTTCGAATAAGACCTGAGTAAAGTTAGATTCGTAAGCCGATGCTCGCCCTCTACAGTCTCGCGTTGTTTCTGGTCCTGCTCATGGGCGCGCCTTATTGGCTCTTCCGCATGGCCACCAGCGGCAAGTATCGCGAGGGACTGGCCGAGCGCCTGGGCCGCGTGCCAAAGCGCATGCTCGCCGACGACAGGCCGGCGATCTGGGTGCACGCCGTTTCCGTGGGAGAGATTCTGGCGGCCAGCCGTCTCATCGACGAACTGGCATCGCGCCTTCCCGGATGGCGCATCGTCGTCTCTACAACCACCCGCACCGGACAGAAGATCGCACGCGAGCGCTTCGGATCCGATCACGTCTTCTATTTCCCGCTCGACTTCGCCTTCGCCATCCGCGCATGGCTGCGGACGTTGCAGCCGCGCATGGTCGTGCTTCTCGAAACTGAGTTCTGGCCGCGCATGCTCGTCGAGTGTCGCCGCGCGAAAATCCCTGTAGCCGTGGTGAACGCGCGCATCTCCGACCGTTCATGGCCGCGCTATCTGCGCCTGCGCTTTGTGTGGAAGAGATTGCTCAACAGCGTCGCTCTTGTCTTGGCGCAGAGCGAACTCGACGCTGACCGGCTGAAAGCCATCGGCGCAAGCAACGTGCGCGTCGGCGGAAATCTCAAGTTCGGCGTCCGCGTCGCGAAAACCGCAACCGCGACCGAGGCGTTGCGCAGGAATTTTCCCGCCGACACTAAGGTCGTTGTCTGCGGGTCGACTCTCGCCGGAGAAGAAGAGCTTCTTCTCAACGCACTGCCGCCGGATGTCATCACCATCCTTGCGCCGCGCCATCCCGAGCGATTTCGCGCTGTCGAAACATTGCTCACGCAGCGCGGGACTCCGTATCTCCTGCGTTCCCGATGGATGGAATCTCCTGCTCCGATTCCCCCTGGCACCGTCTTCCTGCTCGATTCCATCGGGGAACTGGCCTCGGTCTACTCCCTCGCCGACCTGGCCTTTATCGGCGGCGGTCTGCTCACTCCGGGAGGTCACAATCCGCTCGAGCCCGCGCAATTCGGTGTGCCCATTGTCATGGGATCGCACTACGAAAACTTCCGCGCCATTGTCGAAAAGCTGTTGGCTGCCGACGCCATCACAATCGTCGCAATCAAAGAGATACCATCCACGTTCCAACAGCTACTTACCAACGAAAACGCAGCCCGCGACATGGGAGCCAGGGCCCGCGAGGTCTTCGAAAGCGAGGTCGGAGCTACCGAAACCGCTGCCGACGCCCTGCTCGAAATTGTCGGCCTGGGCACCGGAGTTCGCGTGTGAGCCGCGCACAAGCGCTGCTAGCGCCCCTCGTGCCGCTTTACGCTGGCGCCCTGACGGTGAAGAACATTGCCTACGACTCCGGCTGGATCAAGCCAAAACGCCTGTCTTGGCCGGTCGTCAGCGTCGGCAATCTCTCAGTGGGCGGAGCAGGGAAGACTCCCGTAGTCATCCGGCTCGCGCACCTGCTCACCGAGCAGGGCCACCACGTCGACGCTCTTTCCCGCGGATATGGCCGCAGCATTCAAACTGTCGAGCGAGTCGACCCGGAAGGCTCCGCCGCGCGTTACGGCGACGAACCGATCCTGATTGCCCGCAGCTCCAACATCCCCGTCTACATTGGGTCAGATCGCTACGCAGCCGGAATCCTGGCCGAGCGCGAGCAATCCGGCTCCGGCATCCATCTTCTCGACGACGGCTTCCAGCACTGCCGCCTCGCTCGCGACGTGGACATCGTCGTCCTCCACAGCAGCGACTTCAACGAGCGCCTGCTACCCGCCGGACGCCTCCGCGAGCCACTCGCCGCGCTGAAACGCGCTTCGATCCTTATCCTTCGCGAAGAAGACCGGCACCTCGAAACACAGTTGCGACGCCGCAACCCCACCGCGCCCATATGGATTCAGCATCGCCGCCTCGCAATTCCGCAACTAAAGCGATCCGTCGCCTTTTGCGCTATCGCCCGCCCGGACGAGTTCTTCTCCGCACTGCGCCGTCACAGCAGCGACATCGCTGCAACATCGGCCTTCCGCGACCACCACACCTACACTGACGCTGACCTCGACCAACTCCTCGATCTTCGGGACCAGCACTGCTCCGAAGTATTCATCACCACCGAAAAGGATTGGGTGCGCCTATCTCCGGAACAGCGGACGCGCCTTGCTCCGCTCGACGTCGCACGGCTCGAAGTTGTGTTCGAGGATGAACCAGCGCTTGCAACGCAGTTGCTCAGTCTCATTGTGAGAAAATAAAGAATTGTCTCCAGCAGAAAAGAAGTTGCGTGTACTCATCGTGCGACTCGGTGCGATGGGGGATATTCTCCATGCCTTGCCGGCCGCTACAGCCTTGCGCCAGGCACATCCCGAGTGGTTCATCGGCTGGGCCGTCGAGCCGCAGTGGCGCGACCTTCTCTGCACTGAGACATGCGACCGGCGCAGCCCGCAGATGCCCATCATCGACGCCATTCATATCGTCCCCGCCAAGCGGTGGGCACGTTCACCGCTCAGTCCTGCGACCCTGCGCGCCATCCGCCGTGTGCGGCGCGAATTGCGCGAGACCCGTTACGATGTTTGCGTCGATCTGCAGGGCGCCGTACGTTCCGCCGTGATCGCGCGCTGGGCGCGCGCTTCCCGCATCATCGGCGAAGAGAATCCTCGCGAGTCCGCGGCGCGCTGGCTCTTCAGCGAGCGAGCGAAGACGCAGGGAGTGCACGTCATCGAACAGGCCATTGAAGTATCCAACGCAGTCGCCGGAGACGCACTGCCTGTCATGCTGCCGTGGCTGCCTGTCTCGCCGCCGGCCGACAGCAAGGCTGCCGCAATCGCGCAGCCCTTCGTCCTCATCAGCCCCGGAGCAGGTTGGGGCGCCAAGCGCTGGCCGGTTGAGCGCTATGCCGAGGTGGCCCGTCAGCTTCACCACGCGGGATACGCCGTCATCGTCAACAGCGGCCCTGGAGAAGAATCGATTGCCGACGAGCTTATCACCCTGAGCGCTGGCGCCGCGACAACACTGAAGGCCACGCTTACAGAACTCATCGCCATCACCCGTCGCGCCTCCCTCGTCATCGCCGGAGACACCGGACCCTTACACCTTGCGAGCGCGCTCGGCAAGCCGGTCGTCGGCATCTTCGGCCCCACCGATCCCGCTCGCAATGGACCCTTTGGCGGTAGCTTCCGCGTCCTGCGCCATCCTGAAAGCCGCCGCGACCACGCGCGCCACGAAGCGCCCGAAGCCGGCCTGCTCACCATCACGCCCGAGGCCGTCCTCGATGCCGCGATGCAACTGCTGGGAGACCGAAAGTAGATGGCCGTAACCTGGAGCAGAATCGCACGGCGCATCCGCGTGCCCCTGGGCTTCGCCTTCGCGGCGCTCTACCTCTGGCTAGCGCGTCCAACGGCTGCCTTTATGGCCTTGAGTCTCATTCTTGTAATTCCCGGCGTCTGGCTGCGCGCCTACGCCTCCGGATACGTCAAAAAGAATACCGAGCTCACCATGACCGGACCCTACGCCTTCACCCGCAACCCGCTCTATCTCGGCTCCATGCTCATCGCCTTCGGCTTTGCGCTGGCCTCCCGCAGCATCTGGATCGCGCTTGCTCTGGCCGTGCTCTTCGCCGTCATTTACGTGCCCGTCATCCGCTCGGAAGAGGCCTTTCTGCGATCGAAGTTCAACGAATTCGACGACTACGCTGCCCGCGTCCCACGATTGCTCCCGAGACTCAGTCCGGCAAGCAGTTCCAAAAGCGAACGCGGAGCATTTTCGGCTGGCCTGTATCGAAAACACCGCGAGTACAATGCACTGATAGGTGCGGTCGCCATCTATGCTGCGCTTGCGCTGCGAATTTATTTCTGGGGTTGAGCGCGGCAGCTTCGCGCACTGTGAGTATTGGATTTGATTTGGCGTCAACGCTTGCTCCTCATTTCTAGCTGCTTGTTGTTTGCGGCGACCCTGGGCGCGCAGACGCCTGCGTCCATCGCGCCTCTCCGCGCGCCCCGCGTGGGCTTCACCTTCCCGGTAAAACAAACCCTCAACTATGCCGTCGACTGGCGCGTCTTTCCCGCGGGCATCGTAGCCTTTCACCTCGAAGCCGACGGCGACATGCAGCGCATCACCGTGACCGCGGACACCGTCGGCGCCGTCAATCTGCTCTTCCGCGTCAGCGACCGCTTTCAGTCGTCCTTTCATCGCCTGACCGGCTGCTCGGAGGGCTTCTCGAAGCAGATCATCGAAGGCCGCCGCCAGGTGAACGGCGATCTCAAATTCAACTACGCCGACGGCAAGACAATCTACACCGAGAAAAATCTCGTCTCCGGAATCAGCAAGCACCAGGAGTCTGCCATCCCCTCCTGCGTCACCGATTCGCTCTCCGCAATCTTTTACGCGGCGTCGCAGCCCATGACCGTCGGCCAGAGCTTCCAGATGCCTCTCGGCGACGCCATGAAGACCATTCCCGTAACCATGAAGGTGGAAGGGCGCGAAGAGGTGCAAACACCCGCCGGAAAATTTCAGACCCTGCGCGTGGAGCCCACCGCCGATGCCGGCGTCGTCAAGAACCGCGGCAATATCTGGATCTGGTACACCGACGACGAAAAGCACATGCCAGTGCAGATGCGCGCCCGCTTCTTCTGGGGCACCATCACCTTCCGTCTCACTTCGGTGGAATCAAAGTAGATTACTGGATTCGATACCGCTCGCGCATCAGCCGCTGCAGACGCGGCTTATAGATGAGGTCGTAAGCCAGCTCCTTGTCAGGGAACATCGCGAGCGCGGCGCGACGGCTGTCCGCAACCATCTCGGCAGCTTCGTCGATCGTGAGCGTCGTATCCTGCCCGATGACCGACATCACCATGTCCATCATCATCTGCAGGCGGCGCAGTTTTCGCTGCTCTTCTTTCAGTTCTTCGGGACTCTGTTTGGCTTCAGAGTCGGGTTCAAAGGATGGATGGGGTTGATCCGAAGACGAGCTTACCGGTTCGTGTGAGCCCATGTACTCAATTTCCTCCCATGCGAGGCATCGTATAACGACTAGACGCGGGTGCGAGGAAAAAGATGCCCCGGCCTGTGCAAAGCCGGTATCAATCCAGTGACAACTCTCCCCTAATGCGGAATTGCCGCCCACGGCTCTGCATATACATGCTGGCCATCGAGATAGAAGCTGGTCAGCCCCAGCATGTCAGTGCGATACGTGGTTACGCGCTCCTGCTGCAATTCTTCCAGCACCTCATGCCGTGGATGCCCATAGAAATTGCGCCTCCCCACCGAAATCACTGAATACGAGGGCGCAACCGCCGCCAGAAAAGCCGGAGTGGTCGACGTTCGACTGCCATGGTGTCCGACCTTCAGCAGATCCGACTTGAGCCCGCCTTCCGCGACCATGCGTGCCTCGCTCGGCGCTTCCGCATCTCCCTCAAGTAGCGCCGAGGTCCCACCGTAGCTCACCCGCATCACCAGCGAGTCATTATTGGCCGGAGCACTGCCCGGCCGATAATCACGATCCGGCGCTAGCACCCGCACCGCCACATCGCCAAACGCGAGTGCGTCGCCGGCAGTGTGCGTCACGATCCGCGAGCCGAGCCGAGCAGCCTCGTCGAGCACCGCGTCATACTGCGGAACATCCGAATTCCTTCCCACCCAAAGCTCGCGCGGACGAAAGTTCGCCAAGACCGCCCGCATGCCGCCAATATGGTCCGCGTGAGCGTGCGTGATTGCTACGGCATCCAGCCGGCGAATCCCACGCGACCACAGCACCGGCGAGACGACATCCTCGCCCACGTCGAAATTCGACTCCGGCGAGGCTCCCACCAGTCCTCCGGCATCGACCAGCAGCGTCCTGCCATCGGGCGTCACCACCAGCAGGGAATCGCCTTGCCCCACATCAATCGCCGTCACCTCGAGCTGCCCGGCGTGGCGCGAAACCCGACGCGGCAGCACCACCACCGCTGCGCTCAACGCGAGCGCGACGCCCGCCAGCACCAGCCCAAAGCGCCGCATACGCAGCGCGCAGACCGCAGCAATCGCAAGAAGAATCCACATTGCGACCGTCCCCGAGCCCGGCGCAGGTATGCGCAGGTCTCCCGCGCGCATGCCGGCAAATGTGGCCACGATCCAGATGACAGAATGCAGAACAACCGCGGTGCAAGCCGCCGGCACAAACGCAATCGCGGGAGCAATCATCACCGCCGCAAATGTAATCAGCGCGCACGGGAGCAGCACGCCCAGGAACGGCACAATCAGCAGATTCACTGGGAGCGCCAACAGCGTGACCCGGTGAAAATATTCCGCCATCGGCAACATCATCAACAACTCTATGGAGAATGAAACTGCCAGCAACTCCGCAACTCGAAGCCCGAGCCGAATCGCAGCCGGCAAAACCGTCCACGCCGCAAAACGTCCCGTCAACGGACGCAGATGCTGCGCCACCATCCGCAGGCTCACGCGAAATTGCGCAACCCGCGGCGGCAGGGAAGGATCGATCCTCAGGACCCGCAGATTGCGCATCGCCCTCAGATACGGTCCGAACGTCTTCTCCGCCACTGGCACCGCGACGGCGGCAACCGCCAGCACCGACAGAAGCGTCATCTGCAATCCGGAATCGAACAACGACGAAGGTTCGGCAGCCAGCATCACCAGTGCAACGACCCCGATCACGTTGAGCGCCACCCGCTCCCGCCATAGCAGGCGCCCGATCAGATAGAGAGTCACCATCCAGAATGCCCGCTGCACCGGATTCCCGAAGCCGGTAAACACCGCATATCCCAGCGAGCAACCAATCGTGATGAGCGACGCCCACACCCGCGAAAGTCGCAGCCGCCGCGTCACCCAGAAGATCAGCCCCGAAAAAATCGCCAGGTGCAGCCCCGAGACCAC
>CAWAYO010000026.1:0-29371 GCA_963786085.1 uncultured Acidobacteriaceae bacterium
CGTGAATCGTTCGGCGAGATCCCGCGAAGCGCGCTTTGCCCGAACCGATCTTCCCGGGATCGTGCTGTGCTTTGCCACGAACCCGGTGCTGCTGAAAGGCATGTTGGAGATCCTGAGAACCTCTTGTTTGACGATAGCCTGGTGGGCCGCCGGCACAAGGAGATGATTGCCACCTACGTTTCGCGACAGAGCGATGCCCTTACTGTGCCGACAGTCATGGCGCTCTGCTGGAAACGCAGGGCGGGTCCTCCGAAATGATTGTGCTCTGCAGGATGGTGATCTCGATGCGCAACTGTTCACAAATGCGGAGCAGGCCCTGCTGAAGTTCGCTGGAAAGATAAACTGAAATTCATCAGCCGTCACCCGCACCGAGATGGAAGCCGATGCGCGCCGGCTGGACGGAAGCGCATTTAGCCGAAGCGGTACATCGCAGCCCTCTTCGCCGCCTTCAACCGAGTTGCTAACGGCTTTGGATACCTTCGCCTTATCCTGACGGATTCGAGACCAGCTATGACCGAACCCTTCAATCCGCGGCGGCCAAAACGCGGTACGTGGCTCCACAACCAGAGACCGTCGCGCTCCTGCGCGTCTCCGGCAACTGCATCAATGGAGTCGGTGAAAACCTCCCCGCGCCGGCCCTCTCCGATTTCTGGCACCCGCCAGATCAGCATCCTTGGGGTGACCTGCAACTGCTGGCGCGCAAGAACTCGCGCAAATGCCCCGGATCGACGGAGGCGTTCCGAGGGGCCTACACCGATCCCGAATTGATCCCCGTTGCCGAGACATGCAATGAATCGTCGCCTCGGGAACTCGTTGAGGCGGTCAAGAGCTTCGCCTTCTCTCACGAGGCAGACGATGTCGGGATCGCCATCATGGATCCGCTGTATGTCTTCGAGGGCTATTCCATCGATCATCCGTGGGTCATCATCCTCGCTCTGGCCCATAACTATGAGCGGCTCCGCGAAGTTCCATCGGATGAAACCAATGGCATAGGTGTCTGCGATGTGGGCGATCAATATGCCGAGGCACAAGGGCTTCTTATGCCCTTGTCAACTGGATCCGGTCGCAGGGATACCACGCCGATCTTTCGCCTGTGCTGTGGTTGGCATGGCCACACTATTTACCGCCGGCGTGCGCGCCCCGCTCACTGGCATCGTGATGGCGGTAGAGATGACAGGACGTGGCGACCTCACGCTCCCGCTCCTTGCGGCGTCTCTGATGGCGATGTTGATAACCATGCTGGTGGACAGCGAACCGATCTATGAGACCCTGAAACGCCGCATGCTCGAACGGCAGGCAAAAGGGGAAAGAGCCACCGTGCCACCACGCACCGGAATTGAACTGACCCCCTAATGAACGGGATCGGGCGGCCCGGCGTTGCGCCGTTAGTAGCGCGACGCAAGAGGAATGAAATGACTCAACAAGTCGCGCGGATTCGTCAAGGGATGAAAACGCCACGCGCCGCCGCCGTAGCGGGTATTATCTTTTCCCTCCTGGGCATAACGAGTTTCCTGCTTTCCCGGATCTCCATTCCTCCCAATCCGCTGTCGCGACCCACAGGTATGATCCGCCATTCGAAGGCAATCTCTCTCGCTTTGTACCTTCTGCCGTTCGCTGGCATCGCCTTCCTGTGGTTCATGGGCATCATCCGCGACCGGCTTGGAGAGTATGAAGACCGCTTCTTTGCCACGGTGTTCTTAGGTAGCGGCCTGTTGTTCGTCGCGATGATCTTTACCGGAGCGGCCGAGGTGGCTGGGATCATCATCGTCCTAGGTCATGAACGGACCGGTCTCATCCAATCCGGCAGCTATTACTTCGGCCGCGCTGAAGCGTATCAAACCATGAACATTTATGCGGCAAAAATGGCCGGCGTGTTCATGATGGCGACGTGCACGATCACGCTGCAAACTCGGACCTTGTCGCGCTGGATGGCGTTGTTTGGTTACGCGCTGGCGCTCATCCTTCTGTTGAGCGTCGGAAGGTTTGAATGGTTTTTCTTGCTCTTTCCGCTGTGGGTGCTGGTGATCAGCAGGGTACATGCTGATGGAAGACCTTCGCGGGACAGCATGACCAAGTTTGCAAGTGCTGTACAACACTCTGGGACCACACTCGGCGTTGGGCTACAAATCACTAGCGCCGGAAACGCGGTGAGTTAAGATACACAAGGGAAATGGGAGAAGTGGAGACTGCTGCGCTTCGGATAGGATTCTAATTGTTGACGCGCAAGCCGAAGGTAATTCTCAACTGGCGATATCAAAGGCGGTTCACTCATAGACGGAATTATGGGCGGTTGGTCGCCAACTCGGCATGCGCTGGTCGTTTTTTTCGAACGAGGACAGGGTCAGCCGCAGCCGAGGCGGGTAATGGCGACGATTGATCAAGCTGATATTCGCGGGTCGAAACCGCATAATCATGATCCGTCGGGAGCTGCCTCTGACTAACCACGCGAGTCCGGCATAGCCTGCCGCATACTTCCGCCGAGGATTCTCCTTCGTGCTTGCCCCGGCTGCGGCTGACCCTGTCCTCGAATTGAATTGCCTGGTTCAACGTTTTTCTTTTTCCCTATTTGGAAGGTTTTTGGTTTTGTCTTTTCATGCAGCAATGGGTTGTCGACAACTTGCTTCAGCCTTGATCGCGATGGCCCAGATAAAGCCCAGCAGCTCTCGTGCGACTGCAGTCATGATCTTCCTCTGATCCTTGCCTGCCATGCTCAGCTTCATTTAGCGCTTATGCAGGCGATTCTGCGCCTTCCATGCGATCTCGATGATTGCTGGCGGAACACCTTCGTGTCGCTTGCGCAGCTTTCCCCGACGCGAGGCAGGTGTCGATAGCACCAGGCCGATTCCACCACGATGCGTCTGAGGTGCGCATTACCGGCCTTGGTGATGCCGCCTCTTCGAACGCGGTTGCCGCTGGAATCTTCGCTGGGAAATACGCCGCAATAACCCATCAGCTTCCGTGCGCTCTGGAAGCGGGAGCAGACGTTGCCCAACTCCGATGCGATCGTGACTGCCGAGATATGCGCTACACCGCGCAAAGCCTGCAGACCCCGAATTACGTCCTGCATGGGTTGCGGTGCCAGCTTTACCACTTCGAGAATGGCTTCCTCCAACCGCTTCACCCGTGCGCTCATGTGCTCGACTTCGTTCATACAATCCAGACGCGTGACTTCCTGCGCCGGATGCGTATAGCCGACCTGCGCCAGCCACCTCATGTAACGCTCTGTCCACGCCTTCAGTCCCAGAGGTGGACGTTGACCCGTGCGCAACAGAAACTTGGTTAAACGATGCCGCGCACGCAACTGATCCTGCTTGGCTGCCTCCCGTTGCCGGACAAGGTCGCGCAAAGCCTCTGAATCTTCATCGGGAACCCACACGGCCGTCAGATCTCCGGAGCGGTGACTGCGCGCCAGCTTCAACGCGTCCCGCCGGTCCGTCTTCACCCGATCTCCGGCTTCTTCGGTACCAGCGTCGGTGCTATCACCGCGCAGTCGACACCCAACTGGGTCAGCTGCCAGTACAGTACGAATCCTGTTGGCCCCGCTTCGTAGCAGGCGCACACCTGCGCAGGCGTACCAAGCTTCCTGATGAACTTGCGGATCGAATCTTCGCGGTTGGCAATTGTCCCCAGGCTGCGTACCTCGCCATCCGGTTCCGCTATGGCAACTGCGATCGTCTCAGCATGGACATCCATGCCCAAAAATCGTAACTTCTCTCTCATGACCGGCTCCTCCGCTTGTGGCTCTGGACTAGTCTCCTGAGTCATTGATTTCTCGTATAAGTTGTGGGTGAGTGCGCGGCGAGAGTAGAAGTAGCGAATCGAGCGATGGAGGCCAGGATCTGGTCTGCGGACTTGGTCCATCGAAAGGGTTTGGGCTGTTGGTTGTGGGCAGCGATGAATTCGCGGATCGCCGTTTCGAGTTCCTGCACGCTGGTGTGTGAACCGCGCTTGATCTGCCGTTGTGTAAGCAGTGCGAACCAGCGTTCCACTTGGTTGAGCCAGGAGGCATGCGTGGGAGTGAAGTGCAGGTGATACCGTGATCTTTTTTGTAGCCACTGGCGGACCAGCGCTGTCTTGTGTGTGCCGTAGTTGTCCAGCACCAGATGGATGTCCAGATCGGCAGGAACGGCGGTGTCGATTTTCTTCAGGAAGTCGAGGAACTCCACCGAACGATGGCGTCGATAGCACTTGCCAAGAACGTTGCCGGTCGCGATATCCAGAGCGGCAAACAGGCTGGTGACGCCATGTCTCTTGTAGTCGTGCGTGCGCCGCTCCCGTTGTCCGGCCCGCATGGGCAGCACAGGCTGGGTACGGCTGAGTGCCTGGATCTGCGACTTCTCATCCACGCACAACACCAGCGCATGATGGGGTGGATCGAGATAGAGCCCAACAATATCCCGCACTTTGTCGATCAGCAATGGATCAGTCGATAGCTGAAAGCTCTCTGTGCGATGCGGCTTCAGTCCAAAGGCACGCCAGATGCGGCTGATGGTGGACTGGCTTAGACCGGTTCTGACTGCTAGCATGCGGCTGGACCAGTGCGTCGCTCCCTTCGGAGTCTTCTCCAGCGTCAGCCGCACCACCTGCTCGATCTTCTCGTCACCGATCTCACGCGGCGCTCCCGGACGCGGCTCATCGCCCAGCCCCGCCACTCCCTCAGCTATAAAGCGGTTGCGCCAGAGACCAACTGTAAATCCTGTCGTGCGCAACTTCGCTGCTACCGCCGCGTTGCTTGCTCCACCCGCACACTCTAAAACGATACGGGCGCGGAAGGCCACCGAACGAGCGCTGCGAGACTGCCGCGCTATGCGCTCCAACTCGGCTCTTTGCCCTGGGCTTACCACCAGCTCATGCTTCTTCGGCCGTCCACGACGAGACTCCATGCCTCACCATAGAACGCCTCCCATCTATATGCAACCTACTTGTGACTCAGGAGACTAGGATGAAGAATATAAGTTGGTGCTATCGCCCGACGATCCTCAGCTACGAACCAAATCTGACGAAACAGATGGCCACATTCTTAGGCTGTTCGGGTACGGGTGATGGTTCTGACAGCGGCCTCTTCGGCGCTGCGACGTAGCGAACTCCGCGGCCTCAAGTGGGCCGACCTGGACCTTGAGAACCTGTGGTTTCATCTGCGGCGAGGGCTCGTTCGCAAAGACGAAACGAACATGAAGACGCGCGCATCGAGAAAGGGCATTCCCATGCTGCCCGAACTTGCAGTAGTGCTCAGGGAGTGGCGACGGGAAACGCATTACGCCCAAGAGTCTGATTGGGTATTCGCCTCGCCATTCACTAGTGGGAGACGGCCCTATTGGGCGGAATCCGCACTCCGGAATCACATCGAACCCGCGGTCATCAAGGCCGGCGTCACGAAACACCTTTCCTGGCATGTCTTCCGGCACAGTTTTGCCTCGATGCTCCGGCAAGCCGGTCATGATGTGAAGGTGGTGCAGGAACTGCTCCGGCACGCGAATTCACGCATCACAGCGGATGTTTATCAGCAGGCGAATCAGGATGCAAAGAGGTCAGCATTGACGCACGTCTCGGGCCTGTTCGTTGTCTCCGAGCAGCAAGCGAGTTGAACGCATAACGAGAAAAGGCTCCCGCGCGACGAGAGCCATTTCATACAACTTGTTTACATGAAAATGAGAACCAGCCATTTTCTGACTGTGTCTCTTTTGTGTCTTTAGTCTGGGCCAGATTGGACTTAAGTCCTTTAGAATCTGGCGGGGACGACGGGGCTCGAACCCGCGACCTCTGCCGTGACAGGGCAGCATTCTAACCAACTGAACTACGTCCCCTAAGTTTTGACAGGAGCCCAAGTCTTGACGGCAGCCGGATGAACTCGCCCCGACACTGCTCACTGCCTTTGTTGCCGGACCTTCTTGTGTGTGCCACTCACACCCGATATCCAACCGCGACAACAAGACTGAGTCTATCAGAAATTGTGGGCACGGTGCTTCTCTCACCACGCAAAAGCGAAGCGCAATCCGTCCGTCATAGATCCACGCTTAAACGCGCCGGTCCGCTCATCGTCGTCTTCCGGCAGAAACTGCCGTGCTAAAGACGCCCTTCGAAAAAAGTTTTACTCGATTCGCTTTTTATTCGCTATAATTCGTCCATGGCTGTTACTCGCCGCCAAAAAGAGGTACTCGACTTTATCTCGAGCTTCGTGCAGCGCAACGGATATTCCCCTTCGTTCGAGGAAATCGCCCACGGCCTCAGTCTGAGATCGCTGGCCACTGTGCACAAGCACATCACCAACCTTCAGCAGAAGGGACTGCTGCAGCGTGCGCACAACCGCAGCCGTTCGATCGACGTACTGCCTCCTAAGGCGAAGCCGCGTCCGGGCGAACGTCTGCCGCTGGTAGGGCGGATCGCTGCCGGACTTCCGCTCGAAGCCGTCGAAACTTCTGACACCATTTCCTTGAGCGATATCGTCGGACATCGCGACGTCTTTGCCCTCAAGGTGCGCGGCGACTCCATGCGCGACGAGCACATCGTCGACGGCGATTATGTTTTCGTAGAAAAAGTATCCGTCGCTCACGAGGGAGATATCGTGGTCGCGCTGGTTCGCGGGGCTGAAACCACGCTGAAGCGCTATTACCTCGAGGGCGCTCTCATTCGTCTGCAACCATCCAACGCGGAGATGGACCCCATATTTGTGCCCGCCGATCAGGTCGCCATTCAGGGGCGCGTCCTGGGCGTGATGCGGAAATATTGAACCAGCTGCCAGGCAGCCGGTTTAATCCCAGGCACAAAAAAAGCGGGAGCCACGCGCAGCTCCCGCCCGGTTAGAAGTACTTCAAAGCTTTTAGGCATTCGGCGAAGAATGCTTGCCCGGCTTCACCTCGATCTCATTCACCACTTGTTGGACGTTGGGAACCGATTTGGCGAGCTTCTCTGCCTCTTTTTTCTGGGCAACCGTCTTTACAGAGCCTTTGAGGACCAGAGTGCCGTTCTTTGCTGAGTAGTCGATGCTCTGATCGTCCAGGTTCCTGTGGCCCTTGATCGCAGCCTTGTAGTTGTCTTCGATCGCGTCATCGAGATTCGATGACACCGCCTTCGCCTGGCTCTCCGCACCCTGGGGCCGCACTCCAATTTCATCGGATATCGTGTAGTCAGGAGCCGCCTGCTTTGCCAGCACCGCCGCTTGGCTCTTCTGGTCTTCTGAATTGACATCGCCAGTGAGCGTGATAACGCCCTTGTCCCGATCCTGCGAGACGCTGACGCTGCCCAGGTTATTGCTGTTCAGCGAATTTGTGACCGCTGACTTTTCATCCGCGTGCGCAGGCTGTTTTTGGCATCCTGCAATTGCCAGCGTTCCTGCCAGGGCAACAACTGACGCAAGGAATAACTGCTTTCCATGGTGTTGAGTGGGTTCCATAACTTACTGCTCCTTCTGAGAGTGCTTCTGAACTTTCCATATGCTGGGATGCGTCCTCCGACGTTTGAATTGCATGCGCGTAAGCGAAGAAAAATATTTTTCTGGCAAGCAACTTTCTTTTGAAATCCCGCATGCGCGCTGCAGTCTCAGACCGCACCCTGGCTTGGTCACCGAGACAAATCAATTAGCATGGTGCCTGCACCAGCCAATCCAATAATTGAAGGACATTGCTGCAGCCATGCTTTCGGCGCATCGAACCAAGGCCCTGTTTCCTGCACTCACCGCACTCCTGATCGCTGTCGTCATCTGCATCCCGTGCTGCACGGCGCAAAAGAGCAGCCTCCCTCTTGATCGCGGATGGGAATTTCGCCAGCGTGTTTCCGGCGAAAGCAATCCGGCGCCTCAATGGCGCCCGGCAACTGTGCCCGGAGATGTTCATCTTGACCTGCTCGCCAACAAGCTCATCCCCGAGCCCTTTTACCGCGACAACGAGGCCAAGCTGCAGTGGATCCAGGATGCCGACTGGGAGTACCGCACCAGTATCGACGCCGCACCGGCCCTGTTCGCCCGCAGGCACATCGATCTCGTCTTCGAAGGACTCGACGCCTATGCCGAGGTCTATCTGAATTCGCAGAAGATCCTCGTTGCCGACAACATGTTTCGTGAGTGGCGCGTCGATGTGAAGCCCTATCTGAAAGCCGGCGCGAACGAGCTACTGGTTGTCTTCCCTTCTCCCATCAAGACCGCGCAGAAGATTGCTCTTACCGATGTGTGGCACGGCCAGACGCCAGCCCAGGACAAGACCTACATCCGCAAGGCCGCCTACGAATACGGATGGGACTGGGGCCCGACGTTTGTCACCAGCGGCATTTGGCGTCCGGCACGCCTCGAATCCTGGGATGACGCCCGCATCGCCGACTTCTATCCTCACGTGCGCGACGTCGGCAGCTCACTGGCCCATGTGGATGCCGAAATCGATGTGGTCTCGTCTGTCTCAGCCAAAGCTACCGTCGCACTCGACTATAAAGAAGGTGCGCAGACTGCCCAGTTCAAGCAGACTGTCAATCTCGCTCCCGGCCTCAACCATCTCGTCATTCCCGTCGAGATACAGAATCCTCACCTCTGGTATCCGGCGGGATACGGAGCGCAGCCCATCTATATATGGAGCGCGAAGCTTTCAGTCGACGGCAAGGCCGCCGATCAGGCTTCCCGCAAGACCGGCCTGCGATCCATCGTTCTTCGTCGCGACCTCGATCAATGGGGACGGTCGTTCGAGTTGGTCGTCAATGGCATCCCCGTCTTCGCCAAAGGCGCCGATGTCATCCCCTTCGACAGCTTTCCTTCCCGCGTAACGACCGCGCAGTACAGGCGCATCCTGCAATCAGCGCGCGACGCCAACATGAACATGATCCGCCACTGGGGCGGCGGCTACTACGAGACAGACGAGTTCTACGACATCTGCGACGAGTTGGGCATCATGGTCTGGCAGGACTTCATGTTCGGCAATGACTGGCAGCCCGGCCCCTATTGGTTCCGCGAGAACGTGGAAAAGGAGGCCGAAGACCAGGTCACCCGTCTCCGCAACCATCCGAGCATCGTCGTGTGGTGCGGCAACAACGAGACCGAGGGCTCCCTTGCCTGGTCGGGAGCGGGCCAATTCGTCAAGGGCCTGACCATCGAAGCGCGTGTGAAGATCTGGCAGGATTATCTGCTGCTCTTCAGTAGCACCATCCCGCGCGTCGTCGAACGCCTCAACCCAGAGACTCCCTACTGGCCCAGTTCCCCCAGCGCCGACTACGAAGACCTCGCGCCCGGCAAGGCCTCCGGCGACATGCACGACTGGACCGTCTGGCACGGTCGCGTTCCCTTCTCCGAATACGAGAAACACTACCCGCGCTTCATGACCGAATACGGCTTCCAGTCATTCCCCGAGATGAAGACCATCGAAGCCTTCACCGCTCCCGAGGACCGCACTAGCATTTTCACTCCCGTGATGCTCGCCCACCAGAAGAACAACGAAGGCAACTCCATCATCCACGACTATCTCCTCAAGGACTACACCGAGCCCAAAGACTTCCCATCATTCCTGTACGTCAGCCAGGTCCTTCAGGCCGAGGGCATCAAGATCGGCGCCGAGCACCTTCGCCGCAGCCGACCGCGCACCATGGGCTCAATCTTCTGGCAGTTGAACGACTGCTGGCCTGTGGCTTCATGGTCGAGCATCGACTACTACGGACGCTGGAAGGCCCTCCAATACTACGCGCGGCGCTTCTACAGCCCGGTGCTCGTCTCTCCCCACGTCGAGAACGGAAGTCTCGCCGTCTATATCGTCTCCGACAAGACAACTCCAACCGACGCCGACCTCCGCCTGCGCATTCTCAGGTTTGACGGGACAGTCGTGCGCGAGCAAAAGCAGACTGTGCATATTCCGGCGCTATCGAGCGCGATCTATCTGCAGATGCCGCTGGCCGCGTTCGCCAACGCAGCCGATCCTACGCAGGTCTTTGTCGCTGCAGATCTCAGCGCTAACGGCGCTCAGCTCTCGAAGAACCTCATCTACCTAACCCCCACCAAGACCATCCATCTTCCACCCGCGCACATCCAGACCGAGGTAACGCCCACAGACGGAGGCTTCCAGATCAGGCTCACGTCACCTGTCCTGGCGCGCAGCGTCTATGTAACATTCGGCGATCTCGACGCCGACCCTTCAGACAACTATTTCGATGTGCTTCCCAACGAGCCTGTGGAGATCACCGTCAAAACGCAGGCCGCGATCGACGCCGTGCGTCAGAAGATGACCGTCATTTCGTTGATAGACGCCTTGACTCCACCGGCAACCACCGCAGCAGCCGCTGCGCCATAACCGCGCTGCAAAACGCTGCTTTAGCGCCGGCGCCGGCGCCAGCCCAGAAAGATGCCCAGGAGCGTCCCCACCACAATAGCTCCCGCCAGCTTCTTCCTGCTGGTGATGGGAATGAAGCACGTATGCTGATCGCTGATCTCAATCACGCCTACCGGAATGGCGCGCACACCCGCGCCCCCCCCGCCGCCTTCACCCTGTGCGCTTGAATTCCCCACCCCGCCCGTGCCCGCCCCGGCGCCGTAGCCATACATCAGCTTTGCAACTGGGATGACGGTCTTGCCCTGCGCGGTGATCGGTTCGCCGTAGATGGCCTTCACGCCGGCCCCGCTGAGAATGCTTTCCTTGAGCGACTGCAAAAGCGCGACACTGCCCATGCCAGGACTCCCTCGAAGATGAATAAATTCTCTTTCGTCTTGCATTCTATGCCTGCGTCATCCACGCGCTCAAAAAAACGGCCCGGCGATACCAGATCGCCGAGCCGGCTGTTGACAAACCTCTCCGTTACCGGCCAAGCCCCTTAGCCAGTGTCTTCACCATGGTGCCATTGGCGTCGTCGTCCTTGACCGCCCACACAAAGGCCCCGCCCAGTCCCCCCGGCACACGAAGATCGACGTACAGTGCCTTTAGAAGAGCTGTGTCGGGATCGTCATAGGTATAAAAGGTCCCGCTGCTCGGACTATAGAGCGACACCGCAATCCTGCTCGGATCGAAGTAGCTCTTGTAGCCGTTCGCTGTGAGCGTCGAAAGCGTCGCATACGTTGCCGTGCCCGCAGTGAGCAGCGTATCGCAGCCCGGCGTGTTGCCGCTCAGATCCGCGCAGACCCCCGTGCCATTGGCCAGCAGCACATTCGAAGGCCCCGTCGAAGTCTGGTACAGCCCGTGGTTCTTGTTCGGAACACCCGTCCAGCCCGCCCCGTAAAGCGGCACACCCATCACATACTTCTGCGCCGGCACCCCGACCTTCAGATACGCCATCACCGTATCGTCGATATCGAGGTTCTGCCCAAAATCCGGATCCTGCCGCGAATCGAAGAGCGGAGAGGCATCATTCGTCGTGCTCTCCCACGTGCCCGCGTAGTTGTAGCCGTCAATGGTGATGAAGTCCACCTGCTTCGCCGCACTCTTCAGGTCAATATTTGTATAGTTCTGCGCGCCCGCCGGCCCGTCAAAGCTGAGTGCATACTGTTTGCCGGTCTCCGCGCTGAGGGCATTCAGCTGATTGCGAAACTCCGCCAGCAGCAGCGTAAAGTTCTGCTTATCGGCTGCAGCCGGAAACTCCCAGTCGATATTGAATCCGTCGAAGAGCCCCGGCGCTGAGATGTTGCCGTTCCAGTCGCTGCCCACGTTCCCCACAATGAACATGTTGATGCACGCCGAGACCAGCGCCTGGCGGCCGGCCTGTGTGCTTGCCGCGGTCGAAAACGCGTCTGCCTCAGCCGCGCTCGCACCGCCAAGCGAGATCACCGTCTTCAATTTGGGATGAAGCTGCTTCAGCTTCAGAATCTCGGCGAAGTTGCCATACAGAGGCCAGGTGTCAGCGATCCCTCCAACCGGAGGCAGGTTGTTATCTTCGAAGTCTGCCCACGCATCGGCGATTACACAGGTGTTCGAAGAAGGATCGCTCGCGCTTGCCGACACATCTCCAAACGCATAGATAAGGTGCGACAACTTCGCCGCCGACCCATTGCTTTCCAGATTGGCCAGATTATAGTTGGCGTAGTAAATGCTCCACTCCTCGAAGAACCCGGCAAGAATCTTGCCCTGAGTAGCGGGATTCTGAGAGAACGCAGAGGAGCCGCTTGTAAGCAGGATGAGCAACGCGGCGAGGGGAAAGCATAAAGCGGATCTAACTTTCATTTGAGGTGCCTTTCAGGGTGGGAATTGATAGCGCGGGCAGTATAGACCTCTATACGTATAAATGTCTGCATAGATTTTTTAAGCAATTATTTGGCGTGGGAGCCAGGCGACCGCCTACACAAACACGACAGTCTTGTTCTGGTAAACCAGGACGCGGTTTTCGAGGTGCCAGCGCACGGCGCGAGAAAGGACAGCCTTTTCCAGATCGCGGCCTTTTCGCAGCATCTCCTCAACAGTATCGCGATGCGAAACCCGCACTACGTCCTGTTCGATAATCGGCCCTTCATCCAGTGCCGCAGTGACGTAGTGACTCGTGGCTCCGATCAGCTTCACGCCCCGCTCGTACGCTTGATGGTAGGGTTTCGCCCCGACAAAAGCAGGCAGAAAAGAATGATGGATATTAATCATCCGCAACAGGTACTGGGCGACGAATTCCGATCCCAGAATCTGCATGTAGCGCGCCAGCACGATCAGGTCAATGTCAGGCCCGATTAGCTCAAGCATTTCCCGTTCAGATTCTCGCTTGTCCCTGGGATTGGTCAGCACATGGAAGGGTACGTGATAAAAGTCGGCCAGCGGCTTGGCGGTCTGATGGTTGCTGATGATCATGGCGATGTCGCACGCCAGTTCGCCGGAGTTGTGCCGGTACAACAGGTCCGCCAGGCAGTGGTCATAGGCCGAAACGAGGATGACGACCCTGGGGCGATAGTCAGTCAGAGCCAGGTGATAGTTGATCAGGAAGCGCTCGGTCAGCGGCCTGAAGTGGTGCTCGAAATCCGAAATTGGAATGTCGAACCCGTCCAGATCCCACTCCAGCCTCGAAAGGAACAGGTCGCGGCCTCGATCCAGGTGGTCGTCGCTGTGCAGGACGCTTCCGTTGCGGGAAATCAGGAACTGGGAGATGGCCGCCACTACACCTTTGCGTGCGAGGCACATGGGAACGCTCAGCAGGAGAACCGCGGTGTTCTTCATCTTCAACCCACGATGTAGTCAACAAATTGCCCAGTACCAAAATGCCTGTTCTGCGCGACTTTTTCCACCCGCCCGGCGTTTACCCCTACAGGAGCCCTCCTCATGTCTCTCAATCGCCGCGCATTCATGAAAGCATGATGAAAGATGGAGCGATGGCCCTCGTCGGCGCTTCGGCCATCCCGTCGTTCCTCACTCGCAGCGTGCTCGCCCAGGCCACCACCGCCCAGGCTCAGGGCAAAAAACTGGTCGTCATCTTCCAGCGAGGCGCAGCCGATGGGCTGAACATCGTCGTTCCCCACCGCGAGAAGACCTATTACGAATTGCGGCCGACCATCGCCATTCCCAAGGATCAGGTCATCGACCTCGACGGCTTCTTCGGGCTGCACCCCTCCCTGCAACCGCTCAAGCCGCTCTGGGACCAGGGCCACCTCGCCGCAGTCCACGCCTGCGGTTCGCCCGACCCGACCCGTTCGCACTTCGACGCCCAGGACTTCATGGAATCTGGCACGCCCGGATTCAAGGCTACTCCCGACGGCTGGCTCAATCGTGCCCTCGCCGCCGAGGACCTCGCGCGGCCCCGCCACGCCTCCTCCCCATTCCGCGCCGTAGCGCTCGGAACTCAGCTTCCCCGAACTCTGGAAGGCAAGGTCCCCGCGGTAGCCATCGGCAACGTGAAGGATTTCAACGTCGGCGGCCAGAATCCCGCAGCCGTTCCCATCTCCAACAGCTTCGAATCCATGTACGAGCAGTCCGTCAACGCCGTCCTGCACGGCACGGCCACCGAAACCTTCGAAGCCGTCAAGATGCTCAAGGCGGCCGACCCGGACAAGTACATCCCCGCTCCCGGCGCGCATTATCCCAATGGCCAGTTCGGCAACAGCCTCAAGCAGGTAGCCCAACTGCTCAAGGCCAACCTCGGAGTCGAGGCAGCCTTCGCCGACATCGGCGGCTGGGACACCCATCAGAACCAGGGCAGCGTCAACGGCCAGCTTTCCAACCGTCTCAAAGAGTTCAGCGAGTCAATCGCCGCCTTCTGGACCGACATGGGCGACGACGCCGAGAACATCACTCTGGTCTCCATGTCAGAGTTCGGACGCACCGTCCACCAGAACGGAACCGGCGGAACAGACCATGGCCACGCCAACGTCATGTTCGTCCTCGGCGGCCAGGTCGCCGGCGGCAAGATCTACGGGAAATGGCCGGGAATGGATAAGAGCCAGCTCTACGAAGAGCGCGATCTGGCCATCACCACCGATTTCCGCCAGGTCCTGGGAGAAGCCGCCTTCAAAACGCTGGGATCCCGAAATCTCGAGGTCGTGTTCCCTGGCGCCCAATTACAAAACAATCGCTTCCTGAATCTTCTTAAAGTTTGACTTTAGGTCGACCGTCCATTTATTCACAGGATTTCCACAGGTAAATCTCGCCTCTTTTCGCTCCCCAATGGCATGTCCGCCTGCCGGAGTTTACGCCGGGCATTCGCTCGACTACACTCATTCCTGCCCTTCCCGCCTGACCCAATCTCTCGTGAAAAAGGAAGAATGATGAGTACAGCTACTGCCACGCAAGTCACGCCCGAACGCATCATGCAGTTCGCCTGGGCATACGCCCCGCCACTCATTATCGAAGCGGCGATCCGCAACGGCATCTTCGACCACCTCGACGCCGGGCCCAAAACAATTCAGGAACTCACTGCGGTCACTGGTGCGTCACAGCGTGGCATTACCGCCATTGCCAATGTACTGGTCGGTCTTGAGCTTCTCGCAAAGGATGGTGAAGGCAAACTGTCGCTTACTCCGGAGAGTGCCGCATTTCTGGTCCGGAGCAAACCCAGCTTCATGGGTGGCCTGATCCTCCACACGAGCGGACACCTCATCCCGCGGTGGCTCCATCTCAACGACGTCGTCCGGACTGGCGAGCCCTTCAGGTCCGTGAATCAGGAAGAGTCTGGTTCAGAGTTCTTCGAAAACTTCGTCGTCGATATCTTTCCAATGAGCTATCCGCCGGCGAAAGTCCTGGCTGCCCATCTCCAGCTTTCTGAGGCCAAATCGCCGGTAAGAGTGCTCGATCTGGCCGCCGGTTCTGGTGTCTGGGGAATCGCCTTGGCGCAAAGCTCTTCCAACGTACGGGTCTCCGCTGTTGACTGGCCCGGCGTAATCGAAACCACAAAGAAGATGGTGAATAAATTCGGCTTGGCGGATCAATTCAGCTTCACCCCCGGCGACCTGCAGCACGCCGATTTCGGTTCCGGATACGACATCGCCACGCTCGGCCACATCCTGCACAGCGAAGGCGAAAAGCGTAGCAAAGAGCTCCTAGTCAAAACCTTCAACGCCCTCGCTCCCGGGGGAACCATTGCGGTGCAGGAATTCCTCGTCAACAAAGACCGGACCGGACCGGCAAACGGCTTGATCTTCGCCGTCAATATGCTGATCAATACTGACGAAGGAAGCACCTGGAGCTTCGAGGAGATCGGCAGTTGGCTGAAGGACGCTGGCTTCGTGAACCCACGAACTGTCGAAGCACCCGGCCCGTCTCCCCTCATCCTCGCCGCCAAGCCGTAAGGGAAATTGGCCGACAATTTCCCCAAATCCGCCATAATAGAAATAGAGGAAGAAAAAGGCCCGGTTGCCATCGCAGCCGGGCCTTTCGTTTTCCGAAGCGGTATCTAACTCCTGTGCTTCCAAACAATTACAGGGTCTTGCATTCTAAGAGCAATAGAATCTATGAGATACTGCAACTCATAGAAACAATGGGAGATGCCGCAAGTCATTTATTTTGTATGAGTTTGAACGTAACGTTACCAGCGAAGTGCTTTAGAATCTATGACCAGGCGAATACCGGGGGAGGGGGGTACCCCGTGAGATCAGCTACTCCAGCGATTCCGGATGAATCGCAATGTCCGTTTCTCCCGCCGCCTTCTTCTCCCAGTACTTTCGGACCCACGCTTCGAAGGTCTTGCCGGCCGCAGTGTCCCGCCCGGTGAAGGCGAGAGCCGCGATGTCGGAGTAAGGGATAGTCAGCTTGGTCCGCTCAGTCGCCGGCATAATGCGTACAGCCGACTCGGCGAGTGTCCGCCCGGTGCGCCGGTCGAACACATACCCGGCAACGGTACGCCCGTCCTTGAGGGTAAGGGTGACGTCACCGCGGTAGTCGAACGCCTTCTCGAACGCCTCGTTGATCTCGGCCTCCGTGGCGAGCGACGGAATCCAGCCCTCGAGTTGCTCCCGTTCGCGCCCTTCGGCTACTTCAAGTTCGTCTGGGTTGGCGATGTGCGCTGGTTGCGTCATGCCGTGGTTCCCTGTTGCTCGACGATGTTGACTTTGGTTTCGATCTGGATGAGTGGGTTGAAGCTGTGGACGGGCTTGACCGGCTCGTTGAGCAGGTCGAGCGCGCCGCGGTCTTCGTACCTGTCGAAGAAGACGGCCATCGCGGTGTTCATGAGGCCGCGCAGCGATCCGAAGGTATAGTAGACGCCCGAGGCTTCGTATCCGGAGTGGACCATGCAGTTGGCGCACTTCGGGTTGCCACTCTCAGTGCCGTAGTTGGACCAGTCCGTGGTATCGATCAGCTCCTGGAAGGTGTCGGCGTAGCCGTCCTGCAACAGGTAGCACGGCTTCTGCCAGCCGAAGACGCTGTACGCGGGCATTCCCCACGGGGTGCAGGCAAATTCGCGCTTACCCATCAGGAATTCCATGTACATGGGCGAGGCATTGAACTTCCAGGTCTTCTTGCGGTTCGAGAGGATCGACCGGAAGAGACGGCGCGACCGGGCCCGGCCGAGGAAGTGTTTCTGATCAGGAGCCTTTTCGTATGTATAACCGGGAGCCACCATCATGCCTTCGACACCGACCTCCATGAGTTCGTCGAAGAAGGCGCGGACCGAGTTCGGGTCGGCTCCATCAAAGAGCGTGGTGTTGGTGGTGACACGGAAGCCGGCGGCGATGGCCGCCTTGATTCCATCGAGGGCGATGTCGTATCCGCCTTCGCGGCAGACGGAGAAGTCGTGGTGCTCCCGCTGACCGTCAAGATGGACCGAAAACGACAGATATTTGCTGGGCTTGAAAAGGTGAAGTTTCTCTTTAAGCAATAGCGCGTTGGTGCACATGTAGACGTACTTCTTGCGCGCTACCAGGCCTGCAACGATCTGATCTATCTGGGGATGAAGCAAGGGCTCACCGCCGGGAATAGAAACCATAGGCGTGCCGGATTCTTCCACCGCGCGGAAGCACTCCTCGGGGGTGAGCTCCTGCTTGAGGATGTGCGCCGGGTACTGGATCTTGCCGCATCCGGCACACGCCAGGTTGCAGCGAAAAAGGGGCTCGAGCATGGTGACGAGCGGAAAACGCTTCCTGCCCTTCATTTTTTGGCCGAGCACATAAGTGGCAACGGTCCACGCCTGTGAAATTGGTACTGCCATCTTCCTCCCCTTACGCTGCTTCGCGTTCAATGGCGCGTTTGTAGTTGGTCAGCGCCAGCAACGGGAAATAATCGCGGTACAGATGGTATGCGAGATAGAAGACTCGCGGAAAACCTGTTCCGGTGTAAAGCGCCTGGCGGGTTGCGCCCTGACCGATGCTTTCGTCCCATGAACCGTCAGGCTGCTGGTGTGCTAACAACCATTTGATGCCCTTCGCAACCGAGTCGCTGCGAGTATCGCCGGCGGAGAGCAGGCCCAGAATCGCCCACGCGGTCTGCGACGGCGTACTCGGCCCAACGCCGCGGGTTGTCGGATCGTCGTAACTGCCGCAGGTTTCACCCCAGCCGCCGTCCGCGTTCTGTACCATACGGATCCATTCGGCGGCCTGCTGAATCTGCGGCTCATGGTTCCAGACACCAATGGCCTCGAGGCCGCGCAGGACCAGGAAAGTACCGTAAATGTAGTTGACGCCCCAGCGTCCGAACCAGCTTCCGTCTGACTCCTGCTCGTCGTAGATGAACTTGATAGCTCGCTCGATGCGTTTGTCCTTGCGCGTATAGCCATAGGTGGCAAGCGTCTCGAGGATTCGCCCCGTGATGTCAACCGTCGGCGGATCGAGCATGGCGTTGTGGTCAGCAAACGGGATCTGCTCGAAGATCATCTTCGTGTTGTCCTTGTCGAAGCTGGCCCATCCGCCGTTCTTGCATTGCATGGAGAAGATCCAGTCAATGGCTCTCTGCGAGACGTCGTATTGATAGCGCTCGCGAGGATTGTCGACCTTGTTGAGTGCCAGCAATACCTGCCCGGTGTCATCCACGTCTGGATAAAACTCGTTATTAAACTCGAAGTACCAGCCGCCAGGCTGCGCCTTGCGATTCTTCACCGCCCAGTCGCCCTTGTGGCGGACCTCCTTAGAGAGCATCCAATCCGCGGCTTTGAGAAGACGAGGATCGTGGCGCGAGATACCGGCCTCGCCAAGGGCATAGACGGCCTGCGCAGTGTCCCACACGGGAGACATACAAGGCTGCATCCGGAAAGTGGGCGCAGGGTAATCCAGGGTTCCGTTCGGTTCGTCGAGCCCCAGCTTTTCGAACTCGTCCATTGCGCGGATGACCTGGGGGTCATCGAGCGAATAGCCGAGACATCGCAGCGCGATGATGGCGTTGAGCATGGCCGGGTAGATCGCGCCGAGACCGTCGGACATCTCAAAGCGCTCGAGCATCCACTTTTCGGCTTTTTTAATGGCCATCTTGCGCAGCGGGCGGATGTGGACACGCTCGAACCAGTGGGTGACGCGATCGCAAAGCAGGAAGAAGTTCCGCCAACCGATAAGCTTCTTTTTGTCCCAGCGCAGGTGCAGGTTAGCGTTTGCGCGTCCCCCGACAAAAAGCTCGTCGATTCCCTGCTCGGGTGGGATCTTCTTGAAGGGTTTTTTCGCGTATGCGATGGACAACGGGACAAGAATGGCACGTGACCAGGAGGAGATTTCGTAGATGTTGAAATAAAACCAGTTGGGAAACAGCACGATCTCCGGAGGAATGGCTGGGACTGCATCGTACTCGTACTGGCCCATAAAGCAGAGGTAGATTTTCGTGAAGGTGTTGCACTCGACGACGCCACCGTTTTCCAGTATCCACTCGCGCGCCTTCGCAAGAACCGTGTGCTCCGGCTTCATCCCCATGAGCTTGCCGGCGAAATAACACTTGACCGAAAGGCTGATATTCGAAGGGCCGCCGGGATAGATTGACCAGCCTCCGTCGGCATTCTGATAGCGGAGAATCTCCGTCAACGCACGTTCAAGGCGGGACTCGTCTCCGGTGCCCAGAAGCGTGTGCGCGAAGATGTAGTCGGCCTCAAGCATGGAGTCAGCTTCGAGTTCTCCGCACCAAAAGCCGGATGGGTCCTGCTTGGAGAAGATGTATTCGCATGACCGCGACGCGGCAGCTTCGACCTCGGATAACCCCGCATCAATTCGGCCGAATTTCACTTTGGGAGACGCGTCGCTCCTGACCGTCTGCGCTGGGCGGACCCCACCGTATACAGCTTCATCTGAGATTTCGGATTGTGATTTTCCAACTTTTATGCTCATGCTCTACGTCCGCGGTTCCAAGGCAGCGGCAGCCAACTTACCGCTTACCTAGACACTTGCTACGCTGGCTGCAGGAGCCGACTGAATCGCCTGAACTATCTCAGGCGGCAGACCAAAGCGAACATGTTCGGGCATTACTTCCACTTCTTCAACAGAACCAAATCCGCGGTCGCGAAGATATGACACAACGTCCTCTACGAGTACTTCCGGAGCTGAAGCTCCCGCCGTCACGGCTACGGTTGCAACGCCTTCCAGCCACTCCGAATCGATAGCGTTGGAATTGTCGATCAAGTATCCCCGCGTGCCGAGGTTCTGCGACACTTCTACCAAGCGATTGGAATTGGAACTATTATTCGATCCGACTACGAGAACCAGCTCCGCGTTATGGGCTACGTTCTTGACAGCCGTCTGGCGATTCTCGGTTGCGTAGCAGATGTCCTGCGAGTGTGGGCCCACGATATTGGGAAACTTCTCTTTAAGAGCCTGAATGATATCCCGTGCTTCGTCCAGCGAAAGCGTCGTTTGCGTTAGATAGGCGACGCGATTTGGATCCGGAACCTTAAGCGTCTCCACTTCTTTCGCACTCGATACCACAGTCGTGACATCAGGAGCTTCTCCCAAAGTGCCTTCAATCTCGTCGTGGTCGCGATGGCCAATCAGCACCAAGGAATACCCCTGCTTCGCGAACTTTACGGCTTCAACGTGCACTTTGGTAACCAGTGGGCAGGTAGCGTCGATCACCTTGAGATTGCGCTGCTTCGACTGCTCCCGGACGGCCGGGGAAACCCCGTGGGCGCTATAGATGACGCGCATGCCCGATGGCACTTGGTCGATGTCGTCGACAAAGATTGCGCCCTTTTCCGCCAGCTCATTGACAACAAAGCGATTATGGACAATCTCCTTGCGGACGTAAATAGGTGCGCCAAAGGTTTCCAGTGCAATCTTAACTACGTCGATGGCGCGGACTACACCAGCGCAGAAGCCGCGTGGCTTAAGCAGAAGAACGCGTTTTTCAGTTTGCGGGGCGTGCGACTCCGAATTGGGAGTATAAGTTTCCAGGGTCGTAGGGGTCACCGTACTAGTATATCGTGCCGTGAAACATAGCGGAAGAAATCAATATCCTGCCCCGGCAACGGCATCGGTTGCCGCCACGTCTTCATGGAAGGTCGTACAGCCGCGCAGCCGTCCCGCTTAAAACCTGCTGTGCGATCTCAATTGCCCGGTTACGGCTGATCTCTCCGTCACGCACCATGCCGGTAAGAGCCAACCCAATCGCCTGTCGGGCATTGTGGCTGGCTATCCATGTCGCTTCTTCCCATCCCATAGATTCGGAAAATGGATAGCCGTCCGTGCCGAACATCACCTTGTCCGGATAGGTCTCCAGCCATTCCCGAAGCCAGACGGCCATGGTCCGTGGTGGGAATGTGAGCACCTGCTGCGAGAGATCCAGGAAGACATTGGGCTTCTGCAGCAAAGATCCGGCTTCACGCACGAATGGCCATCCCCCGTGCAGCATCACGAAGCGTGTCTTGCGAAGTCGTACATCGTCAAACACGGACTCGAGAAGCAAGGGGTTACCCTTCGCAATGTCGAAGTATCCTCCACCGCCGGACATGGTGTGCAAGTGCACCGGCATTCCCAGGCGCCCGCATTCAGCAGCAATGTATCGGAAAAGAAAATCCTGCAGGGCCTTGTACTCGACGGAGTCGGGATGTTCACGCCCAACCCATTTTGAGTAAATCCGCTCAGCCTCAGAGCGCGGTGTATCGGCGAAGTCGAAGCCGCGCAGGTACGCAACTTCAAATTTCTCCGCAAGTGCACCCTCAGATTTTTGGCGCTCGAGTGTGGGAGTCACGACACGGGTGAGATACTCAGCCAGTGTGGGGGGGACAGCCACGATGCCGACGGCTTTCAGATATTGCGCCCGCAAGCGCTCCTCCAGCGGAAAGAACTGCTTCTTGTCCGGCGTTGTCTGCTGGTCAGTGTTATCAAGCGGAAAAAGTAACGCATCAACATAAGGAACCCACTGGAAGCGCGGCCTCGCCAGTCCCTGGCCCATCGCGACACGGTTGCTCAGCATGACGCCAATCCCGGCCTGATCCAGCACCCAATCCGCGTAACGCTGACCTTCGCGCGACTTCACCTTTGCTCTCGCCTCGTTCAATCGCTTCATTCCGTCGACATCGAGTGGCGCCGCCTGGTCAAAGCTCCAAAGGGCATTCCACGCAACTGTGAGTTGCGGATTGTCCAGCCTCCAGGCGACAGGATCGGTTTGCGGCTCCATGTTGTCGACGGGAAGAGCATCAAAATTGCGATCGGCGCTGTCATTTGGAGGAGGAAGCACCGGATGCGCGTGGTCGTCGATCGCTGCGATTGACGAGATGGCGGCAGCAATTTTGGGATCGATGTCACGATCGATGTTCGTGGCCGCGTTCTCAGAGATACTTTGAGCTTTTGCGGCAGGAATTATGATCGCCGCAAACAACAGAAAGTTTGCAGCCAACCGGGTGTAGACCTGCCGCTTGCCGCCCGAGACTGAAGAGCGCGCCAGACCGGCGACAGAACGAAGAATCAGCATGTGGCCGACCCTCTACTCATTTCGATTTCCATTGTTGTCCCGGCCGAGCCACGGCGTACATCTGTGCTGCGATCGTATCGAACAGACCTTGCCGGTCATCTCCGATTTTGTAGAGATCGAAATGGGTGCGGTTATCAATGTAGGTAAAGTGCGGATCCGCATTGAGCCTCTTGAGGACTGCTTCAAATTTGTGAGCGGGCCCATCGAGGTAGAACGTGTCTGCGGTGCCAACGAAGACGTGAATTTTTCCCTTCAGATCAGGCCCGCGACGCGCCCAGTCGCTAGCAACAATATGGGCAAGATCATAGTGATCGCGCCAGTAGGCAACAACCTTCGGATCGACTTCCCCCGTTTCCCGGTTGAACATTTGAAGCGGTCGGCCATCGGCACCACGCGGCGAGAAGACCCACTCGAAAGAAGCGAGTTGACCGCCGTAATCGCCCAGCACCCTCTCCTGCCGGCCAAGCTCCTCCATCGTGGCTTGCACCTTGGCGTGGTCACGGACAATCGGAGCTGCACTGCCGTCAGGATCCCGATATAGATTGGCGTGCTCATCGTAGAGATCTATCGTAGAGAATGCGTGAAAATCGCTAGGGTCGGGAGAGGTGGACCAGGTGCCGCCGAAGATCGTCGGATAATTAACCAGGAGCTGGAGCGTGGCCCAGCCACCCGAGGAATGGCCTTGCAGAAGACGGCCGCTCGCCTTCGCGTCCATCCGGTATTTCGATTCGAGATAGGGAATGAACTCGGAGGTCAGCGCGGTTCCCCAAGGCCCGTTATTCACCGAGTCAGCAAATTCGTGGGTCCCAGTGGGAAGGGATTCATCCAGCATGACCCAGATCATGGGCGGCATCCTGCCCTCAGCCATTCGATTGAAGAGACCCTCACCGGAGAGCTTGCTATACATCAGATTGCCGCCGAAACCATGCGTCCAGTAGACGGTGGGATACCGCTCGCTGGGATGGTTGGAGTATCCGGGAGGCAGGATGACCCAGGCCCGGACATGGCTTTCCCGGCCCGAGAAGCGCGTAAGAACAGGACTCGTGAAGTCCTCAAGATGCGCGGCTGCCTCGGCGGCCTTCTGCTTTTCAGGAGAGAGCTGCGTTCGCGGCGAGCGCTCCGAGACGACCCTGTTAAGCGTGAATTCAGGTTCAGCGCCTTGTCCGGATGTCCAGGAGTCGAGCGGAACCACATCACTGACGAGGTCGCCGGCGGATCTTCCGCTGTAGTTATAGTTGTGATTTACATCGAGAACGGCCTGAGCGTCATAGTCACCCTGCTTGAGAGCTGAGAAGCCAGCGGGGAAGGCGAGTTCGTCCGTATCAATATCGACAGCCGTTCCGGGCCTCCAGTAATAGAGTTCTTTTGCCGCGATGGATACATTGCTCGGCTGAAAGGGATTCGCGTCCACTTCCTTCGCTCCGGTTCCTTCCTTGAGGAAGATTAGGAGACGTCCGGAGACGGGCACCGTGAATTGCGGACCGAGCGTGACCCGAAAGAAGAGATGCTGCGGCTGTTGGGCGAATACCGCGGGAAAAAACAAGAGCACGGCAACAAACGACAGAAATGTCTTGCGAGTGTGCATTGCGCCGCAGTTTAACAGGCGAGTTCCGGCATGTCGTCAGTCTCTTGGGGGAGCCTAACCGGCCTTCAATCCCCCGCTTCGAGATCGTGCTTTATGCGCGACAAAACGTCGAGCGCGTGAGTGGCGTAGCCGCTGATCCAGCGGGCATAAATTTCCTTGATAGGTACCGCGTTCAGATAATTCCAGCGGTTGCGCCCGGATCGTTTGACGATGATCAGGTCGGCTTTCTCGAGAACGCCCAGGTGCTGCATGACAGTGCAGCGATCGAGCTGAGCGAAGTGCGCGCAGATCTCTCCCGTTAAACGAGGACCATTCTTGAGAAGGTCAAGCATTGCGCGTCTGCGGTAGTCAGCCAGCGCCTTGAAGATGCGTTCCTCTCCTTCATGCTCCCTTTTCGAGATTGACATGTTATAAAAATACAACATAATATGACCGACGGGATTTGTTGAGCATGCGGGAGGAACCATGGAACTAAAGTTTCGAATTCAAACGAAGATCCAGAAGCCGGTCGAGGAGGTCTTCGACGCGGTCTACAATCCGACAAAGATCACGCAGTACTTTACGACGGGCTCCGCGAGCGGACCGCTCCATGAAGGGGCAAACGTGACCTGGCGCTTCGCGGATTATCCGGGCGACGTGCCTTTGTCGGTCAAGAAAGTGATTCCTAACAAACTCATCGAGTTTGCGTGGGAAGCAATGGACGGAGGGTACAACACGCATGTCGAACTTGCCTTCGAACCGCTCGGTCCTAAGGAAACACTGGCGAGCATTTCCGAGGGTACCTGGAAGGAGAATCAGAAGGGGCTTGATGCCTCTTATGGAAATTGCTATGGATGGATGCAGATGAGTTGCTGCCTAAAGGCGTACCTCGAGTACGGGATCAACTTGCGGAAAGGCTTCTTCCCTGCTCCCGCGACCGCTTAGGAGGCGGGCTTCGAACTAATTGCTGCTCGACTTGATCATCTGCTCGGCATGGCGGAGAGATGTATCGGTCACGGTTGCGCCGCTGAGCATGCGGGCGATTTCCTCTGTGCGATCGGTGTTTTCGAGCAGGCGGATAGCTGTTTTTGTCCGTCCCCCCTGCGCCCTTTTCTCAATCAGGAAGTGCTGATCGGCGAAGGCGGCGACCTGCGGAAGGTGGGTTATGCAGAGGACTTGCTGCGCCTTCGACAGGGCCTTCAGCTTCTGGCCAACCGCTTCGGCAGCGCGTCCCCCAATGCCAATATCAATTTCGTCGAATACAAGAGTGCGCGGCACTTGGGCTTTCTTCTTGCCCCGCGCAGCTCCTTCCTCGACGCTGACCTTCAATGCGAGCAACACGCGGGACATTTCGCCACCTGAAGCGATCTCATCGAGAAGCTTGAGTGGCTCGCCGGCATTCGTCGCGATGCGGCATTCGACTGTGTCCCAACCGTGCACGGTCCATGCGGCGGGATCTTCGCCAGCTGTGACGGAGATGGCGAAGCGCGCCTTCATGGCAAGGTCGTTGATTTGGGCTTCTGCGGATTTCTCCAGCCTCTTTGCAGCGGCGACTCGCTCAAAGTGGAGAGCCTGCGCCACCGTACGATAGAACACCCCTGCTTGATGAAGATCGGTGCGCAACGACTTGATGATTTCGTCGCGGTTTTCGACCTCAGCCAACTGGCGTACGACATCTTCTCCGAACGCAATCACCTCGGAGAGCGAGGCGCCGTACTTGCGCTTCAGGCGGTCGAGCGTAGAAAGACGCTCCTCAATCTGCGCCAGACGTTCGGGCGACGCCTGGATGCCCTCTGCGTAGTCGCGCGCGGTTGCGCCAACATCTTCTATGAGCGCTAGGGCGGAATTGAGTTGCTGCGTCGCGTCCTGAAATTTCACGTCGAAGCGTGCGAGTTCCTCAACCTGCTTTAAAGCGTTGCGCAGACTGGATTCCGCCGAGCCGTTTCCCTCGTACAAGAGGTCGTAGGCATTCGCCGCAGCGGAGTAGAGCCTCTCGACATTCATAAGCACGCGCCGTTCGGCTTCGAGAACGGTATCTTCTTCAGGTTGGGGATTAGCTGCTTCGATCTCGCGACTCTGGAAGAGCCAGAGGTCGACCATGCGAAGCTTGTCTTGTTCACTGCTCTCGAGGCCAGTCAGCTTCGATTGAACCTCGCGCCAGTTGGCGAAGGCAGCAGCGACCGCGTCCGTCGAGATACCCGCAAAGCGATCGAGCAGCCCGCGCTGCTGGGCCTGATCAAATGAGCTAAGCGTTTCGCTCTGCGCGTGCACGAGCGCAAGCTCTGGAGCGAGCTGGCGCAGCACCGCAACTGTCGCCGGTTGATTGTTGACATAGACGCGGCCCTTACCGTTCTCGAAAATTTCCCGCCGCAGAATGGTTTCGCTGCCTTCTGCATCAATGCCGTTTGCCTCAAGTATGGCCTCAGCCCCGGGAGTACTCTCGAACACGCAGGAGACGACCGCCTTTTCGGTGCCATGACGCACGACGTCGGACGAGGCCTTGCTTCCCATAAGGAGAGCCAGCGCGTCGACAAGAATGGACTTGCCAGCGCCAGTCTCACCGGTCAAGAGGTTCAACCCCGGACCAAATACAGCGATCGCGTGATCGATAACAGCGTAGTTTTCGGCTCGCAGCTCGAGCAGCATAATCGTCTCTTCAGGAGTCTTCGCGCAGCATAGCAGGGGAGTGGCCATTCAAGCACGCGTGTGTCGCGCCTTTCTTCATTTTCCGCTGTGAAGTTGGTGACGATGTTTCGAGGTATCCGTCTTAACCAATTCAATTCCGCACTTCAGGCAGCCTGGAATTGGCACTCTGCCGTCTGATAACGTGGAATCAAGGCGTGATGACACATTTTTTTCTTGCCGTAACTTTTCTCGTACTGCAGACGGATGCAGATAGTGCTGCCGCGCCGCCGGCCAACAATGGCAGCGCGATTCTCGAAATGCTTCAGAACAGCGGGCCAATTGCCATCGGCGTGCTCGCCATTCTGTTGATTGCCAGCCTGTGGTCGTGGGCGATCATCCTCGGCAAGTGGGGGGGGTTTCGAAGGGCAGACATGCAGAGCAAAAGATTTCTGCGCGCTTTCCGGAAGGCCTCGCGCCTGCAGGAGATTGCGACCGTCAGCGAGCAGTTCAAGCCGAGCCCACTGGTGAACGTTTTCGACGAAGTCTATGAGACATACCGCCGCCAGACTGGCGGCTATGGACCTCCGCGCAATATTACAGCGCTTGAGCGCGCGGCACAGACAGCGGCCAGTGAATCCCTAACCACAATGGAAAGCCGCTTGACATGGCTCGCGACCATCGGCGCTATCTCGCCATTTGTCGGACTCTTCGGAACCATCATGGGAATTGTGGACGCGTTTCATGGACTGGGCACGGCCGGGGCAGCGACCCTCCGCGCAGTCGCTCCCGGCGTCTCCGAAGCTCTCATTACGACTGCTGCCGGCTTGGTCGTGGCAGTTCCCGCCGTCGTCGCCTTCAACCAGTTCACGAGTCGATGCCGCGCCTATGCAGCGCGCATGGACGACTTCGCGCGGGAGTTGCTCAACAGCATGGAAGAGGTGTCACTGATGCCGAATCAGGACCCGGTCGAAAGAGAGGCCGTGCGTGGCCTTCACAAATAACAGCGGCCATACGCAGACGGCGCTCGCGGAGATCAACATCACTCCTCTGGTGGACGTGGTGCTGGTACTGCTGGTCATCTTCATGCTGACCGCCCCCGTGCTGCAGTCAGGCATCGAGGTTGCCGTCCCCAAGACAAAGACCGTTAAGGAAATCACCGAACAGCGGCAAGTAGTAATCATCAACCGCGACCAGGAGGTTTTTTTGGGCGATAAACCTGTGAACCTTGCCGACCTGCCATCGCGGTTGTCCCAGCCCGGAGTGGATCCTGCGCACCAGGTGATTTATGTCGAGGCAGACGAGCGCGTACCGTTTGGCGCGTTCGCATCGGTCATGGACGCAGTGAAACAGGCTGGCATCACAAATATCAGCATCGTTACCCAGCCCATCCAGAACGGAGCCTCCAAAGGCTCTGGGGCCGCAAAGTAGCCCGAGAAAAGGCTTAGCGGTGAGGGAATCGATCCAACTCGAACGTGAATCTTTCGGCACGCCGATGGCGGGATCTGCTCTGCTGCACCTATTCGTCATCGCCGCGATTACGTTAGGTGCGTATCTCGCCGGCCGCCTTCACGGCACGTCTTGGGGGGACCAAGCTCCAGGCGCGATCCAGGCCACACTCGTGAGTTCTGCGCCTGCTATTCCTTTGCCACAAGAGGCGCCACCTACTCCCAACGTCTTGGCTACCGAGCAGCCTTCTCCTGCTCCAGCGCCCCCGCAGCCCAAGGCAGTACCTGTGCCGCCGCCGGATGCGATTCCGATTCCTGCAAAGCAGCCTGAAAAGAAGGCTCCAGAAAAGAAGCAAGCCCAGCCTTCACCCAAACACGCGCAGCCACAGCCGCTACAGCATCGCGCTCAGTTCGGGGAGGCGCCGGCGACGCAGATTCCGCACTCTTTAGCAAGCAACCAAGGCCCGAGCAATCCCGTCAACGTTAATGGAGGAGACTTCGGTTCAAGATTCCCCTGGTACGTTGAAGTCATCCGCAGAAAGACTGCGCAGAATTGGTTAGAGCGCGAAGTGGCTCCGGGAACGCCGGGCGGAGCGAGGGTGTATCTCTCCTTTGTGATTTCGCGCGACGGATCGCCAAGCCAGATCCGCGTTGCGCAATCAAGCGGGTCACCGACTCTGGATACTTCTTGCCTCCGCGCAGTGCAACGGGTTGACACATACGGTCCCCTCCCTCCGGGCTACAACGGCAGCACGCTTTCTGTGTCTTATTATTGTGAGGAGCCGAGTCAGTAATCGAAAGTAGCGTTCGGCGTCGCCGAATGAAGCCGCACCAGACGGCATACTATGCGAAACGGCTCTTGATTTGGACCCCGAGGCCGCATCACTGTCTGCAGGACGGAAGAATGATCATAAGCTGCAAAAAGCTCTTATCCTCCAGCCCGCGTTTTCTGTTTCTACTCATCGCAATCATCTTCATCGCCAGCGTGACTCCTTGCATTCAGGCGCAGGACTGGGTAAAAACCGGGACAAATCTTGGCGTCCAAAAGATACGTCTGGCTGCAGCCGACTTCAAGGCCGCATCGAGCGATGCGCAGACTGCGCCGATGAAAAGCGTATTCGACACGACTCTCTACAACGATCTGAAGAATGCCGGGGTCTTCGACATGGTGTCGAAGAGCATGGCTCCGCCGCAGACACCCGGCAGTCCGCAGGAGATCAATCTTTCCGCCTGGGCTGCAGCCCCTGCGAGTGCTGAGATGGTAGCCTTCGGCTCACTGTCTGTCAGCGGGGGACGCGTCGACGTGCTGGGTTTTTTATTTGATGCGAAGAATCCGCAGAGCCCTCAGATTCTCGGCAAGCAGTACGCCGATACAGCCTCGGAAGAAAATACGCGGCAGATCGCACACCGCTTCGCGGACGAGATCATCCTGCGCCTCGGCGGCGGCCTTAACGGCATCGCCGAAACGAAAATCTATTTCGTCTCCAATCGCACCGGTAACAAGGAAATCTGGGGGATGGATTACGACGGTCAGGACCAGCACGCGGTGACGCACCTCGGCACTATCTCGA
>CAWAYO010000027.1:0-35241 GCA_963786085.1 uncultured Acidobacteriaceae bacterium
ATCCAAATTACTGCGATTGGTTTGGCGTCGTTCTTCAGCGGAGTGAAGAGCGCTCCCGCATCGGCGACATCATCTTTGGTCTGAACTTGGACGATTCGCTCTGCAATCTCTCCTGCCTTTTGATCACCAGTTTGGGCTGCGAAGCTGCGCTCAATCGGCAAAGATGCACAGAGCATGGCAAAGACGGTGGCAAGAACCGCCATTTGAAGCCGGGCTTTCACATGGCCTGGTATCATTCCTCTCCCTCCACTCCTTCTGTTTACGGAGGCGCGGGGAGTAAAGTTCCGCTCATTTGTCGAGCCTCTCCTAGTAGGTACGTGTCACCGTCGGCCAGTAGTTTCTATCTCAATTGGCGAGTTCAGGGCGATTTTCAATTCCGGTCGGATCACGAAAATCCTGCGTGCCACGATGCTCGATGAGTGAATTGGCGGAGATGCAACAGTTCATCCTGTGCTGTTCGTACGACAAGATTGAAACCAGAAGTTGGCTTTTGGTTGAAGAAAAGATACTCCGCTGGATCTGCGGGTCGTCGAGGGAGCCGTCCGACTTCGACGGACGAAGCGGAAGAGATTCATGTGTCTCCTATTCGGAGCGCAGGGCTTGGGCTGGATCGAGGCGGGTGGCTCGCCATGCGGGAAGGATGCAGGCTCCGGCGGCGGTGAGAGCGAAAACGATGACGACCGTGGTGAAGACGCTCCAGTCGAATGGGCTCATGCCGTAGAGCATGGAGCGAACAAACCGGACAACGGCTGCGCCGCCGGCAAGCCCAGCGACGAGACCGATTAGGACGGGCAAGAGTCCCTCGGTGAGGGTGAGACGCGCGAGTTCGGCGCGTTGTGCGCCGAGCGCCATGCGAATGCCGAGTTCGGTGGTGCGCTGGGTGACGAGATAGGAGAGCACACCATAGAGGCCCACGACAGCGAGCACGAGTGCGATGATGGCAAAGCCAAGAACGAGGAAGGAATTGAACTGGTCCTGCTGGGTGGCAACGCCGATCTGCTGCCGCATGGTGAGAACGTCTGATAGGGGGAGATCGGGATCGAGCTGACCGAAGATCTTCTGGATGGGCAGGGCGAGCGATTCGACATCGATATTGCTGCTACCGCGCGCGGCGAGCACGCCGGAGCTTTCGCCATTGAGTAATGGGAGGTAGAAGGTCGGCATTGGCGGCTCGGAGGCCATCCAGCGAGTTTTGCCGACAACCCCAACGATTTCGTAGAGTTTTGAGTCATTGTCCTCGATGGGTCTGAGATGACGCCCGATGGGATCTTCACCGGGAAAGTATTGCTCGGCTGCAGACTGATCGATGATGGCAACGTGAGTGCGATCAAGGCGCTCATCTTCTCGGAAATAGCGACCGCGCAAAAGCGGTATCCGCATCGCGGCGAAGTAGCCGGGATCGACTGAACGCCGCAATGTATCGAGGCCGCGTCCCTTAGGAAGCGGCGGATGCTCCGCGATTGAGAGGTCAGCGTCGCTATCCCAGCCCGATCCGGGCAGCGCGGTGGTGAGTCCAGCGGCTGCAACACCCGGCAGCGCGCGAACACGCGAGAGGAGCTTATCGAAGAATGCTATCCGCTGGACGGGCTCTTTGTAACGCGCATCGGGCAAGCTGAAACTCATCGTAAGGACGTTGTCGACGGCGCAGCCGAGGTCGCGGGTGCGGAGTTGCTGGTAGCTCTTCAGCAGAAGGCCGGCACCAACAAGCAGTACGACGGTGAGCGAGACTTCCGCGGTGAGCAGAGCTTTGCGCAGCCGGGAGCGGCTGCGGTTTCCGGAATGAGAACGCGAAGAGCTTTGCAGCGTTTCGAGAAGCTGGCCGGTGTGCAAACTGAATGAGGAGATGAGGCCGGAGGTGAGACCGGTCACAGTGGAGATCGCGATGACGAAGGCCAGAGCCCACAAGTCGAGGTGAATCTCCTGCATGCGGGCGATTTCGATCTGCGAGTGCTGAAGCCAGGCGAGCGAGAGCCAGGCGAGAAGCAGTCCAAGTGCGCCGCCGGCGATGGAAAGAACTAGCGATTCGGTAAGGTGCTCACGGATGAGTCGCCAGCGGCTACCGCCAAGCGCGGCACGGATGGCCAAGTCGCGCTGGCGGGCGGCGGAACGGGCAACGAGGAGATTGGCAACATTGAGGCAGGCGATGAGCAACACGCAGAGAGTTGCCGCAAGGAGAGCGTAGAGAGGTGTTTTGAAGTCTTCGACGGTGGAATCGAGCAATGTGTGGCCAACCACGATACTTCCCACGGAGGGAGCGGGGTAGCTCAGCTTGATCTGCTTCTGCACAACGTCGAGCTGACTGAGCAGGCTTGCAAGCGTAGCGCCGGGCCGGAGGCGCGCGATGGCCCACCACGGATGGTTCTCAAACGTGGTCATCAATGCGTGGGAAGCTTCGTGGCTCGCAGCAGTCCAGAGCTGGACCTTGGGATTAGGAAATGCAAAGGAAGGCGGCATGATGCCGATGACGGTGTAGGGTTTTGCATCGAGCAGGATTGCCTTGCCGACGATGGCTGGATCGGAGCCGAAGCGGCGCTTCCAGAAGGCATTGGCAAGAATCACCGTTGCCTGCGAAGAAGGCCGATCGTCCGAAGCGAGGAAATCGCGACCGAGAGCAGGAGCGATGCCCAAGACGCGGAAGAAGTTCCAGGAGACCCACCCAGCGCGAACGGACTCCGGTAGCTGAGTGCCACGGCCCGAAACATCGTAGGACCTCCACGGCCCGATCAGCGCCATATCCGCTGCGTTGTGCGCCGCCCGCTGCCATTCCGTAAAGCTGCCCGCGGTGACTGGTATGTAGTGGTATTGGCCTCCCTTCCCTTGATCTTCATAGAGCTCGACCAGACGCGAGGAGTCAGGGTATGGAAGCGGGTTGAGCAGAACGAACCGAACGACGGTAAAAAGCGCAGCCGTAGCGCCGATCCCCAGAGCCATAACGAGAATGGCTACGAGCGCGAAACCAGGTGTGCGGGCGAGCGTGCGCAGCGCATATTTGAAATCGCGGAGGATGCTTTCGAGGAAGCTGAATGAGTTCTGGCGCCAAACATCTTCATGGACGCGGCGCTCGGGACCGAACTTGACGCGTGCGAGACGCGCGGCTTCGTCAGGACTAAGGCCGCGTGCAAGGTTCTCCGCGCGCTCGGCTTCCATATGTGCGGCAATTTCGCGGGCAAGGTCAGTATCGTGACGACGGCGGCGGAAGAATCGGAGCAGGTTCATTCTGTGCCTCCCTCATTAGCGTTTTCCCCCATGACAAGCGCGATGGCGCGCGCCATTCTGCGCCAGCGGCCGACTTCTAGCGTGAGGCGGCGACGGCCGGCGGGGGTGAGGCGGTAGTACTTGGCCTTGCGGTTGTTTTCACTCGCGCCCCAGTAGGACGCGAGCCACGCGCGATTTTCCAGGCGGTGCAGCGCGGGATAAAGCGAGCCTTGCTCCACTTCGAGTACGTCTTCGGAGGTGCGCTCGATGACCTTCGCGATGGTATGGCCGTGAGCGTCGCCGGTGGCAAGCGTGCGCAGGATCATCATGTCGAGCGTGCCCTTGAGCATATCGCTGGAGAGTTGCTGGTTGCGCATCATTCGAGGTGTACGGCCTCCACTCGAATTTCTATGGGAGATAACTCTACACCACTCGGAGTTCTAAGGAAAGTATCCCTGACCGATTCACGATGAGACGCGATCGTGGAAACAACTCAGGTTTTCAGATCAGTAGGGGTGGAGAAGCGGGTCAATTGACGCCTTCAAGGAGAGCACTTATCCAGACGGGTTGGAGGTCAAATCGCGGGTTCTGTGCGGATGGTCGCCGATCCGGACATACCCCATTTTCTGGGTTATGTCCGTGTAGGCGGTGACACGGCCTCTCTGACTAAAGAACCCAACCAGTCATGCTCCTCTCTCCCTTCGGCTAGACGGCTTGCCTCGTTTCTGCGAGCTAATTGTTGCAACTGCCGACGGTAGGTGCTTGGCGTGGTCCCTGAACATTTCAGGGACAGAGAATTTCAGGGACCCTTTTCCCCCTTTCTCCCTGACCAGAACCCTCCCCCCCTCGGTCAGCCTGCTTCGTGGACCTTCTCCGTTTGCAACGACTCTTCTGCCGAGACGCAAATTTATTCAGAGGGTACGATTATTGATGCATGGAATCGCCTGAAGCCCTCTATCATCGCGTTTTGCTGGAGAACCAAGCTCGATTGGCTCGCCAGCAAAAACTGGACACCAGGCTTGGCTATGCCACGTTGGTCGTTTTCCTCGCAGGAGCCATCGCAGCCATCCCGCTGCTGCGCTCTCCAGGTCTTCAGGGTCTGCTCCTAATCCCGGTTGTGACTTTCGTGCCGCTGGCAGTGGGGCATGATCGTGTACTGCGCGCCATCCGTGAGAGAAAGCGAGTGATTGAATTTTACGAGCGTGGAATCGCGCGCCTGCAAGACAGGTGGGTGGGAACCGGGGATACCGGAGATCGCTTTCTGGATCCCGCCCATCCGTACGCGCGGGATCTCGACATTTTCGGCAAGGGGTCGCTATTCGAGTTTCTCTGCACTGTCAGAACTCGGGCTGGTGAACAGACGCTCGCTCGGTGGCTCCTCCATGCGGCTCTACCAGAGGAGATACGCTCTCGGCAGGCGGCCATCACGGAGATGAAGGACAGGCTCCGCTTTCGCGAGCGCCTGTTTATCGCGGGAGAGAGTGTGCGCCTGGGTGTTCGGCCTGACGCGCTGGCATCATGGGCAGAACGCGAGCGGATGTTGCCGCGATGGCTTGCGCCGGCATTGGCGCCTCTCGCTATGCTGTGGGTTGGTGCCACAGCCTATGCGTGGTTTTATCTACTGCAGTGGCTGATCGCTAGAGGCGCTATCCCGGGGGACCCGTTGCGCTACGCGTTGCTGATGTCGATCGTGAACCTCGCAGTCAGCGTCGCCCTGCGGCGGCGTGTCTCAGAATCTGCCCAGGCAGTAGAGGAGGCCGCCGAGGGCCTCGGCTTGCTAGCAGAAGTTCTGCAGGTGTTGGAAGAAGAGGCATTTGCCTCCGTTCGACTGCGGACCCTGCGAGCCTCGCTCGATTCCGGAGACATAGCGCCCTCTGCCGCGGTGAAGAGGTTGAAGTGGATCGTCTATTGGTTAGAGGGACGCCGAAATCTGCTGGTTCAGATGTTTTCCCCATTCATTTTCTACAGCGCAGAATTGACCATGGCGGCGGAACGTTGGCAGCAGAGGTTCGGCTCTGCGATTCGCGGCTGGCTCTCTACCGTGGGCGAGTTCGAAGCACTCTCCGCGCTCGCCTGTTATGCATGGGAGCATCCCGCAGACGTGCTGCCGGAGTTTGTCGAGCAGCGCGCTTGCTTTGAGGCAAAGGGGCTGGCGCATCCGCTGTTGCCCGCCGGCACGGCAGTGGGCAACGACCTGACGTTAGGCAGCAAATTGCAGTTGATCGTGGTCAGCGGTCCGAACATGGCGGGTAAGAGCACGTTTCTACGGGGCGTGGGAATCAACGCGGTTTTAGCACAGTGCGGAGCGCCGGTGCGAGCCACGCGGCTGCGCCTTTCACCGCTTGCCGTGGGAGCCTCAATCTGCGTACTGGATTCACTGCAAGGGGGCGTCTCGCGTTTTTACGCGGAAATCAAACGGCTGAAGCTTCTCTCAGACTTGGCAAAAGGGCCAGCTGCGCTCCTCTTCCTGCTAGATGAGCTGCTTTCGGGAACTAATTCGCGAGACCGCTTCGACGGAACGCGATTCGTGGTTCGTGCGTTGGTCCGCCGGGGAGCCATCGGAATGGTGACTACGCACGATTTGGCCCTCACTGAAATCCCGCAGACTATAGGCGAATTGGCGCAAAATTACCACTTTGAGGACAGCATCGAAGAGGGCGAGCTCAAATTTGACTATCGGCTGCATCCCGGGATCGTCCGTACCAGCAACGCGCTTAAACTGATGCAGGCGGTTGGCCTGGAGTTGGAGGAGTAGATCTCCTCGGTGACCTTACTTCAATTCATCACCCCAAGACGAGACACGAAATGCTGGACTCGTGCAAACAGGTGAGTCACTCGTAGAGAGAGTGGTCTCCTGGACCGTTTCCCGGTTTCGAGTGGTCGTCGCTAACCCGGACAGAACCGCATTTTGGATCACTTCCGGGTGGACGGTCATTCGGTCACAATCAGTCCTTGTAGAACTTGGCACCAATGAGTGTGGCGATGAGGAGCGCTGGCAAGGTCCCGATCATCAATGGCATTAGGGTGCGCGGTGGAAAGAGGCCGAATGAACACCAAGTAACGTCTCCAAGGCTCACGATAAACCACCAAGCGAAGGCCGCAATCAGCGCAGTTCTCGCGCCGGGACGATAGGCCGGACGAATTGAGGCATACAGCCAAAGAATAGAGAGGCCTTCAAGGAGATCAAGCACCACATTTAGGATAAGAAATCCGGGCATGGGTGCACCTAGGCGGTTATGCGGCAGCGCAGCAAAATCGCGCCCAAGCAGGACAGTAACGATCGAGCCGAGTACAATCCAAACAATTCCGGCTAGTGTCCCGCACCCAAATACGCGAGGCCAATTGACCGTGGTCGTACTTTGGGATTCCATGTGACGCATTTGCTCCTAACAACCCGCCCGTAGCAGGCGATTATGTGCTTCAGATATCAATCTAGATTCGTTCCGCTTACCACAGAGAGAATGACCATAGTTCAGACGGGCCGCACTCGCACGAAATCAGGCTCCTTCCAGCAATGGAACCTCTGATCGCTGCATTCTTGCGGGTTCGGGTTGGATTCCGTTTCAATCGGTCAAAGGCTATACGCCAGCGGATGCTTGGGCTCGTAAAGCATGATGTCGTCCGCGCCCGGTACGGCCATCATGACCACGAGTCCGTACCCCTGATCCTGAACTTCGCCGCGGAACTCCGCTCCTTTGCCCTTCAGTTCAGCGACCGTGTGTGAGATGTCGTCGCACATCAGGGAGATCAGATGGTGCCGCGGCGCCTCGTACGTCTTGCCATCGTAGACGCTGTGGGTCGGGTGCACGCCCATCTCACTCCGCCCGGTCTTGAAGATCAGCCAACCCGCGCCTCCGCCCGCCGCATCCTCGACGTAGGGCCAGCCGAGGACGTCGCGAAGGAATGCGCGCGTTGCGGGGGCATCGTCGGAATAAATCAGGGTGTGAATGCTGGTGATCATCAGACTGAACTCCTGAAATCGCATGAAATTCTACTATTTGGGTCTACCGCCGATCAAGAATCCGCTCATCGCACTGGAGATCGAAATTAGGACACTACCCATAAATCGCTGAAGAATACGACATGCTCCAACGTTCCGGGCGGATTCGCGCCAATCCGGACAGGACCGCATTTTTGCGGGGATTACTTCCGGATAGCCGGTCATACGTCCAGAACGCTGCGACGATGAGTGCTTTGGCTATCCAAACTGTCCCCTAATTTCCCAGATTGTCGACAATCCGTTCGGAAATCTACTAACGAGCACTTGGTTCCTCATTCACAACGCTCTTGACACGATGCTCAGCGTTCTTATATAGCTGGCTATGGGAAGGCAATGCGCACGCACACCAATGATCGCCTCAAAGGTACCCTCGACCTGCTGGTCCTGAAAACCCTGGCTTCCCAGGGCAGGATGCACGGGTACGCGATCACTCTCCGGATTGAGGAAATTTCCGAGAACGTTCTGCGCCTTGAGGAAGGGTCTCTCTACCCCGCCCTTCACCGCATGACGCAGGCCGGCTGGCTCAGATCCGAGTGGGGCGTCTCAGAAAGCAATCGGCGTGCCCGCTACTACTCCATCACCGCTGCCGGGCGGAAGCAGCTGGCGGCAGAAACGCAGGAGTGGTCCCAGTTGACTTCCGCTGTGGCGCGCGTGCTCAGTCTGGCTTAGGAAGGAGCTTGTGATGAGTTGGTTCAACCGATTCTCGAATCTGTTCCGCCGCGAAAATGTGGGCAAGGAACTCGATGAAGAGTTGCAGTTTCATCTAGACGCGCGCACGCGCGACAACCTCAATGCCGGCATGAACGCGGAAGCCGCGCAACATAACGCCAGAAGACGATTCGGCAATGCCACTCTGGCGAGGGAGCGGGCGCACGAGATGGATATCGTGATGTCGATAGAAACGATTGGCCGCGATCTGCGCTACGCTCTCCGCAGCTTGCGCAAGTCGCCGGGATTTACGGTGGTGGCAGTCCTGACCTTGGCCCTCGGGTTTGGCGCGAACACCGCCGTCTTCACTGTTGTGAACGGTGTTCTGTTGCGTCCACTTCCATTTCCCGAACCAGGGCGTCTGTTCCTGATCTCGTATCAATCGAAGCAGGGCATGTCTGAAACCCAGCCCGGTCTATACGACACGGACTATCTCGAATACGAGAAGCACAATCGGGCATTCGGGCAAATCGCAACCTTCAACGAAGACTCCGCCACGTTGACCGGAGCAGGAGATGCCGCGCGCGTGCCGACGGCGATGGTGACATCGAGTTTCTTCCCCGTGCTGCAGGTAAATCCTGTGATGGGAAGAACGTTCTTGCCGGAAGAAGAGCGTCAGGGCAACAATCGTGTAGCTCTGCTCAGCGACAAGATCTGGCGCGACCGTTTCGGAGCGAATCCAAATATTCTGGGGAGAACGATTACTCTCGACGGAAGTCAATACAGCGTAGTTGGCATCATGCCGGCTGGTTTCACGTTTCCCCATGAAGCTGCAATCTGGCTGCCCCTGGCCGTGGGCGCCGATCCCGGCAACACCTATATCCGCCCAGTCGTAGGGCGGCTGCGTCTCTCGGTTTCCCGCCAGCAGGCCCTAGCAGAACTGGAGGCCTTCGCAAAGCATCTTCCGCCCTTCCCGGGGGCCCCCGGGGAGAGCATGGTCCCGGGAATCCTCCCCCTGAATGATCTGCTCGTAGCAAAAATCCGCACATCGTTATTGATCTTCATGGGCGCCGTCGCATTCGTGTTGATCATCGCCTGCGCGAACGTGGCCAATCTGCTGTTGATGAGAGGCACCACAAGGCAGCGTGAAATCGCAGTACGCAATGCATTGGGAGCCAGCCGCGGCCGTGTCATTCGCCAGTTGCTCACCGAGAGCACACTCCTATCGTTGTGCGGCTCCACTGCGGGAATACTGCTGGCAATATTTGGTGTCCGTGCCCTGCTGGCCCTCGCTCCTGCCGCCGGAGTCCCGCGCCTTCAGGAAATACACATCGATGCTCGCGTTCTCACTTTTGCGGTCGCGCTCGGTGCGCTCATGGGGATTCTGTTTGGCCTGGTCCCGGCCCTCCAGGCAACGGGAAACAGGGTGCGGGACTTCCTCAGCCTCAGCGGGCCCACCGCAACCGCGCGCCGCCAGCGCCTCCGCAGTGCCCTTGTAATTTCGGAGATCGCCCTGGCGCTTGTATTGCTAACCGGCGCAGGCTTGATGCTCAAGAGCTTTATGCGTATGCGTATGGTCGATCCAGGTTTCCGCACAGAGAACATTCTCACCATGACCGTCGATCTACCCGATTCAGCTTACCCAACGGCATCCGCGATTCAAGCCTTCCGCGCATCCGTCCTTGCGAAGCTGTCGAATCTGCCGGGAGCCGTTGCCGCCGGCGCAGTCAACTGGATGCCGCTTCAGCCGATGGTCGTCCGTGGAACATTTCAGCTCGATGGCGGACGAGAGCGGCCACGCGGCTATATCGTAGCCAAGCCCGCCGTCAGTCCGGACTATTTCAGAGTCTTGGGAATCCGATTGTTGCGAGGAAGAGGCTTTACTGGACAGGACAACAGCAGCGCTCCGGGCGTCGCGATCGTCAGCCAATCTGTGGCCCGAACGCTTTGGCCCGGCGAAGACCCTGTGGGAAATAGAATCACCATGGAAGATGAACCCCAGCCCAAGGACTGGCTCACAATCGTCGGAGTGGTCGACGATGTCCGTCAGCAAAGCCTGGTTGAGCAGCCGCAACCAGCCATTTACCAGCCCCTGCAGCAGGTGACAATACCGTTCTTCCTCAGCCACATGAGCTTCGTCGTGCGCACGGCAACAAATCCGCAGAGCATGGCGGCTTCTCTGCGCGGTGCCCTCTCAAGTGTGGACAAGAACCAGGCAGTTGCGATCGCGCCCCTGACTGACCTGATGAACGCCACAACCTCGGAGATCTGGTTCCAGACGCGCCTGATTTCGACCTTCTCTATCCTCGCCCTGTTTCTGGCGGCGATCGGTATTTATGGTGTGCTCTCCTACGCAGTTACAGAACGCACGCGCGAGATTGGAATCCGCATGGCGTTGGGGGCAATGAAGAGCGACGTCACTCTTATGCTCTTGAAGCGTACTCTGCTCCTGGTGATAGCGGGTGTGGCACTCGGAGGATGCGGTGCCCTGGTGCTAACACGTGTCCTCGGCAACTTCTTGTTCGAAGTTAAGCCCACCGATCCGGTCACGTTCATGGCAGTAGCCGCGATTCTCGCAGCTACCGGGATCATTGCCGGCCTACTGCCTGCGCGACGCGCAACGAGGGTAGATCCTGTTGTGGCTCTTAGATGGGAATAGGCTCCAGGCAAATTGGTGCGAGTTTTCTCTGGCAGCTCAGAAACTTGGAGTTGGGAAGCCACGGGACCGTCAACTGGCGCTAACAGCGCTCATTGAGCCGTGAAGTAGGGAGTTTTCCGAGTTCCGGTCGGATTGTCGCCTATCCGGACAGAACTGCATGTTTGGAGACTATTTCCGGATAGGCGGTTATCCTCCAGGAACTGCCTGCAGATCCATGGTCTCCGTTTCAGTAGTTGTCACGCGGCATAGGTCGTCTTGGCGAAGATATGGCAAGATCGGCGCCGGAGAGCGCGATATCTTATACGCCGCCAAAATGGGCAGACATGGCCGGTTAACAGGGTGATGCTCCATTGAAGGCATCGGCGATTTCACCAAGTGAGCGGGCAAACTATGCAAGAACATGGGTCCCCAGCCCGGCGTTTCTACGCTTCAAGAGTTGGTATCAATCGTGTCGCAGTGCCTCCATCGGCTCGACGCGCGAGGCGCGCATTGCCGGTACCCATCCCGCGATCAGCGCAACCGCAGTCAGTAAACAGCCGGCCCCTGCGAGTGAGAGCGGATCAACCGGCTGCAACCCATAGAGCATAGACTTCACCAGCCGGCCCAACCCAAGCGCAATGGCAAGCCCAGCGGCCATGCCCAGTACCGCGAGCGATCCGGCCTCGCTCAGGACCATGCCGCGCACTCGCCCGCGCTGCGCACCCAGAGCTAGTCGAATCCCTATCTCATTGGTGCGCTGCGCAACGGTGTACGCCATGATGCCGTAGATACCTACACAGGCCAGTGCCAGCGCCAGCAATCCGAAGCCGGATGTGAGCGTCGCGAAGATTCGTTCCTGCTGCGTCAAATCGTCGATCTGCTGCTGCTGCGTTCGCACGTCCATCAAGGGCAAATTAGGGTCGATCGCTTTGACGGCTTTACGCAGCGCAGGAACGATAACCTCAGGCCTTAAAGGCGTGCGGACGATATAGGTCAGACCGCCCACATTAGGCCGCTGGCGATAAAGTTGGAAGTGCGCCGGAGGAGGATCGTCCCGCAAGTTGTTGAAGCGGGTGTCCGCACATACGCCGACGATCTGTATCCACTTACGGTCCTTACTTGCTGGACCTTGCGCACTGAAACGCGCGCCAATTGGATTCTGATTGGGAAAGAACTTGCGCACCAGCGCTTGGTTGACGATTGCGACTCTCGCCGAGGTCTCTGTGTCCTGCGGTGCAAAAGCCCTTCCAGCCACCATGGGTATCTTCATCACGGAGATGAAATCCGTTCCGACCCAGGCCATCTTGAGATACGGCCTTTTATCGCCGCGGGCTGCTTGAGTCTTCGCGCCCTCTAGAAAGAACCCTCCCAAAGTGTAAGAACCGGCGAGAAGAGGATTGACCGATCCCGTCACTCCCTCGACGCCGGGCACCGCGCGGAGTGTCTCTTCGAGCCGAACATGCAGCGCGACATCCTTGGGCGCCGGATAGCTAAGATCGGGGGGATCGATGTCGAAGAGAACAAGATGGTCTGTAGCGAAACCGGGATCAACAGAATTGAGATTGATCACCGTTCGCAGGAACAGTCCGGCAGCAACGACAAGCAGCGTCGACAATGCAACCTGAAAAGCAACGATTGCCTTCCCGGTCCAGGCCTTGCGACGCCGGGTAGCTGTCTGGCTGGACTGCTTCAGTGCAGCACCGATCTCGGCGCGCGTTGCCGCCCAGGCTGGAAAAATGCCAAAGACAAGGCCGGTGCTGATGGTGATGCCTGCGGTAAAGGCGAATACCTTCCAATTGAACGGAACGTGCATCTCCACAGTCGTCCAGGCTTCTGCCACGAGATTGGGCAATGCCGTCCGGCCCAGATACGCAAGCAAGAGACCAAGCGCGCCGCCCACGAAGGAAAGCAGCAGGCTTTCCGCCAGCACCTGGCGCAGAATGCGCCGGCGGCTTGCACCCAGCGCAAGCCTCACGCTCATCTCCCGATGTCTGGCTGACGCACGGGCAAGCATAAGGTTCGCCGTGTTTGCACATGCCATCAACAGGACGGCACCGACCATGGCGAGCAAGACATACAAAGGATCCGCATACTCCCTTGCGGAATCATTCAGGCCTTTGCTGCCATCCTCGACCATTATGTGTGGCACGGTATCCCCTTTGTCGATGGTCGCTGTGCCGCGTACGGCTGCGTTCAGCGAGACGTCCAGCGACGCTTGTGCCTGCGCTTCGGGTATGCCCGGCTTGGCGCGCGCCATCAATTGAAGCCACCAGACGGTCGGGCTCGACAAATAAGGACCGTTGTTGGGGATCTGTGTTCTCATCAACGGCACCATCGAGAGCGGCATAAAGAGTTCGGGTGACGCCTGGACGCTCTCCGCGCCCGTAAAGCCGCGCGGGTTAACGCCCACAATGGTCACGGCCGTTGTGTTAATCGTGATGATTTTGCCGATGACCTGAGGCGAGCGCCCCAAGACGCGGCTCCAGAAACCGTCGCTAATCACTACCACAGCACCCGTGCCGGGAGTTCCATCGTCTGCAGGCAGGATCGCTCGACCCAGGACCGGTTGCACCTGCATTTGCTGATAGAAATTGCCGGAGACCAGCTGCACACTGGCCGACTGCGCATTTCCGCCGACGGTGACATCGGCACGGCCAAGGTTCTTGAAGGCAAAGATATCTTCGACCACATGATTCTGAGCCCTGAGTTGCTGGTAGACCGGATATGTAAATGAATCAAACCTTTTTTGTGCGTTGGGCAGTTTGTATTCGCTGCCCCAGCCGATATGGATCAGCGAATTCTCGTCTTCGATCAGAGTCAACAGTCGCAATTGCTCGGGATGCGGGACGCCGAGCCGCTCATAAAGCATTTCGTTTGCGACCGAGAAAATGGTGGTATTCGCACCGATCGCCAGCGCAAGCGATGCGACGGCAATCACAGTGAACCCCGGGCTCTTTCTCAGGATGCGCGCCGCGTACCGCAGATCACTCCAAAACTCATCCCACCAGCGCAGGCCGAGGGAGGCGCGCATGCTGTCCTTGTGGGAGGCGATACCGCCGAACTCGAGCTTCGCCTGTCGAGTAGCCTGATTCCGTGTGAGGCCCTCGCGGATGAGATCTTCCGTATGGCTTTCGAGGTGGAAGCGGATTTCTGCTTCCATATCGGATTCAAGCCGCTTGCGGTGAAGCAGGGAGCGGAAAAACGATTTCAGGCGGACGAGGAGCGGCCTCATATGCTCTCCCGTGGAACGCTGGTAACGCGGAGCATCGAGCTTACGAGTTTGGACATGCGGGACCATTTATCGGTCTCGGATTCGAGCTGCCTTTTACCTGCGACGGAGAGCGTGTAATACTTCGCACGCCGGTTGTTATCGCTCTCGCCCCACTCGCTCAGCAACATCCCGTTGTGCTCCAGGCGGTAGAGCGCCGGATACAGCGATCCTTGCTGGATGACGAGTTGATCCCCCGAAATCTGCTGGATGCGGAGCAGGATTCCGTAACCATGGAGACGTCCAAGCGAGACAGCCTTTAGGATCAGCATGTCCAATGTACCTTGTAAGAGGTCGACTGGGCTCGCCATCATCTCTCCTTTTACGTCTAGGAGAGATGATGGACCCGCTGTCCTAGACTGTCAAGGGGAGAGAACTGGAATTTCTTGGCGATGCAGGTAGGCGAAAAGAGAAATCGGCCATTCAGCGGGCACTTCGAGCTTCGAGCCACCACGGACTGCTCAGCTACGGCCGGGGCGTGTTGGCTGGGGTATACCGGCGTTCCGGTCGGATTGTCGCCTATCCGGACAGAACCGCATTTTTGGGGGATAACTTCCGGATTGGCGGTGATCCAGAGGGAACCCCCGATTTGCCTTCCAGGCGCTCGATTCGCGCCTCGGCGATTTAGCGTGAAGCCAGAATTCCTCCAATGGGTTTATCAACTAGCAAAAGTACCTATTGACCGGCGGATTTCGAGCTGCGAAAGTAACGATCAACGGGCCAATCGAGACCTAGCAAAACGACAAAGCTGGTCTTAATTCCGGCCCATGCTGCCGTACACAAAACTGATTTGGATATCAGCTTCCGAGGGTTTACTTTGGCTGCCAAACGACGGAATCAATGGTCAATCAATATACTGCGGATCCCGAATTTCGCCGGCCAGATAAAATGTTTTGGCGCTTTCGACACCTACAGATTTCGCTTAAACGATTTAGCCAGAAACATCCAAAGCGAAGCAGTATGAACCGGCGTTCGCGCCCTGCAAGCGCAGCCGGTTCTTACTGGGCTGCGGACGCTTGGTTTGCAACGGTCCACGCGCGCTCTCAGAACCGCCCGGGCGATAGTCATTGTGATCGGCGATTAAGGCATTCCCGGGATCTCGAGGCGTCCGCTGTGCTCCTGCTTCGGAGATTCTTAGCTTGTGCCTCGCTTTTCCTGACCCTTTTTTGTACCTCTCCGGCCAAACCCGACGCGGAAACACCTCAGGCGGAACAGCCGAAAGGGGTCCTGCTCCTCTTCATGGATGAAATGAGCCATCCTGCTGAGCGGGCGGCGGATGAGGGCATACGGTCTGTTCTGGGCAACAAACGGGACATCCGGATTTACAGCGAGCATCTTGATACTGCTCTCTTCCCCGATGCGAAGTTCCAGGCGGCACAGTCGGCTTGGCTTGAAAACAAGTACCGGGATCGAAGAATAGATCTCGTCATCGCGGTTGGATTACCATCACAAACCCTCCTTCCGGACTTACCGACTGTTTTTTGCGGTATGGAACGCAACGGCCTGTCTTACGCGACGTTACCTCCCAATGCGACGGCCGTCTGGCCATCACCGGATTTCGAGGGAACCCTGATCGCCGCAGCTCGACTGCAGCCGGGAGCCCATCAAGTCGTAGTTCTTAGCGGGACAACTGCCTGGGACCGCCATATCGAATTGGGTCTCCGAAACACACCGCAGCCCCCTGGCACTCATTGGGATATCAGCTATTGGGACAATATCCCCGTCGAGGAGATGCGTTTACGACTGGCCGCTCTTCCCAGTGATACGATTGTTCTGTTTCTCAGCATCGTGCGCGACGGCGCGGGCCACACCCCCATTTCACTGGCGTTGATTCCTTCGTTATCTGCCGCTTCTTCGGCCCCGATCTACGGTTTGTCGGATGGCTTCATCGGTTTCGGAATCGTCGGGGGTTCCGTCTTAAGCTTCGAGACCCAGGGCAAACAGGCCGCAGAGTTAGGGCAAAGGATTCTCCGGGGAGAGAAACCGGCTGACATTCCTCCTGTCACTGCTGCCTCCTCTTATATATTCGACTGGCGCCAGCTTCGCCGTTTTGGCTTGAGCGAAAACGCCCTGCCCCCAGGCAGCATCGTCCGCTTCGCGCTCCGCTCCCCCTGGGAGCTCTACCGAGGATGGATTGTCACCGGCGTTGCTTTCATCGTGCTTCAAACTGGCCTCATAGGGTATCTGCTGCTGCAAAGGAGACGCCGGAGACGCGCGGAGAACTTGCTCAGCTATGAGCTTCGCTTCGAGTCGTTGCTCTCCGGTTTGTCCGCCACCTTCGCGAACGTACCGGCCGACCGAACGGATGCCGAGATTGAAAAGGCGCTTGAAAAGCTCAGGGGCTTTCTTGGCCTGGATCGAGTGAGTCTATTCGAGGCCATGGAGCCTGATAGTCCCTTCGAACTCATCCATTCAGCCAGTGGCGTGGCCGTTCCCCCGGGGCCGCGGGCTCTCAGCCGGGACGAGTTTCCCTGGATGGTGGCTAATTTGCTGCAAGGAAAAGATTGCGTCATACGTTCCAGGGAGGATCTGCCGCCCGATGCGCAGAAAGAACAAGCCTTTCTGCTCGAAAAGGACTATAGGTTCATCGTACTGGTACCTCTGCGCGCCGTAAGTGTAACCGTGGGAGGTCTGGCGTTCATCTCCTATCACGAGGGCACATGGCCCGATGAGCTCATCCGGCAATTCCGGGTCGTGGCGGAGGTGTTTGCGAATACGTTAGCGCGCAAACGGATCGAGGGCGGACTGCAAGAGAGCCAGAAGCGCTTCCAAACCATGGCAGACGCGGCGCCGGTCATGATCTGGATGTCAGGGACCGATAGGCTGCGCACTTTCTTTAATAGGCAGTGGTTAGATTACACAGGCCGAAGCCTGGATCAGGAACTAGGGAACGGCTGGGCAAAGAATGTGCACCCGGAGGACGTGGAGCAATGCCTCAGTACCTATGTTGACAGTTTCGTAGCTCGCCAGTCTTTCAGCATGGAATTCCGCCTTAGGCGACCCAATGGAGCGTATGGCTGGGTTTTCGATACAGGCGTGCCGAGGTATACGCCGGCAGGAGAATTCACCGGGTTTATCGGATCGTGCATGGACATCACAGAGCGGAGATCTGCCGAGCAAAGTGTCCTCGACCTGAGTGGCCGTTTGATCAGCGCACAAGAGGACGAACGCGCCAGGATTGCGAGAGAATTGCACGACGACTTCAGCCAGCGGTTGGCGCTTCTCGCCATGCAACTCGGCCAGGTGAGCGAGAGCATCCCCAGCTCGAACAAAGCGGCCGATAAAAAGCTTCACACCATGTGGGAAGGGATTAGCGAGCTTTCGGCGGACATTCACAGACTGTCGCACCAGCTGCATTCTTCCAAACTGCACCACGTGGGCCTTATGGCTGCGGCCAAAAGCCTGTGCGATGAAATTGGACAACAACACCATATTCAGATCGAGTTCATCCACCGGGAAGTGCCGGAAGAGATCCCGCAGGATGTAGAACTGTGTTTTTTTCGCATCGTTCAAGAGGCTCTGAACAACATTGTGAAGCACAGCGGCGCCAAACAGGCCCATGTCGAGTTCGTTGGGACGGCTTCCCACATTCGCTTGAGAATCGTGGACAGCGGGGTGGGTTTTGATCCCAACACCAAGTCAGCGAGGGGAGGTTTAGGACTGGCGAGCATGCGCGAGCGATTGCGTCTGTTGGGTGGTAGCGTGGCGCTCCATTCCCGTCACATGGAAGGCACTGAAATTCTGGTCGAAGTGCCCCTGGCGCAGGTTAACCGCGCAGGGGCTGCTCCCGTGGCTACAATTGATAGAAGGGACCGGCAATGAAAAAGGCACGCATTTTACTGGCAGACGACCACGTTCTTGTTGCCGAGGGCCTCAGGACCATGCTGGCACCGGTTTATGACGTAGTCGGCACCGTGAGTGACGGCAGGTCTTTACTAGCTGCGGCCGAGACCTTGAAGCCCGATGTGATCCTGGTGGACATCGGCATGCCCCAACTCAATGGGCTAGATGCGACGAGGGTGCTCAAAGGGCTTTTACCCAACCTCAAGGTGATCGTCCTCACCCAGAACGAGGATAGCCTCCTGGTTGCCGAAGCCTTCCGCGCAGGCGCATCCGGTTACCTGCTGAAGTATGCCGCTCCCAAGGAATTGCTCCAGGCCATTGACGAGGTGCTCAAAGGAGCGTCTTACCTTTCGCCGCGAATCACAGGCGGAGCCGTCGCCGCCATGCTTCGCAGCTCCACCGCGAAGCTGGAAGAGGCTCGCGAACTCACTCCGCGCCAGCGTGAAGTGATCCAGCTCTTCGCCGAAGGCCGATCCATGAAGGAGATTGCGGATATTCTTGCCATCAGCCTCCGAACAGTGGCTGCTCACAAATACCGCATCATGGGCCTGCTGAAAATTAAGACCAATGCGGAGCTCTACCGATACGCTGTGAAGCATAACATCATCTCTGTATAGGCCCCCCTAAACTACCGCACACTACTGTTATTTCTACCAATATCCAAAATTCGATTTGCCCTGTATTTTCGATGAAAGGGCCATGCTGGACAAAGGATGATTGTGAGCACCGGTCGGCAAGGAATAAAGAAGGAGAAGCGGCTTACTAGAATATTAGTGGCCGACGATCACTGCGCTGTCCTTGAGTCCCTCGTTCCCATTCTTGAATCGCAATTCACGGTCGTTGGAACCGCCTCTGATGGCAAGGCCGCGGTCGAGGCTGAGGAGAAGCTCCGTCCGGACGTTGTGGTCCTCGACATCTCAATGCCGGTCATGAGCGGAATCGACGCTGCCAGGCAGATGCGAAGAGGGGGTTCGAAAGCTCCCATCGTCTTCCTCACGGTCCATCAGGATACCGATATCCTTGCTGCGGCAAAGCGCGCAGGTGGGCTGGGGTACGTGGTGAAGACTCGTTTGAAAACAGACTTGATATTGGCCATCAAGGAAGCGATGGAAGGCCGCGGTTTCGTTTCACCATTCCAGGAGCGGTGAGCCTTACCCTCACCGCTACTTGTTGACCGCTGCCCCTATTGCTAGTTTTACCACTACCCCTATAGCTAGTTTTGCCACTGCCCCTTTGGTGGCCGATACTCTAACATCATCGTGCGTCTGTGCTGGCCGCACCATGTGCAGCCTGACGTGATTGCAGTGTGGTTCGTACCATGCAATGAATGATCTTGTAGCAAACGGCCAGACTGCCTAAATGTGAGGGACTTTATCATGACCCATAAAATCAGACTTATCGCTTTCCGGGGGCTGGGGCGCTCGGCTGTGAGAGCTCTGGCTCGGATAGTGGCGCACACCGCCATCGACGAGGAGCGCCTCGAACTCAGCGGAAGGCTCATCCGCGCGCAAGAGGACGAGCGCAGCCGGCTCGCGCGGGAACTGCATGACGACTTTAGCCAAAGGCTGACAGTTCTGGCGATCGATCTGCAAAGAGCCGCAGCCTGTATTTCCGACTCTCCCGTCGAAGCCACGCGGCGCATCCAAGAGATTCAGAATCGAGTAAGCGAAATCGGAGCGGATTTACATTCTCTCTCTCATCGTCTGCATTCTTCTACCCTCCAAATTATGGGGTTAGTGTTAGGAGTCGGTTCTTTTTGCGGAGAATTTGAACAACGGCAGCATATTCAAGTGGATTTCGCTCATAATGAAGTCCCTCGTAGCATTCCTCCTGAAGTCGAGCTATGCATCTTTCGTATTGTCCAAGAGGGGCTTCGCAACGTTAAGAAGCATAGCGCTGCCGTCCGTGCCGAGGTGCGTCTCGAAGCGATTGCAAACGCTCTTCATCTATCGATCGCAGACGAAGGGGTGGGATTCGACATGGCTGAAAGGTCAAACAGAGCGGGCCTTGGTATTCGCAGCATGCAGGAACGCCTACGGCTGCTTGGAGGGCGAGTTGAAATTCGTTCCTGGCCAGGGCAAGGGACCAAGGTTGAGGTTTGGGTTCCACTGAACCCGGCGATCGCCGGCACTGAAGCGACCCAGCCGAGTGCGTTCAAGCTTCGAGAGGCGGCAATTTGAGCGATTTGAAAACGATGCTCGAAACAAGCCATCCTGAATCGCCTTCCCGCATTATCCTTACCGACGATCATGCCATGCTGATGGCTACCACCAGTTCGCGCCGATGATTGTATCGGGAAACCACCATCGACAGGCTGAAGCTCACCAGCAGACTCAATAGGACGAATAGACCACTGCCCGTGGCGTCTATCTGTTCCTTCCAGTTTTGGTCGTCCTCAATGCGCGATTTCAAATTCAATGCGGTATTCCAACTCGCCAGCAATTGTCATGATTACGGAAACCGACGTGGCCAGGAGCCAGTGATGATTCAGGAGGTTCTCGAACATTGCCGCTCGCCGTATGCGGCAGTTGAATTATTCCTGTGCGCTGACGGAGGCTGGTGAACGAACCTGTGCCCATTTTTCCTGGGAACCTCTCGTAGTTCTACTAGTTGCCGCTGCCATTCACCCTCTCATAGGATTCCCTCGTTGGCAGATTGCAAACTGATCAGCGGGACACAGCTTTAAGCAGTGAGCCGGGCTTTGTGAAAGCTAATCCGGTCAGCTTAGTGGACGTTAGACCAAAGTTTCCGGTGGGTAAGATAGCGACCGGATCCAGACGGTGCGTGCCACGCTTGCGAGTAAGAGCACTGTGCGTTGCAGCGAACTGAGGCGAGTCAATTGCCCAAACAGAACCCAAGGGCAAGCAGCACTCAAGTGGTCGATTTCGATTGTGCGGTCAATTAATGAATCGAATTTAGGAGAGAGAAAAAAATGTATTTCACCGATGACTCATTGCTACCTGAAAATCAAGCCCCACTGATGATCACCGCCGCGCCCTATGGGCCGATCTGGATGCCAGTGGATTGCACGCCTGAACAGAAACTCCCGGTCACTTGGGATGAACAGGTCCAAGCCGCGGTGGACTGTTACAACGCCGGCGCCACATTGTTGCACATCCATGTGCGCGATCCCAAAACCGGCCACATCTCCAAAGACTTTAATCAGTACAACGACCAGATAGGGCGGCTGCGCAAGGCAGTGCCGAAGATGGTCCTGCAGCTCGGCGGGTCGATCTCTTTTGCCCCGGAGCCGGGCGAGGAAGCGAAATTCCAGAACTACGACTCTCGCCATAAGCTGGCCGAAATCAACCCCAAGCCGGACCAGGTCACGGTCAGCTGTGGCACCACCCTCTACGATCTGACGGCCCTCCATCCCGTCGACGACGCCTTTCAGGGAACGCGCTTCACCAACCCGGCGATGCTTCACGCCATGGCAAACCTTGTGGCTGACGCTACGCCGGACTTCTATCTGGAAAATATCAAGCGCCTGGTTCAGAACGGCATCCAGCCGTTCTTCGCACTTGCTCACGTCCACGGCCTTGAGCTCGTGGAGCGCTTAATCCGCAAGGGCTACTATATGGGGCCGATGAACGGGTTCTTCAGCATCGGCGGCGGGGGCGTGTGCGGGGCCAATCCGTTCGACCTGATGGAGCTGATCCGCCGTACGCCGCATGGCTCCTTCTTCACCTACCAGACTACGTTTCGTCTGACCCATCCACTCGCGGCTCTCTGCATCGCGCTGGGGCAACACACTCGGGCCGGCATCGAGGATAACCTATGGAACACCACCAAGGGCGTGCGCATGTCGACGATCGAAATGATCGAGCGCCATGTTCGCATGGCCAAGGAACTAGGAAGGGCGATCGCTACACCCGAGCAGGCGCGCGAGATGCTGAAGATCGGCGTCACTTACGCATCTACAGCGGAAACCCTCGCCAACCTTGGCCTGCCGCCGAACCGGCGCCCGGGCAACATGGGGTTCATGGTGCATGAAACAGACGGAATGTTTCATCCGGCGGCGCAAGGTGGGTGCGGCCACATCCACGCCGGGGAGTGGGAGGAAAAGCTGGACATTCCGGTCGCGGTGGGAGCGCGCAGCTAAGACGGGCGTCGCAGTCCAAAGCATAATAAGGTCCCTCCCTGCCTATACGGAGGGACCTTGCCTTCGGACGATACTGTGCGATCTGGCGGTCACCATTCTTATTCTGCAGGCGACAACGATGGCGGACTTTATCGAGGTAACGAGTTTTGAGCAGATCCGGCCCGGAGGCGGATCACGGTTCCTCATCGCAGACAAGGAGATCGCCATCTTCAATGTGGACGGAAAAATCTGCGCCATCTCTGATACCTGTCCTCACGCCGGCGGCTCTCTCGGAATGGGAAAGCTCGACGGCAAGATCGTAATCTGCCCGGTACATGGGATGAAGTTCGACGTCACCAACGGGTGCTTTGCGGGTACTCCGCACTTTGGAGTTGCCTCTTTTCCAGCGAAAGTCGTTGACGGAGAGATCTTGGTCGCGGTGCCTTCGAACGAGAAAACAGGCTGAGTCATGAGGGGCACAGCGAATTGATTGCTCCTTCTTTAAGGCGAAGTGGAGGTCTTTGCTGGGTACCGTCGCGATGAAAGGGGGAGTCGTGCAGTGGTCTAGCTACGTCGCTTACTTCTTCGGGGGCGTTTTTCTCGTGAACTCCATTCCGCACTTGACGAGCGGAGTATCCGGGCGTCGGCTCCCGACACCTTTCGCTTCCCCGCTCGGCAAGGGACAGTCTTCGCCAACGGTCAACGTGGTTTATGGCTCCGTGAATCTCGCGGTAGGGTATTTGCTTGTGTGCCAGGTCGGAGATTTCCACGTCCGTCGCATTTCCGATGTGCTCGCCTTGGGAGCCGGCGGTCTGCTGATGGGGGTCATGCTGTCCCAATTGTTTGCGTATCTACAACGGTCGATGGGCGGTCGCGACGGGCTGGTCGCGGCCCAGGCCTCCTTAGGTGGAGTAGCGGCCAAAGACTCTGGTTCGGCGTAATCGTGATTTGTACTGTCCATGGGATGAAGATCGACGTCACCAACGCACGTCATTCTCGACCCAATAGTAGTTGTTGAGCGAGAAAAAGGAGGAAAAATGGCAACCGAAACTGTAGCAACAAAAGCATCGTCGACGGAGCAACCGGCCGAGCCGTGGGGCTCGTCTTTGGACAAGCTCAAGGAATGGGACCCCAGAGGAGCGAAACTCCTGTTACAGGTTGGAACGAACCCGTGGACCAGCGGCGTTCTGCCGCGCAAGGAGGTGGAGCTGATCTACCTCGCGCTGAATTGCTCCTGTACGAACCTGGATGAAGAAGGCACGCGCCGCCAGATCCGCGCCGCTCTCGACGCAGGCGCGACGCGCGATGAGATCGTCCTGGTTCTCAAGTGTGGCGTGGGGCTGGCGGTCCATTCCTGCAGCTTGGGCGCCCCCATCCTGCTTGAGGAAATGAAGGCGGCAGGCGTGAAGCCGGCGGGAGGTCCCAAGCCAGAGACTCCAGCCTGTGACGCCATGCGCGCGATCGGCCAATGGAACACGGCGTGGGATCCGTTCTACGAGCTTTCTCCCGCCTGGACCGATGAATTCTTCGCCTTTGCAGCGAGCGTATACAAGAGCGGTCTTTTCACACCGAGGTTCATGGAGCTGATCAGCATCGCCTTTGATGCCTCCATCACGCACATGTACGCACCCGGCACGCGCCGGCATATCCAGGGAGCGCTCAAGGCGGGGGCAACGCCGGAAGAGATCATGACGGTGCTGCAGATTTGCGTTTCGATGGGCGTTCAAGCTTGCGCAAAGGGTGTGCCGATCCTTGCCGAAGAATTGGAACGCCATTCGGCGAGCCAGAAACCGAGTTGACGGCTTACTAGCACGATCTGGACAGATGGGCAGCGTGCTCCAAAAGGAGACGGAGCTTGAAAGCAATCACAGTGGAGCCAAAGAAGGCGGGGAGCGTACTGCTGGAAGAGGTTGCAGAGCCGGACGAGCGCGAGGGCTCCATCCTCGTGGAGGCGATCGCGGTCGGGGTTTGTGGAACAGATGTCGAAATCGTGGAGGGGAACTATGGATGGGCACCGCCTGGCGGTACTCGCCTTGTACTCGGGCACGAATCCCTTGGCCGCGTCCTGGATCCCGGCCAGAAAGGGGGATTGAAGGAGGGTGACCTCGTTGTCGGAATCGTTCGTCGCCCCGATCCAGTCCCGTGCCCGAACTGCGCGGTCGGGGAGTGGGACATGTGCCGTAATGGCCAATACACGGAACGGGGTATCAAACAAATTCACGGGTACATGTCGGAGCGGTGGCGGATCGAGCCAGAATACGTTGTCAAGGTGGACCGTTCTCTCGGTCTGCTCGGTGTACTGATCGAGCCGACGACCGTTGTCGCCAAGGCGTGGGAGCAAATCACATCCATCGGTCAGCGTGCGTTCTGGGAACCGCGGACTGTATTGGTGACGGGAGCAGGCCCGATCGGCCTGCTCGCCGCGATGCTCGGCAAACAAAAAGGATTCGACGTACACGTTCTCGATCGCGCGGATTCCGGACCCAAGCCGGAGCTCGTGCGCGCTCTCGGTGCGACCTACCATTCGGGAACCGTCGCCAATATCGGCTTCGAGCCGGACATCATTGTCGAATGCACCGGCGTGGGATCGGTCATCTCCGAGTCGATTCGGGTGATTGGGGCTGGCGGGGTTATCTGTTTGACCGGCGTTGGCCACGGGGGCGGCGCGTCCGAGTCAGCCACGGCGGACTCGGCGGCTGCCGCTGTGCTCAAAAACAACGTAATCGTGGGAAGCGTCAACGCCAATAAACGACATTGGTACAAGGCCAGTGAAGCTCTTTCCAGGGCCGATCCTGCGTGATTGGCAAAGCTGGTGACACGACGTGAGCAGCCCGCCAGCTTCAAGAATGCATTGCAACGAAAGCCGGATGACATCAAAGTGATCATCCAGTTCGCCGAGGCATGATCAGCACTGCCAGCCAGATCGGGCCAGACTAAAACCCGTTCTCACTGAGTGCTGAGAGGGGTTTCTCCTCTAGCGTTCCGGGCCGGTTTGGAAAGGAACTTGGGTCAGGCGCGCGGAGATAGGTCGCCAATGACTGAAGTTGCGGGAAAGATCGTGTATATCACCGGGGCGGGCAGCGGCATGGGCCTGCTCGCGAGCAAGATGCTGGCCGGCCTCGGCGCCCACATTGTGACCCTTGATCGCACTCCGACCGACGCAGCGCTGCACGAGATTGAGTCGGCGCGGCGCTCCCCGGAGCAGCGTGTGGCGCGTTACAAGGTCGACGTAGCCGATCGCGAAATGGTGATCGGCACCGTCGGAACGGCAATTGCCGAAGCTGGCGCACCGGACGTTCTCATTAACATGGCGGTATCGGCGGCGCGGCGCACCTAGTCGACATGAAGTTCGAAGATTTCGACCGAGTCATTAAGATCAACCTCTACGGCACCCGGAATATTGTCGAAGCGGTGCTTCCCGCCATGCTCGCACGTGGCAACGGCAAGATCGTTCTGGTTGGCTCGATGGGTGGGATCATCCCAGTCTACGGTTATACGGCCTACGGCAGCTCCAAGTTTGCCGTCGTGGGGCTCGCGCAGTGCCTGCGTTACGAACTGAAACCGCGTGGCATCAGCGTCGCCTGTTTTTGTCCCGGCGAAGTGGAGACTTCGGGTCTTGCGGCGGAGCGAACAACCCTGCACCCGGCTAGCACTGCGCTAAAGAAGATCGGTGGAACCATGCCGATCGAGGCTGCAGTCCGCGGGCTGGTAAGAGGGATTGAAGACGACGAGGTCATGATTATTCCTGGCTGGAAGGTTAAGTTCACGTACTGGATGCACCGCATCACGCCAGATCGGCTGTGGAATGCCCTTACCGACGCCATCGTCGCGAAAGCGATACGGCAGAGCACATAGGTCGCTGGCAAAGAAGGAGTGTAACCTCTGCGATTCTTACTCTGAAGGGCGATTCGGAGGTGATGCAGCCCCCGGGTATCGTGGGGTTGCCGGAGCGCCCGTGAAAACGGGGTATAGGTAAATTGGCCTGCTGGTCTCCCCGATCGGAGGAAGTTACCGAAACCCGACTTTAGAGGCACAACGGGATAGCTTCCGGGCTGTGACTCGGGATCTAGTCCAAGGAACAAAACACTGCGTTGGGTCGGCGTAAGGACGAGCCAGAATCTGATTACCACACACGAGAACTCTCGTCTCGGGAGCCTCCGCCAGCGATCCCGATCACCAAGCACCAGTCTCTGAAATTCGACTTTATCAACGGCACCTACATCCGGTTTGGCGGCAACTACCAGGACGTATACGTTGCGTGGCAATAACTCGTGGATAGGGAGACCGAAAATGAAGTGTTCGGAAACTTCGAAGGAGTCAAAATGCTGGACAAAGAAAAGAGTGGGGCAGGAGTTGAAATAATCGGAGAGAGCGAATTCAACCAAGAACTGAAACTGGCCGATAAGCTTGCAATTGAACGGACAGTTCTAGCAGCAGACCGAACGATGCTGGCCGGGGTGCGTACATCGATGGCATTTATCGGCTTTGGGTTCACGATATTCAATGTTCTGAAATACGTGCAGGAGCATTCTCCGGTCAGAGTCATCATGCGGCCCCAGACACCAAGGAACATTGGGGGCTTCATGCTGCTCGTGGGAATCATACCCTTATTCGTCATGATCACTCAGTATTCCCGGACATTGAAGCGGCTGGGCAGGAAAGAGAGTCCCTTCAGCAACCCTAATTTCCAGATGGCCGCCGCGATTCTTCTGCTCGGGACCATTCTCCTGGTCACTCTCTTAGGCGATATTGTTCTGCTGTGAAACAATCGGGAGTTTCGGGATTTAGTGGTCATCCATGATAAGGGGGCCAGAATTGCGGGTTCCGGGCTATCGTCGCCCACCCGGAAATGTCGCCCACCCGGAAATAACTCAAGAGTAAACACTTGAGACCGAGACGGCCGCCCTCTTCCAAATAGATATCGAAAAACGCGCATGTGACCGGAAGCCCTCGGCGGTCTCAATGTGTGAGTTGGCTATTTCCAAACTGAGGATTTGAACGCTGCATAACGGGATCGTAAATCTGGACTCAAGACGGGTATGTTCGACGTGTTCTCGAATCGATTCCGAACATCGAGAAAATTTTCGTGACTCTCCGTTGCACCGTGTGTCGATCCATTCTCACGGATGCCTGAGCGCTCCTAATTCATGCCTTAAAGGCATCACTGCTGACCAAATAGGTCTTGGACAGATTAGAAAAACGCAGCCATCATCGCGTCATTGGAGGTCACAATGACGTACACATTCCCATCCCGCACTTCTCAAGTTCCTGCTCAACCTCGCATTCCCTATAACCGAATTTGAGCCGTTGCTCGATTCCGTCGAAGCCGCTGCTCTTCTTCGCATTCATCCAAAGACGCTTCAGAAGATGGCTCGCCGCGGACAGATTCTCGGGCGCCACGTCGGCAAGGTCTGGCGCTTTCGCGTCTCGGATCTGAACGATTGGCTGTGGCGCCAGGAGCACGCAATGTCCGGAGCGTCCGCTGACTGAGTCGCCCGGCGCAGTCGATGCGATTTGGAGTTCAGCTCCACGGCGTTGTTGCCGCAAATCCCTGAAGAGACGGTCGCGACGAGCTTCGGCGTGCGATATTGGCGAACTTCCTGCGCCGGGAATCGAGTGGGAGCTTTGGTCCAGAGGGCGTCTGCCGTTTGGTATCCCGCCTTCTGCTCGGTCACTGCTTCGGGGCTATGCCGGCGCCCGGCGGCGACTTGCTCTTCTGCTTCGATTGCATCGCCCTGAGGGTTACGGTTTCCGGTCGAAATCTTGTTCGCAGAGTACAGCGAAAAGATTTCTCCGGAGCCTCCGTAAATGCAGAGCTTCGGCCTTGGGAGCCGGGCCCCTCGCTTGGCTTCGCCGGGTGTGACCCGAGCAGGTTCGGGAAATTCAACAAACGGAGACAAGATCATGTACCAGAACAAAGTCAACCTCATCGGATTCCTCGGCGGTGATGCAGAAGTTCGCAACGCCAATAACCGCAGCTTCACAACACTCTCACTCGCGACCAAGTCCTCCTACAAGGACAAGAAGAGCGGCCAGTACGTCGCGCAGACCGAATGGCATCGTTGCGTCGTCTTCGGCAAACTCGCCGAGTTTGCCGGAACACTGACGAAGGGCGCTCATGTCCAGATCGAAGGCGAACTGCGCAGCCGCGAAATCGCAACCAAGAAGTCCGACTTCAAGCGGCGCATCTGGGAGATTCGCGTCGATTCGATCCTGAAGCTCGACCGGGCTGAGAAAGCCGGCCCGGAGGATCAGGATGCCGGGGAGGAACCGGCCGCTTAGGCCGGTCCTCCTCCACCGGAGGCATTCGCCATGAGCTTTGATCTGATCCTTCCATTCCTTCGACCGATCGAGCCGCTCCTGCTCGACGAGAGCGTGAGCGAGATCATGGGCAATCCCGACGCGACGTGGTGGTACGAGCGCGATGGGATTGTTCGCCCGGAAGCGAGCATTCAATTCGACCCGAGCAAACTCCGTACCGGGCTCGAAGTGATTGCGAATCATCTCGGCAAAAAGCCTGGATGAAGACAATCCTCTCCTCCACGCTCAGCTTCCGGATGGCAGCCGCATCGCGGCAGTCATTCCGCCGGTTGTTCGGCCTGCTCCGGCGCTCACGATCCGGAAGTTCACGAGCCGCAGATTCACCATCGATGACCTGATCGCTCGCGGCACTTTGAGCCAGCCTCGCTTGCGGACTATCTAAGCGAGCAGATCCGCGACGGCAAAACCATCCTTATTAGTGGCGGAACCGGGACCGGGAAGACGACTCTGCTGAACATTCTTGCCCAGGCAATTCCGGCAGGAGAGCGGATCGTAGTCATCGAGGATACGGCTGAGTTGCGCATCGAGAAGCCGAACGTCCTGGCTGCCGAATGCCAGACCGATACGTTCAAATCCCGCATCTCCTTCGACGATCTTTTGAAGTCGTCTCTGCGCTGGCGTCCCGACCGGATCATTCTCGGAGAAGTCCGCGGAACCGAAGCACGAACGCTGCTCGATTCCTTCAATACCGGCCATGCCGGGTCGCTGGCAACGATCCACGCAAACTCTGCCGAAAAGGCCCTCCATCGCTTCGCCAATCTCGTGATGCGCAGCCACTCCCAGACACATTCTCCGATACCGAAGCTGAAATCGGAGAGGCCGTCGATTTCGTGGTCCACATCGAGCGCAAGCCGGGTTGCCGAGTTGTCCGCGAAGTTTTGGCCATTCGCGGCTATGACCGTGACGCAAAGCGATTCATGATCGAGCCCATCATGGAGGCAGAACCATGTCGCATAGAGAACCGATTGACACTCGGAATCGCCAGCAGAATTCCTCGGCCGATCGTTCGCTCCCGAGCGAGACGATTGCGATCGTTCTTCGCCGAACTTCGCCGGCCACAATCGTCCAGCGAATCGTGACGCTCGAACGTGCGCTTCAGCCCCGCTATCTGGGCTGGCTGGCGCATGAAAACGCGGCTGGAGCGAACGTCTATTTCGCCGCGAATCCCCTGGTCTCCGGGAGCCGGAAACGGACCAAGGAGAGCGTCGCCGAAGTTCGGCATCTGTACCTCGATCTGGACACCGATGGGGAGGCGAAACTGGCGACGCTCTAAGGTCCTCGAATACGGTCCCAATTCCGACCGCAATCGTGTCCACATCGCCGGGCAAATACCAGGTGCTTTGGCGGGTCGAAAGCTTCCCGTTTGAGCAGCAGGAAGCCCTGCTGAAACTGCTGGCGATGACGTTCGGTGGGGACCCGGCTTGCACCGACTGTAACCGTGTCCTTCGCCTGCCCGGATTCCTGAACCAAAAGTACGCTCCAGCGCAGCTTGTAACGGTCGAGTACGCGAGCTGAATCGACCGTGCATTCCGAGGACTTTCATCTCGCTAATCCGGTCCTTGATCGGGAGCTTATCCGGGGTCCAATCGGCTCCCTAAAGCCGAGCCGGAAAGCACTCCAATTCCGAGCAGGATTGGGCCTGGATTCTCGCTGAATTAGGCCATGGGAAAGACCCGGTCAAGCTGACTCGAGCGCTGGCCGAAAGGCGCTCGGATAAACCCAATCCCCTGTACTACGCGCAGCGAACTGTCGACGTCGCATCGGCCTGGCTCTGGCTAAGGGATGGCCTTCCCATCGCGGACGTCGTCACGATGCTTCAGGTTCGCCGCCGCTTCCAAATACCCGACAAGCTTTGCTCCGCCCGAGCGCATGAGATAGCGTTCACGGCGCAGCGCATGATCGCCCGCAAGAAGATCGCCTGATTTCAGTCACCAAGGAGGTTCGTTTATGCCATTGATTGAAGTTACCCAAAGCCGATACGTGAGCGCCACGATTCGCCTCGATCGGCCACCGCAAACCTGATCGATCAATACGCCACATTTGTCCATGGATCGGCCGATGAGGTCGTAGATAAGGCGGTGAACTATGTGTTTTCGAAGGACCGCGAGTTTCAGGAGTATCTGAAGACCTCGCAGTCCGGGAATGTTGTACCCACTCTGCGGGTTCGCAGGAGTGGGAATGGGGAAGCATCTGAACCTCCTGCCAATGGCAGCAGGGCCGTCGCAGGGGTGGAGGTGCGTGATGTGGTGCGTCGTGAATCCGTTCCCAAGGTGTAGTTCGTGCCCGATAGAAGCATTCGGTGCTTCGCACCGGGTTTATTTCGACACTCCATCCCTTGTAGGGTTGTGCTAGGTAAACCAGAGTTTACCTAGCCGCTGCCTTGCAAGATCAGCAGTTTACTGAGCGTGGGTTTACCTGGGGAAACCCAGGTAAACCCAAGTTAACTGGCTCCAGAGACGAGGAAAGTGATGGCGATTCTTGACGAAATGGACGTTGCAGCGCGGGCGGAACAGCAGTCTCAATACCGACTGAAAGCCGTCGCGACGAAGCTAAGCAGCAGGGAACTGAGAGACCTTGAGGCGCTTGCCGCGCGGCGCCAGCAGACCCCTGCAGGCCTCATCCGGCAGCTCATCTTGGCAGAGCTTGCGAAGGACGCAGAACCGCCCTCTGCGGATCCGCTGCTGAGCGAGATTATCGGCGTGCGCTTGCTCTTAGTGAATCTCCTAAAGCCTCAAGCTGCGGGCGAAAAGCCGCTCACGCTCGAAGGATTTGAAGCGATGTTGACCGAAATTCAAAAGGTCAAAAAACAGCTCGCCCTCAAGGTGCAGCAGCAGCAGTTGGAGAACCGATAAATGGCGATGCAATGGGGCAGGAAAGAGTCGATCATCTGGCCGCCGCGTAGTCCGATTTACACCTATGGCGCGAGCTTCTTTTCGGTCGTCGCGGCGGGTTTATTCCTATATCTGCGCTTCAGCTTCGCGCTCACGCCGATGCAGCAGTTTTACCTTCCATACTACGTGCGAACCGCTGTTGCCGGCACCATGCACCAGACGGATAAGTACCAGCTTCTCGCCGTGACGGATGGCGGAAAGCGCACGCGATTGGCGACCGAAGAAGATGTTGTCGCGGGTTCGACGCCGGAGCTAGCCGGCAAGCATCTGCCGCTTCAGCTCTCCCCCAAAGCGCGCGCAGCAGGCCTGCGCTATCTCTACCGTGGACCGAAGATTCCCTACCTGAACAGGCCCTTGAATGTTTATTTTCAGAACGCGGTTTATGGTGGAGATTCGCTCTGGATTATCTTCCGATTGCCGCTAATCTTCGGCCTTGTTGCGCTCCTACTGCAGCTCCCGTATTCCGTCGCGCGAGATATTAAACGACGCAAAGAAATGAAGTACGGGAGACGGCTGAGAGGCCCGGAACGGGTGACCCCGAAAGAGTTCAACAAGAAGGTTGAGGGCGATGGCATCGGGATCAAAATCGACGGTCTGCAGGAGATGCTTCGGATCCCCTCCAAGGCAGAGCCGCAGCACGTACAGATCATTGCGGACACCGGGGCAGGGAAGACGACCATAATCATGCAGATCCTTCGCCAGATCCGCAGCCGCGAGGATTCGGCGATCGTCTATGACCCGGCGTTGGAGTTCACCAAGCGCTTCTATGACGCGAAGCGGGGTGACATCATTCTTAACCCGCTCGACAAACGGTGCCCCTACTGGGGACCTGCCGAAGAGTTACGTAGGAGCTCTGAAGCAGACGCTCTCGCGGTCTCGCTTTTTCAACTGCCACAGGATAAAAAGGGGGAATTTTTTATCGAGATCCCGCAGCAGATTTTTGCGCATTTGCTGCGCTACGGACCCACGCCGCAGGAGCTCATTCAATGGATGTGCGATCCGAAGGAAATCGACAATCGAGTGGCAGGAACAGAGGTCGCGAACTATATCGATCGGGCGGCCGGCCCGCAAAGGGTCGGGGTTCTTGCATCGCTGAGTAAGGTTGCAAAAAGTCTTCGGCTGTTGCCGCTGAAGGGCGAAGGCAATGGAGAATGGACCGCCACAGAGTGGTCCGAGAATCGGAAAGGATGGATCTTTATTACCTCGCTTCCTGCGGAGCGCGAGGCGCTACGCCCGCTGCAAAGCATCTGGATTGACCTGCTCGTCCTGCGGCTGCTGAATGAACCCAAACCAGGTCAGAAGCGGGTTTGGTTTGTGCTCGATGAGCTCGCCAGCCTGCAACGGCTTCCTCAGTTCCACACCGCGATAACCGAGAACCGGAAGAGCAACAACCCCATCATCATGGGCTTCCAGGGGAAAGCACAACTAGAAGTCATCTACGGTCATCTGGCCGAGGTGATGTTGGGTCAGCCATCGACCAGTATTTTCCTTAAGACGAAGGCGCCGAAGGCGGGCGAGTGGGTCAGCCAGGCGATCGGCAAAGTCGAGATCGAGCGCATGAAGGAGACCCACTTCGATGGCTCGCGGGCAGGCAGGAATTTCACGCTTGATCGCCAGATTGAGCCTGTCGTTTTGGAGTCCGAAATCTCCGGCCTACCCGACCTGCATGCCTTCATGAAATACGGCAACTACGTTACCGGCTTCTCGTTTCCCTATCTCGATGTGCCAGGCGATCAGGAGCCATTTGAGGCGCGAGAATTGCCGAACGACAAGCTCACGTATGACCCCAAAAACGTGAAGGGAGCCAAGCCTGCACCTGCCGCCCCTCGATCATCGGCTTTTGCCGATCCCATGAAACCGCTAGAGCCGGTGGAAGAGCAGAGCAGGGAAGCGTCAGAACAATCCTCGGCCCCTCCGAAGTATGGCAACGATTCGCGCCAAAAGGGGCGACTAGACGCAGCTCCTTACCACCCGAACGAAGCCTCAGAAAAGAAGCCGAGAGAGCAAACCCGTCTGGCCTACGGCCAGCTTCCGGCGCCGACAGATGACAAGACCGTCCCGGCTCCGGGCATACACATTGGAGGCTAATCAAGAGCCATGCTGACTATCTCGAAACCTCTCAGTGCAGGCCAGGCGCGCACGTACCACGCTAAAGAATTCACCGCTCCGGAGCAAAATTATTGGAAACAGGGCGAGACTGTTCAAGGTGAGTGGCACGGCAAGCTGGCCGAAAAATACGGCCTTGCCGGTGCGGTAGGAGCCACCGAATTTGCCCGGTTGACAGAAGGCCAACATCCGCACACGGAAGAACAATTGGTGCGCCACCGGACAGTGCAGCAGTACCAGGTTGCGGATGGCCAGACCGTCGCTCCGGTCGAGCATCGTGCCGGATGGGACGCCACGTTCTCAGCTCCCAAATCGATTTCTTTAACCGCCTTGGTTGGCGGCGATGATCGGGTGAGGGAAGCGCATCGTGAAGCCGTCAACGTCGCCCTAAACGAACTGGAGCGCTATACCCAGGCCCGGATCGGTGGCAACCACGCTGCCGAGACTACGGGCAAGTTCGTCGCCGCAAAATTCGAGCACGATACAGCCCGCCCGGTTGACGGTTACGCCGCCCCGCAGCTCCACACCCACACCGTCATCTTCAATGTGACCGAACGTGAGGATGGGCAATCCCGTGCCTTGCAGGAACGCGGCCTCTTTCAGTCACAACAGTTCGCTACCGCCGTGTACCAGGCCGAGCTTACCCACCGGCTGCGTAATCTCGGCTACGAGCTTGAGACCGGCCGCAGCGGTGCGCCGGAGATCAAAGGTTACACACAGGAGTATCTGGACGCTTCGAGTCCGCGGGCACAGCAGATACGGGAGTATTTGGAACGCAGCGGCTACCAGGGTCATGAATCGACACAGATCGCTGCCCACTCCACCCGTGACAAGAAAGAGATTCTTTCTCCTGGCGAGGTGCTGGCTGCGCACCGGCAGCTGGCCGCCGAGTTCGGCGACCAGGCCTATAGGGTTGTGACGGAGGCGCGGAACCGCGCTCACAACCAGTCGAACGAGCGGAGCCCGGAGACGGGGCAGCTCCGGGCACAGGAGGCCGTCAGCTACGCCCGCGACCGCAATTTCGAGCGCGAGGCTGTTACGGATGAACGAGACCTCTTCCGTGATGCTCTGCGGCGCGGCATGGGGGATACCACCTACGGTGAGGTCCGCGCCAACTTCGAAGCGCGTGTCGTGTCCCGCGAGTTTCAGGCCGTTCCCGGAGAAAAGCATGACACAGGTCGCCGGTTCACCACTCAGGAGACCATCCGGGCCGAACATGATGTGCTGCGGCGGATGCAGCAGAGCCAAGACCGGTCTCCGGAGATCATGTCCACGGAACGTGCCATTGCGTTCGCGGACACGCATCCGCAGCTCAACCCGGCTCAACGCGGCGCCATCGAGCAGGTTCTTACCTCGAAAGATCAGGTGCAGGGCTTGCAGGGCGTCGCCGGCGCCGGCAAAACCACGGCGCTTGAAGCCATTGCCCTGGGAGCGGAACAAACGGCTACGCGGTCGAGGGCTTCGCCCCGACTTCGCGCGCTGCGCAGCAGCTCCGCGAGGCCGGCATCTCCGCAGAGACGCTGCAAGGCTTCCTCGTCCGCGGCGGACAGCGGCAGGTTGCGGAGGACCCAACTCGTAGGCACTTGTACATGGTCGATGAATCGAGCCTCGCCAGCACCAAACAGATGCGGGAATTTCTGCATCGCATCGGGCCGGACGACAAGGTGTTGCTCGTCGGCGATACCCGCCAGCACCAGGGCGTCGACGCCGGAAAGCCCTTCGAGCAGCTGCAACAAGCTGGAATGCGCACCGCGCAGCTTCGATCAGATCGTGCGCCAGAAGGACCCAGAACTGTTGAAAGCTGTGGAACTGCTTTCCAAGAACGAAACTGCGCAGGGTGTCGCCATGCTTCAGAAGCAGGGTCGTGTCACGGAGATTGCCGATCCACGACAGCGCATCGAGGCCATCGCGAAGAGCTACACCGCCCAACCGGACAACACCATCATCGTTTCGCCGGACAATGCTTCCCGTCGCGAGATCAACCAGGCCGTGCGCCTGGAACTCCAAGCAATCGGAACCGTGGACCGTATCGACCATTCGATGCGCGTGCTCACGCCGCGATCCGATATGACTGGAGCCGATCGCGCATGGGCGGCTCATTACCAGGTAGGCGACGTCCTGCACTACCAGCGCGGGAGCAGAGAGCTCGACATTGACCGCCGCAGCTACGCGCAGGTAATTGCTGTGAACCTCAAGGAGAACCAGATCACTGTCCAGAAGCCGGACGGGGGAGCAGGTGACATATGATCC
>CAWAYO010000028.1:0-21690 GCA_963786085.1 uncultured Acidobacteriaceae bacterium
CAGAGGCTCCGGGGATGCTGGCTCCGGATTTATCAGCGACGGTGCCGGAGAAGCTTCCTGTGGCTTGACCGTACATGGCGGTGGGGATGATAAGCGCGAGAGCGCAGGCGATGACGAAAAACGATATTCTGTGAGGCGATTTTTTGGCCAGGGTTGCCGCTGATTTTTGACGCCTGGCCCGCATCATTGTGCGTTTCATAGTCACACACCCTCCGATGAAAATCAGCTAAGGCGGTTCTTGCGTTGAAGTTCGCGAGATGACTAAACGTAATAAATTCGCCGGGATGAGTAACTGTAAGAAGTTGGCAGCGGAACGTCAACTCAAATTTCGGCTGACCTGTTGATGAGTATGAAGTTCTGACGGTCCTGCCGCGACTTCATTGTGATAGACTCTCGGTCCAACTATGTCGCTCTTTCGCACCAAGCCGTTATCTACCCTGTTTGCGCAAATCGACGAAAAGGGAGGGCTCAAGCGAAGCCTGCGCTGGCCGGGGTTGATCGCTTTGGGGATCGGCGCGATTATCGGCGCCGGGCTATTTGCCCGCACACCTGCGGCGGCCGCACAAAATGCCGGGCCGGGGGTGATCCTTTCTTTCGTCATCGCGGCGATCGGCTGCGCATTTGCCGGCTTGTGCTACGCCGAGTTCGCAGCCATGATTCCGGTTGCGGGAAGTGCCTACACCTACGCATACGTCACGATGGGGGAACTGGTCGCGTGGGTGATCGGGTGGGCGCTGATTCTGGAATACGGGTTGGGCGCGGCCACGCTCTCGATTTACTGGACCGAGTACTTTAACAATCTGTTTCCGAACCTTATCCCGTGGCAATGGCGGCACTCGCCGCTGCAAACAGGGCCGGGGGGCATGCACGGCATCGTGAATGCGCCGGCGCTGCTGATCCTGCTGATTATGACCCTGCTGCTGATCAAGGGGATTTCAGAATCGGCCACGGTGAATGCGGTCATCGTCGGGATAAAGGTGACCATTGTCCTGATGATCATTGCCATCGGCTGGCACTTTATCAATCCCGCGAATCACACGCCGTTCGTGCTGGCTCAGGATGCGGCGCACACGGGCATCTTCAAGCATGGATGGGGCGGCATTCTGGGAGGCGCGGGCGTGGTCTTTTTCGCCTTCATCGGTTTCGATGCGGTGTCGACGGCGGCGCAGGAGACGATCGATCCGGGGAAGAACATGCCGATCGGAATTCTGGGATCGCTGGCAGTGTGCACCGTTCTCTACATTCTGTTCAGCTGGGTGCTGACCGGCATCGCCCCGGTGCTCGATTTTCTGGACCCCAGCAAAGGCATGGAGGCTTCGGTCTCTTACGCGATCAAGACGTACATGCCCAGCTATGGATGGTTATCTGTCCTGGTGTCGGTGGCGATTCTCGCGGGCTTTTCTTCGGTGATGCTGGTCATGCTCCTGGGGCAGAGCCGCGTGTTCTTTTCCATGGCCAAAGACGGCCTGCTGCCCAGGCTGTTCGCAGAACTGCATCCCACGTTTCGCACACCGTACAAGTGCAACCTGGTGTTGTATGTCTTTGTGGGACTTCTGGGCGGATTTCTGCCGGGCGACATTACCGGCAACATGACCAATCTCGGTACGCTGTTTGCGTTTGTGCTGGTGTGTATCGGGGTGTGGATCATGCGCAAGAAGAATCCGCAGCAGCCGCGGCCGTTCCGCGCGCCGCTGGTCCCGCTGGTACCGATCCTCGGCGTGATTTTCTGCGTGGCAATGATCATCTCTGTTGATTCAACGTCGAAGATCGCTGCCGGGACCTGGATGCTGGTGGGTCTGTGCGTCTATTTCCTGTTCGCGAAACGAAATAGCAATCTTCGCGAGCAGGGCGTGAGCGGCGAAGTCGAGCCACAGGCCGGCGACTAGGCCGCTCTCATTCCCGAAGGGCGCTCCGCACTAGTTGTCGAGGTGCAATATCTCCTTTGCGTTGTCCACGACTTTGACCCACCTCGGGTCCGGAGCGGCGGCGGCAGCGTATTCGTCGTGCCAGTTCCACCACTTGTAAGGCGGGGTCTGGGGATAGCCCTCGGGCGAGTCCTCCCATTCCTCCTGGCGGCCGAGCGCAGTCATATCCAGGTAGCTCCACGTACTGCCCATTGCTTCGTCGCCCCGATTATTGATGAAGTAGGTGCGGAACACCTTGTCGCCGTCGCGGATGAACACGTTGTGGCCGTGCCACTCGTCCACTCCGAAATCCTTGTCGAAGTCGTCCGTGATTGTGTACCACGGCATGTCCCAATCCATCCGTGCTTTCAGACGCACAATGTCTGCCTGCGGAGCGCGCGAGGCGAACGCGAGAGTAGTGTCGCGGGCGTTCAGGTGGGTGAGGTGGGCGACCTGGTCGGCCCCCAAGGAGCAGCCGCGGCAGGCATGGTCGGGCCAGCCGAACACGCCGGGCTCGAAGAAGGCGCGATAGACGATGAGCTGACGGCGGCCGTCGAACAAGTCAAGCAGGGTTGCTTTGCCCTGGGGTCCGTCGAACCGGTACTGCTTCTCCACTGCCAGCCACGGCATGCGCCGACGAGCGGCGGCCAGCGCATCGCGGGCGTGGGTCAGCTCCTTCTCCTTAATGAGTAGCTGCTGGCGCGCCGTCTCCCACTCCTGTGCCGACACGACCGGGGGCGTTTTCATTGCGGGGAGTTCCTTCAGTTGCTCCATGTCTCTCTCCTTGTTCAAGGTTGTTCATGCTGTTTTGGCTGTTCCTGCCGCGGAGCCTGTTCATGACCAGTGCGGAGATGCCCCCTGTCGAGGTGGCACTCGCGGCGATTACGGCTGCGGTTGCGATACACACAGGGCACATGACTACTTCCTGTCCGGTTTGTTCAAGCCGCGTTTCTCCGCCGCAGTGCGAATCCTGCTAATCAGGTCCGTCCAGCCGGCATCGACCCCGCGATCGGTTTCGCCGATCCAACCCATCGCCCGATGCACAAACCGCACCTGCGTCAATCCGTTCTCTTCTGTCAGCCGGTACTGGATATTGGAGACCGCCGGGGTGGACATGAACAGCGGGCCACTTATCTCCAGCAGTGACGGCGGTTTGATCGCCTGTACGACGCCCCAGAAGTGTCCGGCGTTGTTTCCGAGATCGCGAAACCAGCGCCCGCCCGGCCAGGCCTCCAGCTTCATCGGCATCGGTTTCTCCGGCGTCGAGTTCAAAGGCCCCATCTGCTCGAGAATCGTCTCGAAGACAATGCCGATCGGCGCCGCAATCTCCTCCTGCTTCCCAATTTCGAATGTCTGAACAGCCTGTTCCTGAAGATTCACTGCCATTATTCCTCCCTGTTTCCGCTCTTCGTTCCGCTGTCGCTTGAAATGATCCGTTCCAGAGCCTTTCGTTCCGCCCGTTCCTTGATCTGACCCAGTTGGTGCGTCCAGTGGCGCTCGAAAGTCTTCACCCAGTCATGCACCGGCTTCAGTTCGGCCGCGTTCAGGCGGTACATCCGGTGCTGTCCGCGCTTGATGACCGACACCACTCCAACCTTGCGCAACACTCCCAGGTGCTTCGAAACAGCGGGCTGGGGCATCCGCAAACGCATCACCACGTCACCCACTGCGTACTCCCGGCCGTCTGCCAACACACCGATCACCTCGCGCCGCCGGGGCTCCGCGATTGCGTTGAAAACATCGGCCGTTGTCGCGGCTCGTGCCATAGGCGTTTTATATTCCTATATGGGAATATATGTCAAGCGGATCTGAGCGAATCTCGAAAAAATTTGGGCAGAATCGGGTTCCCACGCGTAGTAGAGAGGAGGCGGACATTCTCCGCCACTTTGTGCCTTGACGTACGTCTTTAACAATGGACAGATGCTCGCGCGAGCATCTTAAGGTTCGAGGGGAGTTTGAAGGAGAAACATGACACCGCAAGAAAGTTCGATGCTTGAAGATCTGGTGCGCAAGGTTGAGGAAACACGGCTGACGGAAAAAGATCCCGAGGCTGAACAGCTACTGCAAATGGGGCTGGGCCGTGATCCTGATGCTATTTACAAGTTGGCGCAGACGGTTCTGGTGCAGAATCTCGCGCTGAATCAGGCACGCGCGCAGATCCAATCTCTCCAGCAGAGTCAGCAGCAGGCGCAGCCGGCGCGGGCTACGAGCTTCCTGGGCGGCCTGCTTGGCCATCGTGAACCGGCTCCGGTTGCGGCTGCACCGCAGCCGCCGTATCAGCCGGTGCCTTATCAGCAGGCACCGGGCTATCAGGCCCCTCCACAATATGCAACAGCTCCGCCGTATGCGGACCCTGGTCCCAGCCCGGCGGGCAGCTTTATGCGCAGCGCTGCAACAACGGCGGCCGGTGTCGCGGCGGGTGCGCTGGCGTTTGAGGGCATCGAATCGCTGATGCACGGCTTTGGCCATGGTGGCGGCGGATGGGGCGGTGGTGGTTTCGGTCCCGGTTTTGGGTCGGGCACGCCGGGCGCCGGAGAGACGGTGATCAATAACTACTACGACGATCCGAAGCAGGACGGCGGTTTTGCCGAGCATCACGAGCACGAGGCGTCATTTGAAGACCGGCCGGAAGGCCATGCCGATCTCAAAGACGCAGACTACAACACCGACAGCGATTCGACCTCACTCGACGACTCGCAGATGGATGACTCCCAGGATGATTCTCAGGTAGATGTCGACGGCGATCTGGGCGGCGGCGATGACAGCAGCTTTGCCTAGGGCCTGAAAAGAAGCCTAGCTATGTCCGGGCGCCTTTGCAGAGGCATACAGGGGTTATCCGGCTGTCGCTCGACTGCGGGCCTGTGGCGCAGTGCTGTAACTGCCATTCGTCCGGCGACTTCTTCGACGCGGGCGGTGAAGGCTATGTCGACACCGGGCCGAGCGGCGGCGTGATGAAATTCGAGAGCGAGGGCCGCGGTTTCGTGGCGAATACCCCGGCTCACCCTGCGCTTGCCGCGGACTATGCCTTCGATATCGGCGCCCATGGGGAGGAGGATTTCGTTGTCGCAGACCAGATCCTGAGTGAGCACCGCATGCACGGGGTCGCCAACTTTGGCCGTATAAGTGGTGACAGGTGAGGCCAGTCGAATCCAGAGAGATTGGCCCGGTGGCAACTGGTCGCACGCAAAGGCGATCGTGGCAGCACACACGACACACAGGAACACGAGCACGCGATTCAGGCCAAACAGAATTTTCACGAAGGACGGGGCGGCTTTCAGGTAACTCAACAATAACAAACTGAACCGCAGGAGTCGCATTAAAGCATCACGGCACAAGGACGCGGGGCGGCAGGCGGATTACGGCGTTAATCAGAGGGGCGGTTATCTGGCGAAAGCGGTGATTCTGCGTTGCTTCAGGATGTGGCTCAGGATGCCGATCCGGCGGCTTACGGGGCGGAAGCGGGGCCCTGATTCTTGTGGGGTATATCTTTCCGATCAATCATCGAACCTTCAGGTTTACTTCATCTTCAGTGTTTAGAGTTTAGGCAGGCGGTCAATCGGAGATGCAGCAAATCAGGAGATTGGAAGCGCACCGCCTATTCGCTGGACGGCTATCTCCGCTGCTGAGGGTTTCTCTCCTGATTTGCTTTCTGGTGGCTGCTCCCGCAGTGCTGGGGCAGGGAGCGCAGCCGGAGGCGCTGACCATTCCCGCCGGCACGCCGATTGAAGCCAGGCTCACGCGTCATCTTCCGATGAGGGCAGGGGAGCCGGTTCAGGCGTCCCTGGCGCATGCAGTGTATGCGGACAACAAGCTTGCCCTTCCAGAAGGGGCCCTGCTGCGGGGATCGGTGGTGAGCCTTGAGCCGAATCGCGAGCTACGCACCGATGCGCGGCTGAATGCGGATTTCACGCCTTACCACAAACCCACGGTTGCGTTTACATCGGTCGTGCTTGCGGATGGTACGAGTGTGCCGCTGTCGACGAGGCCGTCGTCGGATGGCGCTCCGGTGATTCGCCTTGCTCCGGCGGCGGCGCAGCATCGCAGCCTGATTGGGAAGGGCGTCGATACGGTGAAGGGATGGGTCGACTCGACGAAGGAAGCGATATTTGCTCCCGGACTCGGGGACCGAATGGTGCAACTGCTTTATCACCAGCTGCCATATCATCCGGAGCGAATCCAACAGGGGACGATGTGGACCTGCGAATTGAAGGAGCCTGTTTCGGTTTCGGTGCTGACGCCGGCTGCGGCTCCGGCGTCTCCCGGGCACGGTGGGACTACTGCCGGCTCCGACGGTAAAAAGAATATTGAGCTGCACGCGTACCTCGACGAGGTGCTGAGCTCATCGAATGCGAAGGTGGGAGAGCAGTTTCAGGCGACAGTTGCTGAGCCAGTGCGGGGTGCGGATCATTCGCTGATTGTTCCGCAGGGCGCTGTGCTTGTGGGGCGGATCACGCGGGCGAAGCCAGCGCGCTCTTTCCATCGCGATGGAGCTCTGCGGTTTGATTTCCGCCAGTTGCAGATGCCCGGCGGCAGCAAGGAGCAGATCATCGGCTCGGTGACCGGTCTGGAGGCCAAGTCCGGCGCCGCGCTGAAGATGGACTCAGAGGGCGGCGTGCAGTCGCAGCCACAGGGCAAGGTGATTGTCCCTTTGATCCTGGGCGTGCTCGCCAACCATACGCTCGATGCTGATTCCAGCGTGGAAGCAAGCGCCGCGGCGGGCTCGAACGGCATGGGCCTGATCGGTAGAGTGGTCGGCATAGCAGCGGGCTCACGCGACCTTGCCGCAGGCATCGGATTTTATGGAACGGCCGTATCCGTGTACCGCCGGTGGATACGCCACGGCCGGGACGTTACCTTTCCTAAGGACAACCGGATCGATATCGAGATGTCCCAGCGCCTTGGTCAGCAGCTCTCTCAGCAATAAGGTACCCGCGGACAACGGCTCGTCCATGTAGACAATCTACCCCTATGGATGTAGGATGCCTCCATCGTGTCTGGGGGCGGGAATGACGTGGTGGCGGCGCTGGTTTGCAAATCGGCCTGAAGCGAACAAGCGGGAACTGGATGCGGAGATCGAGGCGCATCTGGCGATGGCCGCAGCCGACGCACGCGATCGAGGACTGGACGGGGCCGAGGCCGAGCGGCAGGCGCGGCGCGAGTTTGGCAACGAAGCGCTGGTGAAAGATGTAACCCGGCAAGCGTGGGGATGGATGTGGCTGGAGCGGCTGGGGCAGGATCTTCGCTATGCGCTGCGGCAGATGAGGAAGTCGTGGGGATTCGCTGCGGCGGTGATCGGCACGCTGGCGCTGGGAATGGGCTCGGCGACGGCGATGTTCACGGTGATAGACCGCGTGCTGCTGAGACCGCTGCCCTATGCACAATCGGACCGGCTGGTGGAGATGCGCGAGGGCAGCAAGGCGGGCGTCGATATAGAGCCCACGTATCTCGACGTCGAAGAGTGGCGGAAATGGAGCCGGGGCTTTGACGGGATCGCGTTTTATCACTGGGCGACGGGACGGAATTTTCTGGAAGGAAAGACGAGTTCGCAGCAGGTCGGCTCGTACAAAATAAGCGCCAATCTGTTTGCGGTGCTGGGTGCGGCTCCGGAGATGGGACGCGATTTCCGCAACGAGCAGGATGGGTTTGCGAAGAGCGCGGATGCGACCAGCGTGGTTCTGAGCGACGGCGCGTGGCGCGAGGTATTCGGCGGAGATCCGTCGGTGCTGGGCAGGACGGTGAAGATCAGCGGCGAGCCTTACACGGTGGTGGGTGTGATGCCGCGCGGGTTTTCATTTCCTTTCGACGTGAGGTTCCCGCAGGTGTGGACGCTGGCGCAGCCCGGCAACGAGGACCGCGGGCGGACGGATAAGACTCCCGAATATGACGTGATCGCGCGGCTGGCAGACGGAGTGACGGCCGCGCAGGCACAGGCTCGGCTTTCTACGCTGCAGCAGCAGGTTGTAAGGGGTTACGTCGATGCCGATGATCGCAAGGAGCGGTCCAACATTGTGGTCACAAGCTACGCGGCTTCACTCGTGGACAAGGACGTCAAGGGCGCGCTGGAGATGCTGCTGGCGGCGTCGGGAGTGCTGTGGCTGATTGCGTGCGTAAATGCGACGAATCTGCTGCTGGCGCGGGCCATGGTGCGGCAGAGGGAGATCGCGCTGCGCGGAGCTTTGGGAGCAGGGCGCGGACGGATCGTGCAGCAGTTCGTTGTCGAAGGATTGCTGCTGAGTGGTTGCGCTGCGCTGGCAGGAGCCGGGTTGGCGCTGCTGATTGTGAAGGCGTTTTCTCACGGCATGGAGCATCGCCTGCCGTTTCCGGTTCCGGCGGCGGTGGATGGACGGGTGGTTTCGGCGCTGGTAGCGCTGACGGTGATTTCGGCGTTGGTATCGTCGGTGTGGCCGGCGTGGCTGGCAGCGCGGTCGCCGATTGAGCCTGCTCTGAAGCACGGCAACCAGCAGAGCGGGAGCACGCGCGCGCAGCATCGGATGCGCGGCGGGCTGGTGGTGGTGGAGATTGCCATGTCGCTCACGCTGCTGGTGGGCTGCGGATTGTTGCTGCGGACGATCTACGCGCTGCGGCATGTGCCGCTCGGATTCCGGACGGATCACATCGTTGTCGCGAATCTGCAGGTTCCCGGTTACAAATTTGCGGGACACAACATGGGAGACAATCTCTACGCGCCGTTGCTGGAGCGGATCAGGAATGTGCCGGGTGTGCAGGCGGCGGGATTAATGTCGGAAGTGCCGCTGGGGAAGACATTTCAGCTCCTGCTTACGTTGAAGGGCGATCCGGGAAGTTCGGGAGGGAAGTCGAAAGACGTGATAGCACGGCTGAATGCGGCGAGTCCCGATCTGCAGAAAGTCTTCGGCTTCAAGATGCTGGCGGGACGATTCCTCAACGAGAACGATACGGCGTCTTCCCCGCCGGTGCTGGTGGTGAATAGGGCATTTGCGAGAGAGTTCGCACCGAATCAGCAGGACCTGAATAAGGTAGTGGGGATGGCGCTGTGGCACCTGACTCCGAATCGACCGGCACACATTGTCGGAGTGGTCGATGATCTGCGGCAGAAGGCGATCGCGGAGCCGACGCAGCCGGAGGTTGAGGTTTCGCTCGCGCAGGTGACGCAACAGAGCGGCTTCTACCAGGCAATCGAAGCCATTGCGATGGATATTGCGGTGCGAACGAATCGAAATCCGGGCACGATCATTCCCGAACTGCGCGAGGTGATGCGACAGGCAGATCCGGCGCTGGCGGGGAGCAATTTTACGACGATGAACCAGGTGGTGGAAGATTCCTATGGGAGTCAGGCGCTGGCGGCGCACCTGCTGGAGATTTTCGCGGGATCGGCGCTGTTGCTGTGCGTCGCAGGGCTCTATGGGCTGCTGGCATACGTCGTGAGCCAGCGCACACGCGAGCTGGGCGTGCGCTTTGCTCTCGGTGCGCAGCGCGGAGATGTGGTGTGGCTGGTGATGCGGCAGGCGGGCTCGATGGTGGTGACGGGCGTGGCCCTGGGGCTGGTTATGGCGTTCGCAGCGGGGAGACTGGTGCGCAGCTATCTGTATGGTGTATCGGCACACGATGGGTGGACGCTGGCGGTGGTGGCGATTGTGCTCATGCTGAGCGGGGCGCTCGCTGCATATCTGCCGGCGCAACGTGCGGCGGGGGGTGAATCCGGTGGAGGCTTTGCGCGCCGACTAAGGAGCGCAGCTTCAGCGAGTAGCGGATAACGCGCTGAAGTGGGTTTCGTAACGTGAGCCGGTGGTCATGAGGTGTTCGATCGCGGCGACTGAGGCGATGCCTCCGCGGGCTCCTGTTGCGGTGCAGTTCAGGGCAGCGGCGGCGCAGGCGAAGTCGAGTTGGCGCTGGAGCGGCCAGCCCTGGAGGAGTCCGTAGATGAATCCGGCGTGGAAAATGTCGCCTGCGCCGGTGGTGTCGACGACAGGTACACGGTAGGCCGCGGCGTGGAGGAACTGCTTGCCGTCCCAAGCGAGCACGCCTTCTTCTCCCAGGGTTGCGGCGGTGAGGACGGAGCCGTAATGGCTGCGCATGAGGCGAAGGGCGTCTTCCAGTCGCGGCTCACCGGTGATCAGGGTGGGGAAATTACGGCTGACGACGAGATAGTCAACGTTTTCGAGCAGATCTTCGACGCCGGGATAGGCTTCGTCGAGGTCGGCAACGACGCTGATACCGGCTTCGCGGGCCCAGCGGGCGGCGAGGGTGGCGGCAGCGGTGTCGTGGCCGTCGACGTGGAGCGCGCGGGCGTTGACGATCCATTCGCGCTTGAGCTCACTGGGCTGGAGAATCAGCCGCTCGTCGCGACGGCAGAGAACAGTGCGCTCGCCGGCAGCGTCCACGAGGATGAGCGACTGCGGACTAGCGCAGCCAGGCACGGTGACAAGCTGTGCTTCTACGCCTGCGCGCGAGAATTCGCGGCAATGGAGCGCGGCCGCGTCGTCATCTCCCAGTTTGCCTACGTATCGCGTACGCATGCCCCAGTGCTCGCAGGCGACGACGGTGGTAGCGACCTGTCCACCGGGAAGGACGGTTGGCGAGCTGTACTCGATCTTTGAGCCACGCTCGGGAAAAGCGGCGAGCGGAATAAGTGTGTCTGTGGCGTTCAGTCCAACGCCGACGAGGTCAACTTTCAATTCTGGCACCAGCAAATTAATAAGCCTGCAGTTGGTCAATAGGCAAACGCACCTGGAAGCAGGTCGCACCCGGCTCCGACTGCACGCGGATGAAGCCGCGGTGGCGGCGAACGACGCGCTGGGCGGTGTCTAAACCAAGGCCGAGCCCTGAGCCGGGAGCCTTGGTCGTAAAAAAGGGCTCGAAGATGCGATCCTGCAGATCCTCGGGAATGCCGGGACCGTTGTCCCAGACTTCTATGAGGAGCATGTCCCCGGAGAACTGGACCCCAAGCGTGATCTTGCCGTGATCCTGAATCGCATCGAGCGCGTTTTCAAGTAGCGCCATCCACACCTGGTTCAGCTCACTGCCATAGGCGGCGATAAGCGGCAGGTCGTCTTCGTAGCGGCGCTCGATCTCGACATTCGTGAGGCGCGACTGCAGCATGGTCAGCGTATTCTCCAGCGCCTGACGAACGTCGACTTCCTGAATCGGCGCCTGGTCCATGTAGGAATAGTCCTTGATGGCGCGGATGAGGTCGAAGATGCGAGCGGTGGAGTCGAGCATAGCTTCGGCGATGCGCTCGGCACGGACGGAAGACGCAAACTGCGCCAGCACGATGGAGAGGGAATCGGAATTGAGAACTTCGCCCAGCGGGTTAAGCTGCTCTGCGGTCACGCCGAGCTCGGCAAGTTCAGGCGCAACCTTCCACGTCTCCCTGACGCCGTGCTCCCTTAGCCAGGCTTGCAGCTTGTCTTCATTCGCTGCGTGCTGGACTGTGTCAGGCGACTCCGCGCGGGCCTGCTCGCGAATGCCTTCCTGCCATTTCCTCACCTGCAGCAAGTGCTTTTCGTCGAGACAAAGACTGCCCAGCTTGAACTTTTCCTGACCATAGACGCGCAGTTCCTCGAGCAGGCCGGAGGCAGCACGCTGCGCCGCCGATGCCGGGTTGTTCATCTCGTGGGCAAGATTTCCGGCGAGCTTACCGAGGGCATTGAGTTTCTCGGTCTGCTGCTCGAGACGAGTAATTTCGCGGACGCGATCGAGCAGAACGGAGACGCAGCGCTGCGCCATGGAGGGCACCTCGCGAAGCATCTCGGGAAACAGCTGGCGGTCGAAGTCGAGCGACCAGGCGTCGGTGACGACGTATCCGTGGCCGCCATAGGTCTTCATGCGCGAGAAGGGCAGCAGGCCTGTGATGAGGCCGGTGCGTCCAATGAAGAACGCCGCAGGAGCACCCTTTCCGCGACGAACATGGATCTCGCCCTTGAGCAGGATGTTCATCGTGGTGGCGGGATCGCCTTCATGGAAGAGCGTGGTCCCCGCCGGCTCCAGGCGCTCGATGCCATGTGTGGCCAGCCATTCGTATTCGCTCTGCTCCATGCCGTGCAAGGGCGGCACACGCTTGAGAGCTTCGATGATTTCCGGGATCGACGTGTGCCCGGGAGCGGACCTTCGATCAGCCGAATCCAGCGTGGGGATGGTGCTGGCAGTGGTCATAATCTCGCCTCTTCTTCTGATGGTAACCGATGCGGTGACTGGGTCGAGGTGTGCACAATAATCAATTGGCGTGAGGGCGTTGCATTTCCATTTTGCGCGAAGGCATGGTGTCGATGAGGGCGTTCAGGCGATCGGAACTGACCGGGCTGGTAGCACGCAGGGCCTCGCTGCCGTCTTCGCCGAGCAGGACGACAACAAAGGTCTCCTGAGGCACATGGAACTGAGAGCGGATGGCCTGCATCTGCTGCGCACTGAGCAGCACGTAAGGTGTGTCGAGTGGCGCGGAAAAGCCTTTGGATGAGGGCAAAATAGGGGTGAACAGCACGAAGCGGTCCATCATATCGTCGGCATCGGCGTCGAGAATTTCACTCTGGCGCTTGAGGCGTGCGTCTTTAGCCGAGGGACTGAAGACCAGCAGCGGACGGTAGCAGTGGTGCATCGCGGTAAGCGTTTTGGGCTGCACCTGGCACTTGAGGCTTGCCTGGCCGAATGCTGTCGCGGCCGATAGGGCGAACGCGACGAGAATGGGGGAACGGTAGGTGGCCATATTCACCATCGACGTTTGTGGCCGCGGATCGGATATCCGCGGCCAACGTGGATACAGCGAGGCTAGGCGCTAACGGTTTCCGCGGCCTCGGGCGCGTTGTCCTTGACGGTGACCGGATCGAGGAAGGGCATGGCCGCGCGCAGCGTGGCGCCCACTTTCTCGATGGGGTGCTGGGCTTCCGCTTTGCGCATTTCAGTGAAATGCTTGCGGCCGGTCTTGTTCTCTTCGATCCACTTTTTCGCGAATCGGCCGTCCTGAATCTCCTTGAGGAGCTTCCTCATTTCGGCGCGGGTTTCGTCGGTGACGATGCGCGGGCCGGCGGTGTAGTCGCCGTACTCCGCGGTGTCGGAGATGGAGTAGCGCATGTAGGCGAGACCGCCACGGTACATGAGATCGACGATGAGCTTGAGCTCATGCAGGCACTCAAAGTAGGCAATCTCGGGTTGATAGCCCGCTTCGACGAGCGTTTCGAAGCCCGCCTTCACGAGAGCTGAGGCGCCTCCGCAGAGAACGGCCTGCTCACCGAAGAGGTCGGTTTCGGTTTCTTCGGCGAACGTGGTCTGGATGACGCCGGCGCGGGTGCAGCCGATGCCTTTCGCGTACGAGAGCGCCAGCTCAAGGGCCTTTCCGGATGCGTCCTGATGGATGGCGACGAGGCCGGGCGTGCCTCCGCCTTCGGTGAAGACTTCGCGCACGCGGTGGCCGGGGGCCTTGGGCGCGACGAGCGAAACGTCGATGTCCTTGGGCGGATCGATGGTGCCGAAGCGGATGTTGAAGCCGTGGGCGAACATCAGCGTCTTGCCGGCCTTGAGGTTGGGCGCGATGTCGCTCTTGTAAGTGTCGCCCTGCGAATGATCGGGCGTGAGGATCATGATGACGTCGGCCCAGGCGGCGGCGTCGCTCACGGTGCTGACTTCGAGGCCGGCTTTCTTGGCCTTGTCGATTGACTTGCTGGTCGCGGGGAGACCGACTCGGACTTCGACGCCCGAATCCTTGAGGTTGAGGGCGTGCGCGTGGCCCTGCGATCCGTAGCCGATGATGGCTACCTTCTTCTTCTGGATGAGCGACAGGTCGGCGTCCTGATCGTGATAGGTCTTCGGCATTTCGTAATTCCTCGTGTCTTCTTTGATTGGATTGAAAGTGTATTGGTTACTGCGGCAGATCGGCTTCCTCTACATTTTCCGCTTCTGCTTCCGGGATGGTTTCGGCTTCTGTCTCGGGTGTGGCGACGCGCATGGCGTCGAGCACACGGCTAGTGTGCTGACCGCGCCGCATGACCATGCGTCCGGTGCGGGAGATTTCAAGGATACGATCTTCGCTCTCGGTCAGTACCTGAATAAGTCCTTCGATCTTGCTTTCGACACCGGTAATTTCGATCATCAGCGACTCGGGAGCGAGGTCGACGATGCGCGCGCGGAAGACCTCGACGAGTTCAAAGATGTGCGAGCGCGTCTTGGGTGTGGCGGCAACTTTGATCAGAGCAAGCTCGCGGCTGACACTGGAGTGCTGGCCGATGTCGTCGACCTGCAGGACGTTCTCGAGTTTGTAAAGGCTGGCCATGATGCGGTGGCCAGCCGAGGGCGAGGCTTCGGAGACGATGGTCATGCGCGAGACGCCGGGCTTCTCCGAGTGGCCGACAGTGAGCGAGACGATGTTGACGTTCAGCCGGCGGAAGAGCGAGGCAACGCGCGTGAGGACTCCGGGTCTGTCTTCGACGATGGCTACGAATGTGTGCAGCATACGGTTACGAATTTTTCCTCTTGCGGTTATGCGTCCTGCGCGGTCTCGATCAGCGGGTCCTTGTCCGGGCGGCGGATCATTTCATGGAGCGCGGAGCCGGCGGCGATCATGGGATATACAGAATCTTCCTTCTCGACCAGAAAGTTGATCAGGAACGGTCCCTTGCGCTCACGGGCGGCGCTGACCGCGGGCAGCACTTCGCCGCGAGTGCGTACGGTTGCGCCCGGAATGCCGTGCGCATCGGCCAGCTTGACGTAGTCCGGGCTGAGAATGGGCGAGGACTCATAGTTCTTGTCGTAGAAGAACTCCTGCCACTGGCGCACCATGCCGAGGTATCCGTTGTTGACGATGGCGATGTTGAGGTCGAGGTTTTCCTGCGCGATGGTCGAGAGCTCGGCTGCGGTCATCTGGAAGCCGCCATCTCCGGCGACAACCCAGACTTCTTTATCGGGGCAGGCGACTTTCGCGCCGATGGCTGCGGGCAGAGCGAAGCCCATGGTCCCGAGTCCGCCGGAGGTGACTGAGCGTGCGCGGGTCTTCATGCTTGTAGTACTGCGCTTCCCACATCTGGTGCTGGCCGACGTCGGTGACGACGATGGCCTTGCCGTTTGTCGCGTGCCACAGATCGTTCATGACGTGCGCGGCGTAGAGGTGTCCGTTGTCGGGAAGGTTCTGAATGTCGCGTACGGCGCATTCGCCCTTCATTGCGTTGACTTCGCGCAGCCACGGGGATTCGCTGCCGGAGCGGGGGGCGAGATGTGGCAGCAGGGCTTCGAGGACCTGAGCCAGATCGCCGATGAGCGCGACGTCGACCTTGACGTTCTTGTTGATCTCGGCGGGATCGATCTCGATGTGAATCTTCTTCGCGTTGGGCGCGTAGGTCGAGAGCGAGCCGGTTACGCGATCGTCGAAGCGCATGCCGCAGGCGATGAGCAGATCGGATTGCTGGATGGCGTGGTTGACCCACGCTTCTCCGTGCATGCCCATCATGCCCAGCGAGAGCGGATGCGATGCGGGGAAGCCGCCGAGCCCGAGCAAGGTAGACGCGACGGGGATCTGCAGCCGCTCAGCGAGTGCGCGAACCTGCTCGCGTGCGCCGGATTGAATCATGCCGTGCCCGGCGAAGATGATGGGGCGTTTGGCGTTGCGGATCAGCTCGGCAGCCTTGAGGACGGAGTCGGTCTCGGCGCGGAGCATGGGATGAGGGCGATAGGGGCGCGGTGCGGCGGCGGCAAAATCGTAGGTGGCGGTTGCCTGCTGGGCGTCCTTGGTGATGTCGACCAGCACGGGGCCGGGGCGGCCGGACTGCGCGATCAGCAGGGCCTCGCGGATGACGGGAGCGATATCTTCGGCGCGCGTGACGAGGTAGTTGTGCTTGGTCACCGGCAGAGTGATGCCGGTGATGTCGATTTCCTGGAAGGCGTCGGAGCCGAGAACCTTGCTTGAGACCTGTCCGGTGATGCAGAGCACGGGGATGGAGTCCATCATCGCTGTGGCCATGCCGGTGACCATGTTGGTGGCGCCGGGTCCGGAGGTGGCAATGGCGACGCCAACTTTGCCCGAGGCGCGCGCATAGCCGTCGGCCATGTGCACCGCGCCCTGCTCGTGGCGGACGAGGATGTGGCGGATGGGGAATTTGCGCAGCGCGTCGTAGGCGGGCAGGATTGCGCCGCCGGGATAGCCGAAGACCTCGCGCACGCCCTCGCCTTCGAGGGTGGCCCAGAGGATTTCGGATCCGGTTAAACGTGTGCCTTCAGATTTCGCTTCACTCATCTCCTGCTCCTTGCAGCGTATTCAGTGCGTTACCGCGCCCTGTGATGCCGACGAAACCGTGTCGGTGTATTTGCGGAAAACTCCGCGGGCAAAGCGGGGGACGGGTTTTTGCCACGACTTGAGCCGTTCGGCAAGCTCCTTGTCGGAGACCTCGACCGAGAGCTTGCGGTTGGGAATATCGAAATGGATGATGTCGCCTTCGCGAACGGCAGCGATAGGTCCACCGACGGCTGCTTCGGGCGCGACGTGACCGGCCATGAGGCCGCGCGTGGCTCCGGAGAAGCGACCGTCGGTGAGGAGGGCGACGGTCTCACTCAATTCAGGAATGCCTGCGACCGCGGCCGTGACGGCGAGCATTTCGCGCATGCCCGGTCCACCCTTTGGGCCTTCGTAGCGGATGACGATCACGTCGTTAGGCTTGATCTTGCCGCCTTCGACGGCGTGGAAGGCGTCCTGCTCGGAGTCGAAGACGCGCGCCGGTCCGCGATGCTCGAGCCGCTTGTGTCCGGCGACCTTGATGACGCAACCTTCGGGAGCGAGATTGCCCTTGAGGATGACGAGCCCTCCGGTGGGCTTGATGGCATGGTCGAGGGCGTGGATGACTTTCTGGCCTGAAGTCTCCTTTGCCTGCGCGGCTTCCTCGGCGAGGGTCTTGCCGGTAACGTTCCAGGCTGTGCCGTCGATCAGGCCGGCCTCGAGAAGGCGCTTGGCGAGCAGACGGCTGCCGCCCGCAGCGTGATAATCCGCGGCGACGTATTGGCCGCCGGGTTTGAGGTCGCAGAGCAGCGGCGTCTTCGAGCTGATGCGGTCGAAATCGTCGATTGAGAGGGGGATGCCCATCTCATTGGCGATGGCGAGGAAGTGAAGAACTGCGTTGGTCGATCCGCCGGAGGCGGCGACCGTGGCGATAGCGTTCTCGATGGCCTGCGCGGTGATGATCTTGCTTGGGAGCAGTTCGTTCCTGGCGAGCTCGAGGACCAGGCGGCCGGCTTCGCAGGCGGCGTCGAGCTTTTCCGGCAGGAACGCCGGCACGCCGGAGATGCCGATGGGAGAGATGCCGAGGAATTCGCAGGCCATGGCCATGGTGTTGGCGGTGAACTGGCCTCCGCATGCGCCCGCGCCGGACAGGCTGCGGCTTCGACGGCTTCGAGGCCGGCGTCGTCGAGCTTGCCGACGGCGTGCGAGCCAACCGCTTCGAAGACATCCTGGACGGTCAGATTCTTTCCGTTGAGATGGCCGGGCGCGATGGAGCCGCCGTAGAACATGAGCGAGGGGATATCGAGCCGTGCGAGCGCCATCACAGTGCCGGGCATGTTCTTGTCGCAGCCGGCGATGGCGATGAGGCCGTCGAAGAGATTCCCGCGCGCGACCAGTTCTACCGAGTCGGCGATGACTTCACGGCTGATCAGCGAAGCCTTCATGCCTTCGGTGCCCATGGTGATGCCGTCGGAGATGGTGATGGTGTTGAACTCCATCGGCGTGCCGCCGGCTTCGCGGATGCCCTGCTTCACCGCTTCGGCGATATGGCGCAGGTGGAAGTTGCAGGGGCCGATCTCGGTCCACGTATTCGCGATGCCGATGATGGGCTTGTGCAGGTCTTCTTTCGTGAAGCCGACAGCGCGAAGCATGGCGCGCGCGGGAGCGCGATGCGCTCCTTCGGTAAGGGCAATGGAGTGCAGTTTGGGATTATGCGTGCCGTTCTTGCCGTTTGCGCTCATGCGTGCGGTGTCTCCTGAGGACGAGGCGCGACCCAGAAGGCCGCATCGTGCTGTTGTTCGAATTTGTCGAGCGCTTCCGAGTGGCGCAGGGTGAGGCCGATGTCGTCGAGCCCTTCCAGCAGGCAATAGCGGCGGAAAGGATCGATAGTGAAGGTTGCCGAGAAGCCGTGATCGTCGTGGATCAGGTGATCCTCGAGTGAGACGTTCAGGTGGTAGTCGTCGATGGTCGAGGCTCGCTCAAGCAGAAGCTCGACCTGATCGTCGGGCAGTGTGACCAGCAGGATGCCGTTCTTGCCGGCGTTCGAATGAAAGATGTCGGCGAAGCTGGGTGCGATGACGACGCGGAAGCCGTGGTCATTAAGAGCCCAGGCAGCATGTTCACGAGAAGATCCGCAGCCGAAGTTTTTGCCGGTGACGAGAATCTCCGCGCCCTTGTGCTGCGGGCGATTGATCTCGAAGTCGGGGTCCTTGCGCCAGTCGTGGAAGAGGAAGTCGCCGTAGCCGGTGCGCTCGATGCGCTTCAGAAACTGCTTAGGAACGATCTGATCGGTGTCGACGTTCGCGCGATTAAGCGGCATCACCTTCGATCTGTGTTACGAAATTCTTCCATTAGGCCATAACCTCTTCCTTTTTGAATTCCCAGGTGCGGACATCGGTGAAGTGGCCTGTGATCGCGGCTGCGGCGGCCATCATCGGGCTGACGAGATGGGTGCGGCCGCCGCGTCCCTGGCGGCCTTCGAAGTTGCGGTTGCTGGTCGAGGCGCAGCGTTCGCCGGGCTGCAGGATGTCGGGGTTCATGCCGAGGCACATGGAGCAGCCAGGCTCGCGCCACTCAAATCCCGCCTCGCGGAAGATGTGATGCAGGCCTTCGCGCTCGGCCTGCGCTTTGACCTGCTGTGATCCCGGGACAACCATGGCGCGGACGTGCGGATGACATGGTGGCCGATGACGACTCTGCGGCGGAGCGCAGGTCTTCGATGCGCGAGTTGGTGCAGGAGCCGAGGAAGACGCGGTCGATGGTGATCTCTTCGATCGGCGTGCCGGCCTTGAGATCCATGTACTCGAGAGCGCGCTCGAAGTGGCGTCGGTCGGCCTCAGATGCGGCATTGGCAGGCGAGGGAACAGCATCGGTGATGGAAACCACCATGCCCGGGCTGGTGCCCCAGGTCACGTAAGGAGTGAGCTCGATTGCGGGAATCATGAGTTCGCGGTCGAACTTTGCGCCGGGATCGGAGACGAGCTTGCGCCACTCGGCGACCGCTTTGTCCCACTCTGCACCTTGCGGCGAGAACTTGCGGCCTTTGAGGTAGGCGAAGGTGATCTCGTCGGGAGCGATCATGCCCGCACGCGCTCCCGCCTCGATGCTCATGTTGCAGATGGTCATCCGGCCTTCCATGCTGAGCGAGCGGATGGCGGAGCCTGCGTACTCGATCACGTATCCGGTTGCGCCATCGGTGCCGATGCGTCCGATGATGCCGAGGACTACGTCTTTTGCGGTTACGCCGTCCGGCAGCTCGCCGTCGATGGTAATGCGGAAGGTCTTCGGCTTCGATTGCGGGAGGCACTGCGTGGCCATCACGTGCTCGACTTCGGATGTGCCAATTCCAAAAGCCAAGGCTCCGAAGGCTCCATGCGTGGAGGTGTGCGAGTCTCCGCAGACGATGGTCATGCCGGGCTTGGTGAAGCCGAGTTCGGGGCCTATCACATGGACTATGCCCTGGTTTGGCGACTCCACGTCGTAGAGCTCGACGCCGAAGTCGGCGCAATTCTTGCGCAGGGTGTCGATCTGCTCCGCGGCGATGGCGTCTTCGATGATGAGGCGGTTGGCTGTGGTCGGGACATTGTGGTCGACGGTGGCCACGGTGCGGTCGGGGCGGCGCAGCGGCCGGCCGGCAATGCGAAGGCCTTCGAATGCTTGCGGCGAAGTGACTTCGTGGACGAGGTGCAGGTCGATATAGAGGAGCGCGGGCTCATCGGCCGGCTCGGCTACCAGATGCGATTCCCAGACCTTTTCAAAAAGAGTTTTCGCTGCTGACATCTCTTTACTCCTGCTTCTCACAATCTCTTTGCGCCGAAGGCGCTATTGCCGTGCGGCGAGCACCGCCGAAGGCGCCGTTGCCTGGACGGCTCGTCCTAGACCGCGTGCATGGCCTGACGGCATCGATGTTCTCTTTCAGCGCCTGGTGGACATACTTACCCATCTCCTGCGTAGAGACGGTCATTTTCGATTCGCCACGCGCCAGATCCGCAGTGCGATAGCCCTGTTCGAGAACCTTGCGAACCGAAGTTTCGACAGCCTGCGCATCCTGCTCAAGTTTTGCCGAATGCCGCAGCAGCATGGCTGCGGTCAGGATGGCGCCGAGTGGATTGGCGAGGCCTTTGCCGGCGATATCGGGCGCAGATCCGTGAACGGCTCGTACAGATTCACCTGGCCCCGATGGTCGCCGAAGGCAGCATGCCGAGTGAGCCGGTGATGACGGCCGCTTCGTCGGAGAGGATGTCGCCGAAGAGATTTTCAGTCAGCACGACGTCGAAGTTGCGCGGCGTATTCATCAGGTGCATGGCGCAGGCGTCGACGTACTGATGTTCAAGGGCGATGACCGGATATTGCGCAGCGATCTCGGTCACGGTCGCGCGCCAGAGCTGCGAGACCTCGAGGACGTTGGCCTTGTCGACCGAAGTGACTTTCTTGCGCCGAGCCGACGCGAGCTCAAAGGCAATTCGGGCTACGCGGATGACCTCGTCGCGGGTGTAGCGCATGGTGTTCCAGGCAGATCCGGTTTCCTTGTCCCACGAGCGCGGCTCTCCAAAGTAAAGGCCGCCGAGGAGCTCGCGGACAAAGAGGATGTCAGCGCCGTTGACCACCTCGGCGCGGAGCGGAGAGTTCGAGGAGAGCGACGGCCATGCGAACGAAGGACGGAGGTTGGCGAAGCCGCCGAGGGCCTGCCGCAGTTGCAGCAGGCCGGCCTCGGGGCGGCGGTTTGGGGGAAGGGAATTGAATTCATTGCCGCCAACGGCGCCGAGCAGAACAGCATCGCTCTCAAGCGCGGTATCGAGTGTCGATTCGGGTAGGGGCGAGCCTTGCGCCTTGATGGCGGCGCCACCGATCAGGGCATTCTTGAATTCGAAGTCGTATCCGCCGAGTTCGGCGACCGACTCCAGGATGCGCACCGCCTCGGCTGTGACTTCGGGGCCGATTCCGTCTCCGGCGACGACCAGTATCTTGAGCTTCATCATTGTCTCCCTGCCAAGAATGGCTGAATTCGCGATCGCCGAAGTCTCAGTTGAGCTTGCCGCCGATTCTTCGCTGATCAGGTCTTCGTGCCGCTGGTGGTGGGCCACCAGATTGATCAAATCCTGGTCGTAGATGGCCTTTTTGCGGTCGGCCAATTCGGTGAACGCGCGATACGCGACGTCGAGATCGGCGGGCGCGAGATCGTAACCAAGCTGAATCAGGCGCGAGCGGAGCGCATGGCGTCCGGAGTGCTTGCCGAGCACAAGACGGTTGCTGGGAATGCCGAATGCCGACGGCGTCATGATCTCGTACGTGAGGGGATTTGAAAGCACTCCATGCTGGTGAATGCCGGCTTCGTGGGCGAAGGCATTATCACCGACGACGGCTTTATTCGGCGTGGGAGCGAAGCTGATCATGTGTCCGAGCTGCTGACTGGCGGCATACATTTTCCTCAGGTTCAGGCCGGTTTGCATCGGATAACGGTCGCCGCGGACATGCAGAGCAGCGGCGATCTCCTCAAGAGCGGCATTTCCGGCGCGCTCGCCGATGCCGTTGATGGTGCATTCGACCTGGCGGGCTCCGGCCTCGATGGCCGCGAGAGCATTGGCGACAGCGAGGCCGAGGTCGTCGTGCATGTAAGCG
>CAWAYO010000029.1:0-96877 GCA_963786085.1 uncultured Acidobacteriaceae bacterium
TGCTGCCTGTAGCAGTTTGAGCACTTCGATGGCATTCTGAAGGGTGAGGTCCGGCATCTCGGAGTTTACCGACGCTTCTCCAAGCTCAAGCAGAATGCAGGACGGCTTCATTTCCGCGCCCAACCGTCGCATCACCGAGGTACCCGATGCTGCTCCGTTTTTCGGTACAGAAGTGGCCGCGAAGTCCGGCTGGCGAACAGCGATGCCCGCAGCTTGGAGCGCAGGCGAAAGTAAATCCGGCTCCGTGCTTCCGCGCAGGACCAGCACAGCAGGCGAATTCTCGGGAGCCACGGTCGCGCGAGGCTGTGCGACTAGAATGGTCTGTCGCCCTGTAACCACCTTGAACGGGCCATCTTCTTCGAGGGCCGCACCTCGAAAGCCCAGTTCCGAAAAAAGATCCAGCCATTGACGGCGATGCAGCAAAGGATAGCTCTGCCGTCGCGGTGCGTCGGTGTACCTCCACCACCCCTCCGTCATCCCCACCGTCAGGTCGCCGAATCTTTGCAGAGCCGTGCATTCGGAGATGAGCATGGTACCACCCGGCCGCAGGGTCGATCGAAGCCGGTTCAGCGTCTGGGCGAGATCTGCAGTCGCGTGCAGAACATTCGCGGCAACAATGATGTCGACGCCGGGAGCGAGGCCCGACTCACTGCCAATTTCCTTTTCAAGGTCCAGCGTTGCGTACCGTACAAATGGGAATTTTGCGAACTTGTTTCGAGCCGCGCCTAGAAATGCGGAGGAAACATCCGTGAAGATGTATTCGACGTGCCCTGCGCTGAGTAGCGGCAATATCTCAGAAGTGGCGCTGCCGGTTCCCGCGCCAACCTCCAGCACTCGCACAACCTGGTCCTCCGGATAAGCTTCCACTGCTCTTCGCACCACCTTACCCAGAACCCGATTGAACATTCGCGACGCGGGCGCATTCTGGTAGAGTTGCTCGGCCAACTCAAGCGAGCCGTTGGGAAATAATGCCTCGACTGCAGACATCCGCCCCTGCAGAACCTTGGCCAGATTGGACGCCTGGCCAAGGAAATTCAGCTCTGCGGTAAACAATGGGAATTCCGACGACAATCGCGCGCTATCACCAGCCGATTTTCGGCTAGGAATTGTGCCGAAAACCCATCCGTCTCCGTCACGATGAATGATTCCGTCTTCTTCCAGAATCGCGTATAGCCTGTTTATCAGCCGCCGATGTTCAGGTCTGACACCCAGCTTGCCATACACATCAACGAGAGAAAGGCGCGTGCCTTCCCGCAGATTGACACCCAGTTCGTCGAGCGCCTCAAGAATGTAGGTGGCGCAAAGGCCATCAAGTTCAGGGAGAAAAGCGCCATACGCCGCAATGACCTTCTGCAATTCCCCTTCGTTATTCATTGCATCGATCGCTTGTGTCGCAGCGCTAAGCAAGCTCTGGGGCGTGGGTGACTTGAAGGCTCGGGCCGAGTTCGGCTGCGCCCGCCATTCTGTTGTGTAGAGCAATGGATCGAAACTCTGTGGGACCACCGGCTCTCTCTCCGAGGATGCGCCGTTCTTCGCAGATTCGACCCAGTAGCGTTGTCGCTGAAAAGGATAATTCGGTAAGGCAAGTTTCCGGACGGACCGGTCTTCGTAGACGCGCTTCCATTCGATGGGGACACCCAGCAGGTAAAACTGGCGGACGGTTTCGTACAAGTTCACCCAGGCGTCTTTACCGCGTCGCAGAGAAGCACAGCACAAAACCGAAGAATGCGCCAAGGCAGGCTTGGCCATGCCCAGCAGCACCGGGTCCGGGCCCACCTCCAGAAGCGCGGCGGGACGCTGCTCCATCAGAGAGCGAAGTCCCTCAGAGAATCGGACTGTACTACGGATGTGCTTCCTCCAATAGGAAGCATCCAATCGTTCCTGAGAGTTGTGTAGCCGCCCGCTTACATTGGAAATCAACGGGACAGCAGGTGCGTCGTAGCTTAGCTTCGCAGCCCGTTGTTCAAACTCGTCCAGGATCGGCTCCATCAACACCGAATGAAACGCGTGTGAGACGGTAAGCGGCTGCGCAACCATCCCCCTTTCGACAAGCAGATTGCGAAGATGTTCGATCTGCGTCGAGTCGCCGGACACGACGACATTTCGAGAGGCGTTTACCGCGGCGATGTTGACCTGGTTAAATTCGCCGATGATTTCCGCGACTTCTTCTTCCCCCGCCCGAACGGCGAGCATCATGCCGCCTCGGGGGAGAGTGGCCATCAGTCTGCCCCGCTCGTAAGCGAGCGCAAGCGCTGATTCGACCGAAATGACCTGTGCGACGCACGCGGCGACGTATTCTCCAAGACTGTGGCCCAGTACGACGGAGGGACGAACTTCCCACGAGAGCCACATCAAGGCCAGCGCGTACTCAAACGCGAAGAGCGCGGGCTGCGTCCAATTTGTTTCATGGATCAGATCTGAAGGAACTGTGTCCTCTCCGCATAGAACGTCCGAGAGTCTGTACGCAAGCTTTCCTTTGAGAATGTCGTCACAATAATCAATGGCGGAGCGAAAAACAGTGTTCTGTATGTAGAGAGCGCGCCCCATACCGGAATACTGGGAGCCTTGACCAGTAAAGAGGAAGCCAATCGACGGCTCTTCATATCCTGCGATGAACCGATAGCCCGTATGATCTTCCACGCGCTCGCCAGCAATCTGTAGGAGTTGATTGGACGCTTCTTTCGTTGAGCTGGCCAGGATTGCGATCCGATGTTGGAAGTGCGACCGTCCTGCGTTCAATGTGAAGGCAAAATCCGACAGAGAAGTTTCCGGCTGTTGTCGCAGATAGTCGGCATATCTGCCGCACAAAGCCGAAAGCGCCTCTGAACTTTTGGCCGAAACAGTTATGACCTCTGATGGAACGAGACAGTGGGCCTCTGTTTGCGCAACCGGAGGTTCCTCTATCACGATATGCGCATTCGTTCCGCTGAAGCCGAAGGAGCTGACGCCAGCGACGCGTGGGCGTTCAGTAACAGGCCACGGAGTGGCACTCAGCGGGATTTTTAGCGGAAGCTGCCGAAGAGCATTGTTTTCATGGCCGCTTGACACGTGCAAATGAGCCGGAAGAGATCGGTTCTGTAACGCCAGCAGTACCTTGATAACACCTGCAACACCGGCGGCAGCCTCAAGATGGCCAATATTAGTCTTTACTGATCCGATCAGCAGCTTTTCATGGGTATGGTCGTCTTCGCCAAAGCACCCACCGAGTGCCCCTAATTCGATTGCATCGCCGAGGACAGTTCCGGTGCCATGAGCTTCTATGTAGTCCACGTCTCCTGCGGAAAGCCGCGCTTGTTTAAGCGCCGCCTTCACAACAGCTTCCTGAGACGGACCATTTGGCGCCGTCAATCCACTGCTCCGCCCGTCATGATTGATTGCACTAGCGCGGATCACTCCAAGTATGCGATCCCGACCGGCCTGGGCGTCTGCCAGCCGTTTCAGCACCAGCATCCCGCAACCCTCCGAACGCACGAAGCCATCCGCGGATTGCGAAAAGGTCTTGCAGCGGCCATCGCTGGCGAGCATGCGTGCTTGCGCCAGCGTAATGGTCACATGAGGCGTGAGAAGCGCGTTGACTCCTCCAGCCAAAGCTACTTTGCATTCATTGTGGCGAAGGCTCTGGCAAGCAAGATGGATAGCCACGGCCGAGGATGAGCATGCCGTATCGATCGACATGTTCGGTCCCTTTAAACCAAGAAAGTAAGAGAGCCGGCCAGCCGCTATCGAATGTGCAATCCCGGAACCGGAATAAGCATCGAGCGCTTTCTCGTCGTTGATGTCCAGCAGCGAGGCGTAGTCGTTTGTGCTCATGCCGACGAAAACCCCGGTCAGGCTGCCGTTTAACAACTCTGCCCGTTCGCCGGCATTTTCCAACGCTTCCCAGCTGACCTCGAGCAACATCCTTTGCTGTGGATCCATGCCGATTGCCTCTTTCGGCGCAATGCCAAAAAAAGCTGCATCGAATTCATCGATATGGCCGACGAAACCGCCCCACTTAGTGTTTGCCTTGCCGGGCGTGCCCGGCAACCGCGCGTAAAAAGCCTCTGCATCCCAGCGGCTGGAAGGAATCTCCTCTATCGCATCTCCGCCGCTTGCCAGCAGATCCCAAAACGCATCCGGGGTGTCGATGCCGCCAGGCATGCGAAGGCCAACGCCGGTTACAGCAATGGGTTCGGGTGCTGACTCTTCCTGTGTTGCCAAACGCCGCTCCAACTCTGCAGCGAGCAAGGCAAGCCGCCTCGGAGACAGTTTCTGGATGCGCTCAAGGAAATCCGTGAACGTAGATTCAGCTGCCATAGGGGCCATTATTTGACCGTAGCTTACGAATGAAAATCTAGCGATTCCACTTCCTGGTCAGTCATTTGCTCGATCATGTCGAGGATCCCCAGGACATCCCTTCCCGTGGCGACTTCTCTGCCTGGAATTGCGATCTTCTTAAGAGGAGCGGACTTCATCCCGTTAACCGGCGATGCGCGATCGACGGTGAATAACTCCTGCTCCAAATAAAGGGCCAGAGTTCGCAGCGTCGGATGATCGAAAAGAAGGGTCGACGGAAATTGACTGGAAAACAGCCCGGAGAGGGTATTGCGCAATTCAATGGCAAGTAAGGAGTCCATCCCGAGTGCGCTGAATGGCAGATCGCGATCGATCTCTTCGTCTTCCCTTATTCCGAGAGTCCTGCGAAGTACCTCGGCCACCTTCCGAATTAGAGCGGCATTGCGAGAAACTGCGGGCAACGCACGAATCTCTTCCAGGGCAGAGCTTCCACCGAGAAGACCTCCCGATTCGCTCTGATGACGGTCCACTGAGATCGAATGGCTCTGCTTGATCTGCGCCTTGGTACGCGAGTCATATTCGGACGCCAAGCTTTCGTAAAATGAACCGTTGCCCCGCCGCTGCGCGAGATATTGAGGCCAGCGGATCGCTGCGATTGCGATCTGGGCGTCAGGAAGGGCCAGTCCAAGCCGCAGCGCTTCTAGCGCATCTTTAGGCAGCATAGTCTCAATGCCCGAACGCGCGAGTTGGCGTTGTACCTTGTCACCCGCCGCAGACCCCACATCACCCCAGGCTCCCCAGTTCACACTCAGGGCCGACAGTCCATTCATTCGGCGGAAGTGAGCAAGGCCGTCCAGAAAGGAATTGGCTGCGCTGTGATTAATCTGCCCGGGCGCTCCGTCAAGTGACGCCCAAGAAGAAAACAACACGAAGAACTCCAGCTGCTTCGCAAGGGTCAGAACGTGCAGATTCCACGCGCCATCAAGTTTTGGCCTCAAGACGGTATGAACAACGTCCCACGATTGGCGTTCGAGGGATGCATTCTCGAGCACACCCGCGCTGTGCCATACCCCTCGAAGATTATCTCCTGCCAATCGAACTGCTTCACGTGCAACTTGCGGATCGGCGATATCGCCCTGAACAGTCTTGATTGCTACACTTTTCGCTTCAAACCGTGCGATTAAATGACGTGTTGCTTCTTCAGGTGCACGACGCCCAACCAAAACAAGCTCGCGGACTCCATTCTCAACCAGCCCCTCTGCCAGACTCAGACCAATTCCGCGCAGACCACCCGTGATTAGATGAGATCCTGTAAACTGCTGCTTTGCTTTCCTCTGTACGACGATCCGGCCAATATGTTCTGCTCGGGCCATATAACGGAAAGCGTCCATCACCTTGCTGGAATCGAAGACCGTGACTGGCAACGCAGGAAGCTTCCCAGTCGAAATTTCCTCCAAAATTACGCCCAATCGGTCGCCTATCCAAGGCTCATAGGCGGCAATATGCGGTGTAAGATCCACGGGAAGATATCGAACGCCCGGCCATCTCTTTTCCACAGACTCACGACTGCGCAAGTCTGTCTTACCCAGTTCGATGAATCGCCCGCCCGCCCTGAGAAGCCCCAAACCGTCGTCGATCGCCTCACCCGCCAGCGAATTGAGCACAATATCAACGCCGTGGGATATTTCTCGAGCAAACTCCCGCGAGCGTGAATCGTACACGCGCTTCACACCGAGACTTCTCAAGAAGGTACGCTTCCGTTCGCTTCCAGCAGTCGCGAGCAATTCAGCTCCGGACTTCATGCACAGATAGACCGCCGCCAGTCCCACCCCGCCGGCGGCTGCGTGTATAAGAACACGCTCTCCTCTTCGGACTTGTGCAACTTCGCGCAGGCAGTGGTCGGCAGTTAGATAACCAATGCTCTGTGCAGCTGCGTCGGCAAAGGACAGCGTCTCCGGCTTTCTCACGACGAGCGCTCGCCGCGCGATCGCATGACTTGCGAAGCACCCCGGCGTGACGGCGATTACTTCGTCGCCCGGCGCAAGATCGGTAACCGACTTCCCCGTGCGGAGAATGACACCGGAGCAATCTGTGCCGAGCGATGAGTCGAGATTCACAACGCCCATTGACTGGAGCACATCGCGAAAATTGACGGTCGTTGAACGAACATCGATTTCCACCTCATCTGGCTGTAGCTCCTTTTGCAGAGCCGATATGTATTCCAGAGTGTCGATTCCGGATCCCGCTCTCAGCTCCACCCGTTCCAACGGTACCGCTTCAGTCTTCGATGTCTGCGCTCGCCGCAGCCTTGCGACATGGCGCTTCCCTGATCGCCAACCAACCCATCGATCGTCTCCATCCGACAGAACTTCGGCAACAACTCGCATTACTTCCCGTTTTCCTTCTTCGGCATCGCAATCAAGTCGCGTACAGCGTAACTCGGGCATCTCAGCTGCGATTCCGGACGCAAGACCTATCAGCGGTGTATCTGCGACCTGAATCCTCGGGGACTCAGGCCCAATTGCACAGGCTCCCGAGGTGATCACGTAGAGCCGCGGTAACGGGTGGGCCCTGTGTGCGATCAACGCCTGTGCCGTGGCAAGTAGAGAGCGGACTGAGATCTCAACTGCGCTGGAAGCACCGCCCGCAGGTACTTTATCGAAATCTTCATGTTCATCTGCCACCCAAACGACGGCGTCCAAAGCAACTGAAGTAAGCAGCGTGTTTGCCAGTTCATTGGCATCTACGGAATCGGCCAGGACATCTCGTTGCCGGAGATGCAGCATCACTTCGGAGGCCAGATCTCCGTTTCCAACGACCAACATTCGCTTCGATTTGGAAAGATCCGTGGCTACGATGAGTTCTTGCCGCCCAAAAATCGAGAGATGGTTGGAGGTTCGCGGTAGCGTTACTACCTTCTGAAATCCCGCACTCTCAAGCAGTGGCTGCCATGCGCCGCTTTTCAGTGTGGGATAGTCCGGACGGACGTGACAATCTCTATAACTCCACCATCCATCCAGTAATCCGACCGTAATATCTGCCCACCTCTGTTTTCCCGTAACCTCAACGGGAATCAATACACCATCAGCGGCCAGCAGAGGTTTCAGCCGATCGAGCGTTGCGGAGAGGTCTGCAGTGGCATGCAGGACATTCACGGCGATTATGACTGTGAATGTTCCGTTGATGTTCTGGCCGCTCGGCTCTCGCTCGAGGTCAAACACATTCGCGCGAAAGAACGCATCGTCTCCGAAATTGTTGCCTGCCCGCCTTACCAGGGCGGCCGAAATATCGGTAAACACGTACTCGGAAGGAGTCTTGCTGATAGATCGAATTGCATCGAGCAAATATTGCGTTGTCGCCCCGGTTCCACCACCCACTTCGAGGATGCGAACGGTTGTATCGGCGTGAGCGCCCACAATCCGAGCCACCATCTCAGCCACCATCTGGTTGTAGAGTCGCGCTGGCACAGAGTCTCGGTAAAGCCGGCTCATCGCGTCACTCTCACCGTCCGGAAAGAGAAGCTCCCTACCGTCTGCTTTTCCGGTCAAAACTGCAGCGAGAGATCCACCGCAGCGGACAACCAGATCAAGCTCAGTGTTTCCGAATGGAAATCTTCGGCTAAGCTCCGTGATTCGATTTGACGAAATTGGCTTTGCCTCAGGGCCAAAGCAAAGACCATCCTCACTGCGATGGACGGCGCCGGTTTCAACCGCGATCTCGAGCAAGCGATGCAGTAGACGCTGATGTTGAGGAATAATCTTCCAGCGATCCTGTAATGCCTGTTCACTCCAGGAGCGAGAGACGCCCGTTTCCGGCCATCCCAACTGTTGAAAGGCCTGAAGGACATAGTCTGCTGAGAGCTCTTCCAGCTGACTAAAGAAATGGTTGTACTCTGCAACCGCTTCTGTCTGGCTCCATTGCTCCATCTTCTCTTCAAGTTCAACGACTACGTCGTGAATTGCGGCTTGTTTCTTCTCGCTCTCCAGCTCCGCCGGCTGCCAATCAAGGCGGTACATCAATGAGGCCAGGGTTTTTTTCTCTGCTTTATATTTACGGAAGCGGAGGTTGGAGAAACGGAGCAGTGGGGAGCCGAGGGAGTCAGTGACGGTGAGGTTGGCCGAGAGGGTGTCGGCATCCAGCCGGCGCAGCGTGACGTGACTCCAGCTGCGCTCTCCCGGCTGTCCGTAGACCTCCAGCCGTGCGACACTCTGCGGCAGATACAACTCTCGCTGGCCGGCTCCATCGCCCTCGGCCTCGCGATCGAGCGCCAGACCCGCCACTTGCAGGCACGCGTCCAGCCACCACGGCGACAGCTCCCATCCCACGGTTTCCAGCGCAGGCGACGCGATCTCGCCCAGCGCCTCGCCGGCGCCCATCCATGCCCGCTGCAAGCCGCGAAATCGCTCCCCGAACTCCAGCCCGCGGCCGCCCAGCTCCGCGTAGAACCCCTCCACATCCGCTATCGGTTCCAGACGCTCCTGGATCTGCTCCACCGGCACCGGCTCCGCAGGCTGGCCCCCACCCCGCCGCAGCCAGCCCTCCGACACACGCTCCCACTCTCCGCCCGCCTGCTCGGCATACACCCGCACCCGGCTTCGATCCCCCGCCGCCTGCTCCACCACCGTCTGCACACGGCGCTCGCCCGCGATCGTCAGCGGAGCCTCGAACACCACATCCTCCAACACACAGCCCGATCCCAGTACTTCCGCTCCCGCCTCCAGCATCAGCTCCACATGACCGGTCGCCGGAAGCACTGCCCGGCCCTGCACGCGGTGATCGCCGATCCAGCTCGCCTCGCGCAGATGCGTTTCGTACTGACCGGCAACTCCGGCAGTTCGCAATCGACTGCCCAGAAGACCGCGGCCTGTACGCTCTCCCTGCTCCCGCTCGACGGGCGTCTCGCCGCTCTCGATCCAGTAGCGCTCCCGTTGGAACGCATACGTCGGCAGGCTCACACAACGCAGCTTCCGATCCCCCTTGCGCTCCAACCAGTCAATCGACTCGCCCTGCACAAAACCCGCAGCTACCTCGGCGGCGGACGCTGCCCCGCCCAGAACTGCACCCGATGCACGCCGGCCCACACTCACATGACCACCGTGAACTCCAGCCGCGCTGTCTCCGCGCAACCACTCCCGCAGCTTCTCCGCTGCTTCCGCCTTGCTCCATGCCACCACCGCCAGGCGCTCGCCAAACACCCCCCGGCCCACCGCCGCCGTCCAGCAGATCTCACTCCACCCCGATCCGCTCTCGCCCAGAAACCTCGCGTACCGCTCCGCCAGCTCCCGCAGCGCCGCTTCCGTCCGCGCCGTTATTACCAGCACCTCTTCCCGCGGCTCGGACTCCGACTCCCAGGCACGATCCTCTTCCCAGCTCTCCACCACTACGTGCGCGTTGGTACCGCTGAAGCCAAACGAACTCACACCGCCAATCCGACGACCACCAATCGGCGCCCACTCCCGCGACTCCGTCACCACCTCCAGAGGCAACTCGCTCCAGCGAACATGCTCGCTCGGACCGCTCCAGTGCAGCTGTCCGGGTATTACTCCGTGCTGCAGTCCCAGCACCACCTTGATCAGACCCGCCACTCCGGCCGCAGACTCCAAATGACCCACGTTGGTCTTCACCGAGCCGATCAGAAGCTTGTTCCCACCTGCCCCCCGCTCCCCAAACACCGCACCCAGCGCTTCGGCTTCGATCGGGTCGCCCAGCGCCGTGCCCGTGCCATGCGCCTCCACATAGCCCACCTGCCAGGCTTCGATCCCCGCTCGACGGTGCGCCGCTCGAAGCAACGACTGCTGCGCCAATCCGTTCGGGACCGTCAGGCCGCTCGACGCTCCGTCCTGGTTTACCGCTGAACCTACAATCAATCCAAAAATCCGGTCCCCAGAGGCACGCGCCTCCCCCAACCGCTTCAACAACAACACCCCGCATCCCTCGCCCCGCACAAAGCCATCCGCCCCCAAAGAAAATGCACGACATACACCCTCTTCGGAAAGCATCCCTGCTTGCGCGAACGCGATGGATGGCTCGGGGGAAAGGATAAGGTTGACGCCTCCCGCGAGTGCTGCATTGCACTCACCACGACGCAGAGCTTCGCACGCGAGATGCACGGCTACCAAAGAAGAGGAACATGCGGTGTCGATCGCCAGTGAGGGACCGTTCAACCCTAAGACATAGGAGATGCGCCCCGCGGCAACACTCTGCGCAGCACCCGAAGCAAAGTGAGGATCGATCTTTTCGATTCCGCCAGCCCGCAACTGCAACTGGGCATAATCGTGCGAGGCGACGCCTAAGTAAACCCCGGTAGATGACTGGTAGACGGATAACGGATCGATACCGGCGCTCTCCAGAGCCTCCCAGCTCACTTCCAGCAGAAGCCGCTGCTGCGGATCCATACTGACGGCCTCTCGTGGAGAAATGCCAAAGTGCCTCGGATCAAAAAGATCTACACGCTCCAGCAACGCTGCCCGGCGCGCCGCCTGGGGCAACTGGTTGTCGCGTAACAAGCCAGAGAAACGGCTCTCTACACCGTCGCTTACCGCCGACTGCTGTGCTTCCAAGAGCCGCCAATAGCCATCGATCCCATCTTCATCGCCAGGAATACGGCAGCCCATCCCCACAATGGCAATCGGCTCCGCCCGACCATCTTCTAATTCCTGAATGCGCGTCTCTGCGCGTTCCAAAGCGAGAAACGCTCGCTTCAAAGGGGAAAGCGATGTATTGCTCTCGTCGAATTTTGCGGCTTCGCTCATCGTCTGCTTAGCCGTTCCGTGAGAAGTTTTTCCACGTCTTCCTCAGACATCGTTTGCAGTTGCTCAGCTGTAACATGTCCCCGTTCCATGTTCCAAAGACTAGCTGGCTGTTCATCAGAAGCTTTCAATGACGACGGTTGTCCCGTTTGTGACACCAAGAGCGCCGCTAACGCACCTACCAACTCCCCGACTGTTCCCGTATCGAAGGCAATGGTCGAGGGAATTCTCGGGCCCAACCCTAGCTTTTTCGACAATTCACCTCGCAGTTCGAGAGCAATCAGAGAATCCATTCCAAGATCGCTTAGACGATCCCGATCAGTCAGGTTCTCTGGGCGGATATCCAGTTGAAAGACACCACAGATCGTCTCTCTTACCAGCTGGGAGACTTGCTGTTCACATTTTTCCTGAGGAAGAGACAGCAACTCCTCCGCCAAAGCGCTTTGCCTGTCTTCCCGTAGAGAGGCCTGCGGCATCGCCTGTCGCACTTCTTGCTGCACTGCGGAAGCCTTCGACCCTATCTCGCCCTGAACCTGGATTTCGGAAGTCCCCCTGCACCTGGCCAGCAGAACGTGCTGTCCGAGAGCCGCAGCTGGCGATCCGAAGGCCGGAAGCTCCATCATGTCCTCGAACCCCGTGCGCTCCAAGACACCCCGCCATTGCTCGGGAGTAAGCAGCGGATGTTCTTTCCTATCAGAATCCTCGAAATGTTGCCAGCCTTCGATCAGCCCGGTAGACATGTCGAACCATGAGTGATGGTGTGTGGTCTCCAACAAAACCAGCACGCCATCTGCTGACAGCAGAGCCTTGATGCGGTGGAGAGCAGATTCAAGATTGCGCGCCGCGTGGACGACATTCGCGGCCACTACGGCAACGAACATACCCGGCGCGAACCCCTGCTCTTCGATGGAGCGATCGATATCGAGACGCGCGAAATGGACATAGCTGTAGTCCCCGAACTTTCGTCGCGCTCTGCTGAGGAAAAGCTCAGAGACGTCGGTGAACCAGTACTCTACCTGCCGAGCTGGCAGCAAGGGCAGCACCGCCGACGTGGTTCCTCCGGTACCGCCACCGAGTTCGAGAATGCGCACATTGCGCTGTTTTCCCAACCCTTGAACTATTGCCCGAAGAGCGGAAGCAACAATGGGGTTGAAGTATCTCGCCTCGACGCTGCTTTCATAGAGGCCCTCGGCCAAAGCAAACGAACCATCCGGGAATAAACTCTCCAGGGCGCTCTTACGCCCCGCCAAGACATCGCCGAGCAGCATTCCGCAGTGCCGCAAATAAGCCAGGGCGCCGGGGTCGTCCGCCAACAATTGCGCTACATCCTCCCAATAATGTTCAAGGCTCACCGGCTGAAGAGCCCCAACCGGCCGAAATCTTCCATCTGCCTGGACGAGCGTTCCTGCCGCCACAAGACCCGACAACCAGCGCCCCACCAGGTTGAGATAGATAGGCTCAAAGCCACACCGTTGCAGCACTTCATCAGCTGTCAACGCCATTCCGTTGGCGAAAGCACCCGCAGCGACCAGGACATTTTGCGCATAGGCTCGCGTCAGGCGATCCAATGCCCTCCATCTCTCTGAGTAATCGGCGGGACTCCAACCAAGCGGACCTTGCTGGCTTTGCCGTTCCGCCTCCATTCGCAAGGTTTGCCAGGCGGCTTCGCACTGTCTTTGGCGCTTCAAGCGCGGTGAAGCGCCGAACCAAAAGCGCTTGCGCTGAAACGGATATATCGGCAGATCGATCCTGCGCACCGCATCGGATGATGCCCGTCCAATAAGGCGCAATGGTCCGCCCTCGACGAATTCCTTCTGAATCTGCTCCAGCGGCCCGTCCTTTTCCATCGACGGTTCCATTTGCCCGAGTCTGTCCGGCGCACCAGTCATTAATCCCGCAACTGGATGTCCGGCCAGCCATTGTTCAAGCATATGTGCGGCATTCTCTGAATTACTTGTCCTAAGTGCGAGACGGTGCGGAAGCTTCGCGCGACCTGTTCTGGCTGCGTGACATATATCTGCGAACCTGTTCTTACTCTGTCGCAAGAATCCGATATAACGCTCGGCAAGAACACCTAATGACTCTTCGTTGTCCGCAGAAAGACACAGTAACGATTCTCCCGAAGGACAAGGGGCAACTTCCGGTCTGGTTTCGTCGGCTGCAGCCGGATCTTCAACCGAACTCAAGATGAGGTGCGCATTCGTTCCACTGAAACCGAATGAACTAACTCCGGCATATCGAATAGCACCGTTCGCGCTCCATGGAATCAGCCGCTGAGGCACCTCGATCTTCCAGCGTTGCCACTCGATCTGTGGGCTCGGTTGCTTGAAGTGAAGATGCGGCGCAATTCCTCCGCTCGGCTGCATCATCAAGACAACTTTGATCAGACCCGTCAAACCGGCGGCGGCCTCGGTGTGCCCCAGGTTCGTCTTCACCGATCCGATACGGAGCGGAGAATCCGAGCTTCGCCCCGATCCATAGACGCTTCCAGTTGCCTGGACCTCCATCGGATCGCCGAGTGGCGTTCCAGTGCCGTGCGCCTCAATATAGTCGACCGCGTCAGGTTCCAATTCCGCATCACGAAGGGCGGCCCTCATCACCGCTTCCTGAGCAGGCCCGTTGGGAGCTGTAATTCCCGCGCTGCGTCCGTCTTGATTCACAGCGGTACCGCGAACACTCGCCATAACGCGATCGCCATCGCGAACTGCATCTGCGAGACGTTTCATTACGATGACGCAGCAGCCCTCGGCGCGTACGTAGCCGTCCGCAGACGCATCGAACGTCTTGCAGCGCCCCCGGTGAGATAACATGCCAGTCCGGGAAAAACAGATATTCATATCCGGAGACAGAATCAGATTCGCCGTTCCCACAATCGCAAGGTCCGTTTCCCCTTTCCGAAGACTTTGCACTGCCTGATGCACCGCCACCAACGAGGAGGAGCAGGCCGTGTCTATGACCATCGCAGGCCCGTGAGTCCCGAGGAAATAGGCAATGCGTCCTGCTGCGATGCTGGTCGCTGCTCCCACGCCTGTGTAGCCGTCGATTCCAGCCGGGTGTTCGGTCAAGAGCTGCGCGTAGTCGCTGTTACTCAGTCCGAGATAGATTCCCGTTTGCGTATTCATAAGGCTGCGAGGATCGATCATCGCCCGTTCCAGCGCTTCCCAGGTCAGTTCCAGCAACATGCGCTGCTGCGGATCCATGCTCGCTGCCTCTCGCGAATGGATTCCAAAGAAGTCGGCGTCAAAGGCATCGATATCGGATAAAAAACCTCCGTGAATGTCGTACATCGTACCCGGCAGTTGTGCGTCCGAGCTCCAATATGCCCGAGCATCCCATCGTTCCGGCGGTATGGTCGTGACGAGATCTTCTCCCTCGGCTAACGCCTTCCAGAAGCGTTCGGGACTCGTCACTCCGCCCGGCAGACGCACGGCCATTCCTATGATGGCCACCGGCTCAGCGTAACCGCGCCGGGATGCATCGAGTTCTGCTCGCAGCCTGCGGATCTCAACGAGTGCACGCTTGACCGACGAGAGTTCATCCACTCCCTGTCCTACTGATGGCAATGAATTATTGGCCAGCGCCATAGCATCGTTCTCCAAGTTCCGCAAGTAATAAGGTTTCTGCTTCAGAGTCGCTCATTGCGCTTATGTCCTCCGAAACTCTGTCTGCGGCATTCGAGGGTTTCCGACCTTCTGAGATTTCAGCCAGCAAGAAATCTGTCAGCGTGCGTAACGACGGATAATCCAGCACCATTGTCGGAGATAGTTGCCTGCGCAAAGACGTCATTAAGGCGTTCCGCAATTCGACAGCCATCAGCGAATCCAATCCCAGGTCGTGGAGAGCCTCATCTTGATCGATCTTGACGTGAAGGGGAAGGGACAGGATCTGCACGGTTTGCTGCCGCAAATGTTCCATCAGCATTGCGCGGCGCTCTTCGGCAGCCGCACTCAGCAGAGCCTGACAGAAGTCCTGCTGATTGTCCTCTTTATCTCGCTTCGGCGGGTGATTATCTGTTTCCGCCAACAGGCTGAACAACGCTGACGTGCCCGCGGGCCTGGTATTGATGAGTCTCTTCAATGAAAGAACGGGTAATACCGCGGCCACTGTTTCTTCACTGGTAAGCAATGTCTCCAGCGCGGCGAAGCCGTCTGCAGGCTCAATGCGTCCCAATCCAATATCCGATTGCTCGGTCTTAAGCTTCTCCGCCATTCCCGCAGAGCGCCAAGGGCCCCATTGGATACTCAGCGCCGGAAGGTCAAGACTGCGCCGATAGGTCGCCAGCGCATCCAGCATTGCATTCGCAATGGCATAGTTCGTCTGGCCGGGCGAACCCAGCGTCACAGCGGCTGAAGAGAACAATACGAAGAAGTCGAGGTCGTAATGACTCGTCAGCCTGTGAAGATTCCACGCTCCCAGCCATTTCGGCCGCATGACTTTACAAAGGGTGGCGGAATTTTGCTCCAGCAGACTGTGATCTTCGAGCACGCCTGCAGCATGCAACACTCCCTTGACAGGCTTCGCAGCCGGAATGTTTTTAAAGACGCATTCCATCGCACCTCGATCACTCACATCAGCCCTAACTAACTTGACGTCCGCACCGCAGGCCCGCATTCGCTCGACCGCTTCCAGTCCAATTGCGCTTGGGCCGTTTCGCCCGATTAAGACGAGATGACGTGCACCACGATCTACCAGCATTTCCGCAAAGAGCAACCCGAGGGCACCGTACCCGCCCGAGATCAGATAGGTGGCATCACGATTTAGTCTCAGTGGCCCGTTTGTGTCGGCTGTATCGCCTCGCAAGACCACCACTTTCCCTATGTGGCGAGCCTGTGCCATATAGCGAAAAGCTTCTTTGGGATCGCTGAACTCTGTCACAGGCAGCGGCGACATTTCTCCTGTCGTCAACGATTCCAACATTTCTGTGAGCAACGCTGGAACCAGAGAGGGATCGGTCGCTGCCACCTCTCCGAAGTCATAGACGAAATGACGAACGTCCGGACGTATGCGTTTAACTACATCAGCCGCAAGAGTATTTCGCTTACCAACCTCCAGAAAGCAGCCGCCCTTCGATACGATGGACAGCGTCTTCTCCGCCAGAGCTCCCGTCAGCGAATTCAAAACAATGTTTACGCCGAGCCCCTTAGTCAGGCGCATCACTTCATCGGCAAACTCCTCTGTACGCGAAGGCAATACATATTGAACTCCCAGCGACCGCAGATAGGCGCGCTTTTCTTCGTTCCCTGCCGTCGCGTATATCTCCGCGCCCCGCGCCTGGGCTACGTTGACGGCAGCTAATCCCAAGCCTCCTGCGGCGGAATGAATTAGTACTCTATCGCCTCGTTGCAGATTCGCAAGGCGATCCAGCCCGTAGAGTGCCGTGAGGTACACCACCGGCAACGCCGCCGCCTGCTCCATGCTCAGACTCTCGGGCACTTCCATAACATTCGAACTTCGCACTGTTACGAATTGACTGAAGCTGGCCGGCGCAAAGGCAAAGACGCGCGCGCCAGGCGTAAATCCGCTCAATGAGCCGGCATTCACTACAACTCCGGCGCACTCGCCTCCCAATCGCTGCACCGTCCCGGGCAACATTCCCAGCGAATTCAAAACGTCACGAAAATTTATCCCGTGGGCATAGACTGCAATTTCTACCTCATTGTCCTTAGGCGCCTGGCGTTCCGTGGAAATAATCCTGAGGTCCTCGATCAGGCCGCTCTCCGCGGGAACAAGTTCAACATTCTTTTCGCCCGACGATGAAGCTGCGGTTCGTTCTCTAAGCCGGGGGACGAACAGGCGATCGCGACGCAATATGACTTCGGGGTCATTCACCAGGGTTAGAGTGTGCAGTAGGTCAATCGCTTGTGTCTGCTGGTCGAGGTCGAGATGCTGTATCGCGATTTCCGGAAACTCCAGCACCGCGGTACGTCGCAGTGCCTGGACCGCACACCCTCCTACCGACACCGAGAGATTTCCCGCTTCCCGTGTAATCAGCCTCAGGCCTTGCAAGGGATGGATCTGCTCCAGGAGAAGAGCCTGAAGCAGAGAAAGGCAGCCATCAATCGCCAGCGGATTATGCATTGAATCGCTCTCTGATTCCGGCAGCGTAAGGTCCACTGCTCCGGCTAAACGCAGATCGAGCACGCCTTCGATTTCTCCGTGCATGCTGACGATATTGCGCAGAGCGTCACGACATCCGCTCATCTCGCTGACGTTCGAAGGTGAAAGCAAGGAGCAGCCTGCACCTCTTTTCTCGAGCTGCCTGCAGACCTCTGCGCCAAAATCGTCTCCGGATACGATCACCCAATGTCCTTTAAATGGCACCGACTCTGTTACATGTGCTGCTTCGATCCAATCGATTCCGTAAATGGCCAGGTTTTTTTTCTCTGCTTTATATTTACGGAAGCGGAGGTTGGAGAAACGGAGCAGTGGGGAGCCGAGGGAGTCAGTGACGGTGAGGTTGGCCGAGAGGGTGTCGGCATCCAGCCGGCGCAGCGTGACGTGACTCCAGCTGCGCTCTCCCGGATGTCCGTAGACCTCCAGCCGCTCCACACTCTGCGGCAGATACAACTCTCGCTGGCCGGCTCCATCGCCCTCGGCCTCGCGATCGAGCGCCAGACCCGCCACTTGCAGGCACGCGTCCAGCCACCACGGCGACAGCTCCCATCCCACGGTTTCCAGCGCAGGCGACGCGATCTCGCCCAGCGCCTCGCCGGCGCCCATCCATGCCCGCTGCAAGCCGCGAAATCGCTCCCCGAACTCCAGCCCGCGGCCGCCCAGCTCCGCGTAGAACCCCTCCACATCCGCTATCGGTTCCAGACGCTCCTGGATCTGCTCCACCGGCACCGGCTCCGCAGGCTGGCCCCCACCCCGCCGCAGCCAGCCCTCCGACACACGCTCCCACTCTCCGCCCGCCTGCTCGGCATACACCCGCACCCGGCTTCGATCCCCCGCCGCCTGCTCCACCACCGTCTGCACACGGCGCTCGCCCGCGATCGTCAGCGGAGCCTCGAACACCACATCCTCCAACACACAGCCCGATCCCAGTACTTCCGCTCCCGCCTCCAGCATCAGCTCCACATGACCGGTCGCCGGAAGCACTGCCCGGCCCTGCACGCGGTGATCGCCGATCCAGCTCGCCTCGCGCAGATGCGTTTCGTACTGACCGGCAACTCCGGCAGTTCGCAATCGACTGCCCAGAAGACCGCGGCCTGTACGCTCTCCCTGCTCCCGCTCGACGGGCGTCTCGCCGCTCTCGATCCAGTAGCGCTCCCGTTGGAACGCATACGTCGGCAGGCTCACACAACGCAGCTTCCGATCCCCCTTGCGCTCCAACCAGTCAATCGACTCGCCCTGCACAAAACCCGCAGCTACCTCGGCGGCGGACGCTGCCCCGCCCAGAACTGCACCCGATGCACGCCGGCCCACACTCACATGACCACCGTGAACTCCAGCCGCGCTGTCTCCGCGCAGCCACTCCCGCAGCTTCTCCGCTGCTTCCGCCTTGCTCCATGCCACCACCGCCAGGCGCTCGCCAAACACCCCCCGGCCCACCGCCGCCGTCCAGCAGATCTCACTCCACCCCGATCCGCTCTCGCCCAGAAACCTCGCGTACCGCTCCGCCAGCTCCCGCAGCGCCGCTTCCGTCCGCGCCGTTATTACCAGCACCTCTTCCCGCGGCTCGGACTCCGACTCCCAGGCACGATCCTCTTCCCAGCTCTCCACCACTACGTGCGCGTTGGTACCGCTGAAGCCAAACGAACTCACACCGCCAATCCGACGACCACCAATCGGCGCCCACTCCCGCGACTCCGTCACCACCTCCAGAGGCAACTCGCTCCAGCGAACATGCTCGCTCGGACCGCTCCAGTGCAGCTGTCCGGGTATTACTCCGTGCTGCAGTCCCAGCACCACCTTGATCAGACCCGCCACTCCGGCCGCAGACTCCAAATGACCCACGTTGGTCTTCACCGAGCCGATCAGAAGCTTGTTCCCACCTGCCCCCCGCTCCCCAAACACCGCACCCAGCGCTTCGGCTTCGATCGGGTCGCCCAGCGCCGTGCCCGTGCCATGCGCCTCCACATAGCCCACCTGCCAGGCTTCGATCCCCGCTCGACGGTGCGCCGCTCGAAGCAACGACTGCTGCGCCAATCCGTTCGGGACCGTCAGGCCGCTCGACGCTCCGTCCTGGTTTACCGCTGAACCTACAATCAATCCAAAAATCCGGTCCCCAGAGGCACGCGCCTCCCCCAACCGCTTCAACAACAACACCCCGCATCCCTCGCCCCGCACAAAGCCATCCGCCCCCAAAGAAAATGCACGACATATGCCAGAGGGAGAAAGCATGCCCCATTGCGAAGCAACGATCAGCGATTCGGGGGACACCAGGACGTTCACACCGGCAGCAATCGCAAGCCTCGTTTCGCCTTCACGCAAACTTCGGCACGCGCGGTCGACTGCCACCAAAGAAGAGGAACATGCCGTGTCAATCGCCAGAGATGGACCGTTTAATCCGTAGAAGTATGAGAGACGCCCAGCCGCCGCATTCAGGGCCGAACCTTGCAACACATAGGCACCCAATTCCTCGCGTGGTCTAATCCTCTGCAGAAGCTGTGCGTATTCCGAAGTGCTGATGCCGACGAACACTCCTGCATCCTGTCCAGCCAGTTCCTTCGGGTCGATACCAGCGCTCTCCAGAGCCTCCCAGCTCGCTTCCAGCAGAAGCCGATGCTGCGGATCCATACTGACGGCCTCTCGTGGGGAAATGCCGAAGAATTCCGAATCAAAATCTCCCGGCGAATCCAGCATTCCAGCTGAGCGGCTATATGTTTTCCCGGGAGTCTGTGGGTTGGAATCGAAAATCGCATCCAATGCCATTCGTTGACTTGGGATCTCTCTAACCGCATGCCGTTTTTGTTCCAGCAGATCCCAGTAGTCGTGAGGCGTATTCACGCCACCAGGGAAACGACAAGCCATTCCCACAATCGCAATCGGCTCACGGGGCGCGGCTTCCAGTTTTTCCACCCGCTCCCGAAGTGCTCGCATTGCGAGAAGCGTCGCTTTTTCGACCGATAAGACCCCGGCATCCTTAGGCATCTTCAAAATGCTCCAAGCTTCTGCTGAATCGCGGCAAGTTCAGCAGCGATCGCGGCATTGGTTTCCGATTCATTCATTTCCGCAACCGCAGTAGAGAACTCATCTCTCATTTCAGAGGGCATTTCCTCTTCGCTCCCGGTAACCGGGGATGGAAACAATGTTTCTTCCAGGAATATCGCAATCGCCTCAATCGTCGGATAAGTGAACGTAAGGGTACCCGGCAGCCGCAAACCCGTCCTGGCTTCGAGAGCCCGCTTCAGGCTTACGCTCATCAGAGAATTCATGCCTGACTGAAAAAGCCCTCGACTCTCATCCAAAGGATCTTCTGATGCCATGCCGAAGACCTTTCGCGCTTCTTCCCCCACAAGGTCCAGAAGACGAAGTTTTCGCTCCCGAACCGGCAACTCTCCCAATTCATCCAGCCATGCCGGAATTGTTCGAAGCGTCCTCGGCTCCGGCTGTGAAATCTGCGGAGCAATCAAGTCGTCTACGAGCGCGTGTCCCCCCCTTAGCTCGAGCGCGGGACCCAATATGCTCCAATCAATATCGGCAACAAGGCTCGATGTCTGGCCGGAAGCAATCAGTGCACCCAACAGGCTTGACGCTTTGGGGGCTTTCATGGCAACGAATCCGGAGCGTTCGGCGAGTTCCAGCTGCCCATCGCGGGGCGACTCCCATGAACCCCACTCCACACAAAGGGCTGGAAGACCCGACTTTCGCCTATCAGCCACGATCGAATCGAGACAGCCGTTGGCCGCTGCGTAGAGGGACCCATCCCGCAATCCAATCGTGGCTGCAGCCGAGCCGAAGAGAACAAAGAAATCGAGCTCCCTCTGACGCGTGCAGCGATCCAGCACTTGAGCTCCCTCAACCTTGGCACGAAAAGCGAGCTCCACATCCTCCCTTGAGACGTTTACGATCGAACCAAAGCGTACGCCGGTCGCAGCATGAATTAAGCCGGCGAGAGGTCGCCCATTCTCAATCCTGGAGAGCAACTCGTGCACCTGCAATTCGTCCGACACATCGCAGGCTTCGGCTATCAAAGTGACGCCCTGCTCGCTCCAGTTTTCAAGCTGCCTCATTAGCTCGGCACTGCCGATCTCAACTGGGTCTCTGCGGCCAACGAGCACTAGATGACGAGCTCCGTTAAGAACCAGCCACGAGGCAATCTCCATCCCAAGCCGACCGAAGGCGCCGGTAACGAGGTAGCTTCTGTCCGCCTTGAGTTTCAGGGGCTCAGCATCTGCCGCAAGATCTTCACGGCGTAGCCTGGCTACAAATCGTCTACCCTGCCGCAACGAAACCCTATCCTCGCCAGATCCTCGCATGATCTCGTCACGTACAACGCTCGCGTGCGAAACGCTGTACGCGTCTACCTCAATCACTCCGCCGGAGTGTTCAGGATGTTCCAGGCCCAACACTCGGCTGAACCCCCGGATGGCAGCTTGAGACGAACGGAATGCCAGTTCAGATTTTTCATCTGCTTTGGCGCTCTGTGTGACAAACCAAAGTCTGAGCGGAGCGCCGCTCGCAATCACAGCCTGGGCTAGTTCCGTGGATTGTGCGACCGTATCCGTTGCGCTCTGATCGCCGGCAATATACACCGCGTACTGCGGTCTTATCCCCGCCTCCGCCAATTCGGCCAACAAATGAGTCAGGCTGTCCGTAAAGCCCTTTTCACACACGACGGCATCGGTCGTCGGCCATGAGAAATGCTTTCCGCGCTGCATCTCGACGACGTTGTCTCCGCATTGCCGACCGGCCTTCGCAAGCTTTTCGCCGAAGCGTTCTCCGGAGTGAACGAGAAGCCAAGTGATTGGCTTGGACGCCTGATCGGGTGGAGGCGGGCTTAAAGGTTTTTCTCGCCATTCGATGGAGTACAGCCAATCGATGGGCAACGGGTCTGCGCGTTCACCCAGGACGTTCTTTGCTGAACTCAGCCAATATCGAGATCCCTGGAATGGGTACGGCGGCAAATCGACAACGCGGCCGCCATTTGCAAAAGCGAAGCTCCAATCCACGGCCGTGCCTGCTTCCCACGCACGCATAATTTGTTCCAGGTCCCGCGGGCCATTTCCTGTTCTGCCGCTGTCGCCGTGTTCCATGGTTTGCTTGGAAGGCTGCGCTTCTGTCCACTCGGTGGCTCGCCTACGCAACTCCGGACCGATCTTCTTTGCCAGCGATCCTGCCACAGCAATACGGTGTGCGTGATGCGTTCTTCGCACAGCACTGGTGTAGCAAATGTTCGCCAACTCCGATTCTTCCGCGTGTTCCAGCCGATCTGCATAAGCCTCGCCGAGAATCCGTAGCGCGTCCGGCGACTGCGCAGAGAGCACCAACGGCCATACTTCTTCTGGAACGACTGGCTCACTTGACGCAGGCGCTTCTTCCAGCACAACATGCACATTTGTTCCGCTCCAGCCGAAGGAACTCACACCCGCCAGCCTGCGCTCAGCAGTCCACTGGCGTCCCTGATGCGGAATGCTCAGCACCGTGTCATCGATTGCAAGGTGGGGATTAAGCTGATTCAGGTTGGTCACTGGTGGCAGCCAGCGATTTCGTAGAACCAGTACAGTCTTGATCAGTCCGACAACCCCCGCCGCCCCCTCAAGATGTCCTATGTTGGCCTTCACCGCTCCAAGAGTGCAGGGTACGTCCCTCCGACCTCGCTCTCCCAGCACATCGGAGAGAGCTTCCGCTTCAATTGGATCGCCCAGAGAGGTGCCGGTACCATGAGCCTCAACATAGCCAATTTCCCGTGGCTCGACTCCGGCATTCCTGATGGCGCGCGCTAACACTCGCCGCTGAGATAATCCATTGGGAGCAGTCAGACCGTTCGTGCTCCCGTCTTGATTCACAGCCGAACCACGAATAATTGCCAGGACTCGGTCGCCGTCGCGCCGGGCCCCTTCAAGCTTTTTCAGTACGACGACCCCGCAACCTTCGCCACGACCCATTCCATCCGCTCGTGCATCGAAAGGCTTGCAGCGACCGTCGGGAGATAGCAGTTGAAGCTGTGCAGCGGCGACTGTGGATCCGCGTGTGAGCAGCAGATTGATGCCACCGGCAAGAGCCACGCTGCAGTCGCCGGCGCGCAGGCTTTGACAAGCAAGGTGCGCCGCCAACAGCGAGGACGAACAAGCCGTGTTCACAGCAACTGCAGGACCGTGAAGATCGAGCCAGTACGCCAGTCGGCCGGCTATCATGTCGTGTGCTGTTCCTGTAGCGGAATACGCATCCACTGACGCCAGATCTTCAAACTGCATCGCCTGATAGTCGATACTCTGGCTGTGCACGCCGACAAAAACTCCGGTATCGGTGCCAGCAAGCCCTGCCTTTGGCAAACCGGCATCTTCCAGAGCGTGCCACGCTGTCTCGAGAAAGATCCGCTGTTGAGGATCCATGCGGACCGCTTCGCGCGGCGTTATGTCAAAGAAAGCCGCATCGAATCGTCTCACGTCGTCGAGAAAAGCGGCGTGGCGGGTATTGATTTTTCCGGGAACACCGGGTTCAGTCGCGTAATGTGCATCGCGATCCCATCGGTCTCGTGGGATGCTCTTTACTGCGTCCCGGCCTTCCACAATCATTCGCCAAAACTGTTGAACATCGGAGCCACAACCGGGGAAACGTATGCCCATACCGATGACTGCGATCGGCTCTGGCCGATTTGCGGCTTCGGCAGCCAGCAGTTTCTCTCTCAGCTCCCGAATGGTCTTTCGAGCTCGTTCGAACAGCTCTTCCTGTGGATTCAGAGTCATCTCCAGCCCTCGGACGATGCATGGAGACTCTCTACTTCCATCAGTTCAGCCTCCAGCATTTCAGCGGCTGACCGTCCGTCGAAGTCTGTCTGCTCAGCCACAAAGGGCACTGTTTCAACTCCTATTGAACTGTCTACTTTGGCCTCTATTCCTCCGGGCTGTGTTGTAGACAGCCGATTTTCCAGATGGGCTGCCAGCGCCGATATTGTCGGATAATTCCACACCAGAGTTGCGGAGAGCTTCAGCCGCAGATGCCGCTCCAGCCGGTTGCGAAGCTCCAGAGCCATCAGGGAATCCAATCCCAGCGAGCGAAGGACTTTATCCTCAGGCACGCGCTCCACGCTGAGACGCAGCACCGCAGCCACCTGCTCGCGCAGCCATGCGGTCAATGTGTGCCGAAGTTCCTCTCCGTCTAAGAACCTGAGCCTTGCCACGAAATCTCCACCCTCGCGTGCGGCTACAGCGGGTCCCTCTATCAAATTCGCAAGCACGCCGGACCGAGCCGCCGCAGGATTCGAGACACACCATTTCTCCGCGTCCAAATGCATGGCCGCAATTTGCGTGGGCTCTCTTCGTAAGATTTCTATCAGTAATTCCACACCTTCTTCCGGAGAAAGGGGTGTCAACCCGCGAGAGGCTATCCTCGCCCCGCGGATATCCTTCGCGGCAGCCAGGCCTACCTTGCTCCACGACCCCCAGTCGATGCTGATTGCCGGAATCCCTCGCGCGCGCTGGTTATGGGCGAGGGCGTCCAACATCGCATTCGCAGCGGCGTAGTTGGCTTGACCTGGACTGCCCAGGACGCCCGCGACGGAGGAGTAATACACCAGAAAGTCGAGATCAAAGCCCTTCAGCCGCGCATCCAGCGCCAGCGCGCCGCCCACCTTACCCGCCATGACGCTCTCAAATTTGCTCAGAGAAAGATGAGAAACCACAGCATCGTCCAGAATTCCTGCCGCATGAACGATGCCTCCCAGCGGCGGCATTGTCGCGGCGATTTCGTCCAGCAGAGCTTTCACATCCGCATCCGCACTCATGTCGGCCTGCCGGGTCTCGATTGTTACGCCGCTCTCCCTCAGCGCGGCGATGACCTGCAAAGCCTCGTCCGATGCTGCGTGCCGCGACGTCAATACCAAGTGACGAGCTCCGTGTTGCGCGAAAGCCTGCGCGGTCACGAGGCCCAGACCACCTAATCCTCCGGTAATCAGATATGTTGCTTCCTTGACAAGCCTGCTCCTATCGCGCCGGATCGTCGCCACTTCATCCCGCATATTGAGAACGATTTTTCCGATATGACCTCCTGACGCCATCAGCTGAAATGCATCTGCTGCTGAGGAAACCGGGAACACGGTCGTCGGAACAGGTTCAATTAACCCGTCCTCCGACAACTTCATGACCTCGCGGAACATCGCACCTACCATCTCGCGCCGGTCCTCGACCGCTTGTGCAAGATCAACGGCAAACAGCGACAGATTCCTCAGGAAAGGCTGCAGGCCGATTTTGCTGTTCTCCCAGAGGTCCCCCTTGCCTATTTCAATAAATCTGCCATACGGCGCGAGCGTTTCGAGTCCTGCCGCGATGGCCGGACCAGCAAGCGAGTTGAGCACGACGTCTACTCCCTCCCCATTCGTCTGCTCAAGTACCTCGCGCGTAAAGTCCAACTTCCGAGAATGCATGATGTGATTGATCCCCAGGCTCCGCAGATGGCCGCGCTTCTCCTCCGAGCCCACAGTTGCGTAGATCTCCGCCCCAATCCATTTCGCAATTTGAATTGCTGCCAGACCCACGCCGCCCGCGGCGGCATGGATGAGAATTCGTTCGCCCTTTTGCAACCGAGCCAGCTTCACCAGGGCGTACCACGCGGTCAAAAAAACGCAGGGTATGCCGGCGGCCTGCGCGAAGCTGATGTTCTCCGGTTTCTTCACGACAAGCGGTTCAGGAACCCTTACACGCGTGGCAAACATGCCCGTTTCCTGAAACGAAGGCGAGATGGCGAGAACTGCGTCGCCGGGGCGAAAGCCAACAACTTTTTTCCCAACCCGCCTTACTGTGCCCGAACACTCACCACCTATTCGTGATCCTTTCAGAGCCTCGTGGACTCCCATCGCAACCAGAACATCCCTGAAGTTAATTCCGGCAGCCTCAACGGCGATCTCGACCTCTTCGTCCTTTGGAGGCTCGCTCCATGCCGCAACCAACTGGAAGGTGTCGAGTGAACCGGTTATGGCTTGAGCAAGTTCGAAACCCTCGGATTCTCCCAGTTCTGTAGAACGAAGTTTCGCTCTCGAGATTTTCTGGAAGCTCCCGGCGTCCGTTTCAAACGAGCGCAGCCTCGCTCCAAAATTTCCTTCTGCTCTCAGGGCAATCTGGCCTTCCTTTCGATCTTCGAGTAGCAGGTCTGCCAGGCGAACCATCTCGTTTTCAATAGGCACCGAGTTAAGGTCTGCGCAAACGGTTTTTAGTGACGAGTATTCATTGGCCACAGACCCAAACAACCCCCACGCACCCGCGCCCAAGACATTTGTCACGGGCTGGCCGGTCACCGTCTGGGTACCCCGCGTGACCATGCATATCTGTGTCGGAGCGAAAGCATCGGTCGAGTCCGTCAGCTTCGATACAAGCGCCGCGCCCTCGGCGAGCAGCCGCTGAGTCTCTGCCAGAGTGGAGTGACAATCGAAATCCAGCGGCGTCAACCACACCACACCATGAACGGCATCGTTTCTTGCGATATCTCCGTGCAGAATCTCAGCCGGCTGCACGACCTCGATCGACTCTCCTCGAAGCTCTAAGGCCCTGCCAAGCTCTCTCGCCATGCCGGAACCATCGGCAATCAACACCCAGTGACCTGCGGTTGTCTTTACATGGCTGTCTGCGGTGTTCAACTTTTCCCATTTGATTTCGTACAGCAACTCGCTGACAGGCTCCGAAGCCTTCTCCATTGGGCTGAAAGCCAGACCGCGAATTGCCACCACCGGTCTGCCCGCCGCATCGAACACGTCTACGTCACCCGCAAGCGAGCTTGAGTGCACTGTCCCGCGCGCATAGAGTGCGCTTCCGTCTACCGAAAGACCCTTCCATTCCACCTTTTCGATGGCAACAGGCAAGAGCGTCTTACGTTCGCCTCTTTCGATCAAGAGCCGCCCGACCAACTGCAGAGCACCATCCAGGGCCGCTGGATGCAACAAATATCGCTCGCCCCGCAATTCGCCGGGCAGATCAATCCGCGCGAGCCCGCTTTCCTCTTGAAGTGCGATCCAGTCAACCCGGCAGAAGCTCGGACCAAAGTCGTATCCCAGTCCATGCATCGTCGCGGCGTGCTGTTCGCCGCTCATCGTTTCTTGAGAAAACTCCACGTCTTCCCACAGAGTCAGATCGGCGTGATTAAGGTTTTCCTGCGCAGCCCGGAGAAGAGAGCACTCCGCGGCCTCTGTCCACTCCGCACCGGACTCTCGCCAGAAAAACTTCGCTGAGTAACGATCCCGAGATTCAGACGTTCCCACGATTTGCAACTCACAGGAGCTTCCTGGCGGCAACGCGGCTGCGCGTAATAGCCGCAGCTTTTCCACCCGCGCCGGTTCCCCCCCGAAAATCACGGTCGCGGCGGTCCCAGCCATTTCGATATAGGCACTCGCAGGCAGAAGCGTCGTGCCTTGCACGGCGTGATCCTTCATCCAGTGGTGCATTTCAGCAGATAGTATGGCGGTCCAGATCCACTCACCTTGAGCTGTCTGAATGGCCTCGCCAATCAAGGGATGGCCCGTTTCGGCGAGGATACCGACACGTTGGGTTTCCGAGGATTCGATCCAGAATCGTTCGCGCTGCCACGGGTACGCAGGCAGTTTCACCAGGTTTCCGCTCGGATAGAGACTCTGCCAATCCACCTCCCCGCCTGCCGTGTAAAGCTGGCCAAGCGCCGCAAGCAGTGTTGCGGTCTCCGGTTCCTCCCGTCGAAGCGATCCCAGCGCCAAGGCCTGCAGCCCGGTGTGTGCCCCTGTCTGCTCCACAAATGGAACCAGTGTCGGATGGGGACTCATCTCCAGAAACGTGTCGAAGCCCTGTCGCGTCAACTCCTCGATAGCGTTCGCGAACAGCACGGGTTGCCGTAGATTTGCAACCCAGTAACTCCCATTCATCTCGCTACCGTTCGAGACTCCGGGCCTGACAGTCGAACACATAGGTATCGATCCGGCATGTGGCTGTACGTCCGCCAGCGCAGCCGACAGATCGCCGATCAGCAAGTCCATTTGTGGGCTGTGGGATGCTACATCCACCCGGACCCACCGGCAGAAAATATCCTGTTTCTCAAGTCCCTCGACTATTTCGTTAAGGGCCGCCGGATCGCCTGCCAAAACCGTCGATCGCGGGCCATTGCAGACTGCAACCGACACTTTGTCTTCCAGCCCCGCAAGAAGCTGCTGCGCTTCAGCACGAGCCAGATCCACGACCGCCATCGCACCGGCGCCTGCCACTCGCATCAATAGCGCGCTTCGTCGACATATGATCGCAGCGGCATCCTTCAGCGATAAAATCCCGGCGACATGCGCCGCAGCCACCTCTCCCATGCTGTGCCCGACCACAGCTTCCGGAACAACTCCACAGGAATTCCATAACCTGGCCAACGCAACTTCCATTGCGAAAAGAGCTGGTTGCACTACATCAATTCGTGCCAGGCGCTGTTCGCTTGATGGATCTTCCAATTGCCCCCGAACCGACCATCCCGTTTCCAGTGCAATTGCTTGATCGATCTCTTCTATGGCGCTGCGAAAGACAGGCTGAGTACGCAACAGCTCACGTCCCATCCCAACCCACTGGGAACCCTGTCCGGGAAATACAAACGCAATTTTTGACGTTCGTTCTTGAATAACTGTGCCGGCAGCCGGGAACGCCGACTCCGTCCCCCTGGCGAAATCTTCGAGCCTTTCTGCAAGTTCTGCCGCGGAGGCTCCCGCCACTGCAACCCGATGAGCCAGGTGATTCCGGCGAACTGAAGCTGTGTAGCAAAAATCTGTCAGCGCACCCGTCGCCTCTTCCTGATCCTGAAGTGCATTGAGGGATGCAGCAACGTCCTTTGCCCGCTGCCTCAGCGCAGCACTGGAAGCTGCGGATAGCGGCAGCAGATAGGCATTCCGGGGCTCTGTTTTGCCTCCTGGAGCCTGCGGAAACTCCTCCAGTACCACATGGACATTCGTTCCTGTGAGACCCAGGCCGTTAACTGACGCTCTCCTGGGTGTGCCCTTCTGCTTCTGCCACGCGGATCCCTCAACCTCTAACGCCACACCAGCTGTCTCCCAGTCGATCGCGGGATTGGGCTCATTTACGTGGAGCGTTGCGGGGAATCTTTCGTGGCGTAGAGCCTGCACGGTCCTGATGATGCTTGCTACACCAGCCGCAGACTCGGTATGGCCAATATTCGATTTCACTGACGCAATTCGACACGACTCCGTCGCTGACCCTGAACGCCCAAACACGGATGCAATCGCGGAGATTTCAACTGGATCGCCTGCACGGGTTCCTGTTCCGTGAGCTTCCACAAGATCCACAGTCATCGGGTCCAAGCCCGCGTCTGCCAGAGCATCGAGCATGGCCTGTCTCTGCCCAGCCGCACTCGGCGTGGCTAGCAACCCACTGCCTCGACCATCATTGGCCATCGCTGTTCCGCGAATCACGGCGAGAATACGGTCGCCATCTCGCTGCGCATCCGACAGCCGCTTCAGGACGAGCATCCCGACGCCTTCGCTGCGAACAAAGCCGTCCGCGGCGGCATCACCGAACTTGCAGCGCCCGTCGCGCGACAACATCTGAGACCGGCTAAATGCCTGTGTGACCTCATGACGCACGATTACGTTTACGCCGCCGGCGAGGGCGACCGAACACTCCCCGGATCGAAGCGACCGAGTCGCGAGGTGCACCGCTACTAACGAGGACCCGCAAGCCGCATTGACGGAAATATCCGGACCGCGCAGATCAAATTGGAAGGCAAGTCTGCTTGAAGTGCCATACAAAGGGCCGCCAGTGACAAGGAAAAACTCCGCTACAGGCGCCGTTGCCGCCGCATGCCGCTCATATTCATTGTTCCAGACACCAATAAATACACCGGTTTTCCTTCGCGCCAGTACGTTCAGAGGAATGCCCGCATCCTCCAGAGTTTCCCATGTAACTTCCAGCAACAACCTCTGTTGAGGATCCAGCCATTCGGCTTCGCGAGGTGACAATTCAAAAAAGGGGGCATCAAATTTTTCGATCTCAGACAGAAAGCCGCCACGAATGGAGATGGGCCCGTCGGACAGGCCCAGCCTTCGGTAGAACGCATCGAGTTCAGGAGTCCGTCCGCCGGGGTACTCCGTAACACCCTCACGTCTGTCGAGCACCATCTTCCATAGAGATTCGGAGTCGCTTGCTCCGGGCAAACGACAGCCCATTCCAATAATGGCGATCGGCTCCTGCGCAGGACTCTTAACAGCACCCATGTGATCTCTAATCACCCCTCGTGATCTATATCCAGCAACGTTTGTCGGACGTTAGCAATCAGCTCTTCTCGTGCGCTCTGAAGAAAAAGGTGCTCCTCATCGAGGATGACTCGGCTAAAGGAGCCGGTCGTTTGTTCCCTCCATCCGGCAATGTGCTCCATGGGAACGGTCTGGTCCCGGATCCCGCCGAACGCTGTGATCGGGCAGGAAAGTGGATGCGGCGCTCCCCTGTCATACGCTTCCAGCATGCGGATATCTGCTCGGAGAGTAGGCACCACGGCGGCCAGAAACTCCTCGTCCTGCATTACTTGGGAAGGAATTCCCCCATATCGCTCGGAAATTTCGCGGACCAACTCCTGGTCGCCCAAATTACCCATGGGGGGCAGCGGAGGCGGAATGTGCGGAGCACCTATGGCAGAAACGAAAAAATGCGCGGCTCGACGCCCGGTACGTCGTTGGATCTCGTGCAACGTCTGAAAAGAGATCAATCCACCCAGGCTGTTCCCAAAGAACGCGAATCTCTGGTCATCGGCCAGATAGGGCAACATCGCTTCGGTGAGGTCGCTTGCCAGGCCTTCGATCCGCTGGTAGGGCTCCTCTCGGAAACGGCCTTCTCTGCCAGGTAGCTGTATAACGATCACTTCAACGTCTGGCCTCAACTGCTCCTTCCAACCGCGGAACGCCGATGGGCCGACGCCAGCGTGCGGAACACAGAAAAGCCGAATCGCCTGTCGGCTCGGAGATGGAGCAATTTGAAACAAAGATGTCATGAGATCGAGGTGGCAGAAAGAAATTGCAAATAAATGCGATCTTATTGGATTCTCCGTCCCGGGCCCTATACCACTTGCGTGGTGTCTCAACCTCCGTCATTCCTCCGCAATGACGGCGCAGATGGAGCGGGATCTTCATTACCGTCCGCCTGATCCTCGGAACCTGGAAGGTGCCTGGTCGTAGTGCTTTTGAAAGGCCATTCGTAGCTGGGGCCACTACTGCGAAAGTGATATTGCAATTTGTTGACGAGCCAAGCAGCATGTCCCTTGGAAGGCCTATCTGCGCTCGCTGCGGCTGGCAAATCAGTTTGTAGTGCACCGGTGTACGCGTTGTAAATTGCTTATTGCAACTGTCCAAAAAGTCACCAAGGAGCCGACTTCGATTGATTCGACCCACACCACGAGAGGCAAATCTGAAGGTCGCAGGGACTGCGGCCGAAGGAACCGAGGTCGACGCTGAGTTCTTTAAGGGCCTTGAGTACTGGAAGCAGCAGCTTACCCCGCAACCCGAATTGCTCAATCTTCCCACCGACCATGTGCGTCCAATGGAATGCACTTTCGAAGCCGCTTGCGTGGCGGTTGATTTAACCGGCGATTTGGCTTTGATATTACGCTTGAGCCGTGGCGACCATGGGCTCTTCGTAACATTGCTCGCAGGATTGCAGATCTTGCTATGGCGGTTGAGCGGAAATCCCGATCCGGTTACGCTGATTCCGACGTACCTGGAATACGAAGGGCACAACGACTTTTTCCTCTACCGTGATGGGGGTGGGCTGCTACCTATTCGAGCGGCTATCAATCCAGCAATAAGTGCGGAAGATTACCTGGCCACACTCGAGACGGTAGTTTTTGAAGCCTACCAACACCGAAACGTGAGTGAAGACGTAACGGTGCTGGATTTGGCAACAACAGCGCAGGGTGGGCGACTGAGTGAGGTCCAGTTCAGTCTGGAGAGGGCAGGAACCCTAGAAGGCCGCAACGAAGTACGGCGCGCAACCGAAAGCCGGTCGGCTAAATCGGACCTGTCTCTGAATGTTGTGGCTACAAGGACGAGCTTTCAACTCGAATGCGATTACAACGCCGTTCTTTTTAAAGAGGAGACTATCCGGCTGTGGCTGAATTGCTATTGCACGCTGCTGTCGGCGATGGTCACCGACTCCTCACAGAGTGTCGGAACATTGCCACTGCTGGATCGCGAGAAATCCAAGCATCTATTGATAGATAACAACGCCACAGCCGCCGGACCGTTGCCAGCGGAGAGCATTCCAAAACTTTTGGCCGATACTTTCGCCGCGATTCCCATGCGACCGGCTGCAGAATTTTATGGACTCGTATACAGCCGTCCTCGGCTCACAGAACGAAGTGATCGTCTGGCTTCGTGGCTGATGCGTCACGGTATAGGCCCGGGATCCCTGGTTGGTATTTATATGGATCGATCGCTGGAGATGCTGGTGGCCGTCCTCGCGATATTAAAGGCGGGAGCCGCATATGTCCCCTTGGATCCAAAATTTCCTCGCAAACGCGTGGAACAGATCACAGACGAGACCAGGATTCCGATTCTGCTCACGTTGACGCGCCATCTTGAAGATTTACCAAAGTTCGATGGACAAGTCCTCTGTGTTGATCGCGAAGCCGCCGCATTGACGAACGAACCTCTTCGGGCATTTCCGAATATTTCGCGCGAGATGCGAGCATACGTCATATTTACTTCGGGCTCCACGGGGCGACCAAAAGGCGTCGAAGTTACCCACGGATCGGTGGTCAACTTACTCGCCGACGTGAAGCGACGTCTGAATATCGGTGCTGACGATCGCCTGCTTGCAATCACGACACTAGCTTTTGATATCTCAGTTCTCGAGCTACTGTTGCCCTTGATTTCAGGTGGGACGGTCGTAATTGCAACTCAGGACGACGCTGCCGACGGCCTTCAACTCATGGACCTGCTGACGGCGACCCGGGCTACCGTACTGCAAGCTACGCCCTTTACATGGCGGACGCTACTGGAGCTTGGATATCAACCACCGCCGCAATTAAAAATGCTGTGCGGCGGAGAAGCGTGGCCGCTTGCGATGGGAGAGCGGCTTCTTGCCGGGGGCGGCCGCCTATGGAACATGTATGGCCCCACCGAGACGACAGTGTGGTCGTCCGTCACCGAGATACAACCCGGCACGACGCGAGTAACGATTGGTCCTCCGATCGCGAATACACGTTTCTATGTAGTGGACGAGCGCCTGCAACCGGTGCCCCCCGGCATCCCGGGGGAATTGATGATTGCGGGAGCGGGTGTGGCCCGAGGCTACTTCGAGCGAAAGGAATTAACTACTGAAAAATTTCTCGCCGACCCCTATGTTCCCGGGGAACGAATGTATCGGACAGGCGATGAGGTGCGGCAATTCCCGGATGGTCGAATCGAATTTCTTAGACGCCTTGACCAGCAGATTAAGTTACGAGGCTTCCGTGTTGAGTTAGGTGAAATCGAAGCCGCGATGCTCGCGTTCCCAAAACTCCGCAGTGCAATCATCATGCTGCAGAAAGACACTGCGGGTGAAGATATGTTGGCTGGTTACTACACCGCAGACGGAAACCTCTCTTGTGCATTGCTGCGAGAGTGGCTGTTGGAACGTCTGCCAACCTATATGGTTCCAAAGCTGCTCCGGCAACTCGAGGCGTTCCCATTGACCCCTAACGGAAAAATAGATCGCCGGGCACTTCGGGAACTGCAGGAGACTCGACCACACTCTACCGACTCGATCGAAGAGATGTATTCGTTTGAAGTAACCGACGTAGAATCACAGACCCAACAGCAGATGTTTCGAATATGGCGAAAGATTTTTGAAGGTGCCGAGATTCAGTCCGGCTCGAACTTCTTTGATCTCGGAGGAGACTCGCTCCTACTGGTAAGACTGCAGTCCATGGTCACCCGTGAGTTCGGAGTTCATTTGACCATGGCTGATATTACCCATCACTTGACTCTCGGAGCCCTTTCCACGTGGGTCGATGAGATGCGATTGAATCCAGACGCGCATTGGATGGCGCGCCCCACAAATCCGCGCGTATTACCGGTTCATTCAAGAGAGGCAGGACGTCCGATCTTCCTGATACCCCAAATGACGATCTTCTGGACTTTGGCCGAGCTGCTGGGTGTGAATCAGCCCGTTTACGCCCTTCAGATGCTTGACGAAGACGTGCCTCCCTCCATGGATTCAGCGAATCTTGAACAGCTTGCGATGCTGTACTGCAATTTGATTCGAGAGGTACAACCCGAGGGCCCATATCGACTTGGTGGCTGGTGCCTATGGGGATTGCTGGCCTACGAGGTGGCGCGCCTGCTCGAAAAAGAGGGTGCCGAAATTGAGCTACTGATGATCATAGATACCTGGGCTCCAAATCGGAGGCTCGAGCAAATATCCATGCGCACGTTCCTGATGAACATTGCTCATTCCGCACATCGCCTGAATTGGATCGCAAATCGCTTACGACATAGCTCGATGGAAAAACGGAAGCAGGACGTTCTGCGCCGAGTCCGCAATACCGCGACCACAATGGCTAGATTCCTACCACACCAAATGCGATCCAAAGCCGGGGTTGCAGAGGTAAGCCGCATCGAGCGGCTGGTGTCCAATGCCGCAGCTGTCTACCAGCCGGGACAGGTTAAAGGCAATGTGCTTCTTTTCAAGGGAGAGCAGCAGCCAACTGGCCGGTTCGTTGGTGAAGACATGGGGTGGGCGCAGGTGTTGAGGCGGCAAGTGCAAATTGATACTCTGCCGGGTAATCATTCCGAGATATTTGACCTTCCCGGCGCCAGCATCATGGCGGCACGCGTTCGTGAAGCTCTCAACTTGGAACTCGCATGATGGCTCTATCGGTCTTGCTAACGCCAGAGCATCCCAAGCAGCAATTCGCCCAGATCGATAGTCAAGCCAAATCGATGTCGAACTACCAAGTTCCGTTTCGCCTCTACCCATATTGAATGCACGATGAACAAGCTAACGAATTCACAGTTCCTGGAGCTCCTGTCTCGAAAGAATATACGTGTTCATTCGAAAGATGGGCGTCTACAGGTCAGCGCGCCGACAGGAGCGATTGACTCACAGCTGCATACAGAACTTGCGCGCCGAAAGTCAGATCTATTAGCGCTGCTTGAAAAGCCCGAAAGCGCCGTTCAACCTCTTTCGGCTCGCCCTAAGGATGGGCAAAGAATCCCTCAAACCCCCGCCCAGCAAGGACTCTGGCTGATCGAACATCACGAGGCGGGGAATGTTGCCTACAACATTCCCGAGGCGTTCCTGATAAACACACACGTCGAACTCAAGGCACTTCAGGAAGCCGTCAATCAATTGCTAGTGCGGCATGAGGTGTTACGAACCAGCTTTCACGAGGACGATGGCGATTTGCTTCAATCGGTCTCCGCCGAAGCCAGAGCCGATGTCGGATTTTCGGATCTATCTTTTCTACCGGAAGCTAATCGCGATCAGATACTCCGAAAGCTGATCCGAGACCATGCTCGACAGCCGTTTGATCTGCGACGCCCTCCGCTCGCCCGATTTCACCTGTTTCGCCTGGGTGAACAAAAGCACGTACTCTTCCTGAACATTCACCACATTATCTCCGACCGCAAATCCGTGGACATCATTCGTGAAGAGTTGGTTGCGTTGTACCAAGAAATAACCGGCAATGAACCAGCAAATCTGCCCGAGCTTCCTGTACAGTTCGCGGACTATGCCATCTGGATGACCAAACAGATGGATGGCAAGGGGGCTGAAAGGCAAATTACCTATTGGAAGCGGAAGCTGGCGGGAGCTCCACCGTTCCTCGATTTGCCTCACAGGCATCCTTACCCACAAAAAAGGACATCGTGGGGAGCTACGCTGCCCGTAACAATCCCAGTATCTCTTCGAGACTTGCTGAATGAGCTCGCGACAAAAGAGAATGCAACCCCCTTCATGACATATCTGGCCGTACTCGGATTGCTCTTGTACCTGTATTCCGGATCCGAAGACTTCTGTATTGGCTCGCCTATAACGGACCGTAGACACGTCGCAACCGAGCGAATGGTAGGGCTGTTCTTTAACATGCTGACCTTTCGATGCCAGCTTACCCAGGAATACAGCTTTCGTGAGATCTTAAGGCGAGTTCGCGAGACTGCTCTCGAAGCCTACGATAATAGTGATGTGCCGTTCCAGAAGCTTGTACGAGCGCTCAAGCCGGACCGAAGATTTCAACGATCTCCCATCTTTCAGGTCACTTTTGGCTTTGAATCTCATCTCCACACGAGCATAGATCTGTTGCAAATCCACACTGAACCGGGCACCGCAAGATACGATCTGACGTTGAATCTTATAGAAAATATCGACGGTGTTTCCGGTTCATTCGAGTACTGCACAGATCTATTCGATGAGAGTGACATCGTAAAGTTAGCTCAGGGACTTGCGATCGTCCACGAAGCTGCTCGAGAGCCGGACCAGTCAATTTCGGAAGTCATAAGTCGGTCTTGCGTTCAAGACGAACAAGTAGCCTCAACAATTTCACCATCGCAGCAGTAGGCCGAAATCAGGCTGAGCGCGGACGAGCCGAGACCGCCTTCCCGAATTGCGGATCCGGCTGGGAACCAATCTCCAGGACGAAGATTCCACCTCCGGCAATTTCCTTGTGGCTGAACCAGGATTGCTTATATGGCTTTCCATTCAGCGATACGACGCTCACATAGATACTTGCAGGGTTCGACCGGCGAGCCTCAATGATGAGCTTCTTTCCGCCAGCCAGGCTGAGTGTGCTGCGATCGAAGAGCGGAGTTCCGAATACATAGTGAGTGCTTACCGGGTCGACGGGGTAGAACCCGATCGCGCTCAGGATGAACCACGCTGACATCTGGCCGCAATCTTCATTTCCCGCCATGCCGTCGGGATCGTTGTGGTACATGGTCGTGTTGAGGGAGTGAATCCGCTCCTGCGTCTTGGCAGGCTCGCCGGCATACGAATATAGATACGCAATGTGGTGGCTCGGCTCATTGCCATGGGCATACTCGCCCACCATCCCGGCGATGTCCGGCGGCGCATCTGGCGGCAGAATAGAAGGCTGGTTGAACAGCTCATCGAGCTTCGCGACGAATGCCTTATCTCCGCCCATCGTTTCAATGTAGGCGGTCACATCGTGCTGAATGCCGAAGGTGGTCTGCCACGCATTCGATTCGGTGTAGTCCCGCCATTTCTTCGAGTGACCCATGGCGATGGGGTCGAACGGCGTGGCCCACGATCCGTCCTGGAGCTTCGGACGCAGAAATCCTGTTTCGGCGTTCCAGTAGTGGCGATAGTTGCGAGAGCGCTCACGCAATAGTTTCGCCGTCGTCGGATCGCCGAGTTTCTCGGCAAGATGCGAAATCGCCCAGTCGTCATAATCGTACTCGAGCGTCTTCGAAACTGACTCATCCTCGAGGTCGGCAGGGATATAGCCCATCGAGCGATACCACTGCAGTCCGCGATAGTTATCATCTAGTGCACGCTTTTTCAGCGCTTTGAGGCCGGCATGGTAGTCGATGCCCGTGAAGCCCTTCATGCAGGCTTCGGCGATCACTGCCGAAGAATGGTAGCCGGTCATGCAGCCGGTTTCCTTGCCCTGAAGGGGCCAGACTGGAACACCGGCCGGGCTCTGCTCCGCCATGCGAATGAGACTGTTGACCATGTCGGGCACGCGTTCTGACTGGATGAGTGTGAAGAGCGGGTGCTCCGCGCGATAGGTATCCCACAGCGAGAACGTGGTGTAATTCCGCTGCCCGTTGGTGAGTTTGTGCACCTCCCCATCCATGCCGCGGTATGAGCCATCCACATCGTCGAAGAGCGTGGGCGCGAGCATGGTGTGGTAAAGCGCGGTATAGAAGATCGTCTTGCGGTCGTTGTCCGTCGTCTCGATCTGAATCTTGCTCAACTCGTGGCGCCAGCGATCCTGGGCGACGTGGCAGACTTTGTCGAAGTCCCAGTCGGGCAATTCTGCAGCAAGATTCTTCCTCGCGCCACCGGTCGAAACGCCGGACAGTCCAGCCTTAATCAGAATTTGCTGGTCCGCACCGGTCTTGAAGTAGGCGACCACCTTCAGATTCTTGCCGCGTAACTCCGTCGAAGATGCGGCCACCGGCTTGTCGTCAACATAAAATTCGAGGCGGTCGAAGGGGCGGGAGAACTCGAGCGCAATGTACATCTCGCGGCCCGGTCCCCACGCATTGGTCGCGTGGCCGGCAAGAATCGTCCGTTCATTCGCTTGGCTCAAAGCACACCAGACGATATCCTTCCCCGCTTCGCCGTAGGCATGGCTCAGATCAAGAAGGATGTGACTGGAGCCGCTGGCCGGGAAGGTGTAGCGATGGAAGCCCGTATGTTCGGTTGCTGTCAGCTCGGCGCGCACTCCTGCGTCATCCAACTGCACTGAATAATACCCGGGGTGCGCATGCTCGTTGGCATGGGAGAACCGTGAGCGATAGCCCGTTCCAGGTTGTTTCCGGTCACCAGGTACGAGGCGAACTTCTCCGGTGCGCGGAACCACTAGGAAGTCGAGCAAGTCGCCGCAGCCTGTGCCGCTCAGGTGCGTGTGGCTGAATCCCATAATCGACTCATCGGAGATGTGATAGCCGGAGCACCAGTCCCAATCATTGTTGTAGGTGTCGGGGCTCAATTGCACCATGCCGAACGGCACTGTCGCGCCAGGATACATGTGACCATGACCACCGGTGCCGATCATGACGTTGACAAACTTCAGCAGGTCTACGTCGCTGCCTGTTTGCTCGCCAGACCGAGCAAATCCCAGAGTCCCCGGAGCGTTTGCCGCTGTCACGCCCAACGCCGCCAGACCACGCATCACCTCACGCCGCGTCCACAATGTGGATCTGGATAAAGACTGCATCACTTCTCCTTCGTGTTTGATCTTCAAAATAATTCGACCTGCTCTTGGGGCAGAACGTCACCGCGGATCGCACATGTCAGTCCCATGCTGTTTTCAGGATTGCGGGCCGCGTCTCCGCCAGTTTGCAAATCAACTCGCCCAATAACGTGTTCGCCCACGCGAACCACGGTCTGGTGAACTGCCTCGGATCGTCCTTCTCGAATGACTCATGCATGAACCCTGTGCCTGCCGTTGTATCGCGCAACCATCGCAGGCATTGGCGGATCTCGGCATCGTCCTGCGATGTGAAAGCGCGGAGGATGATCGACATGGGCCAGATCATGTTCAGGCCGGCATGAGGCCCCCCGATACCCTCTGCCGCGTTGCCGCGAAAGAAATAGGGATTATCCGCGCCGAGGGCGAAGCTGCGCGTGCGGCGATACAGCGGATCGTCCAATGCACAGCACCCCAGGTAGGCCAGGTTGAGCAATCCCGGCGCATTCGCATCATCCATCTTGAGCGCGTTTCCATATCCGTCGACTTCATAGGCCCAAATGGTCCCCAGCCTTTCATCCTGGGTTTTTCCATAGCGATCGAGTGCCTGACTCACCTCGGAGGACAGACTGTCTGCCTCTGCGGCGAGTTTCGTGTCGTGCAGCGCCGCAGTGGCGATCGCCATCAGTTGCCGCAGGCTCACGACAGCAAAGAGGTTCGCCGGAACAAACAAAGGGTAGATGCAGGCATCGTCCGACGGTCGAAACATGGAGAAGATCATTCCCAGCGGCCGCGCCGGATTGCCAAAGCCACCCAGCGCGCAGGTTTCGGTCGGAATCGTCGACATCCGCTCGAACGAGTAGGGCCCCTTGTCCTCTTTTCGTTGCTGCACACGCATGGTTCGCACGATGGTCCATGCGGCTTCTTTCCATTGAGCGTCGAGCGGGCTGGTATCACCGGTTGCCTGCCAGTATCCGTGGGCCAGGCGAATGGGATAGCACAGTGAATCCAGTTCCCACTTGCGCTCGCCCACACCGGCGTGATGTTCCGTCTTGTCCGCCACAGCCCACGAAAGCGGGGGATCGGTTGGACTGCGCAGAAAGGCATTGGCATAGGGGTCCAGTAATATCATGCGCGCCTGACGCCGGATCACGCCTTCCAGCAGCGCACGCAGCCTCACGTCTTGACGGGCCAGAGGCAAATACGGCCACACCTGCGCGGAGGAGTCTCGCAGCCACATAGCGTCGATGTCGCCGGTCACGACGAACGTATCCGGCTTCCCTTCGAATGCCCCTGGAGTGACGGTCGTATCCAGCGTGTTCGGAAAGCAATTTACGAAGATGGTGGCGAGAGCAGGATCGGCGATCATGCGTCGAACCAATTCAATGCGCTTTTCCACAGCTTCGCTACGAAAACGCCGCTCGCTAACCGCAGGCCGCGCATTCGGCAGATCGATGTTCCGGCTCGACGCAAACGACTCGGCAAAAGGGGAAGCCAGCAGCCAACTCGCCGCTCCTTTCATCCATGTGCGCCGGGTTATTTGCTCCATCTCGATCGTTCCTTTTCCCGTTTAAGCGACTTGCGCCAGTTTCGTGCCGTTGCGATCAGCCAGGCAGGCCGCGCAAACGCCATAAAGGACCTGGGTTCCCGGTAATGTCCAAGTGTACTGATCTCAAATCTCGTCTATTGTGCTTTCATCTCGTTGTTGCTGCGGTTGTCATCGGGCAGCTGATGATCAGGATCAACGACGACGGAAGCGATCGGACTCTTCTTTTCAAGCGTCCAGGTGTAGGCTCCTCTTGACACCCATGTTTCGACCGGTAGCTTCGTTCGCGTCTTCGTTCCGTCCTGGAAGTTGACTTCGACCGTGGTCGGCAGCACGAGCTGGCCGCGATTGCTGATCGTTACGGCCGATCCCTCAATCTTGTCGACAGCGACATCGTATTTCCAGTTATTGAGATACCAGCCACGCCAAAACCAGCCCAAGTCTTCACCACCTTCGCTATCCATCTCCCGGAAGAAGTCGGACGGCGAAGGATGTTTGTAGGCCCAATCGCGGATGTACTTGCGAAAGGCCCAGTCAAAACGATCGGGGCCGAGTATTTGCTCGCGCAGCAACACCATGCCATAGGCTCCCTTGAAATAACTGACAGGATGCCCGAGTGCAAAACCGTAGGAATCGGCAGGAGCCATCAGGGTCGGCGCGTCGGGATTGTCGAGGACCTTCAGAATCATGTCTGGAGGGTCGCCGCCCGCGGAGTATTCGGAATCGCGCTTCGGACCGTATTTTCCGTTGGCATACGTTGCAGACTCATCAATGTCGATGAAGGTGTTGAAGCCTTCGTCCATAAAAGCATGGCGGCGTTCGTTTGATCCGACAATCATCGGGAACCAGTCGTGTCCAATCTCATGCGCGGTGACCCAGAACAGGAACGATCCGTGATCCGGGATGCCATCAAAGACAATGCCTGGATATTCCATTCCGGTCGAGAATCCGGCAACGTTGATTGCCGCAGGCCAGGGATACGGATACCACTGCTTGGAGAAGTGCTCCACCGTGTTCTTCACGTATTCGGTGGACTTGTCCCAGGCATCGGGCCCGACGCTCTCTGGCGGATAAAAGCTCATGGCGAGCGATGTCTTGCCATCCGGAAGATTGATGCGGGCCGCATCCCAGACAAAGACCGGCGAGGCACTCCAGGAGACATCCCGGGTGTGGTCCATGTGGAAGTGCCAGATCAGCGTGCCGTCCTGCCTTGGACGGCTTGCCGGATTCGTCACTTCATCCGGCTTGCGGATATAGACCGTCTTGTCGCTGTTGCGAGCCTGGTCCAGACGTTCAATCTCTGTCCTGGTAAGAACGTCCTTCGGGTTAACGAGTTCCCCGGAGCCTGCAACCAGCATGTTCGCCGGCACGGTGAGGAAGTAGTCGAAGTTTCCGTACTCAAGATAAAACTCGCTTCCGATATAGGGTAGCGTGTCCCATCCGCGCAGGTCGTCATAAACAGCCATGCGCGGATACCACTGCGCCATGTCATAGATCTCGCCCTGCTTTGACATACCCCACGAGGTGCGGCCCCCCCATGCTCCAGGAATCTCGTAGTGATATTTAATGTGGATTTTGAGCTGGCCACCACGAGGTCTGAGCGGCTGCCCGAGGCGGATCTGCATGCGGGTGTCGTTCACAAGGTAATCGGCCTTCGCCGTCTGCTTGCCGGATTCGATCTCGACGGAATCGAAAACAAAGCCGTCTGTAGACGTGTTCTCTGGTGTGGCGTTGGTGGCGGGATTGTCCCGGCGTCTGCGTATGAAGCTGCCAAAGAGCACCTGCCCGCGGGAATCTTTGCGATAGATATTTTGCTCAAGCTGAATCCAAAGGCTCGGCAATGTGTCAGGGCTGTTGTTCGTGTAGGTTATGATTTCGGTTGCCCGCAACTGTTTAGCGGCAGGGTCGAGTTCCGCATGCAGTTCGTAGCTGGCCTCGTTTTGCCAATAACTCGGGCCAGGCTCCCCGTTGCTGGAGCGATAGGCGTTAACAGGGTCAGGAAGCGTCAAGGGCGCGAAGGTCAGACGCGGATCGTAAATTGCAGGCGCGTTCTGTGCCAAGGTGGTTGCGCTTGCCGCAACAGTCATCAACAGGAAAATCAGGCGCAGGCAGCGTACATGACCCGGCAGGAATGCCATGGAGACCCTCTCAATCGAAAGCAGTAAGTTGCGGGACTGCGTTTTTCTGGAAATGCGGAGCTGCGCTTGCGGAATGTGCCGTTGGCCTGGTCTGGTGAACAACCAAATCGAAACTGAGATCCTTTGAATTGCAGATTGCCACAGCGGGACGGCATGGTGCAAATCAGATCAGGACAGCCATTCGCGTAATTGGCGCGGTCGAGCTTTTCATTAGTTGGACGCAAGCGATCGTCGCTGCGCAGTGCGGCCTCGTCCATCTCTCCTGAAGGCCAATGCGTCCACGGCGCGAACGGGACAGCCTTGCTCAACTTAATTTCAATACCTCTGTACGGTTGTCAGCCGCTCATTGGTGCGCATACGTTTTTGTTTTGTGTGCGATTTCAGGGTGCAATGAGGAAGCATGGAGCCGTACAACTCGTGTCGAGATAGTCTAGTAGGACAAGGCATCAAAGGCCGCCGCTTGGGAAATGAACAAATTATCTGGTTTATTGCCCGGACATAGAATCGAAATTCAGCAACGAGAAAAGCTGTCGCCAAGCTATGTGCACCGCACAAGGGGCGCTGTGAAGGTTCGCAAATCTGTCAGTCTTCTCTGTTTATTGTCTGCAAATCTGGTCGCACAAGTGAAGAGGCCTTCACCTCAGTTCCCTTCCTATATGGGCAGCGGCTTCGACTACGCTGCGTTCACTCGATTCGATTCAACGGCTCCTCCCAAGAGTCTGATCTACCAATCCAATGGATTCATGGCCCTGCAGGAGTCGGGATTCGGGGGGCAGAGAGTCATCGTTCCTGTGGCCGGTCCGACGGCTCCGGTCAACCAAGGAGAACGCCTTGAAGCTCTGGATATAGCGGCACCGATGTTTGTGGATGAATCCGGTCAGAGTTTCAGTCTCAGCGACAATTCAGCAAAACATAGTCTGACCTATTTTGCGGACCGCACCGTCTATCGAGCGACATTCCAAAACGGTTTAGAGGTTTCGCTGACGGTCTATCCCGTTTATGGAAAGCCGGCGGCCGTTTTGCGGATCGCTATTGTAAACACGCCCAAACCAGTTCGCGTGATGGTTCAACCTCGAGGACTCGGCTTTCAAATTGTTCCCGGTTCGCAATCGAACTGTCTGCCTTATGGCGACTCGAAGTGGCCCTACCGTCTGTTGCTTGCAGCGGATTCACAAGCTGCCGTTGAGGACGGGCAGTTCCAATGGGAACTCAGCACCGGCGGTTCCGCTGCGCTGATGATTACTTTGGGTGGAGATGAGCACGAGGCTGAAACGAGTCTCGCTGACCTGCGCGCGTCTCCAGATCTTCTAGATGAGGAAACTCACCGCTTGTGGAATGAGTACTTGGCATCGGTGCCTCTGGTAGCTCCGGCTGAACCGATTCGGTTCACAATTCCCACACTCAACAAAGAGGAGACCATTGCGCCCGAAGAACTGGTTCGCAGTGAACTCTGGTTCTGGCGTGGGCTTTTGAACACTACCTGCCAGGTTCGCTACTTATCGGACTGTCCCATAATGATTGCAGACTGGAATGACTTCATGGGCATGTGGAGCAACGACGGGATTGCTGAAGCTGTCGCCATGGCCGGCACCAACCGACGAGATCTGGCGCGTGCTTCCATCCTCAACTGGTTCCGTTACGCGGTGAACGCCAAGGGAGATGGCACGTGTCCCTGGACAATTTTTCCGTCAGGGAAGAACACATTTCAGGCGACAGGTCCTGAACGCGATACACAGGGTGTGCCTGTACAGGCGACGCTCGCAGGTGAATATGTCCGCCTCACCGGCGATACGAGCATTCTTCGCGAAAAGCCCGGCGGAGTCGCGGAAGATCGAACCGTATGGCAAGCACTGCTGGCTTATCAGCGGAGTCTTCTCAAGATACGAGATATAAACCACGATCACCTTATCGACTGGCTTCACACCTATGAAACCGGTTGGGATGACAAGGACTCGCCGTTTGTCGATCTCATGGGAGACGCTACCAGCGCAATGAATGAGCAGGTTTTCAATCTCTGGAGCCTGCAGGAGATGATTTATCTCGCACGCATTCAGGGGGAGGACCCGCTACCGTGGGAACATGAGTTCGACCTGGCGCTTCAGGCTGTGCGCGAGAAGCTCTGGGATGCGGCCACGCAGCGCTATTGGGATCTGGACGTAAAAACGGGGAAGCTTTGGACCCAAGGGGAAAACCTCGACGCCTTCTACTTCCTCTATTTCGAAACGGACCGCGATCGCATTGCAGCAATGATGCCGCGGCTCAACGATCCAGCCAAGTTTAACGGCGCTCTGTTGCCTACTTTGGCCTTCGACACACCGAAGTGGGGCGGTTATTGGCGCGGCCCGGCATGGCCCAGAATTTTTGGTTATGTGGGGATGGGGCTCACGCGCAGCGGCCACGGGCTCGAAGGTTTCAATTGGCTCTCGCGGGCAATCAATTCAAATCTTGGACCGCTCTTACCGGAAAACGTCGATTCGAAGGCTTACCCTCCGGGAGAGCACGCCTTCGGCACAGTTCGTATCATGGGGCACGATACTGTCGACACGCTTCAGTTTCCCGAAGTCGCAGGCATGCGCACATGGGGCGGAGAAGACCTGACCGTCGTGGCAGATGCGGCCCTCGGCAAGGTGTTCGTGCGCAACCAGAAATGGATGGGAGATAGCTATGATGCTCTATTTGAGCCCGGACGTCCAACAATGATCTGGCGCAACGGAAAGGCGTTGCCCTCGTTGGCGGCGGACAAAACCTGGTATGCGCGTAAGCACGGCGACAAAGTATCGTTTGAAGCGAGCCGGGAGGGCACAAATAAGTAAACATCCGCTCTAACCTGGCCGCCTTTCAGGCGAACTATCTGTCGGTGGTCGCGATCGGCGAAAAGCACTAGGCGTTATGTTATCTGGCTGCTGGAGGCCACTGAAAGCTCAAGATGCGCATCAAGGTGTTCTCCACCCCATTCGAAATGGCTCAAGAAGCAGCAAGCCTCGCGGCTTCTTCTATCCGATCCCGCCTCGCTGTTCAACGCACCGTTGTGCTTGTGGCGGCAACCGGTACATCCCAAATTGACTTTCTTCAGAATCTCACGCGCGACCGGTCCATCGAGTGGTCGCGGGTGGAACTCTTTCATCTTGACGAATACATCGGCCTAGGAATCGAACATCCGGCCAGTTTTGGCCGATATATTCGCGACAGGCTTATTCAACCCACGGGAATCAGCAACTATCACCTGCTCGATGGAGCGCGGGATCCTCACGTGGTGAGAGGTAAGGCCAATATGGAAATCAGTTCCCGTGTGGTGGACATTGCTTTCGTCGGCATTGGCGAAAATGGCCATATAGCTTTCAATGACCCGCCAGCCGACTTCGAGGCCGAAGACCCTTTTCTTATTGTGAATCTGGACGTTCGTTGTCGACGTCAACAAGTCAACGAAGGCTGGTTCGCAACCTTGGATGAAGTTCCCCAACAGGCGATTTCGATGTCGGTTACGCAAATTCTCAAGTCCAGCGAAATCATTGCGATCGTTCCCGATAAGCGGAAGAGCATCGCAGTCAATCATAGTATCGAAGGCCCTGTCGTTCCTTCCGTCCCAGCTTCGATTCTGCAAAGACATGCAAACCTAACCATCTTTTTGGATAAAGACTCCGCTTCTCTCCTGGAGAGAAGTATCTGAACCCAGCGATCATTCGGTCGATACTCGAGACAGTTCGTAGGCGCATCCCGGAACAACGCCTAATTAATCGCCGATCCAGCTTCGCGGTCATTGCTTCTCCGCTGGCTCCAACTGGATGACATTAATTACCCATAGTGGGTCGACTCCTATGGTTGCAAACTTTAAGCAGAGATCATGCCCTCCTTCCAAGGGTGGAAGTGATGCATGCAGCCAGGTGACGTTACGATGACCGACCGCGGGTTCCAGGGGCAGGGTTGCTACAACAGGTCCGCCGCAGGTGTCCATGTGCACTTGCAGTTCGCCGCTTAGTGAGGGATTCTGCGGCGGCTTGCTGCGCCGGTCGTGGAATACATACGGCAATGAGTCAACCTGCGCCGAGATTCCTTTGATTCCTGTCAATTCCGCATCAGTATAGATCCAGCACGGATTCTGGTAGTTTGTCAGCATCACCGGTCTGCCGGGAACTGGTGGATCTGGTTCCATCTGGATAGATGGATCATTCACACACAATTTCAAATCCTGGCTGAATCGCCGGCGCACAGTCACGGCATTCAGTTCCCGATCGATTACGCTTCCCGGAATTTCGCCATCGTGGAAGGCTGCTGCTCGCAGGCGTGACGGGAGAGATAGATCAAACGACTTCTCGTATAGCGGAGAAGTCGCTGTTACAACGGACCCATCGACCGTATATCGAATTACACCAAAGCCCGTTTGATTATGCAGTTCTACCGACACCCGATTCTGTCCGGGATTCAAATGTTGAATGCTCTTCACGCGAAAGGCGCTAGGGGAATCCCGAATACCAAGAGCTTCGTAACGCTTTTTCTCTGCCACGAGTCGGTCGAGAAAGTCGTTCCAGTTTCTCTTCGCTGGCGGGAGCCACGCCACCTCCGCAAGTGCCGCCATTCGCGGAAATAGCATCCACTCCACCCGATCCTCGGTGATTACATATTCAGTCCACAAGTTTGCCTGGATGCCAAGGATATGCTTTCCCTCCTCCGCGGTCAGCGCCGCGGGTGCGGTGTCGAAGTGATAGACATCGGAGAGAGTGTTGAGCGCAAATCGTCCTGGAGCTTCGTCGGCAGCGTCGCTCTGCCGATAGTTGAAGTAGAGAGGACGAGTCGGTGTCAAAATCGCATCGTGCCCCTGCTTCGCAGCGGCAATACCGCCTTGCATGCCCCGCCAGGACATGACTGTCGAATTGGACGCGAGGCCGCCCTCTAGAATCTCATCCCACCCCAGAGTGCGGCGTCCGTGCGCTGTGAGGAAGGCATTTATGCGTTTGATGAAATAACTTTGTAACTGATCCTCATCCTTGATGCCGAGCGCGCGCATCTGCGCCTGAATCTGCGGTGAGGCTTTCCATTGATCCTTGACCGCTTCGTCCCCGCCAACATGAATGTACGTACTTGGAAAGAGCTGCATCACTTCTGTCAGGATATTTTGGAGGAATGTAAAGGTTTCTTCGTTAACGTTGTAGAGATTCGGAAAGATACCGTATTCACTTACTGGCGCAGAAAGACGCACGTCCGACGATCCGAATTGGGGATATGCAGCCAGCGCCGCGGACGCATGGCCGGGCATCTCGATCTCTGGCACGATAGTGATATTTCTTTGCGCTGCATAGGCTACGAGTCGACGAACTTGCTCCTGAGAGTAATAGCCTCCGTATCGGTAGGAGTCGGTTTTGCCAGCTACGGATGGTAGTTCACGCCAGCCGCCGATCGTTGTCAGCTTCGGGTATTGCTTGATCTCAAGCCTCCATCCCTGGTCGTCCGTCAGGTGCCAATGGAGAACATTCAGCTTGTGCAGCGCCATCCAGTCGATCAGCGCTTGGATGAACTCAACGGACTGCATGTGCCGCGCGGAGTCGAGCATAATACCCCGCCATTGAAGTTCCGGAGCATCGGAAATGCTGGCGCAATTCAACACGGCGTCACCGTGACGAGCCCCATCCGCCGTCAACAAGCCCCACAGGGTTACGGCACCGTAAAGTAAACCCCCTCGATCTGCCGCTGCGATTTGGACGTCTTCGGGCGAAATCTGGAGATCATAGCTGTCATTCCTCATCGCACTTTCAATCGCGCCCTCAGAAGATTTGCGACGGAAGACGATCAATGCGGAGTTCGGAGCTTGGCCGTTCTCCGGGCGCGGCATGAGCTCGATTCCCCGGGTACGCTGCACAACGTCCGCCAGGAATTGAGCCGCGAATCCAGCGTCCGCGTCGCCAGGTGGAAAAGAGATAACGGCTCCATCGGACACTTTCAAATTGCCCGTTGTTGCCCTGAACGAAATAGGCGCGGGGATGATCGCGGGCGGCTTCGATTGCGCTCGGGAAAAATTGCATGAAAATGGGACCACAAAAGTCACGACGAACATGAGATCGATGGACTTCCGACAAATCACGCCTACTCTCCTCCTCAGTCCTACTCTAGGGGTATCTTGGCGAACGCCCCGCGAACGAGAAATCTCGACAAATTATTGGATTTCATACGGACTTTACTAAACAAGGATGCCCAGGAGATTACAGGAACGTGCTTGACTGGCTGCCCCCCAGGCAGCCATATTTGCTGATTTGACAGGCACTTAGAGATGCAAACCACGTGAGTACCCCACTTTGTACCCCATAATTTTCGCGGATGACCTCGCACCCAACAGCACCATAACGAACGACTCGGGTTTGCATTGTGATACACGTTCCGCCAATCTTGGCAGAGCCGATTCACTCAACTCTCGTGCGGACTGGAAGCGACCATATCAACAATTCCCTTCCTCGCGATCCGAGGTTTTGAAAGAGCTAAATCTGACAGGACCTTAGAGCATTCAGCGTTCCTTAATGACACCCGCTCATGTGACCTGCTTTGTCCGAGCATGTATGGTCCGCCGAGTGACTGCAAGAGGAAAGTTGGATAAACGAAAAGAGAGTCTGCGCAAATGTATTCGGCCTGTAAATGGAGGGAGGGTTCTCCTGGCCAAGATGAGTTGCGCGCGTGTCAGTCCTTATTAGCCGGACGGTCGTTGTAGACCAACTCGGACAGCAGGTTTTCAGACACGCCGTTGTGACTGTTCTTTCATCTCTTACTATTCCTATGCAGACCTTGGTTGGAAATCTTGTTATGACCCGGCAATATCGCTGAGTCAGCTTTGTGCCATGACCGGCCTGCACGGACGATATGGTTCACCGCTGGACAACACGGCCCATGCAATTCGTGCCAGCTTATTAGCAAATGCAACGATGAGCACATTTTTATGAGCTCTACTCTCAAGCGCGTCCATCCATGCTCCAATTGGCGCTTGGTTTCTCTTGATGCGGTGGACCGCAGCTCGGGCGCCATGCACTAGGATCTTGCGCAGATATGTGTTGCCGCGCTTGCTGATGCCCAGCAAACGGGCCTTGCCTCCGGTGGAGTATTGCCTGGAACAAGACCAAGCCAGGCTGCAAACTCACGGCCCTTCCGGAAAGCGGACCCGTTGCCAATCGCCGCAACGATGGCTGTGGCCACGATTGGCCCAATTCCCGGAATCTGCTGAATGCGACTGCATCCGGCATCGGCATCAGCGATGCGTCCTAGTTCATGACTGAGCACCACGATTTGCTGCTCAACCATCTTCCACTCTTCCCAGAGCAGTTCGAGAAGGTTGCGCATCTGCGGCGTCAGATCGTTCTCCGCGTTCTCCAGTATCTCCGGCATCGCTATCCGCAGCTTGGCTGGCGTCTTTGCGAACACCATACCTCGTTCGAGCAGGAAAGCGCGCAACTGGTTGATCACTGCGGTACGTCGCGCGATCAGCCGGTCGCGCACACGATGGATCGCCTGCAGGTCCAACTGATCATCCGTCTTGATCGGGACGAAGCGCATGTTCTTGCGTTCGACCGCTTCGGCAATCGCTTCGGCATCGACGAAGTCGTTCTTGTTCGATTTCACGAATGGCTTGACGAACTGTGCTGCGATCAGCCTGACCTCATGTCCCTGCTGACGTAAGGCGCGACCGAGAAAGTGAGCGCCCGAACAGGACTCTAATCCTATGAGGCATGTCTGCAGGTTGGCGGTGTAGATCAGTAGCTGTTTCTGTGTGAACTTCTTGCGTACAAGCACCTCGCCGGCTCTGCCCAGCGCAACCAGGTGAAAGGTCGTCTTCCCCAATCGATGCCAATCGAACGTATCTCCATCGCGATGATCCTCCTCTTCCGTACCTGCCTCTACGATGTACCTGCTCTCGCTGGTTCATCAAACGGCGGACCATCTCATTAGCCGGTTTTCGGCAATGTGGATTACTTCTGGGTAGCCCGTCACTCGAGAAAGAACTCAGATCACTTGCCATAAGCCTACATTCTGGTACTCATCACCCAGGATGGGTGATAGTCAGGCACTAAAGATCGGACTCTAAGCGGCTGCGAGTCGCAAAACATGTCTGAAGAGATCCGTTGTGACCGCAGAGGCGGTGACGCCGGGAGCGTTTTCTTCCGCAAGGTCCGTCAAAAGCGTGGCCTGGCGGCATTCAGGGAAGAGGTTACAGCCCAATTCCTCCGCAACTATCGTCGCATCATGCCAGCGAACTCCATGGGCGATGTTGTCCGCCAGATCAGTTGCTACTGCCGACGCGGAGCGCACAGCTCGTGCATTCACATTCGCGATGTAGGGACATCTCGGAGTCTTTAGGTGCATAGAATTAGCTGGAGCCGAAGTGAGTCAGCGAGCGATGAGAGGAGAGGACAATGGGATGGCACTGAAACGTGCAGGAGCTCCGCCTTTCTCGCACCGCGCCGGGCCGCCTTTTCTAAAACCTTCTGCATCCCTTCCAAGGAGCCTGCAATTACGATTTGCCTCGGCGCGTTTATATTTCCTACGAATACCGGAGTCGCGGCCGTATGTACCGAATCGACGATCGCCGTAACCTGTCGTTCGTTAGACCGACGATGGCAGCCAAGCCGTATCCGACGGGATATAGCTGTTCCATTTTCTCTGCGCGGGGACGAACCAGAATTACCGCATCCTTTAATGTGATCGCCTCGGCAACGACGGCTGCTGCGAAGGCGCCCACAGATAAACCTGCAACTGCACAACAGGTGACGCCACATCTCTGCAAAGCGCTAGTCTCCTGAGTCATTGATTTCTCGTATAAGTTGTGGGTGAGTGCGCGGCGAGAGTAGAAGTAGCGAATCGAGCGATGGAGGCCAGGATCTGGTCTGCGGACTTGGTCCATCGAAAGGGTTTGGGCTGTTGGTTGTGGGCAGCGATGAATTCGCGGATCGCCGTTTCGAGTTCCTGCACGCTGGTGTGTGAACCGCGCTTGATCTGCCGTTGTGTAAGCAGTGCGAACCAGCGTTCCACTTGGTTGAGCCAGGAGGCATGCGTGGGAGTGAAGTGCAGGTGATACCGTGATCTTTTTTGTAGCCACTGGCGGACCAGCGCTGTCTTGTGTGTGCCGTAGTTGTCCAGCACCAGATGGATGTCCAGATCGGCAGGAACGGCGGTGTCGATTTTCTTCAGGAAGTCGAGGAACTCCACCGAACGATGGCGTCGATAGCACTTGCCAAGAACGTTGCCGGTCGCGATATCCAGAGCGGCAAACAGGCTGGTGACGCCATGTCTCTTGTAGTCGTGCGTGCGCCGCTCCCGTTGTCCGGCCCGCATGGGCAGCACAGGCTGGGTACGGCTGAGTGCCTGGATCTGCGACTTCTCATCCACGCACAACACCAGCGCATGATGGGGTGGATCGAGATAGAGCCCAACAATATCCCGCACTTTGTCGATCAGCAATGGATCAGTCGATAGCTGAAAGCTCTCTGTGCGATGCGGCTTCAGTCCAAAGGCACGCCAGATGCGGCTGATGGTGGACTGGCTTAGACCGGTTCTGACTGCTAGCATGCGGCTGGACCAGTGCGTCGCTCCCTTCGGAGTCTTCTCCAGCGTCAGCCGCACCACCTGCTCGATCTTCTCGTCACCGATCTCACGCGGCGCTCCCGGACGCGGCTCATCGCCCAGCCCCGCCACTCCCTCAGCTATAAAGCGGTTGCGCCAGAGACCAACTGTAAATCCTGTCGTGCGCAACTTCGCTGCTACCGCCGCGTTGCTTGCTCCACCCGCACACTCTAAAACGATACGGGCGCGGAAGGCCACCGAACGAGCGCTGCGAGACTGCCGCGCTATGCGCTCCAACTCGGCTCTTTGCCCTGGGCTTACCACCAGCTCATGCTTCTTCGGCCGTCCACGACGAGACTCCATGCCTCACCATAGAACGCCTCCCATCTATATGCAACCTACTTGTGACTCAGGAGACTAGCCGTAGCGACTCCGCAAGCTAGAAGAGCCGGTTGAACCGATAATGTGGGATTCAATGCCTCAGGAAGTCCAACAGACGAACATCGGATTTCAAAACGTCGCTGATCTCGTCGAGCGTCAATTCGACAGCAGGATCATCAACGAGTTCATGAAGCATCCAGGTTTCTGTGTTCCTTGTCCGTGGAACAAGAATGCAGTATTCACGTTATCTATCTGAGGAGGCTTCTTTGGAATACAGAATTCCTATCTTATCAATCACACTTTCGATATTTTTCCGACACGAAGAGTGGGTGGTCTGCTTCGCGAGCCATGCTAGAATCGCTACTACCCCCGAGTCATTCACTCGCCATCCGCGGCGGTTACACGGAGCATTTTCATGCCTACGGTATTGCCTTTCCTGTCGTTCCTATTTCTGACTGCCGGTTTCCGGCTAAGAAATAACGGGTGGAGAGATTCTCTCCTGATCGGGACGATTCCGTGGGCTCTTTTCGTCGCCCTTGCAACCGAGGGTTTCAGCGTTTTCCATTGGATTACACGTCCGGCCATGATCACTGCGTGGTTTTGCTTTGCCGGTGTTTGCCTATATTGGATGATGCGCGCGCGTCGAGGCGAACGGCAAAGCGAAAGCGAGAACCGGAAGTCGCCAGCTCCGCTTGATCTTTCCGAGAAGATCGGAATTTGCGGGATCATCGCTGTCGTTGCGTTGACCGGCCTCACGGCTTTGGTGAGCGCACCCAATAACTGGGACGCGATGGAATACCACATGCCACGGCTGGTCGAATGGATCAGCAACCACAGCGTCGAGCTGTATCCGACAATTGATCGGCAACAACTCAGCATGCCGCCGTTCTCGGAATACACAATGCTGCAACTGGATCTTCTCTACGGTTCCGACCGCCTCGTCAACCTGGTGCAATGGTTCGCCTCGGTGGGATGCATTCTTGGAGTTTCGCTGATCACTGAGCTTTTGGGCGGCGACAGGCGCGCACAAATCTTTGCGGCAGCGTTGGCCGCGACTGTGCCTGCAGGAATTCTGGGAGCTTCCAACGTAAAGAACGACTTCGTTCTCTCCTACTGGATTGTATTGGCCGTCTACTTTTTGCTTCGCTGGAAGAGTCATCAGACCTGGCCAGATACGCTCGCCGTCGGCGCAACTCTGAGCCTCGCTATCTTCACCAAAGGAACGGCCTATGCATTTCTACCGTTCCTTGTTCTGGCGTGCGTGGCGACCTGGGATTGGCGGAGTGTGCGCCGCATGCTCTTTCGGCTCCCTGTTATCGCGCTCCTGCTCATTTGCATGAACGCCCCCGGGTGGGCTCGCAACTACAGCTTCAGCGGTTCCATATTTGGATTACCGTATTTCGACGGAGCGGGCGAGAACTCGGCGCGGATGTTTGGCAATTCGCACATTACTCTAACCCGCTCAATCGCCAATCTGCTGCGCGGCGCCGGGCTAAATCTGGCTGTGCCGAGTCAACGAGTGAACGAGCTTACAACTCACGCTTTATCGGCCTGCATTCGTCTTCTGGGAGTCGACCCGAACGACCGCGGCCAGATTGTCATCGGCCAATCCGGCCTGTTCCGGCCGTTTGCCGTCACCTTTGCCTCTCGCAATGAGGCCATGACTGGAAACACTCTTCACTTTCTTCTGTTTTTGGCGGCGCTGGCTGTTTGCTTCTTTGCGTTTCGCAGAATGAATCGTACTGTGGTCTGGCTGGGTGCCGGGCTGGTGGGCGCCTTCTTTCTGTACAGCGCGTTGTTGCGCTGGTCGCCTTTCAATGCAAGATATCAACTGCCGCTATTTGCGTTGAGCGCGGTGGTCGTAGCACTTGCGTTCAGCCGCGTACTGCCGAAGATAGCCGTGACCTGCGTGACGGTCGCGTTGCTGCTTTGCGCGATCCCGCCGACGCTGGCGAATCAGGCACGGCCGTTGGTGACTGCTTCGGGGCTTAAAGGGAGCATTCTAACAACCCCCAGGGACGAAACTTACTTCTTCGATCAGCATCAGGTGCTCGCCGACTCGTTTATTGCAGCCGCCAAAGCGACTTCTTCCACCAGTTGCAAATCCATTGGCGTGGACGCCAACCTTTTGCACTATGAATACCCTTTTTTTGCGTTGCTGACAGAGTATGGCGGAAGAATGAAAATATCCTACGTGGGCGTGAAGAATCCGACTTCCAGCTTTAAGCCAAGACTGGCGGAATCTCCATGCATGATTGTGTGCCTTGAATGTGCTGAAGCGGCTGACAAGTTGGCAAAATATTCAAGCGATCAAAATGAAGCAGAGAGGTTCGGCAACGTAGTCGTCTTTGCTTCGCCTAGCGGGGTAACAGCAGAAACAAAAACCACTGCCTCGCGGTAGTTACTTAGAAGCTAATTTGGCGTTCCCCTTCGGTCAGACAGGGCTTGCGAATTTGATGCTGCACAGAGGTTTAATGGTTTTTGAAGCGAGTAACGTATTCGTTCCGACCGAAGAACACTCCAATTGTTTGGAGGCGCAGTATGAACTGGCCGTCGTCATGCCCTGCCTGAACGAGGCCGAGACACTGGCCACCTGCATACGCAAGGCAAAGCATGCGTTTGCAGTGAACGGAATTGCCGGTGAAGTTGTGGTGGCGGACAACGGGAGTACGGATGGTTCGCAACAAATCGCCATTGAGAACGGCGCCCGTCTGGTCCGCGTTCCGGTTCGCGGCTATGGAGCGGCGCTGATGGCAGGTATCAAGGCAGCAGATGCTCCATTTATCGTGATGGCCGACGCAGACGACAGCTATGACTTCAGCCATATTCCACGATTCCTGGAAAAGTTAAATGGCGGAGCAGACCTGGTTATGGGAAATCGCTTCAAAGGCGGCGTGAAGCCTGGAGCGATGCCATTCCTGCACAAGTATCTCGGCAACCCGGTTCTTAGCCTGATTGGCCAGATACTGTTTGGAGCTCCGATCAAGGACTTTCATTGCGGCATGCGAGGATTCACCAAAGATGCCTTTGAACGAATGAACCTTCGCACCACTGGAATGGAATTCGCCAGTGAGATGGTCGTTAAAGGCACCGTTCTGGACATGAACATCGTCGAGGTTCCGACGACACTGTCTCCAGATGGGCGGAGCCGGAGCCCCCACTTACGAACATGGAGGGACGGCTGGCGGCATCTGCGGTTCTTATTGATGTACAGCCCACGCTGGCTCTTTCTATACCCCGGATTGCTATTGACGATCTTTGGCGGCGTCGCAAGCGCGTGGCTGCTGCCGCGAGAGCGGTCGATCGGAAGCATTCATCTTGACGTGGATACGCTGCTCTACACGTTGGCTTGTTTGCTCATCGGCTTCCACGCTGTAGTGTTTTCCGTCAGCGCAAAAGTCTTTGCGATCGCAGAAGGATTGCTGCCCGAAGATCCAAAATTCAGCCGGTGGTTTCGATACATCACCCTCGAGACGGGGATGCTCGCTGGGCTGTTTTTCTTTCTACTCGGCCTTGGAGGCACAATCTACGCCCTGGTCTTGTGGAAACATCTGGGCTTTGGCCCGCTATCTCCCCGCTCGATGCTTCGGCTTACGATGCCTTCGGCAGTAGCCCTGATGTTAAGCGCAGAGATATTCTTTTCCAGCTTCTTTCTGAGCATGTTGGGACTGCGGAGAAAGAGTGCATCACCTATTGGCTCTCATTAGAGCCAAGAACTCATGCGGGCTCGTAGGGCAATGGTTCTATCCCGAGAGAGTGCATGACGCTGAAGTCCGGCTTTCGATCATAGTGCACGAAACTAATGACACTGTCACTTCGAAAAGGCATGTTCATACCGAGTGCCTCGCCGACGCGGATTCCCGCAAAAAGCATCTGCCACGGAACAGGGACAAGCGTGGCCTTGCGCCCTTCCGAAGCGGCGATGCCCTGCACCAGATCGCGAAATCGCCAGGGGCGGGGATACGCAAGGGTAATCGGAGCCGCTTGCAGGTGATCAAATTCGCCGTTAACTGCACGCAGGGTCGCCTCCGCCAGCGTTCTTTCGGGCAGAAGATATTGCGGTGCGAGACCCCTTCCTATGATCGGCAGAACACTGCTGCTCTGGACTTGCTTCCGAATGCCTCCGAAAACGCCGCCAAGCCGATCGCCGAAGACGAGCCCGGGACGGAAAACGACATTGTTGCCGCCCCTTAGTAGCTTCTCAACCGAGAGCTTGGTTTGTCCGTATGCTGAGCGACAGCCCTCGAAAGCACTGATCGTCGAAATAAAGACAATGCGTGCGACACCCGCGCGGACTGCCGCTTCAAAAAGTGCGGCTGAACCGCATACACAACTTGCTTCCATTTTTTGCAGGTTGGTCGCCCGCATGTCCCAGGCCGCATGGACCAGAGTATTCACATTGCGCGACTTTAAATCATCCGAAATATCCTGGTTCGACTCAAGTGACCAAGCTATGTCAACGTCGGATTTTGGAGTGCGCGTGATCTGCACCACAGGCATATGCCTGCGCAGCTCCTGCGTGATGATGGAGCCGACGTAGCCTGAGCCTCCAGTTACGGCACACGCGCTGTGTTTATCATCGATCATTGGCTGACACCGCCGGTTTCCATCGCGGCTGCGCTCCCGATGCGATAAGCGTTTGCCATAACTGTGTAAGTGATCGTAGTTGCTGGAACGGAAGGCAGCACCGTGGAATCGATGGCATGCACGCGGCCCAATCCCCTGGGCCGGCCAAGGGTGTCTGTCTCGCCAATTTCGGGTTGCGCACTCATTGGAAAGCTGCCACCTGAATGAAAACCGCGCCCAGGTTTTCCCATTTGCAGCATCGGGATCAGCGGGATGACTCCCGTCTGCATACTGAGTTTCATGAGCTTGCGGGCGAGCTTGCGTACGCGCCGCTCTGCCTCGGGATCGGGAGTGGAGTGCAGTGTAAGAGAGTCGCCGCTCTGATTTTGCTCGAGAGTAGCGGTGATCGTCGAGGAATGGGCGGAGTGGAGATAGCCTTGGAAGAGCATCAACCGTCCCAGCAATGCTTCGACAGGAAAGATCGACTTCAATGGACCAAGCGCGGCAAGTACAGGTTCGCGAAACAGGTCGTTATATGTGTATCCCTGCAGGTGGATCGTGTATGGGCTGATCGAATCGTCAAAGATTTCAACGAAGAACTGGGCAAGTGTGTGCAAGGGTTCACGTACGACATCGAGAGTGCCCCGAAGCCGCAGCACGGGTAGCAGGAAGTATTGAGAATCGTGGATTTGCAGAGGCCTTTCATACATTCCAAGCGAGCGCAGGAGAATAGTTGTGGTGTTCAGCACCCCCGCGCCCAGGAAAACCCGCTCGGCATCGAATACCATGGGCCGTCCCGCGAGATCGACAGCATGGATGACGACGCCCGTGTCTGTCTCCCGGACAGATTGCACAGTAACGCCGGGGCGGTATTCAAGTCGGCCGGTCGAGAGAAGTCCGGCAAGTGTTTGATCACTCGAATAGATGAGGCTGTGCGGACAGCCATACATACAAAGACCGCACTGAACGCAGGCAGATTGAGCTTGACGTCCGTCTGCATCGACAGCCAGCCGGGATGATCCAAAGTAGATGCCTTTCTCATTGAGCCTGCCCCGGTGGCGTTCGAGATCGGCAAGCGCGCCGGCAGCCTGGCGGCTAATGGGCAGCGGCGCGCACTCGCCGGTGTAGAGCGGGAAGAATTGGGAAAGGTGGTCGTTTCGGGCTGAGATCGGCATCCATTCCAAGACAGCCCGGTATCCGGGCTCGAGATCTTTAATGGAAATTGGCCAGTCTTCAATGTCATGCTGCCGATGAGGCATGATTGCGCTGCCCCACACAGTGCTCAATCCCCCACGCGCGTAGGAGGGCTTTGTTTCCGCTCCATCGCGCACGATCGAGGTCGCGCCGGCAACCTGCCGGTATGAGAAGTCCGATCCATAGGCCAGCTTGAGTGGAATTCCCGAGGCGCCCGAAGTGATTCCCTCGCGTAGAAATGCGGTAGCAGAGGGCGTCCAATCAGAAGTAGTTGAGAGCGCGAGAGTACGAACTGCGTCACGACGCTCGTTCTCGAGTTGCAGGCCAGAGTCAAGGATTGTGACGTTTTTGCCAGCCGCGATGAGCGCCTGAGCACACGAAACGCCAGCGGGACCTGAGCCTATGACGTAATACATTTCAATCAGAATCGTTTCTATGCTGACGCGGCTGATGGAACCTACTTTCATGATTACACATGAGAGTTGGCGAGCCTCGCGAGGCGATCCGCTGCGGAAGATGCGGCCGTTGAATTGGTCGATGTACCAAAGTGATCCAAGATCGGTAGTGACATGTGTCACCTTCGATTGGTGACAGACCCGACTGCCACCGCGTTTGATTCGGAGCGCTGCTTTCTCTAATAAGAGAGACCTATGGAGCTTCGTCAAGTTCGGTCATTTCTTTCCATCGCCGAGACTCTGCACTTCGGGCGCACAGCGGAGTTGATTCATATCAGCCAACCAGCCTTCAGATACGAGCTCTTGAGGAGGAGGTCGGCGTTCGACTCTCGAGCGGAACCGACGCAAACAACGCTCACCGCGGCTGGCTTGGCTTTTCGTGATGATGCCGCTGCAGAGCTATCGCAATTGGAGCAAGCGATTCGCAGGGCGAGGCTTGCTGCTAGTGGGAAACTGAGACTATTGCGGATCGGCTTCGTCTTAACCGCGGGAGTGAGCTTGTGGCCGATATCGTTCTACAGTTTAGAGAGTTATATCCCGAGGTATAGTGCCCTTTGCGCAATATTCTCACGGCGGAGCAGGTACAGATGCCGGAGACTGGGTCGCTCGATATTGGATTTCTTCGTCTACCAATTGGCGTGCAGTGGACCCTCGATGTCGTCATCGTGCATCGGGAACCGTTCGTACTCGTGGTGCCATCGTCGCATAAACTGGCAAAAAGGAAAAGGGTGCGCCTACGTGAAGTCTCCGGCGAGAACTTCGTAATCTATGAGCGCAACTGGGCCCCTGGATCCCACGATTTGATGTTCGGGATCCTTCGCGATGCTGGGATTGTTCCCAATGCCACTCAGACCGCAGGAGAGGTCGCAACGCTGATCTCACTCGTCCATTCGCGCTTGGGTATCCCATTACGCCGTTATCGGTGGTCAAACGTAGTGCCGCTTCGGTAGCGGCCTGTAACATCCGACCGGATACCGATGTCTGAAATTGGTATGGCCGTTCGCAAAGGAACTCGAGCGCCGGTCGTCGACTACTTCAGATCTTTCGCTCTAAAACACCTGGGTCATTCAAGGAAGCTTTGAGGCGCTAGACGCACTCTGGCGCGAGCGCCTCGTGTTGAGACGCACATACCGCTGTCAAACTGCCAATTCCCGTATTCTTGGTTAACCGGGAATTTATCCACTTGGCCGAATAGTCGGCCTATCGGACAAGTGCCGTCGCGTAGTTTTCTGAAAAGGGGTTTCGATAGGCAGTTAGAGTCTAGCGTTCCCGCGCGGATCTCGGTAATAGCACAATCGTCAAATCACTCACCGATGTGTCAAACAATCGCCTTCTCGCAGGAGACTGTAAACAGCGTCAACGAAAGCATTGAATGAATCCCGAATCGGCAGTCACATCAATACTTAATTCCGATTAGGGATTCGAATCAGCGTCATTATCTTATTTAATATCAATATCTTACAGATTCTTGGCTGCCCCCCAGGGATTCGAACCCCGATATGCTGATCCAGAGTCAGCTGTCCTACCATTCCGACGCTGTCACAGCTGTTCCCTAGATATCCCCTATCTATACCTAATTGCAATTGGATACACAAGGGCACGAACCCTCTGGATACCTCCCTGACGACGCAAGAAAATGCGGGAAAACCAGTGACAACGAACCGCAATGTTACCGCTTGTTACCGGTCGCCGGACGATCTCGCTTAGTGAGTGTCGTCTCTGAACCCGAGGGAGCTGACCTGCTAGCCCGCATCGGTGCCCTCAACTGGCTGCAATGGAATTGTCCTTCGTCGCGATCCTCTCTCTGGCAAGTGGAGTGGACGGGCAGGCCGCAAGGCCCTCTTCTGTGCCAGCGGAGATGGCAGGAAATTCCCGCTGCAACAGATGTCCGTCGAAGAGCGGGTGGTCGCCTACTGCGCGGGCAAAGGGCAGACGGTCGGCAAAACCCCATGCACTATCCAGAAACTCAAAAATCGATGAATATCAAAAGCGAAAGGGCGATTTTTCTTGCGAGACCTCGCCCTTTAGCAGTCCGATTTCTCGAAGATCCGGTTCGGCGACCGGGCCACGACATCGTCATCCCGGAATTCTTCGGGACCTGCGAACTCGCGCCGGCTTTCCCGTGCTCTATCCGTTATCACATCCGTCGCAAAAGCTTGCCGAACTCGTTGCACCCTACCGGTTAAAGGAGCTAACTGGAGAAGGCAACGCACGCAAGGCGTTTTCCACCGACCTGCCTATGAGTGCTATCTGGACAATTGGATATTGCCCAGGTGGCAAGATCACAAGCTGCATCAGGTTAGACCGGTCGCGATGGAAATGTGGCTGAACAACATTCAGCGGGCACAGGGCACACGAGCAAAGATTCGAAACCTCATGAGCGCTCTGTTTCAACGCGCGATGCGATACGGTTGGTCGGACACAAACCCAATCGAGCTCGTCCGTCAAAGCGCGAAGAGAGAGCGACCTCCGGAGGTTTGGAGCGCGAAGAACTCCAACTGCTTCTCAGCAAGCTTGCCCTTCGAGAAAGGACGCTGGTGCTGCTTGACGCGGCGACGGGACTTCGCGTGAGTGAACTTCTTGCACTGCGATGGGAGGACGTGGACTTCAAGGCTCTTGAACTGCGGGTGATTCGTTCTATCTGGCACCAGGTCGTGGGTGATTGCAAAACGGAAGACTCAGCGAAGCCGGTTCCCTCTCGACAGCTATATGGCCGAGGATCTGTTGCGCTGGCAACGGATGAGTCTGTATACGATGCAGGGTGATTGGGTTTTCGCGAGTCCCGTCATGCAGGGAAAGCAACCCTACTGGCCGGACAACCTGATGAAGCGCTACATCCGACCCGTGGCACGAAAGGCCGGCATTCATAAACAGATCGGTTGGCACACCTTCCGCCATACCTTCGGAACTCTTCTGAAGGCGAATGGAGAAGACGTGAAGACCGTTCAGGAGCTTTTGCGGCACGCTACCAGCAGGATCACGCTTGAGGTTTACACGCAGGCAATAACCTCGCATAAGCGGGCGGCAAAAAGCAAGGTGGTAAAGATGATCGTGAAAAACGCGGGTCGAGATGCCCATTTAAGCTGGCCAATAGAGACAGTCTTGGGCTACGGTTCTAGGCTCAAGTCCATACGAATGGTGGAGATGGGCAGAGGTCGTGGGTGGAACCGGGGAAAAATGCACCCTCGATTCGGGGCAATTTTGGGCTTATTGCACCCTTATCGAACCCACCTTAGATTATCACTTTGGATTCCATCATCCTGCTAGTCCTTTGGAATGATGGCGGGGACGACGGGGCTCGAACCCGCGACCTCTGCCGTGACAGAAGTGCATTTAGACGTAACTCATTGAAAAGATGAGCACCGATGGCTAACAACAGCACTCAAAAGCACTAGAAAGCACTGGTAGTAAATCCTTCAGCACCCTCGCCAGCACCCTCGACTTCCCTGCCCCGACCTCTGCCGAGCAACGGCAGCAGTCTTTTCGACCATGCGCCTTGCTACCGAGAAGCCGACGAACGACTGATGAGGGGGTCCGCCGTTTGATTCAAATACGTGAGCAGCTTGATTGTGGTGGCGGCTTCTGAGAGGAAGGATCATCGACGTGCCGATGCATTCAGTTGGCACTGACCTGGGCAAGACGACGTTCCACTCGTGGCACTCGGCGTTGCCGGCGGGGCGATAAAGTCTCTGTCATCGCATTGGTAATTCCGCACCTACTGACATTCAAAAGGAACTCAACCCTGGCAGATCGGGCCGAAGCTGGCGGATCACTTTCTTCTCTTTGCGGCTCTTATTGGGGGCGCTGAGGAGTATGTTTGTGACGATTCCTGGACCACAAGGGTCGCGGGCAACCGTGTGATCGCGCGGGCGGAGTTTCTCTTTGGGTTGGCGAATCGATCAAATAAGACTTCGATTCCGCGATAGCCTATCTCGTGCGCCGGTTGAATGACCGATGTGATAGCAGGCTTGAATAGATGATCGGTCATAACGTCATCGATGGTAGCAAAGGCGAGATCAGCAGGCGTAGAAAACCCCATAGCATACAAGCTGCGGAGAGCGCCAAGACCCGTAACGCCATTCGTGGCAAAAAGGGCCGAGGGTCTTGTCGCCGAGCGAAGCATTCCTTGCTGGCAAACGGCATCGATTCCCTTCTGCTCAAATCCGGCTGACCAAATCAAGTTTCTGCGAGTCTTAAGATTTGCTTTCCTGAGTGCTCTTTCGTATCCGTGAAGCCGTTCCTGTTCGTTCCTAAGGGTTAGCGGGCCAGTGACAATCGCAATCTCCCTGTGTCCTCTTTCGACGAGGTGAGCTACTCCCACCTCTGCTGCGCCACTATCGTCGACGCATACCGAATCCACATGGAGGCCCTCTGGCCGGCGATCGACCCATACAACCGGCGGTCCTGAAGTGATTTGCCGGGCATCTTCAGCGGACCATTTGTAGTCTCCGGCGGTCACGAACAGAATCCCGTCGACTCTCTGACGGAGCAGCGCCAGCATCTTTACCTCGAGTTCATGGCTGCCTTGCGAATCGAGCACTACCAAGAAATGATCTCGGTCTCTGGCGGCCGATTCAGCACCCCGAATGACTTTGGTATAGAACGCGATCGTGATATCGGGAACGAGGATGCCGAGCGTATAGGTTCGATTTGTCTTCAGGCTGCGCGCAATGAGGTTCGGCTGGTAATTTAAGGCGCGAATCGCGTCGAGCACCTTCTTCCGCGAAGCTTCACTGACGGGGGTGCTCCCACTAATCACGTTGGAGACAGTGCCTGCCGACATGCCCGCGTATTTCGCAAGTTCCTTCTGCGTCGACATTTGCTATCGACAATACAGCGAAAGCCGCCAGGGCGCTACTGGGTCGCGATTGACTTGCGCTATTCGATCAACTAGCCTCATTTGCGAATGAAACGTCTCATTCCTAATGATTCTCGCCGATCTCAACTTTGGGTGACCGGCCGTGAAACAAGTTGGAGTCTTCGGATGACTGCTTTGCACCATATTATGGCTGCTACCGTCTCGGAAAGCTTCGTCTTTAACTGCATTCGTAATTGGCACAAGGTTAGCGGCCGTAATCTTGTCACGTTAATTCTTCTTGTTCAGATTGCTGCCATACAGTTGTTCGGAACTCCGAAATTGTGGGGACGTGAACTCTTCCCGATCGACCGAAAAGGGGTTGTCGAGCGTTCTGACATTATTCTGGCGCGGCCCGCTTTATTGCCCACTGAGGCGATGCCACTAGGTAACGGTCGGCTGGGAGTTGCGGTGTGGTCCCAGGACGGATTCACGGCACAGCTAAATCGCGGTGATACTTTTCCGAAACGCCTCTCACCCGGCCAGATTATTATTCCGACGCTCGATAAGCTTGCAGAGGCGCGCGACTACCGGGGCCGGCTCAATCTCTACACGGGGGAGTTTGAACAGAGCGGCGGAGGTATGACGGCCGTTACTTACGTCGATGAGGCTCTCGACGTATTGGTGGTGGATGTGAAAGGGGCCGATCCGAAAGAGGAGCAAACGGCAGTGCTGCGGCTATGGTCACCGCGCAAACCGCAGGTGATTTCGCGCGGAACCATTGGCGCTCTTGCCGAAACGTGGCTTGACGACCACGAAGCCGGCGCGAGCAATGAGCGCTTTGGATCATTAGCCGCGGTAACCGCAAATGCGAGAAATGTACACGCGACGTCAAGTGATTCACTTTCAGTCACTCTCACATTTATGCCACGGTCAGACGGATCTTTCCGAATCCTGGTCGGAGCGCCGTCATGGCGTGGAGGCGATGCAGATGCTGCCTCATCAAAGCTGATGGCGCAGGCACAATCGATTCGCATCGATCAACACCGCGCCTGGTGGAGTGCTTTCTGGGAACACGCGGGGTTGATGAAGCTATCCTCGCCAGATCACAGAGCCGAATACTTTGAGAACCTAAGGACCATCTATTTGTTCACCGCTGCCGCTGAGAGCCGTGATCGCTTTCCAGGTTCCCAAGCCGGTATTGGAGATCTATTTTCTTCCGCTCGCGACCAACACAGATGGGGGCCTTCGGCCTTCTGGCAATGGAACCTGCGGATGCAGGTGAGCGCCAATCTCGGGGCCGGCGCCTCCGATCTAAACGCTTCATACTTCCGTCTGTATCAGGAAAACCTTAACAACATTCTCAATTGGACGCGCCAGCATATGGGAGGCCGGCAGGGAGCCTGCGTTCCTGAAACCATGCGCTTCAATGGCCGCGGCTACGAGAACGAAGAATGGATTCCCAATGCACCGATTAACTGTGGGGAGGACTCTCCGCCATACTACAACGCGCGCACGATCTCCACCGGAGCCGAGGTGTCAGTTTGGGTTTGGGCGCAATATGAGTACACCGACGATATGGCGTTTCTGAAGAAGAATTATCCGCTCATGCGGGAAGCAGCGCGCTTTCTTTTGGCCTATTCAACTACCGGGCCGGATGGCAAACTGCATACGTTCCCATCGAATGCGCACGAGATGCAATGGGACGTTCATGACCCAACCACGGACATATCCGCAATGCGAGCGCTGTTCCCCCGAGTAATTCAAGCCGCAACCCTATTGAAGACAGATTCAGAGTTGGTTATCGAATTGCGGGCAGCGCTGACTAAGCTCATGCCTTTGCCGTTCGCGACTGTCTCATCGCCAACGGTTCTGTCGAAGGGTGGGGCTGATGGCGCGGAGGCAATCATCGCTGCCAGCTATAATCCCGATGCTAAGATTCACAACGTCGAAAACATCGGACTGGAGCCGGTGTGGCCCTACACGATTATCGGCGACGATGAAGCGCTGCATAAGGTGGCCGTGCGTACATTCCTGAACCGTCCTTACAAGAATGACGAAGATTGGAGTTACGATCCGGTGCAGGCTGCCCGTCTTGGTCTTTCAAGCGAATTATCAGCAAGCCTGTTTGCGATCACTGACCACTATCAGGCATATCCTTCCGGCCTTTCGGCCTTCTCTCCTTCCGAGCCGGGCGGCTCCGCGGGCGCTGAACCCTACGTTGAACAAGTGGGTGTACTGGCAGACGCGCTCCAGATTGCTCTTGCGGATGATTACGACAATCTGATTCTGATAGCGCCTGCATGGCCACAGGATTGGGATGCAGATGGCACAGTCTATCTTCCCCACGGCAATAAAGCTGATGTGAGACTGCGACATGGCGAACTGGTCTGCGTGGGATTGGAGATCGCGTCATCAGGACCGGTGCGTGTTCGCAACCCCTGGCCTAGGCACACGGTTGAGATTGTCGACGCCAGCAACTCTTCCACCGCGTTAGCTGCAAGTTCGGATGAGGTACTGACGTTTGCGGGGCGCGCTGGAGCAAATTACCTGCTAGAAAGGGTTGCTCATAAATCCTCAATACTCGAGCCGGTTTCCGGCGCGCCTGCAACAGCACCGAAGTCGCTGGGATCACGAACAATCGGACTGGCGAAGTGAAAGCGAGATGACGGAACTATGAAACGCACCGCTCTGGTAACTGGAGCCTCCCGCGGCCTGGGAGCAGCTATCGCGTTGGAACTAGCTGAAAACGGCGCCAATGTTGCGATCAATTACTGGAACAGCCAGCAGGCAGCGGAACGTCTCCGCAATGACATCGAGAGGCGAGGCGGCCATGCAGCCATCGTTCGAGCGAACGTGCGTGATGAGGCGGATGTAGCACGGTTGGTAGATGAAGTGTCGCGGGCCTTTGGTGTGATCGATATTCTCGTGGTTAACGCAACCGGCCCGCAACCCTTTTACTCAATCGAGGAACAAACGTGGGAGTGCTATCTGGAGCAACTGGAGTTCTTTGTGAAGTCACCTCTGCTGCTTGTTAAGCAGGTGCTGCCCGCAATGAAGAGACAGCGATTTGGAAGAATCATTCAGATTGGAAGCGAAGTTTTCGAACTCGGGAACCCACGTTTCGCCAACTATGTCGCGGCCAAGGGAGCGCAATTAGGGCAGACTCGTTCCTGGGCGCGCGAACTTGCTCTCGATGGCATAACCGTGAATCTGGTCGCGCCCGGATGGATACCCACCGAGAGGCACGCCGATGTACCGGTTGCCGAATTCGAGACCTATAAACAACTCGTGCCAATGAAGAGGATGGGCGAAGCAAAGGATGTTGCCGACTTGGTTGCTTTTCTTGCCAGTGATTCCGCGGGATTTATCACAGGGCAACGGTTCGCAGTAAATGGCGGCCATACTCTGGCATAGACAGATAAGGATGCGATTGCGCTCCTTCTCCGATTATTGACAGCTACTTGCAGCAAAGCATACGATTGGTTTTCCATTAAATGAGACGACTCAATCGCGGCGCCGAAACCGGACGACGAGGTTTCCTGAAGGCATCAGGAATGGCCGCTGCTGGACTGGTCCTGACCGGAGCGAGTTGTGCAGAACCCACCTTTGCTCAGCCAGGGATCCTTTCGATGTTTTCTCCAATGATGGAGGCCGAACGAGGTACCATGCGGGTCTGGTCTGATCAACCAGCGTTTACCCGGCTATTTGCAAATCAAAGAGAGCAACCCGGTGCCACCTCCGACTTATACGACGGCGTGTGGGAGGGTGACTCAGTTCCCCATTTGCCACGTGTACCCCACCCTTCTCCAGTCATCAAACGGTGGCAGTCGGGTGAAGGGACGGACTACCTGGATGAGGAGACGAGTGCAGCGACGAAGGGAAAATATTCGAATCCCGCCCGAATCTGGGAAGCGGAGCAATATCCGATCGGAAATGGGCGCCTCGCGGCTTCCGTTTTTCATGGGAGTGGGCGCGACCGCTATGCCCTGAATGAAGTCTCCTTCTGGTCGGGCGGACGAAACGGCGGGACGATCAACAACAAAGGTGACAAGAAATACGACGGCGAGCATGGGCCCGAAGTTGGCGAAGACGGCTTTGGAGGATATCAACCCGTCGGCGACTTGATTGTTGATTTCAACGCCCCGGTGCAGAAGGGTTCCTTCATCCGCGAGATCTGTTTGGACGAGGGCATTGTCAGGTCTTCAGCAGTCCGGAATGATGTCGCCATCCGGAGTATTGCCTTTGCCAGTCATCCGGATCAGGTCATGGTTCTGCATTATCGGGCGGACGACAAGAAGAAATTCAACGCGACGATCTCATTAGCGACTCAGCATGAGGCTGATTTGGTCTCTGTGGGGCCGCAGAATCTCACTCTCGTGAGCAAATTGGGCAATGGAATGCGCTGCCAAGTGCAGGCGGCGGTCTCCAGTCAGGGAGGAGATCAAATCAGCGAAGCCGGCCACATCGCCTTGCGAGCGGTCGATTCATTCACGGTCGTGATCGCGATCGAAACAAACTATCTGCTGGATTACGGAAAGCGATGGCGCGGGGATGATCCTGAGGCCAGGATCACCGAACGGCTCAAGAAGGTCAGAGACAAGTCATACGATGATTTGCTCAAAGCTCAATTGAACAACTATCAACCGCTGTTCAATAGGGTGCGGCTCGATCTGGGAAAGTCGAGCGATTCACGGAATGCGATGCCCACGCCCCGCAGGCTGGAAACTTATCGAACAAACCCCAACGATCCAGGGTTGGAAGAGACCCTTTTTAATTTCGGACGTTATCTGATGATTTCGACGTCTCGTCCCGATAATTTGCCTGCGGGCCTGCAAGGGATATGGAACGGATCGATTGACGCGCCGTGGGGGAACGATTACCACAGCAACATCAACTTTCAGATGGTGTATTGGTTGCCAGAGCCTGGCAATCTTTCCGAATGCCACTTGGCGATGATCGAATACCTGTGGGCAACTCGTGAACCAAATCGAATGGCAACGCAGGAATATCTGGAGGCGACCGAAAAGCTCGACAGCTCACAACTGCACGGTTCGCAATCTGGCGGCTGGCTCGTTTATACATCGCACAATCCATTTGGTGGAAACGGTTGGCAGATGAATCTGCCGGGATCAGCATGGTACGCCTTGCATATGTGGGAGCATTACGCTTTTACCCAAGATGTCCCGTATCTGCGCGATCAGGCGTATCCCATGATGAAGGAGTTGTCGCAATACTGGGCGGCGCATCTGAAAACTTTGGGAGAAGGCGGGAAGGGCTTCGAGAGCGACTATAAGCCGGTGGATGTGTCGCTCTATCCTGAACTCGCGCGGGTGAAGGCGGGAACGCTGGTGGTTCCTAACGGCTGGTCTCCGGAACATGGTCCTCGTGGCGAGGATGGTGTGGCAATGGATCAGGAGATCATTTCCGAATTGTTCCTAAATACGATCAGGGCTGCCGAAATTCTGGGTGTAGATCAGGAGTGGGTCGCGGGGCTGAAAGAAAAGCAGGAGCAGCTGTTGCCGCCGCAGATCGGCAAAGAGGGCAACTTGATGGAGTGGATGATCGATCGCGATCCGGTGACAGACCATCGGCACACGTCACATCTGTTTGCTGTTTTTCCGGGAAGTACGATCAGCATCGAGAAGACACCCGAGTTGGCCGAGGCGGCCCGCAAATCCTTGTTAATGAGGAAGACCACGGGAGACAGCCGCCGTTCCTGGTCATGGACCTGGCGATGCATGCTCTGGGCGCGTCTGCAGGATGGAGAGAAGGCTCACGAAATGTTGGAGGGTCTGATCATCTACAACATGCTCGACAATCTGTTCACAACTCATCACATCCCTCTGCAGATTGACGGTAATTACGGCATAGCAGCAGCGATGATAGAAATGTTGGTTCAATCACAGAATGGCGTGATTCAATTGCTTCCCGCTCCCTGCGCGGAATGGCCAGAAGGCAGTGTGAAAGGAGTCAAGGCCAGAGGGAATGTCGTGGTAGATATGTCCTGGAAGGGCGAACGGGTAACCCAATGGAAACTTTCTTCCCCCCGGCCCGTTCCAGTGACCGTTCTGGTAAACGGGCAACGCACTCAGGTTCTGCCAACGCGGTTGTGACAAGCGCTGAGGCCGGAACGGTTCCTGTTAGAGATCAGAGAATCTGAACTCGACTCAACGGCGTACCCAGCAAAACTGGCATATTATTAGCGATAACTTCATCGTAGACGGAGCCGTTATTCTGGGCTGTATCCGAATTCAGGGGGAAACGTGTACCGCTCGCGTCGCTGGTTCCTGAAGACCACGGGCGTGGCAGGAGCATTTCTGGCATCTCGTCTTCGCGGTCTCCCATCGTTAGCCCTTGCGCAAGGACCGTCCTCCCCTTGTCTTCTTCATGTGGGATCGGGATATGCGCCATCCATTGAGCCATTTCTGAAGCAGATCCGACCGGGCTCCGACGAATTCATCGCGGAGAAGTATGCTGCTGAACTGGATGCTCCGCTGAAGACCTGGCAACAGGCCTTCTGCGCTTCTGCGCGGGACTTGCGAGTAGTCCATGATCTTCTGTCTGAAAATCTAGATGGCTCCCTTCTGAATCGGGCTAAGGTGACTCCTGTCCGATCTCAACCACCAGTACAGTCAGACAAGGTGCTCTTTCCGCGTCCGGAGCAAGTGGGCAGGAGCGTGTTTGTTGAGGGACTGAACAAGTATCTAGCGCCATTCAAGAAGATTGAGACAGCCGAACTTCAGATCGATCTGATTGAGATCGTGCACGAGGCGGCTGGCGCTCTCAAGACGCAGATTCATTACGATCTAGTCGGCGCATTGGATGCGAACCGGCGGGAAGAGCGGACGGGCGAATGGGAATTGTCATGGTTGAAAGATGCCAATGGACGGTGGTGCGTCACGGGTTGGTCCGCAGGCGCGGAGTTGCGGAGCCGCCTGACGGGGCGGGGATTCACGGATGTCTCCATTGGGGCTTTCGGGAGCATCGATTCTTACCGGTCGCAGATGTGTCATGGCGTCGATCATTGGCGAACTGTTTTGGATGGAGCCAGTGGAATCGATATCTACGGCAATAATGGTATTTCTGCAGGGGACTTTGATGGCGACGGCTATGACGATCTCTATGTCTGTCAGCCGGCCGGCCTTCCAAACCGGCTCTACCGGAATCGCGGTGATGGCACCTTTATTGACGTGACCGAGAAGGCAGGCGTGGGCTTGTTGGATGGAACATCGAGCGCGTTATTTGCAGATTTGACCAACAACGGACGCCAGGATTTGATCGTTGTGCGCACGAGCGGCCCGCTGCTTTTTATCAACCGTGGCGACGGTACGTTCGAGTTGAAGCCGGATGCCTTTCATTTCGCGAGGCCGACCCAGGGCACGTTTACCGGCGTTGCGATTGCCGACTACGATCGTGACGGTCTGCTCGATGTTTACTTCTGCACGTATAGCTTTTATCAAGGGCTGAGCAATTACGAGTATCCGAAGCCATATTATGACGCGCAGAATGGGCCGCCCAACTTTCTCCTGAAAAACCGCGGTGATCACACCTTTGAGGACGTGACTGTCCCATCGGGGCTGGATGTGAGCAATAACCGTTTCAGTTTCTGTTGCGGATGGGACGACTATAACCGCGACGGGTGGCCCGACTTATATGTCGTGAATGATTTTGGCCGCAAAGTGCTTTACAGGAATAATGGAAATGGCACGTTCACCGATGTCAGCGCTGAGGCTGGCGTGGAAGATCCGGGCGAAGGCATGAGCATGATCTGGTTCGACTATGACAACGACGGCGGTGACGATATGTATGTCGTGAACATGTGGGAAGCCGCCGGCAGGAGGGTCACGAAGCAACCGGAGTTTATACCCATGGCACCCGAGAATATCCGCCGGGTGTACTGGGAGGATGCCGCGGGCAACACACTGCTTCACAACGAAAGAGCAAGCGGCAAATTTAATGATGTGACCGAAGGGTCCGGAACCCAGGTGGGTGGATGGAATTGGGGCAGCGACGCATGGGATTTCGATCACGATGGATACCCTGATTTGTATGTCGCGAACGGCTTCATCTCAGGCGCAAAGAAAGAGGACGTCTCCAGCTTTTATTGGCGACAAGTTGCTGCGCGCTCACTGGATTCAGGTGGTCAATCAAAGGCATATGCCGACGCGTGGAGCGCAATCAATGAGTTCATCCGTTCGGATTACACATGGAGCGGATATCAGCGCAACAACTTCTATTTGAATAATCGAGACGCGACGTTTACGGAGGCAGCGGGCCTTCTAGACCTGGATTGTGTTGAAGACGGCCGCTCTTTTGCGTTGAGCGACATTGACGGGGATGGAAGGCTGGAAATTATTCTGAAGAACCGAACCGCTCCGCAGCTCAGAGCCTTTCACAACGAACTGAGCCCGATCGGCGGAGCGATCATGTTTTCGCTCCGAGGGAACAAGAGCAATCGCGACGCAATCGGAGCGATCGTCGAGGTGGTCACAACAGCCGGGCGACAGCAGAAGACGTTGCGAGCCGGGTCCGGTTTCTTGTCACAGAATACGAAGATGCTGCACTTTGGCCTCGGAGAAGTCGCCGGTCCAATACGAGCGATCATCGAATGGCCCAACGGAGAGAAGCAGGTTCTCGATAATGTTCCGTCAGGGCACCAAATTGAGGTTCAGGAAGGATCGGCGGCCTTTCGCGCTACACCCTTCCGTGCGTTCCGCGAGATGAGCGGCCCAGATGCGAAGCAGACGAGCGAAGAACCTCGGATGACGAATGCGACGTGGTTGCTGGAGCCGATCACGCCTCCGGGCTTTTCGCTTCCGGACCAGAATAATGTGAAGCGTAGCTTGTCCGATGGAAAAGGAAGTACGCAGCTGCTGGTCTTCTGGACACCGGGCTGCGACCAGAGTAGGAAATTTCTGGTGGAACTGAATCGCCTGAATGCGGAATGGAAGCATGACGGTCTGACGGTACTGTCAGTGCGGATTACGCCCAAGGAGCCGGCTGAAGATAAGGTGACGGGACTTCCGCAGCTGTCGCTTCCGGTACTCACTCCGGAAGAAAAGACAGCGGCTGTTTATAACATCTTCTATCGATATCTTTTTGACCGGCGCCGGGAAATTGAATTCCCGACGTCATTCCTGGTCAATGGCGAAGGTAAGGTAGTTCGTGTCTACACGGGCTATGCGGATCCAGCGCAAATCTCACACGATGCGCGCACCCTGCCTGTGACTGCCGAAGATCGGCTACGCCGTGGGCTTCCCTTTCCGGGACGTTATTTCAGGGGGCAGCTACACCACAACTACTTCACATACGGCGTCGCTTATCTGCAATATGAGTATTTCGATGAAGCTCTGGCAGCCTTTGAGCGGTCGATCGACCATGGCGCTCCGAATGGCGCCGCTTTTTACAATATCGGTTTGATTTATTTAAACAAAGGTATGTTTGGGGATGCCCGAACGAACTTAGAACAAGCTGTTAAATTGGATCCCAACAATGCGGATGCCTGGAACAATCTGGGTGTCGTTTATGGCCAGCAGGGGGATTACAACGGCGCGCAAAGCGACTTTCAAAAGGCACTCGACCTGCAACCAACCCACTTGCTCGCCATTCAGAATATGGTGAAGCTTTATCGCTACCAGGGCCGCGAAGAAGCCGCTCAATCTCTTTTGGAAAAGGCGATTGCCCTGGATCCTTCACAGGCGGAGTTGCACCAAGGGCTGGCTATGTTGTTCGTTGAGGAGAAGGATCTACCTCGGGCGAAGTCGGAGTTGGAGAAGGCTACGCAACTTGAACCTCGCAACGTGGAGATGCTGAACGGCCTGGGAGTTGTGCTGATGGAAATGGGTGAATCGGCGAAGGCGATGGAGTCGTTCGAAAACTGCCAACGGCTGGCGCCCGACTACGATCGGCCTTATCTGAACATGGCTGTGCTTTACCTGAGTGCCGGTAAAGGCGATAAAGCACATGATCTGCTGTCAGAGTTCCTTGCCAGACAGCCGGACAATGAAGAGATTCGCCAGGCACTGCGCGAAGTGGACACTAAGAAATGAGTTCGGCAGCGACAACTCCAGGAGCGGGTCGCTTGAGGAATATGCTGATGATGCTAGTGGCCTTTGGCGCTGTGGCTGCAGCTTCCCAGACGGGCCAAACGAATGGGCAGAGTGAGGGATCGACGAAGAATCCTAAGCAACCGCCTGCGTTCAGCGCCTCTGGCGTTCAAGGGAATACCGCACCCAGCGGCTATTCGACGGGCGTCAGCAACGAGGAGGCAGCGGCAGTCAGCAAAGGAGTAGATGACCTCAATCAGGAACTACTTTCCGGCTTCGTTCCCGATTGGCATGTAGAGGATTGCAGCCGCGAATCCGAGTTAGTAAAGGCGGCCAAAGCAGATCCGAAGGCGTTCGAAGCCAACTATGCGCTGGGCGTCTTTTATCTGGAACGCGGCGAGTTTGCGCGGAGCGTGGAGTACTTAGAATCGGCCAGAGGCGCCGAACCTGGAGACATCAATAACTCACGCGCGCTGGCACTGGCTCTGCTTGGGACGAAGAGGGATCCTGAGGCGATCAATCTGCTTGAAGACGTGACGAAAAGCGTCAACCAAGATCCGGCAGCCTTTCGGCTGCTGGCGCTTGCATACCAACTTTCGGGCGAACACCAGAAGTCAATTGAGACGTATCAGCGCGCGGTCGCCGCGGCTCCCGGCAATGTAGAGAATCTGTTCAGTTCCGGCATCGGCTTAATCAGTGCGGGAGCGCAAGAGCAAGCGGCTGAATTGTTTACTTCGGCAACTGTTAGCCGTCCAATTGAGGCGAAGCTTTGGCTGGGCCTTGGAATTGCACAAGATATGGCGCGGCGAAAGCCGGAAGCGATCCAGTCCCTGCTGAGAGCGATTGCAATCGATCCCGACTACCTGCCGCCGTACTTCTTTCTGGCAGGTCTGGCCGATGCCTCACCGGAGAGAGCGGCCGAAATTCGGAAGAACCTTGCAGAATTAGTTGTAGCACATCCGACAAGCGCCGAGGCGCATTACGATTATGCACTCGCGTTGTGGCGCCAACACAGAACGAACCTCATGGCAGGGTCGAACAGCGAGATCGAGTCACAGCTGAAGCTGGTCTTAGCGAACGATCCCAATATGGCTCAAGCCCATTATCTACTCGGAGTGCTCTATGCCGATTCGAACGATTTCTTGAGAGCTCAGGGCGAGTTGCAGCTTGCCCTAAAGCTGGAACCGGACGACGCCGAGGCACATTATCGGCTGGCACAGGCCTATAGGCGAAACCAGAAAAGTGAACTTGCCGACGCTGAGATGCAGCGCTTCGCCGCTTTGCACGAGGAGGGAGTTTCTGACGCGAAAAACACCTCACCAATCCTCTGGAATCCCGACAAGGATATCGTCCCTCACATATCAATTGCGTCGCCATGTAATGGGCAATCTCAGACGAGGCGATGAGCAACTACTAATCGAATGATCTCAGGCAATCGAATGAAAGGCTGGCTATATGACAGATAAGGAAGGCCGGATGGCAGCACGACGTACGGGTGCGCGAAGTCTCAAGTCGTCTTCCACAACCTCAACGTAGCCCATATTTTCTTCTTGATCATCGTGAATACGGGGTGATAAATTGCTCCCTCGTAAGATTAAGTTATCGTTAACTGCATCGGTTGAAATTTACCAAAAGGGGTAAAAGGCGGCTTGAAGAGGGTTAAGTTGATGCCCAAAACTGAACCAGTGATCCGGTGCCTTCCGGAGGGTTGAATACAGCGCTGCCGAACAAAGATCGCCGAACATTCGTAGTTCCGTCTGTACCTACACCGTCCAAAAGAATCGTCAAAGCAAGCACTCTCAGGAGGACAAGTAGATGTCGAAGGAAAATTGCAGGACCTCTCCTTCAAAATTCGAACAGCCGGGCACAAACGCGCGCTTGCGAGTCCGGAAGTTCGTTCGCCTCTCAATGACTCTCATCGCCACGGTGTTGGCTATCCAGATCAGCGCGTTCTGTCAAATCAATACGGCGACGTTGTCCGGCAGCGTCAAGGATTCAGCGGGGGCTGCGATAGCCGGCGCGTCGGTGGTCGTGCTGCAGACGGCTACGGGGGTATCGCGTACGGCTGCTACCAATGATTCCGGGTTTTTCAATGTGCCCCTGCTGCAGCCCGGGGATTACAGCGTGAGTGTCTCGAAGCAGGGCTTCAATACCGACACAGAAAAGATTGAGCTGCATGTAAACCAGTCGGCGAATCTCGATTTCTCCCTGGCTGTTGGTTCCGTGCAGCAAACGGTGAACGTGACGAGCGCGACGCCGGACCTGCAAACACAGACGGCAGGACTTGGAACTGTGATTGGGACGGATGAAACTGAGGACCTTCCGCTAAACGGGCGTCAGTTCATTCAGTTGTTGCAGCTTGCACCGGGAACGGTTCCGGTCAGCGTGTCGCAGACGGCAGTGCCGCAGCTTGGATCTGCGGGATCGAATGTGACGCCTTCGATCAACGGAGGCAGTGGGCGCAGCAATCTCTTCTTTGTCGATGGCCTTTATGCGACGGATCCATTCTTTACCTCTCTCTCGATCAGCCCGGCTGTCGATGCAATTCGGGAATTCCAGGAACAGACGCACACAGATGAGTCTCAGTTCGGCGGGTCGATCGGTGCAACCGTCAACCTAGCGACCAAGGGCGGAACGAACGTGTTCCACGGGAGCGCATACGAATTCTTCAGAAACCAGGACATCGCAGCTACTTCATATTTTGCTCCGGTAAAGGGCGCCTACGAGCAGAACCAGTTCGGCGGTACTCTGGGCGGACCGATCATCAAGAACAAGCTCTTCTTCTTTGGGTATTACGACGGCTATCGTCAGACACAGGCAGCGAATAACTTTTCCATCTTGCCGACCACGGCTGAGCTGGGCGGCGATTTCAGCGCGCTTTTGCCGAACACCGTAATCTATGATCCGGCTACCTACGATGCGACGACAGGACAGTCACAGCCCTTTCCGGGCAACGTCATCCCAGCACCTCGCCTCAATCAAGGCATCCTCGCGGTCCTGAAGGCTTATGTTCCAACGCCTACGTCGAACGTGCCCAACGCGAACAATTTTGTGAACACCGCGAGCAGCACGAACAATCAGGATCAGTACAGCGTGCGCGTCGACTACAACATCGGGCAGAAGGATTTGATGTGGGCGCGATGGTCTGTGAGCGAAAATACCAACGTGGGCCCCGGACAGCTTCCTGTTAACCCATTCGTTACCGGATTCAACGGAAACAATTCCGGCGGTTCATGGGTGCACACGTTCTCGCCGACTCTAGTCATGCAGATTACGGCCGGATATAACTCTGTTAACCATCCTCAGGAATATCTGCAGCCCGATGCCACCACGGTTTTCCAGGCAGGTGGCTTCAGTGCAGGGTTCACTCCCAACCCAGGTGGCATCCTCGTCCCGAAAATTCCTGGGATTCATCCGAGCGGATTCTTTGACCTGAATGGAGGCTGGGGCCCGATCGGACCGCAACGCCTGTATCAGATCTCCGGCTCAGTGAATAAGCAGATTGGGAAGCATGCTCTCAGTTTCGGAGCTGCCTACTATCACACCTGGATGTACACGAACTGGGCGGAAAACGACGTTTACTTCAATCAGCAGGCGACCTGGAACCCTTGCGGCAGTATGAATGGAACCACCTGTGTCGGAGTGGGAGGAAATTCGCTCGCGAGTATGCTGATCGGGCTTCCCGATTCTGCCGGTCGGCAATTGGGTAATTCGGGGGTCAATCTTTATTCGTCTATAAGCGACATCTTCGCCCAGGACACCTGGAAGATCACTCCGAAACTCACGATGAATTATGGGGTTCGCTGGGACTACACAACTCCGATAGGCGAAAACAACAACCGCCTGTCTGGATTCAATATCCATACGTCACAGTGGTACATTCCGAAAAACGATACGGATATGCCTGCCCCGCCTCTACCGCCAGGCGTAGTTATCTCATCCAGAAATCCAATCACTACTCCGGACTACACTAATTTCGGTCCGCGACTCGGCTTCTCTTACCAGGTGGCACCGACGACTGTGGTGGGTGCAGGCGTTGGACTTACCTACGACAGCTGGTCGGGCGCGCTCCAGGCGGCTCAAAATGCACGCGGTGCGTGGCCTTCCGGGTCTTCGCAAAACCCGACGAACCTGAATATCGCAGGCATTACACCGGGAGCTACGGCGCAAAATCCGTTCGGAAACACGTTGCCGGTCATACCGGCTTCACCGTTCCCGAGCGGTGGCGGATTTCTCGATACTGCGTGGAAGAACGCGTATTCATGGCAGTGGAATCTGCAGGTACAACAACAAGTAGGAAATGCGGGAGTTATGAAGTTCAGCTATGTCGGCTCATCGACAAGCCGTGCTCCTATCCAGACACCAGCAAACGTCTCGACTGTTCTTGGCCCCACACAAACCCTGCCTTTCCCTCAAATGGGGTTTGCATTCAACATGATCGAGAGCATCGGCCACATGAGCTACAACGCCTTCCAAGCGCAATACACAAAGCATTATTCATCGGGCCTTGCGATCCGGAGTTCCTTCACGTGGTCGAAGAATATCAACGTGGGTTGCGCGTCGTATTGGGAAGGCTGCAATATTCAGGATCCCTATGACATGCGATCCAACCGTAGCGTCGATGACGTTGACGTTCCTATCGTATTTACGCTTTCGGCGCTCTATCAGTTACCGTTTGGGGCCGGCAAACAGTTCGCTAACACGGGTGTGAAATCAAAGCTCTTCGGCGGATGGCAAATCAATGGGATTGTCAGTTCAAGAAGTGGCCAGCCGTTCACTCCGACGATCAACTTCGACAACGCTAATTCAAATGGCGCATCGAACCGTCCCAACGTGACTGGTTCAACGCTTGGGCCAAAGACGCTCAACGAGTACTTCAACACCGCAGCGTTTTCAGTGCCTGCACCTTACACGTATGGGAACGCAGGCCGGAATATGCTTCGTGGTCCTGGGTACAACGATATCGATTTCTCGGTATTCCGGGATTTCGCAATCCATGAGCGTTACACGATCCAGCTTAGAGCCGAGTCTTACAACATCTTGAACCATCCAAACTTCGCAAATCCGGATGGTACCTTCGAGGATGCCAACTTCGGAAAGATAACCTCAATCAACTCGAGCAGTTCTCCCAGAGAATTTCAATTCGCAGGACGATTTCAATTCTGACAGGGATGCGGATGGGTAGCCTTCAGGCCCATCCGCAAACCATGCGACGAGAGCCGGTCCCAGGAATGCTGAAGATCCCGCTCAGAAGAGAAAGGTTCACACTCGTCTGCATGGTGGCATGGTGTTGTTTGGGCACGATTGCCACTTCACAGACAGTCCAGCCCCGTTCTATCTACTCCGGGCGCCCGCCTGAAAAGCCCATTTCGATTCTGCAGTTCGTGCCGCCTGATCAGCGTGTCGTGGCGATGCCGCTGAAGGAGCGCATTCAGCTGGGCGCTGTACCTAAGCGCGGCATGTGCAGCACTGCTCCAGCTAAGACGCCAGATAATGGGCTCCTTTCGGGCAATGGAAAGATGTGGGTGGAGGTCTTCGGGGATCCTTTCTCCGAGCAAATTGTCTTTCACCAGGAGAATCTTCTTCAGCCGTGGCGAGATCATCCGTTGCAGGCCCCGCACATTGCTTCCGTGCTGCCTGAAGTGCGAAAGCTCATACTCGCCGGCGAGTACAGGCAAGCGCTGGAGCTTTCTCTTAGTGCGGCAGAAAAGACGGATACCAAGCCCGGCACGGATAACCTAAGAGACCACCCGGCGTTCAACATGCGGGTCATCGAGTCAGATCCGCACTCCGTCTCCGACTATCTGCGAACGACGGATTTCGAAAGCGGCGAAGTAAAAGTGACCTGGCGTGACAATCAGGGCGTGTGGGTGCGACGGACTTTTGTCTCCCGGCCGGACAACGCTGTGGTTCAGTTGCTGACAGCGCCGGACCAGGGAGCGATTAACGGCACACTGCAACTGGATACTTCCATGGTACTGCCGGGCCGGCGAACGAATGGGGCGGGTACGCGCATCACGGAAAGAGCAGCCCAATCCGGGACGCTCCACGAGCCGGGCGCTGATCGGGTTCGATTTCTTCGCGCCTTCGACCCACATCATCTCGTTCTACAGGGCTACTATTCCGCCGCTCAGGGCCATCCCGGTTACGCCAGCGTCACACGGGTCATCGCCGTCGGGGGAACAGTCATCTCAGATAAAGATGAGCTGAACCTAAACGGAGTCCGCTCGCTCACGCTGATCACTCGAGTTGAGACCTGGCCCGAGATGGAACAGAAGAACGTAGACAGCCTTGAAAAGGCGGTGGACGAGATCACACCGGATTACGAAACCTTGTTGCAAAGACATGCTCCGGGACAGGCAAGCGTAATTGATCGTGCTTCCGTGGACTTTGGAGGATCTTCGCTGCACGCGATGAGTGGGGAGGAGATGCTCATCGACCAGAGGACCAGGCAGGGATACAATCCTGCATTGCTCGAAGACATGTTTGACATGGGGAGGTATTGGCTCTACCTGCGCAGTGGCGACTATCCGCCTATGTGGGGACACATCAATATCAACGTGAACCTGCAGATATCGAGTGCCGTGATGGGCAATCTGCCGGAGGCAATCACGTCCTACACGCACTGGCTGGAGGGATTGTTGCCGGATGCGAAGGTGAACGCCGCGAACATCTTCGGAGCCCAAGGCGCACTCTTCGGAATTCATCCGACCGTCGAAGGCGATCCGCTGACGCACTTTGATTTCACGTGGCCACACCAGTACTGGATATCCGGCGGCGGATGGATGTACAGCCCGCTCTGGGATTACTATCTGGCAACTGCCGACCGCCAGTTTCTGCAGGAACATATCCTGCCAGGATTGAAAGAACTGGCGCGTTTCTACGAGAGCTATCTGACGATCGAAGATAAGACCGGGCATTACATCTTTGTTCCCTCTTACTCGCCGGAGAACTGGCCAAAAAACACGCAGGATTCGCCGGTGGTCATCAATGCGGCGATGGATATCGCGGTCTGCCGCGAGGTATTTACCCACCTCATTGCTGCGTCGGAGATTCTCGGAGTTGAAAGCGAGAACATCGCGCACTGGAAAGCGATTCTTGCGAAGTTGCCGCCGTATCTACTGGATTCAGATGGAGCGCTGAAGGAGTGGGAGTGGCCAGGCATACTGGAGGCACTGGACCACAGGCATGTTTCTCACCTCTATGGAGTGTGGCCTGCTGACGAAATCACTCCGGATGAAACACCGGAGCTGGCAAGAGCGGCATGGCTCGCCGCCAGAAAGCGCGGCCAGGGGAACGCGTCGGCGCACGGCCTACTCCATCGTTCACTGGCAGCAGCAAGATTGAAGGATCCCTATCTCGTGAACTTCGATTTGAAACAGTTGCTCGAGCAGGGCTACGTGAATCCCAGCCTCACAACGATGCACAATCCGTACGCGCTTCCCTCTCCTGACCCACAGGGGGGAATTCCGACGCTCATTATGGAAATGCTAGTGTACTCACGGCCCGGGGTGATTGGCCTGCTTCCCGCCATGCCGGATTCACTTACGAAAGGGAGTATCAAGGGCATCCTGGCACGGACTCAGGCAACCGTCGACCAATTAACCTGGAACCTGGAAACTGGCAGAATAGACTTGACACTAACTTCGAGGATTGATCAGACGCTGCAACTTTTTGTTAGAAGGGGAATCGAGCGTATAGATACGACCGACGGCGTTTTAGTGGTGCCCGTCGCTTCGGGAGCGGAGGAGTGCACGATTCACCTTCAGGCGTTGCGTCCCACGACTCTGCATTTTTCGATCGGGAGAGCAGAGCCTTCCGCGTGGATCGGGAGGGGCGGCCAATAGAAGCCGCAGGCAGGAAATGAAGTTTGCTTCGCTTCGGCGCGCCGCCGTTTACCTGTCGCTATTGGGGTGCTTTTGCAAGGGAGCTGATCGCCGCGCCCAGCAGTCGCCGCTTCCAGATAATGCTTCGGCCCTCGCAGCCGACAGCGCAAAGATCGACACCCAAAGAGAGTTTTCGCAGACGCTCGGGGACTACGAAGCGGCACTCCAGTCTCATCCGCAAGATGCGCAGCTAAGTTTTCGCATCGGCTTACTCCGAGGACAGGCTGGAGACTTCGCCGGCGCGGTGAAAGCCTTCAAACAGGCGCTCGAAATACAGCCGAACTTCGCCGAAGCGCACTACAATCTCGGTCTGGCGCTGCTTGCGGATTCGGGAAACATGCCGGCATGGAAAGAGGCTCTTGCGCAGTTCCGGGCAGCGTTAGCGGCACGGCCGAAGTATTTTCAGGCTCAGCGGATGGCCGGGGTCGCGCTGCTGGAGTCCGAGGACGCGAACAAGGCGATTCCAGAGTTGAAGGCCGCACTCAGCCTGAAACCAACCTCGGCGGAGGTTCATTTCGATCTGGGGCGCGCTCTTGAGGCTGCCGGCAATTCTTCCGAAGCATACGTTCAATATGCTGCGGCTCTGAAAGAACGAGTTCCCTATCCTGAGGCTGACAACGCCCTCGGGCTGCTACTGCTGGCAAGACGGGAGAATGAGGCCGCAGCTGAACACTTCAACGCGGCATTGGCAGTCAGACCTGATTTTGAAAGCGCGCATTACGGCCTGGCGAAGGCGCTGAAGGCTGAGGGGAAAATTGAAGAATCAAAGGTGCAACTGAAACAAGCGAGCATGCTGTTGCAAAGGCAGTCGGATGCCGTCATGTCGTCGCACCTGAGTAATGAGAGCTTGGACCGCGCGAAACGCGGCGATATACAAGCGGGCATTCAAGTAGCCAGGAAGGCGGTCTGGTTAGATCCGACAAATGCCGTGGCCAACTTTAATTTGGGCTTGCTGCTGGCTGATACCGGAAACCTGGAGGCTTCCATCTATCAACTTCGCAAAGCGATCTCGCTTGCTCCATTCAGAACCAACTTCTATCTGGATCTTTCCAGAATGCAGGAGAAGGCAAATGACCGAGCAGGCGCAATCGAGACAATCAACAAGGCGATGCAAATAGATCCTGCCGATCCAGCGCTCAATGCAGTGTTAAAGAGACTTGAGGCGGGTGACTCATCCGCCATGCACGGCCAACCACCACCCAAGGATGCGGGGCGATTTGCTTTTGGAGCCCCTACCGACACGGCAGACGGTCACTTCGCCTTTGCTACCCACTTAAGCGAAGAGGGTGATTTTATCGGAGCAATCGGCGAAATGCTTCGTGCACTGACACTCGAGCCTACTCGCAGCGATATCCGTTACAGCGTGGCCGTCGCGGAAACTCAAATTGGCCAATATGACCGGGCGGAGCTAGAGCTGAGAACGGTACTGCAGCTCGCACCGGATTCGGTGCAGACTCACATGGCCCTAGGATCGCTGCTTTTTCAGGCGAATGACCTCACTAATGCGGCGTCCGAATTTCGTAAGGTCTTACAGCTGCAGCCAGATAATCAGCAGGCCGTGAAACTACTGCAGCAGTGCCAGCTGGGCGTCGCTCGTTAGCTGAAATGACTCGCTGCCTCTCCGTTACGCAACCTGCCAACTCAGGCGACACCCACAATTTTGAACCCCCAAACGTAATCGGAAGGACGATTTGATACGTCCTGAAGCCGGTCCGGGATCGTGATGACCAGTCCGCGGGTCGGATCCCGACGATGCTCCAGCTTTTTTGAGTCCCCAAGCATTTCGACAGAATCAATCTGTTTCGATTCGAGCGATGTGATTTCCAGAGTCTTACCTGGCCAATTCAGAGCAAAACAGTAGACTGTGCGATTGTCTTTACTTCGGGTAAAACGAAGATTAATTCCTTCGCTCCACTGCGAACCCGGACGGGGACGTGTCGCATAGATACCCTCTCCATTGATGCTTAGCCATTTCCCGGTCTCTTTCAATTGAGCGACTGCTGTAGGATGAAACGTTCCAAGAGCATTTGGCCCGACGCCAACCATGAAGTTCCCGCCTTTGGCCGCCGCGTCAACCAGGTTATCAATGATCCACTTGGCTCCTTTGTATTTCGTTGCGTCGCTCTCATAGGAGAAAGACGATCCGAGAGGATAAATGACAAACCACGGCATCCTGGTGCTTTCTTTCGAAGCGGGAACAAACCCCTCCGGCGTGTAGTAATCGCCATAGTTTCCGATTCCCCTCGCTCGTAACATCACGTCGGGCTGGAGGCTCCGCACCTTCAGAATTGTCTCTCGTAGTTGCGGCCAAATTGAGGGTCCCCAAAAGATGTCCAGGCACATCATGTCAATGGTCCCATATCGAGTGAGCAGTTCGGTGAGCTGAGTTCTGTGTCGCTCGACCATGCGATTCACTTGCTCCGTCGTTGGATCAGGCACGATGACAAGGCGACCATTCAGTCGTTTCTTCATACCAGCCCAGAATTCGTCGACGGTCCCGCCAGATGAGGGCAAACCCCAAAGTTTCGGTGAGGACGGAACCTGCAGAGGATGCCATCCATACGGCCGGAAATCCGCGTCGTACCAATCTGAGTGAGAAAAATAGAGATCAATCTTGATGTTGTGTTTGTGTGCGGCGGTCGTGAGTTCTTTAACTACGTCCCTGCGCAAGGGTGTCTCCATTATGGAATAGGCGAGATCGCATTCCTCGATCTTTGGTCCTCCAGGCGCTACCCAGTCAGCACGATTTCTGACTCTGGTCCCGGTATCGAACATGGAGAAGCCCTCGTGATGCTTGGTGGTGAATGCGAACATCTTGAGTCCCGCATCGCGGCAGAGATTCATCCAGGCATCGGCATCGAATTCGTGAGGGTTCCAGGTCTTGTAAGCGTTGTTGTACTTCTGGCGCTCCTCGAACGACATCGTCAGGAACGGCCAAGATTCACCTTTCTGCCCAAAGATCGAGTAAATGCCCCAGTGAATCCTCAACCCGAACTTTAGATCGTTGAAAGCTTCAACCGCTCTTTCAGAGGCCCAGTGGTAGCGGTGAACGGGGAGCTCCTCTATGTAGCTCTTGGAACGCTGATAGTCGAGATCAGTCGCCGGCAATCGATGCTCGAGTGCCGGCTCCGAGTCCTGAGTCCAACTTGCCGCGGGCACGGCCGCGCCAACGGCGGCCATCCCGGCAGTGGAAAGAAATCCCCTTCGATTCAAGCTTGCCTCATTCGCTGTCGTTTTCGAAGACACATGCGGCCTTAACCAATCGAGCGAGAACAGAAACAGATGATGATAAGCTGCGCGGCATGAGGAGCGTGGAATACCGATCTTGAGTGATTGAATCGTGCAGCACCGCAGCGCGAACTAAACTACCGCTTGTCATTTAATGTCACGCTATCGTCACTTTGAGAGCCGCAGCATAGTCTACATCTGGTCGATACTGCTTCGGGAGTTCCACGCGGAGACCATCGGGCTGTTGCTTCCAGTTCAGCGCTGCGCCGGTTCCCAGAAGCTCCACGCGAGCCACCTTGCCCGGCCGGGTCGAAGATGAAGTTCCCAGAGACTGCACCAGGATTGGCTCCGTTGGCCAGCCCAGGACTAGCGCATAGACGACGTTGTTTGCTTTATTGCGCGTGAAGCGGATGTCCTTCGCCCCCAGTTGGCTCACGCTCTTTCCTTGAAAAGATCCGGCTTTTACCATGTTTGGTCCTTCGCCAAAGACCTTCCATGGGCGAGTCTCATAGATGGCCTCGCCATTCACTTGCATCCACGTCGTCACGCCATCGAGAACGGCGATCTCCTTGCTGTCGATGGTGCCGTCCGGCTTACCCGGAACATCGAGAATGAAGGTGCCGTTCTTGCTCACGGTGTCAATCATCCAGTGAATCACATCGCGCGGAGGCAGATATCCACCGTATTCACCGGGCTTGTGGTAGAGCGCACGATTGTAGTGCCAGTCCCCAATGCATGTTTCAGATTGCCAGGGATACTGCATAATTCCGCTGGTGAGGCCGCGCTCGTAATCTGCGACTACGCTTTTGGCCAGATGATCGGGAACCTCCTTGATGTTCAGCACGGCTTCCATCTTGCCGTCGTGGCTCTTCAGGTTGTTGTTATAGAAGTAAGCACCGATATTCATTCCGCCCCAGCCGAGCGGCAATAAGGAGTTGTCGAAATAAAGCAGATCGGGATTGTGCTGATCGATCAGGTCGCGGGTCCGGTCATAGAAGTTCTTGACATAGGAGGTGTCGGGCAGCGCGTCGAAGGGATGCTTCACGCCATAGAGGCGCTGAGGATCGAGCCCCTGCCACCACTGGTCCTTGCCGTTGCCTTGAGTGAGAATCCCATCGTATGGAACACCCGCCAGCGGGCCTGACTTGTCTGCGTCGTGAGAGGGCTGAAACCACCACCAGTTGCGCGCCTGATGCACCGTAACGCCGAATCGCAGTCCTTGTTTGCGAGCCGCAGCCGCCCATGTACCGATGACGTCGCGATGCGGGCCAAGCGCGGCCGCGTTCCACGGCTGATGCTTTGAATCCCAGGCATCAAAGCCGTCGTGATGATTGGCAAGCGCAATGAAGATCCTTGCTCCTGCCTTTTTGTAGCGCGCGATCAGTTCATCGGGCACCCAGTTCAGCAGCGTCCACTGCGCGCAGAGGTCCTTGTAGCCGAAGCGCGACTGTGGCCCGTAATGATCCAGGTGATACTTGTACTGCGGCTTCCCTTCCAGATACATACTGCGCGCGTACCAATCGCTATCCTCGGGGACACACTGCGGGCTCCAATGAGCCCAGATGCCGAACTTCGCGTCCTGGTACCATTCTGGCGCTTCGTATTGCAGTAACGAATCCCATGTAGGCTTATATGGACCTTCTCCCGAGAGATCAGGGATTGGCGAGTTCATGGGTACACCGTCCCAGGAGTCTCCTGAGATAGGGAGTCTAGGTGGCTTGCCCCACTCTGTTGGTTTCCACGTCGGCTCGTTCAGTTTTGTCTCGACGATTTTGCCGTCGCTCACTTCGTAGAAAACTCTCTTTTCGGGCGGCAGTGCGCAGAACTGCGCATAGTCTTGCGTGTACTGATTGAATCTACTTGGCAAGCCTGATTGAGTATCCTGAGCAGATTCTCCAAAGGCGGGAAAGGCCCTCGATGCAGCTGCAATCGTCAAAAGTTTGCAGAAATCTCGTCGTTGCACTATCCGGCTCCTCTAAGTGCCCTGGATGAAGGGATTTCACTGGTGGATGGCGATGATAGCAATGGAAGATATTGCGTGTCAAACGATACAGTTATCGTTGACTGGACTGTTTTGCGCCGTCCCTGCTCAGCGGCCCATTTCCATTCTTTGTTAGAACACTTCAGGCACCCGCTCAATGCTCTTCAAGCTCACCTCGCGTCCCTGCAGGAGGCAGTATCCAAGAATCACGATGTAGGCTGCGACGACTACGACGTAGCCTAGTGCCAAACTTCCGCTTGCGCGCGCAATGGCGCCCAAGGCAGGTGGAAGTACCGCTCCGCCTGCGACTGACATTACGATCAAGGCGCCCCCAAGTTTCGTGTTGCGGCCAAGGCCTTTTACTCCCAGCGCGAAGATGGTCGGAAACATCATGGACATGAAGAAGCTTGTTGTCATGACCGTCATGGCTCCGGCAAGGCCGGGGTGCACGATGGCAAACGTCATAAGCACGCTGTTAGCGATGGCGTAGACTGCGATCATTTTGACTGGGCGAATCCAACGCATCAGCCACGTAGACGCAAATCTGCCGATCAACAGAAGCACTAGGTTTCCAGTAAGAAACCATCCGGCCTCGCGCTCAGATACATCCGTGTACTGCTTCATATAAGGGATGAACGCCGACCACGTTGTCACCTGCGCGCCCACATAGAAGAACTGGGCCACCACGGCTAGCCAGAGATGAGGATAGGTCTTGAGCTCGCGAAAGCTTCCAACACTCTCCCCCGTGAGTGGCGACGCTCCGCCGGCGATTGCCGGAAATCTGGTGAGGCCGATGACCAGCGCCCATAACAGAACGGCGGATCCCAGGACAACATAGGTCGGCACGACTCGCAGAATCTCGCCGTGCAGATAGCCGGCATATGTTCCCGCTGCTTTCATCTGCGCGACTTTCTGCGGGGCAAGCTCTACGCCGGAGAAGATAAAGTACGTTCCTACGAGCACACCAGTGATCGTGCCGGGAGGATTGAAGGCCTGGGCAAGGTTCAGGCGACGTTCGGAAGTTTCCGGAGCCCCCATCTGTGCAACCAGCGGGTTGGCGGCGGTTTCGAGCATGGCAGAGCCGCACCCGACGACATATAAAGCCAGCAGAAAGGGACCATACTGTCCGATGATGGCGGCTGGCCAGAAAAGCAATGTACCCACACCGAAAGTGCAGAGTCCGGCAATGATGCCTGCCTTATATCCCCACCGCCGCATCAGCAAAGCCGCTGGCAGTGCCATGCAGAAATAGCCAAAGAAGACAGCTGATTGCACCATCTGTGCCCGCAGCTGTGACAGACTGAATCCCTTGCGGAACTGCTGGACAAGGATGTCGGTTAGGTTGTTCGACATGCCCCAGATGAAAAAGAGAACGACAACAAGCACGAATGGCAATATGCTGCCTTCGGGCATGATTCTCAGACGCGCCGGCACGGGCGATGTCGTCACAGGCCGAACGCGCGATTTGGAAGAGGCTGTAAAGCTCTGCAAAAAGAACCCCGTTGAACGATGTATCTGCTATCCCCAAGTGGACGTGGCGAAGCTGTCTAAGACACCTTCACCAATATCTTCGTGATCTCGCCTGGTCGCTGATCCCATTGGCGCAACTGTTCCGGAGCCTCGTGCATGGGCACGACGGCCGAGATCATGTCATCGACAGGGAAGGTGCCAGCTTCGAGCATTTGGATTATTTCCCGGAAGTTCTCGGGAAGGGCGTTGCGTGTGCCCATGATGTCGAGTTCCTTCTGGACAAAGAGCTTCGTCTCATAGGTCACCGGCTCTTTGGCGTAACCGATATAAACGACCCGGCCCGTATAAGCGACACGCTCCACAGCGGCGACAAAGGTTTCGGGTCTTCCGACGGCCTCGATGACAACCTGAGGACCTAACTTCTCAGTGAGTGCGCTCAGGACAGATCCGAGATCCTGCGTCTTTGAGTTGATTGTGTAAGCCGCACCTGCCTTTTTTGCAATTTCGAGCTTGCCGTCATCCACATCGATCGCAACGGTCTTTCCTCCGCGAAATGCTGAAGCCGCGACCGCGCCGAGTCCCACTCCACCGCAGCCGAAGATGGCAACGGTATCCGCATCCGTGACGCGCGCGCGTGCAACGGCGTGGCACCCAACGGTAAGTGGTTCGACAAGGCTAAGCTCGCGAAGACCGAGGCGGGCAGGATAAAGCTTTTCCAAGGGAACAGAGATGTATTCGGCCAGGGCTCCATCCCGCTGTACTCCGAGGGTCTGGTTAAACTGGCACGCGTTACTCCGGCGGTTGCGGCACGCAGCGCACTTTCCGCAGCTTGTGTAGGGGGAGAGCGTCACCGCAGCTCCTACAGATAGGTTGGATCTGTCATCATCGATCTCCGCGATGGTAGCTGCGATTTCGTGACCTGGGATCCGGGGATAAGAGACAAGCGGGTTCCGTCCCCGGTAAGAGTTGAGATCTGTGCCACAGAGCCCGACATAGCGCACCTGAAGCAGTGCTTCTCCAATCTTTCGATCGGGGAGAGGTACGTCGTTGACGCGAATGGATCCAGGACCATGCATGACCAGCGCTTTCATGAATGCAATCCTTTGCGATCCGTCTCAATCGCGTGGCCGCCAAAGATCGACTTGTTCGGAGTTAAACGCTTAGTCATGATTCTCCGACCTTCCCGACGGCCATACGACATTTGCGGCCGGCGCCAATATGGCTTTGACCTTCCTTATCAACTCGGGATCTGCAGGAGTGCTGAAGGCGTGGAGGTTTCGGCGAACCTCTTCTGTCGTTGACATGCCAACCAAAGTGCTGGCGACGCGTGGATAACCGAAACAGAAACGAAGTCCAAGCTCAGACAAATTTAGATTTCGTTTCCGGCAGAAAGCGAGCGCCTCTCGGACCGCAAGTCGCACCTTTGGAGGAGCCGGATGCCAGTCAGGAGCTCCGCGTTCGGTAAGCATGCCCATATGCAGGGGCGCCGCGTTGATGAGGCCGATACCGAGCCTCTCGATTAAGGGCGTCAGCACGGCGTCCATATCGTCGATCATCAGGTTGTAGCGGCAATAGCTGAGAATGCTATCGACCGGGAGTTGTTGGGCAATGCGCATGAGAACTTTGAGAGGGTAGCCACTAATACCGACATAGCGCGTCTTGCCTGCCTCCTGCAGGCGCCGCATCGCGGGAATTGTTTCAGAGATGATCTGGTCCACATTGCCAAACTCCACGTCATGGGCTTGCAGCAGATCGACGTGATCGGTGCAGAGACGCCTCAACGATTCGTCCACGCTCAGGCGAATTCGTTTCGCTGAAAAATCGAACTCATTGACTCCGTAGCGGCCACACTTTGTAGCCAGAACGGCCTTGCCTCGCCGGTCGATGAGCGCCTGCCCGAGCCGCTCCTCAGCCAGAGTCAATCCGTAGTAGGGTGAGACGTCAAAGAAGTTGATCCCCTCGTCGAGAGCGAGGTGTACCGCCTTTATGCCCTCTTCGGCATCACTTGGACCAAACACATCGCCCAGCGGCGAAGCGCCGAATCCTATCACGGAGATATTCAATTCCGTCTGCCCCAGCCTGCGGTACTGCATGCGGGCGCGAGGCTTATCCGCTTTGGGAGGGAATGTGGGTTTTGGCATTTGGCCCTCGCAAGAAATTTCCAGCCGGCCTCACGTCAATATAGCGATAGAGAACGATAAAGTAAACCATTTCTACTGCGTGACTGTAACGGCGACTTTAACCATTTCGTGATTCCATTCGGCAGAAATCGTCTGTATATTCCCCACATGGCTATCCGCTTGAAAGACATAGCGGGAGATTTGGGTCTTTCGGTCGTAACCATCTCCAAGGTCCTGCGAAACCATCCAGATATCGCAGAGGAAACCCGCGAACGCGTGCTCAAGCGCGTAAAAGAACTTGATTATCAACCCAATATCACGGCCCGAAGTCTGGTTACCGGGCGCAGCTACCTGATAGGTTTGGTTGTTCCCGATCTGCTCCATCCATTCTTTGCGGAGCTGGCGAAAGCACTTTCGGCAGCCATTGGAAAGCATGGTTATTCCACGATCATTTCCTCGTCTGAGGAAGATCCCGAGCTTGAATCGAGGGAAATCCAGCATCTCACCGGGAGGAGGCTGGATGCGCTGGTAATCGCGTCCTCCGGCAGCGACATTCAACCCTTTCTTCGTTTGGAGCGCCATGGAATGCCTTATGTCCTGATCGATCGTGAATTGCCCGGACTGTCGGCAAACTTCGTCGGGATTAACGATGAGGTGGCGGGCCGCATCGCAACCGAACATTTGATCGACCAGGGATGCAGAACAATTGCCCATATTCGCGGCAGGGATAACAGCACCGGCACGCAGCGATTCGAGGGGTATAAACGCGCACTCCAAGCGAGAGGCCTTCCCTACTCGGAGTCGCTGGTAGTGACTCGATCGAAGGTCGACGTAAACAGCGAAAGAATGGGAGCAGAAGCTATGCGTCTTCTGCTTAAGCAGCGGCCAGTCCCGGATGGCGTGTTCGCTTACAACGACCCGCTTGCCATTGGCGCACTCGCAGCAATTCTCGAGGCGGGCCTTCGAATTCCTGACGACGTCGCGGTAATCGGATGCGGGAATCTTCACTACGATTCAGTTCTGCGTGTTCCTCTCTCCAGCGTGGACCAGAATAGTCACGCAATCGGACAACGGACTGCCGAGATTCTCCTTGGAATACTTGAATCCAAGGTCCGTCCGAAGCCAAAAAGCATCATTCTCGAACCTTCACTGGCGATACGGGAATCGAGCATGAGAAAGTACACGCAGCGCAATTATCGACGGCCTTCTAAAGTGGCAGCGCCTGCTGCGCGCAAGAGATAGTAGACAAACTGTCGGTTGCGTCAAATGTCCAAGCATCGCTAGCCGCAACAAGCTGTGCACAGTTGGATCCGTCACGGAAGAGATCGTCTGGAGAGAGAACATCTCGAAAACGAATCGATGATGATTTCAGGATCAATTAGCGGTGTCATGGACGGTGCTTCCTTCTGAATATCCGGGCGCTTGGAACTTTCCCGCATGGACGTTGTCCGTGGAATGGTTCTTTTACGTGATTTTCCCGGTGCTTTTATGGCTGCTCGGGAGGGTTCAGCGGAAATGGCTGGTAATAGCGGTGTTGTTAATAACGAGTCTCGCGATCGACGGACCACAAGCCGCAATTGGAGCGCGGCTTACATGGTTCAGCCAGCACATACCGCTTCCTCTTATTCGATTGCCGGAGTTTCTTCTTGGGATGGTCGTCGCCACTCTCCAACCCTCAAAGCGTCTACAGCCCGGACGTTGGACTGCTGTGACGGTCATATTGTCCGTGTTGTTACTGAGCCTCAACATCCATCGGTTCGTGACGTTGGTGGTGGTTTCGTTCGCCGCGATGATCTGGCTGCTCGCGCATGAAGACAGCACGATTCGACGTTGGCTCGAGTTACCAGTCCTCGTCCTTCTGGGCAGCGCTAGCTATGCGATCTATATCCTTCAAGACCCGCTCCGCAACTGGCTAACGTTATGGAATAAGACTCTACACCTACCCGCGATGGAGCAGGTGGCTTATCCACTCGCCCTCATTGCTTTCTCCGTTGCCGTCTTCATATGCCTGGAGGAGCCTGCCCGTAGATGGCTTCGTTCAGCCAGTAAAAGCAAAGAACGGGAAGTTTATAGTTTGGAACTCAGTCTCGCGGAGATATCGGCCCGGCCGGAATGAGGGTCGACTTCCCGAGATGGTGCCAAATGGAAGTTGGCTTGCGGACGTGATGTATTTGGGGCGTATCACCGGCTACCCTTCCATTACTGAGTAGTAAAGGACGGATTGCCGACTGTCGTTAGCACATAATATGTCCGCTGTTTAAGCAAGTGAAATGTCCGCATAGCGGGCGGTGAGGATGGAGGCCATGCGAGAGAGCATGGAGATCTATCCGAGGACCGCAGCGGAGCGGGCGATGAAGTTGCACGAAGTGCTGTTGAGGGCCTCAGCGGGGAAGATCAGGTGGTGGCAGGCGGCGGAGTTGATGGGCATCAGCTCGCGGCAGATGCGTCGCTGGCGGAAGCGACTGGAGGATCAAGGTCACAAGGGATTACTGGACCGCCGACGCGGGACACCGAGCCGCCGGCGGGTGCCGAAGGCGAAGGCGGAAGAGGTTCTGAGCCTGTATCGGGAAAAATACTTCGATCTGAACGTGCGGCACTTTCACGAGAAGCTCGTCGAGGACCATCAGATCGGGTTGAGCTACACGTGGGTCAAGCAGGCGTTGCAGACGGCCGGTCTGGTAAAGCGCAAGGCCAAGCGCGGCGTGCACCGCAAACGACGTGAACGTCGTCCTCTGCCCGGCATGCTGCTGCACATCGATGGCAGCCATCATCGGTGGTTTCAGGATGAGCGCTGGCACGACCTGATTGTGATCCTGGATGACGCCACCAGCGAGATCTATTATGCGCAGCTGGCACCGGAGGAGACGACCGGAGCAGTGATGGCCGGTCTGCGCGCGGTGATTGAACGAAAGGGGCTGTTCTGTGCGCTGTACTCCGATCGCGGAGCGCATTTCTGGTTGACGCCGAAGAGTGGTGGCAAGGTCGATTATGAGCGTCCCACGCAGGTGGGCCGGGCCCTGAAGGAACTGGGAGTGCAGATGATTCCTTCCTACTCTCCGCAGGCACGGGGCCGCTCGGAACGGAACTTCTCCACCTGGCAGGGACGGCTCCCCCAGGAACTGCGATTGCGCGGGATCAGAACGGTGGAAGGGGCCAACGAGTTTCTCCGTGAGCACTACATCGCCGAATTCAACCGCCGCTTCACCGTTCCGGCAGCGCAGCGGGGTACGGCATTTATATCCTGCCGGCACAGGAATCTGGAGCTGACCTTCACGCAACGATTCGAGCGCACAGTCGACCAGGACAACACCGTACGCTTTCACAACCTGATCATGCAGATCGAGCGTGCCGAGTGGCGCCCCACATTGGTTGGGTGCAAGGTGATCATCCATCAGCACCTGGACCAAACGCTGACCCTCACGATCGCAGGACATCGGGTCGGACACTACAGTGCGCAAGGAAAGCTGTTGACGCCGTTGACGAAAAAGCAGCTCAAGACGGTGGAAAAGACGTTGAGAGGAAAAGTCCAAAAACAGACTTTCCCTCTCAACTTGCAAATCCCGCAAACTACGCGCGATTCGCACTTTCCCACCGCCTCTACGACCACTAACTTATGAAACCGGACACTTCATTTGTTCCGAAAAGCGGACATTTTCACTTGCTAACGACATGGAAGCGTTGCCGACCAACCGGACATACCCGCCGCAACCTAACGTTTCGTATTACTAATCGCTAAGGGCAAGTTTTTTGTCCGGGTTTGATTCCGCAGAGTGTGGTCAAGTTGTCCAACTCAGTGCTCGTGGCGGCCACCGGCCCATCGCCTCAAATAGAGACGATGTCCACAGATCCAGCGCCTTCTCCACCAAGGACGCTCCGAGACTCCGAACGCGCCCTCATAATCCAGACGCTCCGCGTGCTCAGAACATTCAGTCTGACGGATGCAAGACCACTCCAAAATTCGCTCCAGTCATTGTCAGTAACCCGTCTGCAACTGTCACCTTCAAGTGCACTCACGCCACGCCCCTCGATCTGATCCGCGCCACCGGCTACCAGACACGCATCCCGATCGGGTTGGTGTTGGGTCTCAACCCAAGTATGCTTGAAAAGCCACCACGCTCCTACAACCTTGAGGGAGTGACTGCACAAAACGCTTTGGCCGAGGCGATTCGCGATACAGGCTATTCGTTGACGGAAGTGGATGGGGTGCTAGTGCTCATTGCAGGCGATTTGACGCCGAGCCAAAAAAAACTTCTCTATCTTCAGTACGCGAATTTTCAGTCTAGCGGCACGATGGCTGTAATGGCGGCGAATCTCACCGGCTGGATGTGGACGGCAACCCATCCCGCTTCCGGATATGGCGGCAGCATCTTGGGTTCGACCAATGGCGAACATTTCACGTTGAAGGAGATGCAGTCAGCCACTACCGAAGAGATCGCAAACAAGATCGTTTCGCAGGGTTCAAAGGGAATGTGGATTTTGAGAACGGCGCCGAACGACACTCACAATCCATCCGATTATCAGGTAGAGGTGGAGCCGTACCAGCACTACTCAAATCAACCGAACGTCGAGTTTTGACGTATTACCGGCATCCAGGAAGTAGCTCCAAAACGGCGTCACTTCCGTATCGGCGACCACACGCCAACAACCGATACGGCGCACACCTGCCTCTGGTTCGGCGTCAGTTGCTCTTGCGCCGAGCGATTGCGTGATGCTCTAGAAGCGTCCAGATCAGGACTCCTGCTACGGTTCCCGGCAACGCCAAGATCGCAATCCAGCCCCATAGCTGTCGAGGCGTACCGATCAATTCAGCGCAAAAGCATCGGCACTCCCCACCACAACCGCTCTAATGCAATCGTAGCTTCTTCGCAAAAGAGCATTGCTTCAGCGGGATGATGCCCATACGGCAAAGTGCTTCTGCCGTATACGCTTTGGTTAACGGGTCCGGACCAAGCAGGTCGGCGAGTCTAAGATGCTCTTCCGCCTGTGGCAGGCCTGTTCGGTACACCTGCTAGGCGTTGGGTTTCGACGCGAAGGCCAGTGGGTTGGAGGATCGCGAGATATACTTCGTTCTTGCTGAAATGGAAGGCTACCTATCGCCGGTCTGGCAATTCACTCAGAACGACGAGATTCTCCTTTCGACCTGGCTACTCGATGGTGACTTGGAAGGTTAAAGAAGGGTTATCGTATGCAACTGCATACCATAGCCCATCTGTCCCCATAATGAAGTACACCTCCTGCTGGTAAAACCACGCCGGATAGGCTCCAGCATAGAACCAGTATCCACCGTAGGAGTACTCCCGACGCCCATTGTAAAAGCGACCACCATGCTCTTCAAAGCGGGCATCATGCTCACGCCCAAACCTGCTTTCGTTGTACTCGTGGCCGCGACTATCTTTCTGACCATTGTGAGCCCACTGCCCTTGTGCTTGCTCGGACTGCTGACCCCGCTGTTCCCGCTGTTGGTCCTGCTGACCCTTGACTTGCTGCACGTGTTCCTGTTTTGTTGCCTGTTGCTGTTGCTGTTTCTGTTGCTGCTGGGCATGCTGTTGCTCGTTCTGTTTCTGCTGCGTCTTCTCTTGCTGCTGGGCGTGCTGCTGCTTCTGCTGTGTCTTCTGTTGCTGCTGGGCATGCTGTTGCGGTTGCGTGCGATTTTGATTCTGCTGCGGCTGTTGATGAGCTTGTTGAGTTTGCTGATGCTGCTGCTGTTGGGGCTTGGCTTGTTCGTGCGAGTTCTGTTGGGGTTTGGAATTATCCTGTTTTTCGTCTGGATGATCCTGCCCTGCGTAGGCGGAGGCGGTGACTCCGAGGAGGGCCGCCAGAAATGCTGCGCCGATTATGGTGGTGGTTTTCATAGCTGTTCTTTCTGTGGCTGCTTGTCAGTCACGTTTTCCTTAAGGCCCCAGCCGCTTTAACGACGGGCTCGATTCTTGCTGCATAGCCAGCCAGAGGTCGCTTACGAGGCTGCCTCCCGCTTTCTCCGCGCTAAACGGGACAGCACGGAAATCCGATCAGCGCGATCGATGGTGAATGACTCATTGCGCCTCTCGTTAGTCCGCATGCGATTCGGCGATGGGACTCGTCTGAGCAATCCCGGCAACTGTCTTCATCAGGACAAATGTGAGATGGGCTGACTTAGTTCAGAACCATGAGGGAGCCGATAATACCGACTCTTCTCAGAGTCAGTGTTTCAAAGACGCAGAATAATAACTGAGCTAAACAGCTCAGTTTGACGGGATTGACTGAGACAGGCTCCTAAACTGCATCTTCTCGAAACTCCTTCGTGCTGATGCGCCACTCTTCAAGCGAAGGCGGGGTTGTCGCTCCAATCTTCACTCTTAGCGCGTACGTATATCCGGGTGGACGGAACTCGCTTGGACGCGCTAATCGCGGCGGAATAGAAGAGTAGTTGCGAGAGGAAAGCCGGCCCGTCACTCACAGATGTGGTGCAAGGTGCTTTGAAGCACGTCGATTGCTGGCATTCCAGGAACGGGCGGATCACCGGCAATACGGACATTACGTGGGTCGGCATCGAAAGTTCCGTATTGCCGACGTCCATGTAAGT
>CAWAYO010000030.1:0-38306 GCA_963786085.1 uncultured Acidobacteriaceae bacterium
GTTGTCCTGAGCGGTCACCAGCAACGATTGAAGTTCGGCGCTGAGCACCGCCTCGCCCGAGTCTGGACGCAGCGCTGCACGTCCTTCAGCAAGCCGTTTGCTCAGGTCAGCTGCGTAGTCAGCCGCTGCCTCTAACTTGGGTACATGGCGATCGATTGGCTCGTTGGAACTCGATGCTTCAAACAAAGGCTCAAACCTGGGCAGGAGCCAGGGTGTATAGCTCTCGATGAATTGAGTTAAGGCCGCTCTGCGCAAGTCAGCTTCCCGTTCCTCCCAGCTTTGCGTTGCGCGATCCGTCGGCCCGCTGTTCTTGTCTGAATCGACTAAAAGTGAACCAATCAGCGCACGCAACGACGGCGCGCCGTTATCGGCAACTGACATCGCATGGGCACCTCTGTGGCTAATACCGCCCTTGTCGGTTCTGCGCCGAAGCCCTTGTAAACCCGCGAATGTCTCGGGGCCAACTATCGGACGTTTCAGCAGATCGAGAGCACCCGAATGCAACGTGTAGAGGGACGCTGCAAGATTCCCGCTATCCACGGCGGAGACGGTGAGCGGAGGAATAGCCTGGAGCGTTTCTATGTCGTACCAGTTATAAATGTGCCCCCGCTGTTTTTCGAGCTGGTCATAGGTCGCGAGTGTTCCGAGCGTGGCGCGTACGAACTCTGGAAGCGTTAGAATACCCAGCTCCAGCGCGGCCTGGCGGGCATTCAGCAGCATTCCCAGATTGGTTGGTGAAAGCTTCCGCACCTGGTAGGTATCTTTTTCTTCGACATTGTCAGGAATCAGCCAGTGATTCTGCTCATTTCCGAACTCGAGGAAGTACCGCCAGGTCTGGAGGGCTTGCCGCTCGAGAAACTCCCTGTCGGCATTGGACAAGGGTCCTTCCGCGAGCTTGGAGGGCGAATTTAACCACGTTGCCACGAGCGGCGCCAGACACCAGAGGAAGAGAACCGGACCAGCCGCAAGCAACGCCCCCCCGTGTACAAGGCCGAGTGCTACGCCAATGAGGATTGCAATGAACGGCGAAAAATGGAGGTAACGGTCGAGCGTCGTACGCGACTTGTTGCTTTCAGCCTGAGCAGCTGTCTCCCATTCCAGCAGGCGTTTTCCGGAAAGCAAACGCCGGCCGAGCGATCGGGCAATCGCGTCGAGCGACATAAACATGTGATGGGGCAGGAACGTCAGATTCAGAAGCGTAAAGCCGAAGGATCTGGCGAACGTGCCAATACCTTCGCGCACCGCCGTCAAGTTCAGGCTGAGGAGCGCCCGACCCAGATTGAAGCCCAGCTGTACCAATACCGGCAGCAACAAAAAGACAAGCGTCGCAATGGTCCAGTAAAGCGCTCCTCCGGGAAGAATGAACCACCCGAGAACAAGCATTACGAAGGTGACCGGCTCTACCAGGCTGCGTCGCAGATTGTCGAAGATCTTCCATCGAGAGATGGTATCGATGGGATTCTCGACGTACTTTCCTGATTCATCCGGCACGCGGCTGAAGAGCCACTGTGCAACCTGCCAGTCTCCGCGAACCCAACGGTGCTGACGCCGCGTGTGTGCGGAGTAGTGCGACGGATAGTCGTCGATCACCTCAATGTCGGAGACCAAACCGGCACGGGCATAGGATCCTTCGATAAGGTCGTGCGAGAGTAGCGCGTCACGCGGGAAGCGGCGATCCAGAACCTCATGCAAAACGCGGACTTCGTAGATGCCTTTTCCGGCGAAGATCCCCTCGCCGAACAGATCCTGATAAACATCGGAGACAGCGCGCGTATAGATGTCGAAGCCAGTCTCACCGGAGTACAGCGATGCAAAGCGGGACAGCGATGCGGAAGCAACGCTGACGCCAACCCGCGGCTGCAGGATGCCGTACCCCGCAGTCACGATGCGGAGCCGGGGATCGATTATGGCGCAGTTGAGCGGGTGCGCCATAGTGCCAATCATTCGCGCCGCCGTGCCACGCGGCAGCTGAGTATCGGAATCCAGGGTGATGACGTACCGCACTTTACTAAGTACTTCGACCGGCCCAGCCTTAATCGGAAAGCTATCAAACTCGTGCAGTAAAAACTTGTTCAGATCGAGCAGCTTTCCACGCTTGCGCTCCCACCCCATCCACACACCCTGACGCGCGTTGAAAACGCGATGCCGATGCAGCAGGATGAAAGAGCCGCCTCGTTCACCTGCATACTTGGTGTTGAGAGCGTCGATGAGCTTGATGGCGTGTGCTACCAGCGGATGTCGGTTCTCATTTTGCGGGCGGGCGATGGAATCCGGAAGATCAGTCAAGAGCCCAAAATGAAGGTTCGGATCCTGATTGGAGAGATATCGCGCCTCCAGTTCCTCGAAAAGTTCATCGACCTGCTTCTCGTTAAGCAGCAGCGTCGGTACGACGATCACGGTCGACGCGTTCTCCGGAATCCCTTTGGAGAAATCCAGCTTGGGGAGCGATTGAGTCTTGATGAGCGCCGTAACGGTATTGTTGACAAGATCCACGCCTCCCTGTGTTGCCGGCAGAAGAGCGAGCAGTAGAGCTCCCATGACCGGCCAGAAGGCATGATGCGGAACCAGAGGGGCCAGGATGGCGACAAGCAGAACGAGTGAAAGGATGAAGATGCCGAGGATGTAGAAATCCTCGTTGTTCTGTCGGACAAAGCCGCGAATGCGTTCCATCGCTGTGGGGTGGTAGCGGATTCGGTCACTCAGAAGCGGCACGCCCTCAGCAAACAGGTAGTAGCCAATGTGGGAAGTGCGATACGCGCGCCGGGGATCGGGATCGCCCTTCTTGGCCGCCCCACGCGCAAGTTCCAGAGCAATCTGCGCGGTCTGGACTTCATTCGTGTCTGCATTCTTTGCTAGTTCAGCAACCCGCAGGTGATAGATGTTGCGGGTCTCATCTTCCATCTTGGCGAAGACATTGCTCGGATCCTGCCTCAAGACAGCGTCAAAGACGATCAGCGGCTCGAGTATATTGCGCCACTCCACCTGACCCAGGCGGCGAAGGCTGTGAAGGATCGCCGAAAAAGGTGACTGCTCGATGGGAGGTAGCTCGCCGGCAGCAAAGGCTTCATCAGCGCGGTCCAGGATGTACTCGAGCTGAGCAAGCTTGAGCGCCTGGGGCAGGGCAATCACTTCGGCGAGCAGCAATGGATCGCGCGTCTGGACCTGCTGCACATAAACAGTGAGGGATTCCGCCGACCAGACGCCAGTGGCAGCCGACAGATATCCTTCGGCGAGGTTCATTACCCGCGGTAGTTTCCCCTCGGTCTCCACCCGAACGTGAGGCAAGGAGGCAAAGGTACCACTGGCGCTCTTGCCGGCGACAATCACCGATTCCATCATGCGCGAGCTTTCCAGCAATTCGAGCTGCGGGGTCAGTTCCTGTGGAGATGCGATCGCTCGGCATTTTTGCAGCAGGCCAGACAGCCTGTCTTCGAGCCGCTCAAGGCGCTCGGTAAATCCATCTTGCTTAGCGCCACCCGGCGCCATCTCCCATTCGCGCGCCAGCATGTCGGCGTGTTCGCGCAATTGCGCATCGGATACCGCCGGTTTCTCCGGCAGGCTGCCGGTAGGAGTATCCAGCACCGGCGCCGTAGACGGTGGAGTGAATTCCGATAGGTTCGAGCCCGCTGAAGATTGCGTCATGTAATTTTCCTTCGCATCGCCTGCAGGATCATCGATAACTCGCTGCCTGCATCTCAAACATCTCCGCGTAGAGTCCGCCCAGAGCCATCAACTGCTGATGATTGCCTTCTTCAATCAGACGGCCTCCGGAAAGTACAACGATCCGGTCCGCCATGCGCACCGTTGAGAAGCGATGCGAAATCAGCAACGCCATCTTCCCTTCCGTAAGCTCCGCGAAGCGCTCGAAGACTTCCAGCTCGCTTCGCGCATCGAGTGCCGCAGTCGGCTCATCGAGAATCAGCATTTGCGCGTCGCGAAGGTAGGCGCGGGCGAGCGCCATCTTCTGCCACTCGCCGCCGGATAGCTCCACACCGCCCTCGAAGCGCCGTCCCAGCATTTGGTCGTAGCCGTTTGATAGTTTGTTCACGACGGTATCGGCGAGACTTTTGTGCGCTGCGAGTTCAATGTCGGTCTGCCGGTTCGGCCAGTCAATGCGGCCCACCGCGATGTTCTCCCGGGCAGTCATCTCAAAGCGCATGAAATCCTGGAAGATAACTCCGATGTTTCGGTGCAGATCCTCAAGGGAGTACTCGCGCAGGTCGACACCGTCGAGAAGGATCTGTCCCTCGGTAGGATCGTAGAGGCGCGTAATAAGCTTGACGACCGTGGTCTTGCCCTGGCCGTTCTCACCGATCAAAGCGATGCGTTCTCCCGGAGACAAAGTGAAATTGAAATTCTTCAGCACCCTCCGGTCTGTACCCGGATAAGCGAAAGAAACATTGCGGAACTCGAATCCCCGTTCAATAACCTTCGGCATGAGCTTGCCATCTGGCTTCGACATGACGGTTGGCTTCATATCGAAGAAGGCGATCAGGTCGGTGAGGAAGAGCGCCTGATCGGCGATACCGGAGACCGTAGAGAACACCTGCTGCAGATTCGAACTGGCCTGTTGAATCGCGGCAGCCAGGAAAGTAAATTCACCGATGTTGTAGGCTCCGTGAATCGTCCGCCAGATCACATAAACATAGGCACCGTAATATCCGAGCGTGCCAATTACGCCAAGCAAACCGCCCACAAATAGTTTCGACTTCGAGAGAGCAACGTCTTCCAGATAGATTTCCCTGGCCAGCGTCTGAAATCGTTCAGTGAAAAACTTGTTGAGCCCGAAAAGCTTGACTTCCTTCGCGCCCTCGCGGCTTCCGGCCACCTGGCGCAAATAGTCCATCTGCCGTTTCGCCGGAGTCTGCCGGAAATTCTTGGCGTATCCCAGGAACGCGTAGTGCGTCTCTCCGACGAAGGACGGGAGCACGCCCACCATAAGCAGCAGAACCAACCAGGGCGACTCCCACGCCAGCGCAGCCGAAAAAGTGAGCGTGGTGATCACCTGTTGCACAAGCCGCCCCATCTGCTGGATCATCGCCAGGCGGTCAGTTGCCTGCACGCGCGCACGTTCCAGGCGGTCGTAAAAGAGCGGATTTTCGTATGTCGTCAGGTCGAGTCGGGCTGCCTGCTCCATCACCTTAACGCTGGCATGCTGGGTATACCGGTTGGAGAGCAGCGAATCCGAGTAGTCGATCGCACGAGTGATCACTCCTACCAGCACGTTCAAAACTACTTCTGAGCCAACAAGTATCCAGAACCTTGCCGGCAAAGGCTGGCCGCGCAAAACCTGGGCAATGTCGTTGATAATGTACTGCGCTACCTTCGCGATCCCAAACGGCAGCGTCGCAACGATAACCCGCAGCGCTAGTCCCCAGGAGACAACCGCAGGCCCGGACTCCCAAAGAATGCGAAGAACGTGAGGCATGTTGCGAAGGGCGCGCAGCCGATCGAGCCATGGGCTCTCCGCATTCGAATGTTTCTTAGACTCGTTCATAGATTCGAACCAGGGTAAAACGCCAACAACATGCTCGCAGTGTTGCATTTATGGATGCCTCGCCGCGACGAGGTGTTGGATTGTAATTTGGTCCTACGATTTTGAGGTCAAATGATCCGGTTCGGGCATTCCGTCCAGCCATTGCTCGAGGAACCCGACCAGTTCGTGTGGCGGTTTGAGCCATACCTGCGCCGCTGTCTGCCGATACTCGGGACGCACGAGTACAGTCAGCCCGCGACCATTCAAGGCGCGAAACGAGTCCTCGTCAGTAAGATCGTCGCCAAGATAGGCGATCTCCGTCAGCGGCGACGACTCGCCGATTATCGACGCAACAGCATCGCCTTTGTCTGGGCGGGCGACTCGCAGCTCCACTCCCGATTCGAAGCTTAAGAGCTTCAGATCGCCGCTGCTGGCGAGCCCAGTCCAGCCTTCCCGTAGCCGCGCCTCCACTGCCTTTGCCTCTGGATCGGCCATCCCGCGCCAGTGAATAGCGATGCCTCCCGGCTTAAATTCCGCCAACGAAGCCAAATTCGACTCGACCACCCACGCCTCTGCCTGTGACAGCAGCTCCCGTGTGCCTGAGGCGGTCTGGGTCTGCTGGTAATTACCGTCCGGCAGCAGGCGTTCCAGGCCGTGGGCGCCCCATATTTCGAGATTGTCGAGAGGCTGAAGAAAAGGCTTCAGATCGGCAACCGGCCGTCCCGTGACGATCACGATGCGCGAGCTGCCGCACTTCAGTATCTTCCCGAGAAGCGGCATAACTTCGGGATAAGGATAGGCATGGGTCCGTTCGATCTGAAAGGGTGCCAACGTGCCATCGTAATCCAACAGAAGTGCCGAAGCCGGCGCTCTTTTCAGCCGATAGAAGAAGTCCCAGAGCGTGGTCGATTCGGGAAGAGATTTTTCTGAATGTACGCGTAACAAGTCTATGTCCCCACCGAAATCCTTTCCGGCAAGGTAGCAACCGGGCTCTCTGTCTGATCCAGGCGTACCTCGCAGAGCGTTCCGATAAGGCTGCTGGCCCACCAGTAGATGTTGTGCTCTCGAACTGAAGTACGCATCCGCCGCATGCGCTCCATCATTTCGGTTACGTCCATTCGAAGAGCCTGGGCGATAGCCTCGCCGGTTGACTCAATATCATAGGGGTTCACAATGATCGCGTCGCGCAGTTCCCGGGCAGCTCCGGTAAACCGGCTAAGGATGAGCACCCCGCGCTCGTCCTGCTTTGCCGCGACATACTCCTTCGCGACGAGATTCATTCCGTCATGCAGCGATGTCACCATGCAGATATGCGCTACCCGATAGAACCGCTGGACCTCCTGCCGGCTGTGCTGGCGTACCCGCAATATGATTGGAGACCATCTGCCGCGCTTGAATCGGGCATTGATCCGCTCCGCTTCCGCTTCAACTTCTGCCTGGAAGTCCGCATACCGCTTGATGTGCGTGCGCGTAGGCGCTCCCAGCTGGACGAAACTGAATTTACCTTGGTAGCTCGGATAACGTTCAAGGAATGACTCGACTGCCTGGAACCGTTCGATGATTCCCTTGGTGTAATCCACTCGGTCGACGCCGACACCTAAATATGTCGCTTCAAAACCAAGTTCCTTGAGTAATTCGCGCCGCTCCTCCGACGCGTCTCTCTGCTGCGTACGAGCGTCGGTCTCCGAAAACTCCACACTGATAGGGAAAGGCAGGACCAGCGACTGATGATCATTGCGTTTGACCGAGAAGTGCTCCCAGTCGATGCGCGCCTCCAGTACATGATCGACAGTGTTGAGAAAGTTGTTGCAATGCGCCCTGACGTGGAATCCGATCAGATCTGCACCCAACAAGCCATCCAGCAGCTCGCGCTGCCACGGACAGATCTCGAACGATTCGGGATTCGGCCATGGAATGTGCCAGAAAATTGCAATTCTTGCGTTTGGCAGCCGATCCTTCACCATGCGCGGCAACAATGCAAAATGATAGTCCTGGATCAAGACAACGGGGTGTTCCTCGCTTCCTATCTCCTCCAGGATGGCATCGGCGAATTTCTGGTTAACGTTGTAGTAGTGCTCCCAATCCCGCGCACGAAAAACCGGGCGAGTGTGGGCGTTATGGCATAAAGGCCAAAGGCCCTCGTTGGCGAAGCCGTAGTAGTAGCCCTCTTCCTCCTCGGCGCTCAGCCACACTCGACGCAGTGTGTAGAGCGGTTCGTCGGGAGGAACCTGCAGCCTGTCATGATCGTCCACCGTCTGCATATCGGCATCGCCGCTGCCGTGTGCCACCCAGGTTCCGTTGCAGGCACAAAGAATCGGTTCGAGCGCCGCAACAAGGCCGCTCGCTGGAACCGAGAATCTGACTTCTCCGTCGCGCCATGAATGTATGTAGGGCTCGCGATTCGAAACCACGAACAAACTGCTTCCGTTGAGTCTGCTGCGAACATGGTCGGCCAGCCGCTGGGCCGTCCATTCTGACTCATTCGCATTGCGCAGTCTGGCCTCTGTCTCGGCAGCGCCACGCGCACTTTGGATGCTCTTCGCTAACGGCGCAACCTCCCGCGTAAGAGGAAGCAGGAAATCAACATCTTTAGCCGACGGCGGAACTGCATGCTGGCCGGTTCGCAGGGCTTTCATCCAGTCGGCGACCCGCGCGATCGGTCCGGTGAGACTCCAGCGCACGATAAGGATGGTGATAGCGACAATCACCAGTACCTGAAGCGCTATCCGAACGAAGACTCTGCTCCAGACGCGAAAGATCTCCGCGCGAATGTATCCGGTGTCGTGGGCCATAACGATGCCACCGAGGACATCGTTGCCGGAGGCATGCAGCGGCATTGCCACCACATATATGCGCTTGAAGCGGACGCGCATGTATCTACTTTCGTCGCGATTCGTTTTCAGGGCATCTGTCAGCAGCCCGGGCGATCCCGGCAATAGCGCGTTAAGAGCGGTCGTAACAACCAGCGGCGTGCCATCGGGCTCATATACGCCGATTCCGAGCAGGTGTTCGCGATCGCTGAACTGCCGCACCATCTGCTCCAGACGGGCTCGATCACCTAATTGCAGGTAAAGCTCAGCTCTTCCGGCGAGATTATCCCCCAGCGTCCCTGCCTGGCGCTCTAACTCAGCACGGAGGGCATCCTTCTGGCTTCTGACCTCGTACCAGGAGGAGGCGAGAGACACAAGTGTGACGCCGACCACCAACGCCACGATCAATCGCCAGCTTAGAATCCGCATGGTCCCCACTACCTGCTTTGAATAACGATGCGCCGAAGCGATAAAGCATTAGATGCCGTCGAGAGCGGAGAAGTGGTCTGCCCCTCTATCTTAAATCTTCACAGCGGCTGCGCCGTAGCAAAAATGCCGGTTTCTTTTTCAACTCCGTCTGCGCTCGCATCGCAACCGGTGTTCGCGTACACTGCATCCAACTTGCACAATCTGAAGAGCGAGGCTCGACGTTGAAGAAAGCAGGGAGCGCATCCGATCCGCTCTGGTATAAGGATGCGGTTATCTATGAGCTCCATGTGAAGGCGTTTGCCGATGGCAATGGAGACGGCATCGGCGACTTCCCAGGCCTCATGGGCAAGCTCGATTATCTGCAGGATCTCGGTGTCACCTGCATCTGGCTGCTCCCCTTCTTCCCATCGCCGCTGCGCGACGACGGCTACGACATATCGGACTACAAGAACGTCCATCCCAGCTACGGTACTCTTGACGATTTCAAGCAGTTCCTCGATGCCGCCCACAAGCGCGGCATGCAGGTTCTGATCGAACTGGTGGTCAATCACACCTCGGATCAGCACCAGTGGTTTCAGCGGGCGCGCCATGCTCCACCAGGCTCGCCCGAACGCGACTTTTACGTGTGGAGCGATACCGACCAGAAATTTTCGGGCGTACGTATCATCTTCTCAGATACGGAGACTTCTAACTGGACTTGGGATCCGGTCGCTAAAGCCTACTACTGGCATCGTTTCTTCTCTCATCAGCCTGACCTCAACTTCGACAACCCATTGGTGCTGGCTGAAACCGTGGCGGCCATGCAATTCTGGCTCGATCTCGGGGTCGACGGCCTGCGAATGGACGCGATTCCTTATCTTGTGGAACGTGACGGCACAAACTGCGAGAACCTGCCCGAAACCCACGCAATCATCAAGGCGTTCCGTGCTGCCATCGATGCTGATTACGCCAACCGCTTTGTCCTTGCTGAAGCGAATCAGTGGCCGAGTGACGTGCGTCCCTATTTCGGAGATGGCGATGAATGCCAGATGGCATTTCACTTCCCTTTGATGCCAAGAATCTACGTCGCCATACGTCAGGAAGACTGCCTTCCGATTACAGAAATCATGGCGCAGACCCCGGACATCCCTTCCAACTGCCAGTGGGGCCTTTTCCTGCGCAACCACGATGAGCTGACTCTGGAGATGGTGACCGAGGATGAGCGCGACTACATGTACTTGGCGTACAGCGCCAACCCTCGAATGCGGATCAATCTCGGCATCAGGCGCCGCCTCGCGCCGCTTCTGGATAACAATCGCCTCCGCATCGAACTGTTGAACAGCCTTCTGTTCTCCTTTCCAGGAACGCCGATCCTCTATTACGGCGATGAGATCGGCATGGGAGACAACATCGAGCTCGGCGATCGGAATGGTGTTCGCACCCCGATGCAATGGAACGCTGAGCTTAACGGGGGATTTTCCACCGTCGATCCCGAGCGACTATACAGCCCGGTAATTTCCGATCCTGTTTTCGGTTATCTGGCAGTTAATGTCCAGGAGCAACTCGAGAACCCCTCGTCTCTATTGCAATGGACCCGCAACATGATTGGCTTGCGGAAGCTGTTCCCGGTTTTTGGGAGGGGTAGCTTCCACATTCTGAACACTACCAACCGCAAGGTCCTCGCATATCTCCGCCAATATCGCGACCAGACCGTGCTTTGCGTCGCCAACATTTCCAGGTCGGCCCAACCGGTATTACTCGACCTGAATGAATACGAGGGGCGCACCCCGGTGGAGATGCTCGGCTATGTCCCCTTCCCGAAGATCACCGAGCAGCCATACGTCCTGTCTCTCTCACCCTATGCGTTTCTCTGGTTTGAACTACAGCTCAGCCACGATGGCCAGGAGTTGCCTGCTGGCACACCAGAGGTTCACGCGGAGGAAGCGGCGATCGATGCGGATGCGTGGGACGCGCCCCCCGTGTTGCTCCAACGGGCCCAATCAGCGCCCGCCGAGTTTGTGGACGGAATGCCCGTCGGAGAGATCGGAACGGTCGAGGTCGGCAGCAGTGAATCTGATCACAAGACCAGGACAGATCTTCTCATTGTCGTGGAACCAGGAAGCCGGGAAGACCTGGACAAAGCTACCGCAGCGGTCGTAGGGCGACTTGCGAATGCAGATCGCCCAATTCGCACCTTACTCGCATTTCCTGCCCTTGACTCGGACGGCGGGCAGACGGCGACGGGGCCGAATGGCCCTCAGCCGGTCGGTGGCACCCCTTGGCTAAGCCTGTTGCCGTTCGTTTCGAATGGACGCCCGCAGCCTTCTCCATGGCCACACACCACACAATCGTTCATCGATGCTTCACGCCTTGCATCGGAACACGACGCGCGCGCCGCGATGCTCCTCCGGCACGATGTGGGCGCGCTGGACCGGCGTGCTTTGCCTCTGCTCTCGCGAGCTGTGCTCGGCGAGTCGGTGGATCTTGCCATGCCCTTCTACACGCTGAGCCCGTACGAGGGGCTGCTGAACAGCGCGATTCTCTATCCGCTTACCCGCGCCTTGTATGGCAGCACCATTCGTTACCCGCTCACTGGAGACCTGGCCGTCTCCAGTGCCTTCTGTCAGGTTCTGGCGAACGGAGGAGTATATCGGTCGTCCGACCCGGAAGAGACTATTGTCTGGCCAGCCACGGAAGCTCTCCTCAATGGCAATGCGGTAGTGCAGGTGTATGTAGGTCCCAGGCACTTCGCCCAGCGCGAAGGATTCGATGTCACGGCGCTGCTCACCCGTGTGGTCGGAGCACTTTTTTCAGACATCGAGGCGCGCGCCTCGGTGTGGCAGCTGTCGCGGCCGGTGACGCGTGTGCGGGAGATCGGGGCCGGGGGTATGCCGAATGCCGCTTCGCAGGATGCGTCTCCGCCGGCGGATGTGCGGCCGATGATCGAGTCCTTCCGGCTGGCGGGGAGTAATCTGCAGGAGGTATGGACCCAGGTGATGACGCCGCGGACGCTGCTTTCCGTGAACCGTCTCGCCCAGGCCAAAGACAAGGAGCACTTCCTGCCCGATGCTCTCTGGGTCAGAATCGTATATGACTTCCTGGCCGCGTATCGCGGCAGAAGCGTCAATCGCAATCACCTCCTCGGCGCACTGATGCCCTTGTATCTCGGCTGGGCGGCGTCTCACGTGCTTGCCATCAACAGCCAGGGAGAGGCGGTCGCTGAGCAGCGGGTGGCTGCGCTTGCCAGCGCCTTCGAGGCGGACAAACCTTATCTTCTGGCCCGGTGGCGCTGGCCGGATCGTTTCAACCCATGAGCAACCGCGTCACGATGGAAGGAGAAAACCATGTGGGACCAAATCGAGTTCGCGCTTCATGCCTCGCTGGCTCGTGTCCTCACCAAGGTGGCCACCCTGCTGCCGGCCGTGCTGTCTCTCGTACTCGCCGTACTGGTCTGCGGTCTGCTGGGGCTGTTTCTCGGCTTTCTGCTGCGCCGCATCCTGGTCGCGGTCGATTTTGACAATCGCGTCAAGGCGAATTCTCCAGCAGGATTACTGCACTGGTCGCCGATGCAGGTCCCTTCCCTGATGCTGTCGCGCATTGTCTTCTGGTGCGGCATCTTCCTCGGGCTGGTACTGGGGATCGCCGCCTTCGGAGCGGCTTACAGTCCTTCGGAGCAGACAGCAACCGAGGTCTACCCCTACCTGACCCGCATCGTTACCGCCATCCTGCTGCTGCTCGTCGGGACGGTGATCGCCCGTTTTCTGGCGCGCAGCGTGCTGATCGGCGCGGTGAACATGAACCTGCAGTACGCCCGGCTGCTCAGCCAGGGGATAAAGTGGCTGGTGATCGTGTTGACGGTAGCGATGGCCCTCGATCATGTCGGGATCGCCGGCGCGATCGTGGAGCTGGCCTTCGGCATTCTCTTTGGCGGCATCGTGCTGGCGCTGTCACTGGCTATCGGGCTGGGATCGAAGGAGATCGTCAGCCGATCGCTGGAGTCTGATAGCAGCCGGCATACAGCAGAGGAAACGGCGAAGCGTCCGGTGAGCCATTTCTGACAGGCCCCCCTCCCCCTGTTCTCTGTAACTCATAGATTCTAAACTGCCTAACTGCGAACCGACTGGTAACTCATAGATACGATTGCTGTTACATGTACTTCATAGAAAAGAAGCGACTTAGCCGCCGCTCCTTGAAAATACGAGGGGTTGCAATCGCGTCATTGATTTCGGCCGGTTTAGACGCCACTGAAAAGGCCCGACGACGATGCGTCGGGCCTTTCTTCTCTATAACTTCCATTATAGCTGCGGGTGGCAGAATGATCGGCCAGATTTCTGCGGCCGACGAGGGATGGGACGACAGGGCAACCTTACTCCGGAAGGACGAACCTAACTTAGAAGACGGGATGAAAATCCCAGGAGGTTTTAAATGTCCAATCAGCAGCAGGGCTCTCAGTTCGGACAGGGTTCCCATAAAGACAATCCAGGCAGTGGTCAGCAGGGCGGTCAGCACAGTGGGCAGAACCCGCAGCATCAACAGCAGCAGGATCCACAGAAGTCCGGGCAGCAGGGCAATCCCGGACAAGGGGGACAGCACGGCGGCGGAGTCGCCACCCCGAAGCAGGGCGACACTGGCCGTAAATAGCCTCAAGTAACCTCCGACAAACTGACAGCTAACAGGGGCAATGCGTTGACGCGCATTGCCCTTTTTGTTTGCGGCATGCGCAGGCGAGTGCAGCGGCCACGCGTTCTTCCCCGCAGCCGCAGGCTGCATCTGAGATTAAGGGCCCCACGACCGTTGCCAATCTCCGATGCGCTCGCAATCTGAAACGCACCTTCTGCTGTTGTGCTTTGTGTCGTTGGGTTCGGACCTTCTCGAACCGCATGCGAATCATGAGGCGCGCGATCTGCCGCGCGAACCATGTGCACGCGGAGAGCGGGAGTGAGTTCCTCGACGGAGGCAAAAGGCCAGAGCCTGCGCGCGCTCACATGGCTCAATTTTTTCGTCGCCGACGTGCAGACCGGCCTTGGTCCCCTGATCGCCGCGTATCTCGCCGCAAATGGATGGAGTCCTGCACGACTGGGTGTGTTCCTGACCCTGGGAGGGCTGCTCCCGATTGCGCTGCAAATTCCGGCCGGAGGAATGGTCGACGAGATGCGTAGCAAGCGCGCTTTTGCCGCTGTCTCGATCACGTTGATCGCGACGGGAGCGCTCCTGCTAAGCTGGCGGCCCGCGCTTTCGGTTGTGGCATCTGCTCAGGCCTGCCTCGGGGTGGCTGGACTTTTCCTCGGACCCATCCTGAACTCCATCACACTCGGAATTACCGGGGCTTCTGGCTTTGATCGCCAGATTGGACGGAACCAGTCTTTTGCCGCCGCGGGCAACGTTGTCTCCGCAATGATGGCGGCCGGGATCGGTTACTGGCTGGGGATGCGCTCGGTGTTTCTCTTTTCGGCCGTGATGGCGGCTCCGACGCTGGCATGTCTGTCGCGCATTCGTGCAGCGGACATCGATCTCAGTCAGGCTCGTGGTGCTGCGCCGGACGCCGCACAAAAGAGTTCAGGAATCCTTCGAGTGCTCTTCGAAGATCGGGTACTGCTCACCTTCTTTGTCTGCGCCGCATTGTTTCATCTTGCGAACGCCGCCATGCTTCCCCAACTGGGCGAGATGCTGGCTCATGGCAGGCCAAGGCTAGCGGCTCCGCTCATGTCGGCCTGCGTATTGGTGACGCAACTGGTGATTACGTTCGCCGCGGCTTCTACGGGCAGGCTGGCCGCAGGGATTGGGCGTCGCCCGCTGCTGTTGATCGGCTTCGGAGCGCTGGTAATTCGCGGCTGCCTCTACACATTTGTTCACGGCAATGTTGCGTTGATCGCAGTGCAGATTCTCGATGGCATTGCGAATGTGATCTTTGGCGTGGTCTCCGCTCTCGTCGTGGCTGACCGTACACGCGGAACGGGCCGGTTCAACCTCGCGCAGGGGGCACTGGGCAGCTTCGTCGGAATCGGCGCGGCGCTCAGCACAACGTACGGCGGATTACTCGTGAAGCGCTTCGGCTACAACGCATCTTTTCTTGGGCTTGCCGGGATCGGGCTGGTTGCATTCATCGTGCTGCTGGCCTTCTTCCCCGAGACTCTCGACAGAAGCCAAACCCCAAGGCTCAAAACCGATCAGGTTACTGCATAACGCAGAGAGTGATCTGTGGATTATTTTCGCCTTATATTCGCCTATAATGGTTTCATGTTTCAGGGACCGCCGAACCAGGCTGCTTTCGTGATTCGCTGCAAAGGGTGCGGAGAGAATGTTCCCGCGCCCGTTGAGACGCTGCCGGCGTCGTGGATTGCGGCGAAGTGTTCCCTGTGCGGAGAGCACCGCCGCTACCTGCCCACAGAGATCTTTCGCGGACGACTTTCCTACGCGTTGCTGCGAAGACCGGTGCGGTCGGCACAGGGCGGAGCGAGATAGCAATGTTCGATCCGAACGCGAACATGCCGCGGATCAACCGCGGAATGGTCTACCTTGGCGCCTGTCTCATCGCCGGAATCCGCCTGGCTCGCGAAAAACAGGTAAGCGTGCGCGTGATCCCCACCAGCCATGCGATCGACGAAAGCGTGGAACTGGCGCACGAGATATTCTGCCGCGTGTTCAGGAAAGTGCCGGAACGAATCGGGAAGCATTAACCTGCCGGATTGTTCTTGCGTTTTTCGCTGAATCCGGCTTATGCTGAGCCACTATTATTCCATCGGTCCCGGGCCCCACAGGACTGAGTCATGAAGCACGTTCCGAAATCCGACCTGCTCGCATTATCTCGAGAGTTTCTCAAACTTGAGCTCCTCCTGGCCGGATCACTCAATACAGCACAACTCCGCAAATTCCTCATCCTCACGAGGTCCCTGGAAGAAAGCGGCGGTGTCGCAGCATTAAAAGCAGTCCTGCGCCCGGAACATGCAAAGTCGGCCGGCTTTTCCGCTGCTACCGGCTCGGCCGTTCGCCCCGCCTCGGAAGACGCCACCGCCGCGATTCTCAAAGACACCTCTCGTCCATGACCGCTCGCGCATGACCTTTTGCGGAGCGAGATAGCGGCGGCGGTTCGGTCCAAACTTCAGGCGCGATCCGGTTCAGGCTGTGGCCAGCGGTCCAACTCCCAATTGAGTGAGAAGGCCCAACTCGTCGGAGCTGCCCCAGCGCTCCACCATTTTGCCGTCTTTGAATTTGGAAATCTGCAGACCGCGTATCTTCACCTTCTTCCTGGTCGGCGGAATGCCCATCAACGGCCCATTGTGGGTCCCGGTGAGGGTATAGGCGAAAGCGATCGATTCGTCGTCGGCAACCACGGTATCAGGCGAGACGCTAAGATCAGGGAAAGCGGTTCTCATGTGGGTAAAGAACATGCGATAGCCTTCGGGTCCGGGCACCTGGCCGGGTGCGGGATCGTGATCGACGCAGTCGGACGCCACCACTTCGTCGAACGCCGCGAAATTTCCAGTGTTGACGGCCTCGGCGAACTTGCCGAGCGCATTGGAATTGACCTCTTTGCTCATGGAATATCTCCTCCCGCATCTGATTGTGCCAACGGCCTCTGAGTGGCAGGTAAATTGACGATCGGAGGGCATGGCCACGGGCTGGCGCTGGATTGACTCCGGATTGCAATGTGGCTGCGCGATGCAACCGGTGATCGGCTCGGACAAGCGCGAAGCGACGGGAGGGTGGCGCACCAGCCACATTCACGCCTAGGCGACTAGCAACGCGAGGCACTGGGCAAGCAGGGACACAACGAGCAGCGGAACACGGATGATTAACGATCTATCCCACGAGACCTGCAGCTCTCGACCATTGTCGAGGCGTTCTCCGTTTTTTGCGGCTCTGGTTTGAATCTGATTGATCGGTTTTGACAAGCGAGCATAGCCGATGACGAACAGAATCAGCATGAAGAGCGATGTGAGATAGAACCAGCTCTGTTCACTCCTGCTTAATACGGCCAGCAACAAGTTGGAAAAGATCGCCAGACACCCCAGATCGGCATCCGCGCGTCGCCGAACATGTGGAAAAAACCCATAACCTTCGGTGCCGGCAGATGATGACGCTAATCTGAGGGCGGGACGGCCGCAAGTCAAAAAGAACATGTCCGTGCCACACACCACCGCTGTCCTTTGAATGCCAATTAGAGATACCAGCCACATCCAATGCATTGTCCTTCCTCCTTTTCTAACCGTTGCCGCTCAAATGACATGGATCAACAAGAGGCCGATGACAAGCATCACCGCGCAGGTTACGCCATGAACGGAGAACGCTGTAGCCTTCCGCCCGCCCGACACCAAAATATTCGACATGTCGCCAAAAGGGATGATGGCGAGAACAAGGAGAACTATGCCCACCGTTCGGCTATCCGTGGTCAGCATCGTGGCCAGCACGACCAATCCAGAAGCGACGTCCCGAATGCCTTTCAGACGTAGCCACGCACGAGTATCAGCGTCGGGTGCAGGCGGCTTGAGACCGAAGGATCCTGAGATTCGTTCAGGAGATGCAAGGTAAAAACAACCGATAACGATGATCCCCACAGCTATGACGGCCGCCAGGATGAGCGGAATAGCGTTATGCATAACTTTTTTTCTCCGTTATATAATCTAGCAACGCTATATACGATGTGAGGCGATTGAGGGAAGATTCACCTCTGACACAAGAAATCTAGCAGCGCTATACTTTCTATCGATGGAGACAAAGCTGGCAACTAACCGAATTGCGGAACGAAAACTGCGTGACAGGCAGGCCCGCCGGGCACAGATTATCAGTGCCGCCCGGCGAATCGCGGAGCTTGAAGGGTGGTCCAACGTAACCGTTCGGCGGCTTTCCGACGAGATCTCATACAGCCAACCCGTTTTGTACGCTCACTTTGGCAGCCGCGAAGGGATTCTCGCCGCGGTCGCTATCGAGGGTTTCCAGGAATTGGGCCTGGCTATGGAGAAGGCACGGAAACGGGTTAAGCGTGGAGGTACGGTCGAATCGGTCGCAGCCGCATATCTGGAGTTCGCCGCGTCCTCGCCTGCACTCTATGAGGTGATGTTTTCCCTCAACCTAAGTGTGCCATTCGATGACCCGGCTACTCCTCCGGAGCTGCGTTTCGCGTTTTCCCAACTCCTGGAGTTGTTTCAGGGGCAGAGCCCAAAGCCAGAGGTTATAACGGAACTGTTTTGGGCGAGCCTCCATGGTATCGCCGAGCTGACAAGAACCAAGCGATTTCCGCGCATCCGTCAGAAAGAGCGCGTGAGGAAGCTCGTCGAGCTCTTCACTTTCCCACGATGAAACGCACATGTGGTGAAAGCGCGATGACTGTAATAGGCGCGCTCTCGTCTTTTCGCGAAACAGGCGCGATCTCGCTGAAGCGACGTCTCGAGATGTTGAGTTCCGTAACAGGGTCGCTACCCCTCCCTAATCGTCGTCATCCTCTTTGCGAACGGCGTGGGGATGCAGCACCATCCACGGAACCGGCTTGTTCCCCATCGCATCCTTCCACAGAATCACATTGAGCTTGCGTGCATCCGCGCGGTCCTCGTGAGTGAAGTCCATCCGGCTCGACTCCTTCGCTCCCGGAGTCTTCGGCGTATTCGCGGTGTAGATCAGCCCGTTCGCCTGATTCGAATAGTCGGCTGTAAACGCCGGCTGATCCCCCGCCCCCTTGAACAGCGGCGCAATCAATGGCGCAAACGCATCGTTGTTATTCATCGGAGGAATGCCCAACAGGTCTTCCATCGTATGCAGCACACTCACCGTCGTGTAGAAGTTGTGGTCCACCACCGGCTTCGCCTGCCGCGGAGAATACTTGCTGATCACCAGCGCCAGCGACCGGTGCGCATCCACGTGATCCGCCCCGTCCTGCGCATCGTCCTCGAGGATGAAGAACACCGTGTCGTCCCAGTACGGACTGCTCGACACCGCCTCGACCGCCCGTCCCACCGCCAGGTCGTTGTCTGCTACCGAGGCCTTTGGAGTCGGCCAGCCGGGACGCGTGCCCGCCGTATGGTCATTCGGCAGGCGAAGCATCACGAAGGCCGGCATGGTATCCCGCCCTTCGACCCGGTCCTTCACCCACACGTTGAAGTGGGTCAAGAATTCGTTCACCCGCAGCTGGTCCGGAAATCTCAGGTTGAAATCCGGATACGCCGCATCGAAGTTCCCTTCCAGCTCCGGCTTCGTCGCCTCGTTCCGGTAGATCAGCGGAATCTTCCAGGGATACTGGCTCTGTCCGCCGCCATAATTCGCCGGAATCTCCTCTCCGTGCCCGATGTATCCGTGCGAGCACAACTGCGTCGGCTCCGGCGGGCCCTCAGTCGGCGACTTCTGCTTCGGAGCCTCGCCCGAGTCGTCGCAGAACTTCGTCGATACATACTCGCCGAAGTGATAAAGCGACTTCCCCTGCCGCTTCAGGTCGGTCCACAGATACCCGCTGTCGGGCTCGTTGATATCCGAAATCTTCTCGTCCAGCGGATATCCGTTCGCCACCACGCCCTCAAAGTCATACGTGCGCTCACCGCCGCGATACGCCACCTGCCAGGTGCGCTCGTTGTAATCACTGGTGATCCCCGCCGTCGACCACACATGCCCGTCGCCCGACACTTCGCCCGAGTCGTAAAAGTTGTCCAGTACACCAAACTGCAGCGCCAGCTTGTGGATGTTGGGCGTGATCTCTTTCCCATACATCGTCAGCGACGAATCGCCGTCTCCCACTCCCAGATCACCCAGTATCTGGTCGTATGTCCGGTTCTCCCGGATGATGTAGATTACGTGATGAATGGGATTCGAGCCCGTCGTGAAGTCGACGTGATTCTCAGCTGCCTGCATCATGTTGCTGGCGACCACCTGCCTGGTCAGCTCGCGCAGATTCTTCTCCGCCTCACTGCGATCGACCGTGGCCAGCGATCCATGCAGCAGCGTCGCAATGTAGGTGTGAAGCCGCTTCATCCGCTGGGCCAGGTCGGGCGGCGCCACCTGCGGCTGTATCTGCGGAGCACCATTCGGTCCCGTGCCGCGTCCCTTGCCGGTGGCGATGTAAAGCTCGTTCTCCTTCACCGTCACGGCCGTCGGGTACCACTCGGTCGGAATAAAACCAATCGGCACCTCCGGCGCACCCACCAGGCTGGCCGGCTTCGTATGGAACACCGCGACCGAATCCGTGCCAGAGTTTGCCACGTACATCATCGCGCCATCGTCAGATAGGGCGACCGAGTCGGGCATCGCCCCGAAGTATGTCTGCCCCGGCAGATGCGTGTCATAAAGCCGCACCAACTGCATCCCTTTCGCCCCGACCTTTACACCCGCCACCAGGTCGCGATTTGCCAGCGCCACATAGAGCATTTTCTCGTCCGGGCTCAGAACCAGCGATATCGGGTGCGAACTGGGGCGGATCGCGACCGACGGTGGAAACAGTGCCACTTTCCCCGCGATCCTTCCAGCGCGAAGATCCAGCTCTGCCACCGACGAGTCATTCCACAGCGCCACGTAAGCCCGGCTCCCATCCTTCGTCGCCACCACCGCGATCGGATATGCCGACGGCACAACGGGATGATCCGCCAGGTCGAACCGCGTCTCTACCTTCCCCGACGCCGCATCCACCAACAGCACATCGTCCGAAAACTCATCGGCGACAACGATCTGCTCTTTCCCGTCCGCGCCCTTCACGACCGCCAGGCCTGTCGGCGCCGGAGTCGCCATCCCGTCCGGCAGCGGCTTGCCGATCTGGTTCTGCGCGCGCCCCGCGGCTAGGCGCTGCAGGGGAATAGGAATCAGCCGGTCGGGCTTAAGCTCGCCATTCGCGAAACTGTAAACCGCAATCGCATTGCCGGTGTGCCTGGCATCCCCGCCCTCGGGAGCGGTCAGCGAATCCAGGCTGACATACAAATGCGCCCCATCCAGCGAAAAGGCGATTCCTGAATACATCGTCTGCGCGGAACCCACAAACGTTCGCTGGTCGGGAAAGTCGCTGACCTTCGCCGCAACAGCGTTTTTGTCGCCTGTCCCTGCCTTCGCCGTGTCGACAATTGCAATCGACTGTGAATAGTCTGACTCCGCCGTGCCGAAGCCCGAGTTGACCAGCGCCAGGTAGCGATGATCCGGCGACCACGCCAGTCCGATCGGCAGGCTGTTCAGCATTACCGGCGAACCCGGGACCGGCTCCTGAATCTGTTTGCTTGTAGAAAGATTGATCGATTGAGCGGCAACGAACTGCGCAGCAAGAACACCCGGAATCACGAACCACTTAGCGCAAGAGAGCATATGGTTTGATCGTCTGTCGTTGAGATTAACAAACGATGAAGCCTTCCCGCCCCGCGCCCCTCCCGGTCTGTTCAGTTCATCCAGCGAATCCTCGATCTCATGACCATTACAAAAGTCTTACACAGCGGCCCAGTCCCGTGCTGATACGGTCAAGATAGGACAATCCCACGGAGACATAAGACTCGATGCCAGTTGAGCTGCTTGACCAATCCACGATAGCCACAGCAAATCGCCCCAGGCCCGCGGCAACTCTGCCCAAGGACGATAACGGACCGCGCCTCGGCCGCGCCGCGCAGGGTGGCACCCTGAGCACCATCACCATCGTCTTTATGATTCTCTTCCACATCGGAGCCATCGCCGCGCTCTTCATGTTCTCCTGGAAAGCCCTCATCTGCACCGCCATCCTCTGGGTCTGGGCGTCGAACCTCGGCATCGGCATGTGCTATCACCGCCTGCTTACCCACCGCGGATACAAGACACCGAAATGGGTCGAGTACTTCATGACCATCGGCGCGACCCTGTCGCTTGAAGGTGGACCCATCTTCTGGGTGGCAACGCATCGCGTGCATCACCAGCTCTCCGATCACGAAGGCGACCCCCACACCCCAACCGAAGGCGGCTGGTGGGCACACATCGGCTGGATCATGTGCGGCGTCTCCCTGCATGACGAGACCGCCATGCTTTCCCGCTACGCTCCCGATCTCGCCCGCGACAAGTTCCATGTCTGGATCAGCAAATACCACTGGGTTCCGATGGTCGTCGTCGGCCTGATCCTGCTTGCCATCGGCGGATGGTCCTGCGTCATGTGGGGAATCTTCCTGCGCGTCACGCTCGGCTTGCACTGCACCTGGCTCGTCAACTCTGCAACCCACATGTGGGGCTCGCGCCGCTTTGAGACCCGCGACCACTCCCGCAACAGCTGGTGGGTAGCGCTGCTCAGCGGCGGTGAAGGATGGCACAACAACCACCACGCGCATCCCGTCTCCGCACGCCACGGCCTCGCCTGGTACGAATTCGACCAGAATTACCTCGGCATCCTGCTCCTCAAAAAGCTCGGCCTCGCCTGGGACATCAAGCTCGCCCAGTACGACCCGAAGAACCCCAAGCCTGCCGGCGTCGCTTAGAATTCCGTTCCCTCAAACTCCCTGGGTGCCCCACGTCTGTATTTTCGGACGTGGGATCCGCTCCCTGAGCGGACCTGGCCCGGGTATCCGCGACTCGCCTCACTCGATCTCGACAGCAGGATACGCCTCGACGTACTCCTCTCCGTTGCATCCGTAGTACCCAACCGTCCGGGCAGCGAAATCTACGTCGTAACGCACGACGCCAGCGCGCCACGATGCTGCCAGAAACTCTGGGAAGGTGCTCTCACCGGTCTGATCGATTCGCAACGCCCTGATCAGCGCCTCGCGATCAAACGCGGGCACGTCCATTGCACCGGACTGCAGCGGAGCTCCCTGCATCACCACCGGTCCATAGTCCGTCAGAAACATGCTCTGGCAGGACGGAAGATTCCAGACATTCCGCGTTACGCCAGCCCGCCGCAGCGTCTCCGCCAGAACGGGAAATCCTCCCACTTTCGGCCGGATGTCTGCAGCCCGCTTCATCGCCTCTTCCAGATTCTCAATCGCTCTGCTCATCGTCTTCTCCTTGCAATGTGGTCGGTGTTACTTCGTAGCCGCGTCATTCGACCGGCACTTCGCGAATCCCATGACAGTCGGCCAGCTTTCCCAGCAGCCGCCTCAGCGTGGCCCTCTCGCTCGCATCGAGACACCCGAAGAACGCTTCGTCATTCCGGTCGGCAATCTCCCCCAGTTCGGGAAGTACGTTGTGCCCGCGCCGCGTCAGGGTAAGCAGTCGCACGCGATTGTCGTCCGGCTTCACTCTGCTCGCGATCCAGCCCTTAGCCTCAAGTTTGTCGACGATCTTCGAAACAGCTCCGCGCGTCATCGTCACGGCCTCAGCAAGCTCTCCCGGAGTCGACTCCCCGCGCTCGTACAACTGCCGCAGCAGCACCCATTCGGCAACCGACGTCTGCCGTGCCTGCAACGACCGCGCAAAGGCGCCCGAAACACTGTTGGAGACACGCCGCAGCCAGTAGCCCAGATGACTCTCAAGTCCCGGCAAAGGCGCTCTGATCCGCCTATTTGTTTCCATAGAAACTATTATTATTTCCATGGAAACTATCTGTCAAGAGTCTTTCTATGCGGTGATGAGGCAAAAAGCATCTCGGCAGATCCTGAAAAGCTAATCGCTAATCCCTTCTTCTCCCCGTTACACTTTTCCCAGGCGAACCCATGCGAATCAGCGGACGAAAACGGAACATGGTGCTCTTCATCCTCCTGGGAGCATTCATGCTGGGGGCAGCCATTACCCTGAACGTCGGCTGGATCATCCTCAACTGGCGCCGCTTCGTGCCGATGCTCATCGGCATCCCATTCTTCGCCCTGCTCATCGCCGGCGTCGTCCTCAACACCATCTTTCTGGTCCGCGAAGTCCGCCGCAACGAGCGCCACGACGCCTTCCTCAACGCAGTCACCCATGAGCTGAAAACCCCCATCGCATCGATCCGCCTCTATCTCGAAACCCTGCAACGCCGCGACCTGCCGGAGGAAAAGCGGCACGAATTCTATGGAATCATGCTGGAAGACAGCGACTGGCTGCTCGCCACCGTAGAGCAGGTCCTCAAGGCCGGCGAACTCGGCCAGCGTACGCAGACTCAGGTGCGGCTCCCAGTGGACATGCGCGTGCTCGTATTGGAATGCATCGAGCGTACGCGCGCACGGCATCACCTCGAAGAAAATGCGATTGCGTTCGAAGACACCGAGGAGCCCACTCCGATGATTGTCCGGGGCAACCGCGAAGAGTTACAAAGCGTCGTGATGAACCTCCTCGACAACGCCGTAAAGTATTCGCCAAAGACGGTCGAGGTAAAAGTGCGCCTCTCAGTCCGGAACGACGCGTGGATCGTCGTCAGCGTCGCCGATCGCGGCATCGGCATTCCTGCCGCGCAACTCAAACGTATCTTCAAACGCTTCTATCGCGTACCCGCACGCTCCGTACTCCGCACCAAGGGCACCGGCCTCGGACTCTTCATCGTTCGCACCATCGCGCGACAGCACGGCGGCGATGTCTTCGCCGAGAGCGCCGGCGAGGGCAGCGGAACGACAGTCAGTGTCCAACTGCCGCGCCTCCTTCGCCATACCATCCAGGAACGCGAGCTGAGCGCGCAATGAGCACCCACGCTCGCATCCTCATCGTTGAAGACGAGACCCACCTCGCCCAGGGACTCCTCTATAACCTCCAGGCCGAGGGTTACGAGGCGGCCATCGAAGGTGACGGCGAGTCCGCCCTCGCTCGCGTCGAGGCCGAGAACTTCGACGCCATGCTTCTCGACGTCATGTTGCCGGGCAAAAGCGGATTCGACGTAGTGGCCGAGCTGCGCGCGCGCCAGAACTATCTTCCGGTCCTGATGCTCACCGCTCGCGGCCGGTCGGAAGATGTGCTCAGCGGCTTCGCCGCCGGAGCCGACGACTATCTCCCCAAACCCTTCGATCTCTCCATCCTGCTCGCACGGCTTAACGGCCTACTGCGCCGCCTCAAGTGGCACCAGCCGGTTGACGAAAGTCCTGCTGCACCTTCGGAAGATCTCTCCAGCTTTGAGTTCGCCGGCCGCCGCATCGACTTCGAAAGCCTGGAGCTTACTGCCCTCGGCCGCACCGTCCGTCTTACCCTGATGGAAGCCGACCTGCTCCGCTACCTCGTCCGCAACCAGGGCCGCATCATCTCCCGCAAAGAGATCCTGGAGCGCGTCTGGCGCGTCCACGAGGACACCGACACCCGCGCCATCGACAACTTCATCGTCCGCCTCCGCCGCTACATCGAAGACGAGCCATCGGAGCCCCGGTATCTCAAAACCGTCCGCGGCGTCGGTTACCGCTTCCTCGCCTCAGGAGACTGAGCCTGTGCCCTGTTCCCTGCCCTTGCATCGATTCCTTTCCCGCCGCATCGATAAAATATGGATACAAACGTGAGCCAGATCACCCTCATCATCGAAGGCATGCATTGCGACGCCTGTGTCCGCCGCGTAGGGCGGGCCCTGCAGGGCGTCCTTGGCGCCGTAGTCGAAGACGTTCGCATCGGGACAGCCGTGGTGCAATTCGAGGAAATCGCACCTTTGCTGGAGGCTGTCCGTAAAGCCGGATACACCGCTCACCCCGCACGAGTCGCTGAACAACAGTGAGCACCGAAACGAAGCACGATACCCCGAAGACTGTCACCCTCGACGTCGAGGGCATGAGCTGCGCCGCCTGCCAGTCCCACATTGAAAAGGCCCTTCGCGATACCGAAGGCGTCTCCGACGCCAGCGTCAACCTGATGACGCGGACGGCCCGCATTGTTTATCAGCCCGACGTCACCAGGATCGACTCTCTGGTCGAGGCGGTCCGCGAAGCCGGATACGACGCTTCGCTGCCGCGAGGCCGTTCATCCGAGGACGAACATCTTCACGAGCACGACCACATGCATGAGAGCGATCCCGGGCAGGAGCGTCTGATTCGGATCAAAGCTATCGCCGCCATCTCCGGTGGCGCGTTGACCATGCTGCTGTCGATGCCGCTCATGCACGGCGCCGGCATGCTCGATCGCCTGCTCATGAGGGCGTTCCCGCCGCTCTATCGCATTCCCGCTCCAGTGCTCGAATACATCATGCTCGGCATCACCCTCATCGGCATGACCTGGGCAGGCGGAGTCATCTACAAGCGGGCTCTGCAGGCTGCGGTACACCGCTCCACGACCATGAATACGTTGGTTGCCCTCGGCACCGGCGCGGCCTTCCTCTATTCCGTAGCTGCGACTTTCTTTCCCAGCTTCTTCACCCAGCACGGCTTGCGCCCAGACGTCTACTACGACTCCGTGCTGCTTATCCTTGGCTTCCTGTTGCTCGGCGATTGGCTCCAGGCGCGCGCCACACGCCGCACCCTCGACGCTCTCCGCGCCTTCGCCGCTCTGCAGCCGCAATCCGCGCATGTCATCCGCAACGGCGTCGAGATCGAAGCTCCCATCGCATCCCTCGTCCCCGGCGAAACCGTCGTCGTTCGCCCCGGCGAGCGCATCCCGGTCGATGGAGTCATCTCCGCCGGCAGCAGCAGCGTCGACGAGTCCCTCATCACGGGTGAGTCTGTCCCCGTGCCGCGCACCGCCGGAGACCGCATCATCGGCGGCTCCCTCAACTACGAAGGCGTCCTCGAATACCGTGCCACGTCCATCGGCGCCGACAGCGTCCTCGGCCAGATGCTCCGCCTCATGCAGGAGGCGCAATCATCGAAAGCCCCCATGCAGCAGCTCGCCGACCGCGTCAGCGCTATCTTCGTGCCCGTCGTCCTTGGCATCGCGGCTCTCACCTTTGTCATCTGGGCCTTCGCCGACCCTTTGGGAATCAGCCGCGGGTTTGCGGTCGCCGTTGCCGTCCTGGTCATCGCCTGCCCCTGCGCCATGGGACTCGCCGTCCCTGCTGCGCTGACTGTCTCCATCGGCCGCGCGGCCCAGCTTGGCATTCTCTTCAAGGGCGGAGAAAGCGTCGAGCGCCTCGCTCGCGTCGACACCATCCTCCTCGACAAGACCGGAACCCTCACCGAAGGCAGACCGCGCATCACCGCGGTCCACGCCACCGGCATCTCCGAACCCGAACTCATCGCCCTCGCCGCCTCCATCGAGCAGCGTTCCGAGCACCCGCTCGCCCGCGCCGTTATCGAATACGCCGCCGATCGCGGCATCGCAACGTCGCCCGCGACCAACATCCAGGCCATCCCCGGCAAGGGCATCACCGGAACCGTCAATAGCCACACCGTATCCGCCGGAAACCGCCCCCTTCTCGACGAACTCGGCATCCCAGCTTCCAGCCAAGGCTCACCCGCCGCCACCCTGCTTCACGTCGCAGTGGACGGCAAATACGCCGGGTGGCTCGCTGCAGAAGACACACTCCGCCCCTCCGCCGCCGGAGCGATGAGTGCTCTCCACAGCCTCGGCCTCCGCCTGGCCATGCTCACCGGAGACACCCACGCCGCCGCCGACCACATCGCCCGCGCCGCCGGAATCGAGGAAGTCCACGCTGGCCTGCTCCCCCAGGACAAGCTGTCGCAGATCCGAGCCTTCCAGGCCGAAGGCCGCTCTGTCGCGATGGTCGGCGACGGCATCAACGACGCCGCCGCCCTCGCGCGGGCTGACGCCGGTCTCGCCATCGGCACTGGAACCGACCTTGCCCGCGAAGCCGGGGACGCCATCCTGCTGCGCGGCGACCCGGCGCAGATCGTCGCCGCTCTAAGCCTCGCCCGCCAGACCCTCCGGGTCATGCGCCAGAACCTGGGCTGGGCTCTCGGATACAACCTGCTCGGCATCCCTATCGCCGCCGGCGCGCTCTATCCGTTCACAGGACTTCTGCTTAACCCCGCTGTGGCCGCTGCCGCCATGGCTCTCAGCTCCGTCAGCGTCCTCACCAACAGCCTGCGCCTGAAGCGCTTCACACCCAAGGAAACCAGCGCGATAAACTAAGGGCAGGCTCGAATCTGTGCGCATCCTGACGCGGTACATCCTGAAAGAAGTGCTCTCGCACGCCTTCATCGGCGGAGCGCTCTTCACCTTCGTCCTGTTCATGCGCGACCTGCCCCACCTGCTCGAACTGGTAGTCCGCAACAGCGCATCTCTGGGGGCGGTCGTCGAGATCATTCTCCTCGCCCTGCCCAACATGTTCACCGTCACCATCCCCATGGCTGTGCTGGTCGGCATTCTGCTCGGCCTAAGCCGCCTCGCCGCTGACAGCGAAATCACTGCCATGCGCGCCTCGGGCATCGGTGTCTGGAGCTTCGTCGCCGTCGTCGGAGTCGTCTCAGTCAGCGGATGGCTAGTTGGCCTCGCCAACACCCTGTACCTCGCGCCCAAGGCTACCGAGACCACTCTCCGCCTCGAATCCGAGCTGCTCAACGCGCAGGCTTCCTTCGAGGTCCAGCCGCGCGTCTTCTACGAAGACTTCAAGAATTACGTCCTCTACGTTCAGGATGTCCGCGCCGCTTCGGGGGCTGCGAACTGGCGGCAGATCTTCCTCGCGGATCTCTCTGATCCGACTGCACCCAAGATCACTACCGGAGAGTCCGCCACCGTCGTCAATGGCCGCGATCAGAACGCCATCATGCGCCTGCGCGACGGAACCGAGCACGAAACCGTCGCCAATCAGCCCGACCAGTACAACGTCTCCACCTTCGCGCAGACCGACCTGCCCCTTTCGCTGACCGCGCCGGAGGACACACGCCCCACGCGCAGCGATTCCCCCATCCTGGCCATGTCCAACCGCGAGCTTATCGAGCGATCCCACGGCAAGGGCGGCCGCTGGTATCTCATCGAGCTACATAAGCGCTTCGCCTATCCCGCCGCCTGTCTCGTCCTCATGCTCGTCGGCGTTCCCCTCGGACTCTCCTCCAGGCGCGGCGGCAAGGGCGCAGGATTCGTCCTCACCATCGCCCTGGTCTTCGTCTACTACTTCCTGTCTTCGACCGGAACGGCTCTCGCCCGACAGCACAAGCTTCCCGTGGCTGTCGGTATCTGGCTGGCAAATGTGCTCTTCGCCGCCTGCGGCGTATTTCTCCTGCGTCAGATGTCCACCGGCGGCGCAGCCCTCGCCGCGATCGCATCCATAGGCGGCTGGTTCAAAGCCGCAACAAAATCCGACACCGACGAAACGCCCGAAGCTCAGAGCGTCTACCGCTCCGCCAAACCCCGCCACACCCGCGGACGTTTCCCGCTCATCCTCGACGAGTACGTTCTCTCGCAATTTCTCGGCACATTCGCGATGGTGCTCGTCAGCTTTGTCATGCTGATGCTCATCTTCACCTGCTTCGAGCTGCTCGGCGACATCATCCGCAATCGAACGTCCTTCATCACCGTCGCCGCCTACCTCGCGAATCTCACACCCAGCATGATCTACACCATAACGCCGCTCGCCGTGCTCATCGCCGTGCTGGTCGTTTTCGGCCTCATGAGCAAGTCGAGCGAGCTGACCGCGATGAAAGCCAGCGGCGTCAGTCTCTACCGCATCGTTCTGCCCGTCTTCATCATCGCCTCGCTACTCGCGGGAGCGCTCTTTGCCTTCGATCAGGTCTACCTGCCGCAGGCCAACCGCCGTCAGGAAGCCCTCCGCAACGTCATCAAAGGCAAGCCACCGCAAACCTTCGAGCATCCCGGACAGAAGTGGCTCTTCGGCCTGCAGGAGCCCGGCAAGCCCGGCCGCATCTTCTACTACGAGCTCTTCGATCCCGCGCAGAACGCCTTCGGCAACCTCACCGTCTTCGAGTTCAATCCCGAAACCTTCTCCATCTCGCGCCGCATCTTCGCCTCCAATGTGCATTGGGAGCCGCAGCTCCACGAATGGGTTTTCGAGCATGGATGGGAGCGCACCTTCAACGGCGCCGAGATCAGCAGCTACCGCCCGTTCGACGTGAGCACCTTTCCGGAGATCCGCGAGCAGCCGCAGTACTTCAAGAAAGAAGCTCTGCTCTCGTCCGAGATGAGCTTCGACGAGCTTTCCGCTTACATCCGCGACCTTAGCCAGAGCGGTTTTGACACCATCCGGCTGCGCGTGCAGCTCAACCGCAAGGTCGCCACGCCCGTCATCACGCTCATCATGGCCATCCTCGCCGTACCCTTCGCTCTCTCCATGGGCAAGCGCGGATCGCTCACCGGCATCGCCGTCGCCATCGGCGTAGCCATCGCCTATTTCATGGTCGCCGGCATCTTCGGAGCCATGGGCGACGTCAACCTGCTGCCGGCACTGCTCGCCGCCTGGGCGCCCGACGTCATCTTCGGCCTTGTCGGCGGATACCTGCTCCTGCGAACCTCTACGTAGAAGCAATACGGAGTACAAATGAAGACAAAGCCTGTCGAAGGTTCCAAACTGCAACGCGAGACATCTCTGGAGGGATTCGCATCGACTTGCAGCGTCCTGGCGGTCGGGCTCTTTGTCCTTACATTTGTCTTTCAGAATTTCGTCATTCCGTCGTCTTCGATGGCAAGCACTCTTCTTGTGGGCGATCATGTGATGGTCGAGCGCGAAAATCTGGCGGGACCCGCTGACTGGGCGCCTTTTGTCCACTATCGCGAAATAAAGCGAGGCGACATCATTGTTTTTTATAAGCCGGTAGCCGAGTCTAACGGCGAGCACATCCCTCTCGTCAAGCGCGTCATCGGCATTCCAGGCGACCGCATCCATCTGCGTAACGGTATTGTCTACCTCAACGGTGTTGCGCAGGACGAGCCTCAGGCAGCCAAACCGACGGTCGCCAACTACGACCCTTACGTTGACGACTTCCCCGCTATCGATCCTGCTTCCGAGCCCGGAGTAACGGCAGAGTGGACAGTATCGCTACCCAGTCACATCCAGGGAGAAGATCTGGTCGTTCCGCCGAGAAGCTACTTCGCTATGGGCGACAACCGGACGAATAGCCTGGATAGCCGCTATTGGGGTTTCGTGCCGCGCCAGAATATTATCGGACGCCCGCTTTTCGTTTACTGGTCGATCGCGATCCCGGAATCTGGCCCAGACGAAGTACCGCTGTCAGAGCGAGCAGAATCTACTCTTCATGAGTTCATCCATTTCTTCGACGAGACCCGTTGGAGCAGGACTTTTCATCCAATTAGGTAACCAAGAGTTGACACACTCATGTTCAAACGCCTGAAGCCGCTTCTCCCCTACATGCGCCGCTACCGCCGCGCCTACGTCTGGGGAGGCATCGTCGCCGTGCTCTCGAGCGCCGTCTGGGTATTCTTTCCCCGCGTCATCGGAACCGCCATTGACGACCTGAATCATGGCGTGACCCGCCAGAAGATCCTCCTCTACGCCGGCCTGCTCGTCGGCATCGCGGTCGCCAAAGGCATCTTCCTGTTCTTCACGCGCTGGATCCTCATCGGCATCTCCCGCGACATCGAATTCGACCTCCGCAACGACCTTTTCCTGCAACTGGAGAAGCAGCCCGCCGAGTACTATCAGCAGCGCCGCACCGGCGACATCATGGCGCGCATGACCAACGACCTCAACGCCGTCCGCATGCTCCTCGGCCCCGGCATCATGTACAGCGCGAACACCATCCTGTTCTCTGTCTTCGCCCTCTACTTCCTGCTGCGCATCAGCCCCATGCTCACTCTCGCCGCCCTCGCCCCGCTCCCACTCGCCAGCGTTCTCGTGCAGGTTCTGGGACGCAGGATCCACGAACGCTTCGAGCGGATCCAGGCCATGTTCTCCGACATCTCCGCGCAGGCTCAGGAAAACTTCTCCGGCGCCCGTCTCATCCGCGCCTTCGCCCAGGAACAGGCCCAGGTCAATGCCTTCGAGCAGTCCAACCGCGAATACATCCGTCGCGCCCTGCGCCTCGTTCAACTCATGGGCATGCTCTGGCCAACTCTCGAAGTCATTCTGGGCTTCGCGATGGTCATTGTCCTCTTTGTCGGAGGCCGCCAGGTCTTAACCCACCGCATTTCTGTCGGTAACTTCACCGCATTCATGACCTACCTGATGATGCTCACCTGGCCCATCATCGCCGTCGGCTGGGTCGTGAACCTCTTCGAGCGCGGCACCGCCTCCGTCACCCGCATCCAGGAGCTCCTCGAAGAGAAACCCTCCATCGACGACCGCGACGCCACGCCTGCCCTTGCCCGAACCTCCGATATCGAGTCCGAGATCCGGGGCGAGATCGAATTCCGCAATCTGTCCTTCGCCTACTCCAACGCCGACGGAACCTCCACCCCCGACGTGCTGCACAACATCAATCTCAAGATCCCCGCCGGCTCCAGCCTCGCCCTCGTCGGGCCAACCGGATCAGGCAAGACCACCCTCGTCAACCTGATCCCGCGCCTCTACGACGCAAGCCCCGGAACGGTGCTCATCGACGGCCATCCCGTGCGTGAATATCCACTCGATCGCCTCCGCGCCAACATCGGACTCGTCCCCCAGGAGACTTTCCTGTTCAGCGAGACCATCCGGGAAAACATCCTGCTCGGAGCTCCCGACGCCGGCCGCGAAGAGATGCTCCACGCCGCCGAATCCGCCCATATCCGCCAGGAATTCGAAGACTTCCCCCGCGGCTTCGAGACACTCGTCGGCGAACGCGGCCTGACGCTCTCCGGAGGCCAGAAGCAGCGCTCCGCCCTTGCCCGCGCCCTCGTCCGCAACCCGCGCATTCTAATCCTCGACGATGCCCTGGCCAGCGTCGATACCTACACCGAAGAGCGCATCCTCGAAGAACTGCGCCGCCGCATGGAAGGCCGCACCACCATCCTCATCTCCCACCGCGTCTCTACGGTCCGCAATGCCGACCGCATCGCCGTCCTGGTCAGCGGACGCATCGTCGAGCTCGGCACTCACGACGAACTTCTCGCCAGAGATGGCTACTATGCCAGCCTCTACGAAAAGCAGCGCCTCGAAGAGGAACTGGCCGTCGCCCGCTGAAGTTGCACTTTTCGCATATACTGATCGCCAACATTCCCCCGCCAAAAGCACTCTTATAGAGAGGGGGCGGCCCCGGTGAACACTTGTAACTTTATTTTCCCCATCTGGAGTTTCCATGACGTTAGAAAGCATGATGAATCGCGCCGCTGCCGCGTGTTTGGACGAGCGCGAGCGGCACCTCGTCATTTTTACCGAGGGCGCAAATGGTTATGTCTGTAGAAATGAAGGACTAACCGACGAAAGCCAGGCCCTCTTTCACGGCACCTATCTCGACTGCCAGATCTGGATCGAGCGCCGCGGCATATCCACTGCCCTGCGCTTCATATTGCAGTACATCCACGAAGTGCCCGAGTTTGCCGCTGACAGTCTTTCCACCGCCTACCTTCTGGATCGCCTGTCGCATCTACAGGATCTGTCGCATTTGGCGAAGTAAGTACGGCGGCCTTTTCTCTCGCGCTGGTTCGATTTCCGCCGCCTCTTCGCCCGGTATGATGGTGTAGCCCCTGCCCGGCCACTGCCTTCATGCCTTTTTCACCCGCGCCCAATCCGCCCCCGGGTTCCGATGGAACCGCGGTCGCGCAACCCCCGCCTTCAGGGTTTGCGCCGCTGAGAGCTCCCCGTTTTCGGAATCTGTGGATTGCTTCCACCGTTTCCAATCTCGGCGGCTGGATGCAGGACACCGCCGGCACCTGGCTGATGACGGTCCTCACGCCGTCGCCTCTGCTGATCGCGCTGATGCAGACCGCGGCCAGTCTGCCCGTGCCTGGTTCTCGGCCTCCTCGCCGGAGCTACCGCCGACATCTTCGACCGCCGCCGCCTGCTGCTCTTCTGGCAGGCCTGGATGCTCGCCGCCGTCGCTCTTCTTAGCCTGCTCACCTTCTTCAACATCATCTCGCCCTGGGTGCTGCTCAGTCTCACCTTCCTGCTTAGCGTCGGCACCGCCATGAACAGCCCCGCGTGGCAGGCCATCGTCCCCGAGCTCGTCCCCCGCGATCAGCTTCCCGAGGCCGTATCTCTCAACAGCGCCGGATTCAACCTCGCCCGCGCCCTCGGCCCCGCTCTCGGCGGCCTGACCGTCGCGGCCTTCGTTCACGCCGATACCGGCGCCGCCTGGACCTTCCTGCTCAACTCGCTCTCCTTCGTCGGCGTCATTTACGTCCTCTACCAGTGGAAGCGCCACCCAATCTTCAAGAGCGCGCTGCCCGCCGAACGGATCTATGGGTCCATGCGCGCCGGCCTGCGCTACGTCCAATACTCGCCGCTGCTGAAGGCTGCCCTCGTCCGTGCTTTCGTCTTCACTACCTTCGTCAGCGCCGTCTGGGCCCTGCTCGCCGTCGTCGCCGCCCAGGACCTCCATCAGGGAGCCCTCGGTTACGGCATCCTCAACGGCAGCATGGGCCTCGGAGCCGTCATCGGCGCCACCAGCCTCCCGCACGTCCGCCGCAGGTTCTCCGCGGACATCATCATCGCCATATCCACCGGTGTCTTCATCGCCACACTTCTCGTTCTCGCCTTCGTCCACTATCCGCTGATCATCATCCCGATGCTTTTATGCGCCGGCTTCTGCTGGACAAGCACCATGTCCACCTTCAATCTCGCCGTGCAGCTCTCCGCGCCCGAGCTGGGTCCAGGCTCGTACCCTCGGCATCTACCAGATGGTATTTGCCGGAGGCATGGCCATCGGCAGCGTCATCTGGGGATTCATCGCCGAACATAGCCTCCACTCGCATATCCCTTGCCGCTGCCGCCGGAGGCCTGTTGATCACGCTGCCCTTAAGCAATCGCTTCCACGTCCTGCGCGGCGAACTGCCCGACTTCACCCCATTCAGCCCGGAGCAAGTTCGTGCCCTCAGCTGGCCATGGAGCCGGAAATGACTGACGGCCCTGTCCGCATCATGGTCGACTTCTATGTCGATCCCGCCCACTACAACACCTTCGTCCATGCCATCCATGAGCTCAAAGACATCCGGCTGCGTGACGGCGCTATGCGCTGGGGCGTCTTTCAGGACGTTGATGATCCCTCTCGTATAACCGAGACTTTCATCATGGAATCCTGGATCGATTACCTCCGCCAGATGGAACGCTTCACGACCTCGGACCGCGTCCTCCACGACCGCGTCTTCGCCTTCCACACCGGCCCGGAGCCGCCCGCGAATCACTCACACGATTTACGCCAAGGAACGCACCAACGGAAACTCCGGCAATTCCGCTGTGTATTAGCGCGCCTCGACAAGCTGCGAAATCTGAGGTTCGACCATGCACTTTCTCAGACAATCGATAAAAGCTCTCCTGATCGTCGCCGTCCTCGTATCTCTCTCCGGACGGTCCCTCGCAACCGCCCAATCCTGCGGCGCAATGGGTGTAGCCGTGCAGGTCCTCGGCTCGGGCGGCCCGGAGACGCAGGACAAGCGCGCCTCGACCAGCTATCTCATATGGAAGGACGGCAAGGCCCGCGTCATCCTTGACGCCGGCGGAGGCAGCGCCCTTCGGTTTGGCGAGAGCGGCGCGCAGATGTCCACCCTGGACGTCTTCCTCTTCAGCCACTTTCACGTCGATCACACCAGCGACTTCCCGGCTCTGGTCTTTTCCTCCTGGTTTGAGGATCGCAACCGCCCGCTGCCCGTTTACGGACCGCCCGGAAACGAATTCATGCCCTCCACCACCGAATTCGTGCACGACCTCTTCAGCGATCCGCACGGAGCCTGGCGCTATCTAAGCGAACTGGTGGACACAGGTAACGATAGCAGTTATAAATTACAACCGCACGATGTGGTCGCCGGCTCAACACCAGTTCCTATCTTCCACAACGCCGACATGTCCATCTCCGCCGTGCGGGTCATCCACGGAGCTTTCCCCGCACTCGCCTGGCGGGTCGAAATCGGCGGCAAGCGCATCGTCTTCAGCGGAGACACCAACGGCGAAGGCGACGGCCTTACCCAGCTTGCCTCGAACGCGGACCTGTTCGTCGCTCATAACGCCGTGCCGGAAGGCGCAACCGGTGTCGAACGGCGCCTGCACATACCGCCGTCCGTGATCGGAGAGATCGCGGGCAATGCACACGTCAAGCAGCTGGTGCTCTCGCACCGCATGCTGCGCACCTTGGGAAAAGAACAGCAGACAGAAGCCGAAATAAGGCTCCACTACGCCGGCCCGATCGCATTCGCCAATGACCTCGACTGCTTTCCGGTGAAGTAAGGCCTTATTGCGGAAACAGCGCTTCGCTCGCCGCGTGCAGCCAGACCGCGACCGCCTTTGCTCCGGGATCAGGATGCCCGAGCACGCGCTCTCCAAGATAGCTCGACCGCCCCAGCCGTGGCTTCATGCGTGCCGTGGCCTCAACCCCATCCTCCGCCGCTTGGACCGCGGCCAGAAGCACGTTGCGCGATAACGCCCCGCCCGCGTTCTTCAAAGACCTCACGAACGGATCGAGGGCATCCAGCATCGTCCGGTCGCCGGGCTTGGCACCGCCTAATTCGCTGATCGCCTGACAGCCCTGCTCTATTGCACTCACCCACTGCGCTGCTCCGATTGACCCGAAGCCCTCCAGAACATTCCCGCAGCGCAGAAAAAGCACTCCGTAGAGCGGCCCCGACGACCCGCCCATCTCACGCTGCAGAGCATGCCCAAGAGCCTTCAGCGTCGCCGGAACATCATCCAGCGGATACGAATCCACCGCGACAAGCACCGCCTCGGCCGCGCGCCGCATGCTCACTCCCAGATCGCCATCACCCGTGATGCGGTCCATCTCAGTAAGCTCATCCTCAGCGTCTATCAGCGCCTTACAGGCGGCCTCCATCGCCCGCTTTACCTTCTTCCCTGTCTCTGTCTGCGCGCCCACTCCGCTTGCCGCACTCGCACCCGAGCTGGAACTCGCTGCGATGCCCGCGCCCGGCTTGCCCGGCCGCTGCTTCATCGCATTCGGCCATGCAGGAGCCGTCGTCGGAGCATCGAGCCAGCGCAGCCACTCATCGTTCACGCCAAGAACCGAGATCGAGATGCCCGCCATATCGAGCGACGACAGAAACGTCCCGGCATAGGCCCGCTCCACCGTGAATCCCCCGCTCTCGACAAACGCCACCGCATGCCGGACGACAATCGCCAGTTCCATCTCCGTGGTGGACCCCAGATTGTTCACCATCACCGCCACGCGCTTGCCGCCGCCAAACTTCCCGTGCTTCAGAATCTCGACCAGCAACGTCTCGGTAAGCTGGTCCGCGCTCTCGATCTTCGTCCGCCGTACTCCCGGCTCTCCGTGAATACCCAGCCCCAGCTCTATCTCATCTTCGCCAAGCTCGAAGCTGGGCTTCCCCACCACCGGCGAAGTTCCCGCAGAAAGCGAAAGCCCCATCGTCGCCAGCGACTCCACCGCCGCCCTGCCCGCCGCAGCGACCTCTGTCAGGCTCCTGCCTTCGGCGGCGGCAGCTCCCGTCAGCTTGTGAATGAACACCGTGCCCGCCAGACCGCGTGCTCCCGTCGCCTGCTCCGTTCCTTTCAAGGCAACGTCGTCATCCACAATCACCATCTCCACCGGAATACCTTCGGCGCGCGCCATCTCTGCCGCCAGTCCGAAATTCAACCGATCGCCCGTATAGTTCTTCACCACCAGCAGCGCCCCCGGCTTTCCCGCAACAGCCTTGATCGCCGCATAGACCGAGTTGCTGCTCGGCGAGGTGAAGACCTCGCCAGCGACAGCAGCGCTCAGCATTCCGCGACCGATATACCCTGCGTGAGCCGGCTCGTGCCCGCTGCCTCCGCCGGAAATGACCGCGACCTGCGCATCACGACTTTGAGCCGCATCTGCGCGGAGCATGACCTTGTGCCCCAACAGGCGCACCGAGCCCGGATGCAGCACAGACAGCCCCTGCAGCATTTCTTCCACCACGTCTGCCGGCCGGTTAACAAGCTTCTTCATTGATTGATCAGCTTCTTCATGACGCCGCTACTCCACCCCCAGCACCTTCACAATCACCCGCTTGCGACGCTGCCCGTCGAACTCCGCATAGAACACCCGCTGCCACGTGCCCAGGTCCAGCTTGCCATTCGTCACCGGCAGCGTCGTTTCGTGATGTAGCAGCAGCGCCTTCAAATGAGCATCCGCATTGTCCTCGCCCGTCTGGTGATGCTTGTAGTCGGGCTGCTCCGGCGCCAACTCTTCCAGCCACTTGCTGATATCCTCGATCAGCCCGCTCTCCAGATCATTTACATAGATCGCAGCCGTGATGTGCATTGGAGAAACAAAGCACAACCCGTCTTTCACCCCGCTCCGACGCACAATCTTTTCCACCTCATCGGTGATGTGCACCATCTCCTTGCGCTTCCTCGTCTCAAAAACCAGGTACTCCGTGTGACTCTTCATCTCACAATTCTCTCCTGTGCGGCCCCCGCACGGCTTCGCGCGTCAATATCTGTAGTCGTGCTACGATTTTTGCAAACGGCTGGCAGCCCGTCCCCAGCTACCGGAGGCCTCCTATGAGCCCGTTCTCCCGTCGCGAATTCCTCAAAGGTTCGCTCGCCGCCGGAACGCTCGCCGGCATCGGCACCATCCCTCTGCAAGCCGCACCCCGTACCGCAACCGACACCGTTACGCTCGGCAAATCAGGCATGCAGGTCACGCGCCTCGCCTTTGGAACCGGCACCAACAACGGCGAGGTCCAGGCCGCGCTTGGCCAACAGGAATTCAACCGCCTCGTCCACTACGCTTACGATCACGGCATCCGCTTCTTCGAAACCGCCGAGGCCTACATGACTCCGGCCATGCTCGGCGAAGCGCTCAAGCCCTTCCCGCGCGACAGCTATCAGCTCATGTCCAAGGTCACCACCTTCCACGAGGGCGACCCTCTCAAGCGCTTTGACGACATGC
>CAWAYO010000031.1:0-78130 GCA_963786085.1 uncultured Acidobacteriaceae bacterium
GCATTCGCTCTATCCAGCTGAGCTACGGGCGCGCTCTTCCAGAATACTACGGAAGGACGGCAGAACGGTGTGCGAATGCCCGGGCGCGAATGGAACCGAAGCTAGCTCTTGGCAGCAGGCGTCTCAGCCGCTGCCTGCGTGGCCGGGGCGTCGGCGTTGTCAATGTCCTCAACCGCCTTCCAGCTGCCGTCATCCTGCTTCTTGTAGACGGTCACGTACTTGCCCTTCTCGATCAGCGTCATCCCGGTCCTGGGCTCGGTGTAGGTCATCGTGTAAACGCCTTGCGTAAACGCGATGTCGTCACCTTTTGCGACAACTACGGCCGTGGGACTGAACGTCAGCGAGAGATGCGGATCCTTGAGCATCGGGCCGATGCCGGATTTGATCGCGTCGGACCCCTTCATGGCGGGCATGTTGGTTATCATCAGGACGGCATCTGGAGCATAGTGCGACGTAATCTTGTCGACATCCTTGGCTTGCCAATCCTTAACCCAGGTAGCTTCGTTGTCTTTAATCGCCTGGGCGTCGGCAGTGGTGTCGGGTGCCTTCTCTTTGCACGCAGACAGAGACAGCGAGACGAGAAGAGCACAAATGGAAATCGAGACCTTCCGCATGAAAAACCTCCATAGGGTCGAACATTAGTCTGGAAACAAATTGTGCGGGGAGAACGAACGGAACGCCTTAGAAGATACTCGGGAAGATCGCCGTTGACAATGACTTGCGTGAGCCAGATCAGGAATGAGGCGGTCCTCAGCGAGCAGGACGCTCTGCTGAGGACGTAATTGGAGAAGAGCTCAGGCGAGTTCGTATCCGGCGAAGAAGTAGCCGATCTCAAATTTGGCGGTGTCCTCGGCGTCGGAGCCGTGAATGGCGTTCTCTTCGATCGATCCCGCGTACTTCTTGCGGATCGTGCCTTCTTCGGCATTGGCTGGATTGGTGGCGCCCATCAGCTTGCGCAGGTCGGCAATCGCGTTGTCCTTCTCAAGAACGAGAGGGAAAATCGATCCCGACGACATGAAGCTGGTTAGTGAGTCGAAAAAGGGGCGTTCCTTGTGGACGTAGTAGAAGCCCTCGGCCTGTGCCTTCGAGATAGACAGCTTCTTGATCGCGATGATCTTGAAACCGGCCTTCTCGATCTCGGCGAGGATGGCTCCGGTGTGGCCCTTGCGGACCGCGTCTGGCTTGATGATGCTGAAGGTGCGTTGTGACACCTGATAAGTCTCCTTACGTTTGAATCTTTAGTTTTGAGGTAATCGAGTCGAACTACGCCTTGCCGATCACCTTCGCCACCGTCTCTCCAATGGCTGCCGGGCTTTCGACCACGTGGATACCCGCCGCTGTCAGGGCCTTCATCTTCTCTGCGGCCGTGCCCTGACCACCCGAGATGATCGCACCGGCGTGACCCATGCGGCGTCCCGGAGGTGCGGTCTGTCCGGCGATGAACCCAACCACCGGCTTCTTCACATGCTGCTTCACGTAATCGGCAGCAGCCTCTTCCGCTGTGCCCCCGATCTCGCCAATAAGAATGATCGCCTCGGTCTCGGGATCTTCGTTCAGCAGCTTCAGGGCATCGATATGCGTCGTCCCAATGATTGGATCGCCGCCGATGCCGATCGCCGTCGACTGCCCGATGCCGCGCTGCGTAAGCTGATAGACGGCTTCGTAGGTCAGGGTTCCAGAGCGCGACACGATGCCGACATTGCCTTCTTTGTGAATGCGTCCCGGCATAATGCCGATCTTCGCCTTGCCCGGTGAGATAACCCCCGGGCAGTTCGGTCCGATGAGCCGCGAACTCGAATTCTTGAGCACGCTCCAAACCTTCACCATGTCATTGATCGGAATGCCTTCCGTAATGCAGATGATCAGCGGCAGCCCGGCTTCGTTGGCTTCGAGAATCGCATCCGCAGCGAATGGCGGCGGCACGAAGATGACGGTGGCATTGGCTCCGGTCTTCTCGACGGCCTCGGCCACGGTGTCGAACACCGGCCATCCCTCGTGAGTCGTCCCGCCCTTGCCTGGAGTGACTCCGCCAAGCACATTGGTTCCGTACTCAGCGCAGCCCTTGGCGTGGAAGGTGCCTTCTTTGCCCGTAATTCCCTGAACGATCAGCTTCGTATTCTTATCGACTAAAACGGCCATTAGCTATTCGCTCCCTTCGCCGCTGCGACCACCTTCTGCGCCGCATCCTGCATGGTGTCGCCGATGATGAAGTTGAGGCCGGAATCGTTGAGGATCTTGCGGCCCTCCTCGACGTTCGTGCCTTCGAGGCGCAGCACCACGGGAACCTTTACGTTCGTCTTCTTCGCTGCCTCGACAACACCCTGCGCCAGCGTGTCGACGCGCAGGATGCCTCCGAAGATGTTGATGAAGACCGCCTGAACGCCCTTGTCCGAGAGCAGAATCTCGAACGCATGCTCGATCTGCTGTTGGTTCGCGCCACCGCCCACGTCGAGAAAGTTCGCCGGCGATCCTCCCGCGTACTGGATGATGTCCATCGTAGCCATCGCCAGCCCGGCCCCATTGACCATGCAGGCGATGTTGCCATCGAGCTTGATGTAGTTGAGGGCGTACTTCGACGCCTCGACTTCGAGCGGGTCTTCTTCCGCGGTGTCGCGCAGTTCCTTCAGGTCCTTGTGACGGAAGATCGCGTTGTCGTCGAAATTGATCTTGCAGTCAAGAGCGAAGAGCTTGTCGTCCTTGGTGGTGATAAACGGATTGATCTCCAGCAGCGAAGCATCCGTATCCACGTAAGCCTTGTACAGCCCGAGCATGAACTTGACCGCTTCATTCAGTTGCGTCGGCTTGAGTCCGAGAGCAAAGGCAAGCTGTCGCGCCTGGTAGGGCTGGAAGCCGACCGCCGGGTCGATGTAAACCTTCTTGATCGCCGTCGGATCTTTCTCCGCGACCTCCTCAATCTCCATGCCGCCGGCCTGCGACGCCATGAAGACCAGCTTCGCCGCTGCGCGATCGAGCACAATGCCGAGATAGAGCTCGCGGTCAATGTTGGCCGTTTCCTCGATGAGCAGGCGCTGCACCTTCTGTCCCTGCGGCCCGGTCTGGTGCGTCACTAGCTGCATTCCGAGAATCTGCTTGGAATACTGCTCGGCCTGGTCGATCGTTCTCGCGACCTTTACACCGCCGCCTTTTCCGCGGCCTCCGGCGTGAATCTGCGCCTTGACGACTACGCCCTTCGCGCCATTGGCGAAGAGCTTCTTGGCCACGTCCAGCGCTTCGTCGAGCGTGTTGGCCACCTCGCCTCGCGGCACGGCGACGCCGTATTTCGCGAGGATGTCCTTTGCCTGATACTCGTGAATTTTCATAAATGTATTTCGACAGAGATTGTCACAAAAATCGTTGGGTAAAACGTCTGAAGACTTACCGCAGGCTCGTTCGCACACGGCAGCGCCGTGGTTGAAGGATTGCTTTGCAGCAGACTCTTCAGTGTAGCGGGTGATGGCCGCACGGGCAATTGCGGCACTGGCCGCTCGGGCAACTACGCTTCGCGCCGTCGAACTGTGATTCAAGCCCTGCTTGTAAACTGAGATGCGAATGGCAGGCATCAGGCAGACGTTAAAGCTGGCAGTCGAGCAGAGAGCTACGCTCAGCCGCGAGGAGGCGCGCCAGGTACTGGTTGAAATTCTGGCGAGCGAGCCCGGAGGAGCCGATCTGGAGATAGCGTCGCTCCTCACCGTGTTTGCCACACGCGGCGAGACCGTGGAGGAACTGACCGGATTTGCCGAGGCAATGCGATCCCTCTCTCTTCCGGTACCGCTGACAGATGAAGAACGTTCCACCCTCGTCGACACCTGCGGAACCGGCGGCGATGGCCTGGGCACGTTCAATATCTCGACCGGTGCGGCGCTGGTTGCGGTCGCCGCGGGCGCGAAAGTCGCCAAGCACGGCAACCGGGCTGTGACCTCTTACTGCGGCTCGGCCGATGTGCTCGAAGCGATGGGTGTGCCTGTTGCGCTCTCGCCCGAGCAGGCGGTCGCATGCTTTCGCTCCACCGGATTCATGTTTCTCTACGCGCCGGCGCTCCATCCCGCTCTGAAGCGTGTGCAGCCCATCCGCAAAGCTCTTGGCTTTCGCACCATCTTCAACCTCGCAGGTCCACTGACTAATCCCGCTGGCGCCCCGGCGCAGGTCATGGGAGTTTATTCCGGCACCAAAGTTTCCTTGGTCGCCGAGTCCATGGCCCGGCTCGGTATCCGCCACGCGTTTGTCGTGCACGGTCTCGATGGACTGGACGAACTCACGCTGACGGGAGAAAGCAGCGTCGCAGAAGTAAAAGGAAACAATGTCCGGCTCTTTCGATTCATGCCCGAAGAAGCAGGATTGAGCCGTGCCCGTCTATCCGACCTGGCAGGAGCTACAACCGCCGCCGACAACGCCGCCGTCCTCTATCGCATTTTCGAAGGTGAGTCATCGCCGCGGCGTGACATCGTCCTTCTCAATGCTGCCGCAGCTCTTGTCGTAGCAGGCGTCGCCACAGATCTCAAGGAAGGTGTCGAGCGCGGCGCAGAGGCCATCGACTCGGGCCGCGTACTGCAAACGCTGAGCCATCTCCGTGAATTCGCAAAACAGCCCGCTGGATCCTCCGTCTAGATTCGTGCAACGTCCTCCTACCCCTCAGAGAGGACGAAGACCGAGCCCATCAGGCGATATAAACTGCCCAAGGTTCTGGGTGACCCTCAGTGTCAGGAGAGAAGCATGAAATCAGCAGCGTGGCGAAATGCAGGAGCTTTCGCACTTACGGCGGCTCTGTTCGGATTTGCCGTAACCTCAATGGCGCAGACCATCAAGATCGACAAGAACAATCGCACCATTGCCGTGACTGCTTCGGAAAAAGCAACCGCGGATGCCGACCAGGCGGTGGTTCATGTCGGATTCCAGATCTTCGGCCCGGATGAGACAAGCACCTACGCCGAGGGATCGAAGACTTCCAACGCGATCATTGATGCCCTGAAGAAAGCCGGCGTTCCCGAGAAGGCGATCGAAAGCGAAAACCAGAATCTGCAGCGCAACACGTATCACGATCCCGCAGGAATCGCAGATGGACCGCGACAAGAAGCAGTTCGTGCTGAACCAGTCCTGGACCGTGAAGACCAAGCCGGATGACGCCGCAAAAATCCTGAACATTGCCGTGGCGTCGGCGCAAATCAGAGCGGACAGATCGACTGGCAGTACCAGGACATGAACGCACTTCAGGCCAAAGCAGCTTCGAATGCGTTGGCCAAGGCCCAGGCAATCGCACAGCAGATGGCGCTTGGCCTGAACGTCAAGCTGTCAGGTTTGATTTTCGCCAGCAACCAGGCGCCGGAGAGCCCTGTTCGGCCGATGGCGTAAGCCAAAGGTTCGATTGGGGGGCGCATGGTAATGGCAGCCGCTCCGCCTCGCCAGCTGGCCATCAATCCCCGCCAGATCGAGGAATCCGCCACTGTCTACGCTGTCTTTGCGATTGAGTAGCGCTGCGCCATCGATGAGGCTGCGACTTTAACTCTCGCGGCGCATCTGACAGGAGTTACGGCGTAATCTGCTTAGAGCCGGAGAATCTCCCCGCAAGGAGCGACATGCCCCGCTACCAGTATCGCGATCTTGAGCCTACTCGCGAAGCCAAAGAAGTTTTTACGCGCTGGATCAACTATCTCGACGAGGAATTCACCAAGCACAAGAAACCAGCGCTGAGAGCGGAGTTGGTGCGCGACAACCTGCACCAGTTGCTGCTGGGGCGTCCGCACGGTGGCAAGCTCAATTTCACGCTGACCAGTGAGCTGCCCTTCAACGTCCTGGAGCTTTCGCTGGACCCGGCGAACGTGACGCTGGAGCCGGAGTATTACGGTGATATCGATGCGACACGATATGCCTGCCTCAAGCCGCTGATCTGGTTCTGGCACATGTTCGATCACTCGCCGGTGGCGCTCAACCACTGGCTGGGATTCCGTTTTCGCGCCATGCTTGGCAAACATATTTTCAAAAGCATCGGTAAGAACGTGAAGATTTTTCACGGCGTTGAGTTCTCCTACGGTTACAACCTGACCATCGAAGACGACTGCGTCATCCACAAGTACGTGATGCTCGACGATCGCGGCGAGATCGTGATCAAGAAGGGCACCTCGATCTCCGACTACGCGGCCGTCTATTCGCATGCGCATGATCCGATTGATTCGAGCGTCGTCGAGAATCGCAAGACGGAGATCGGGCCGCGAGCGCGGCTGACCTATCACGCCTCGGTGATGGCCGGTGTGCGCGTTGGCGAAGATGCCATGCTCGGCGCGATGGGGCTCGCCACCCGGGAAATTGCCGACCACTCCATTGCCGGCGGCGTGCCCGCGAAGGAGCTGAAGACCAAGGACCAGGCAAATCAGTTTAAGGACAGAACCGATGTCCCCGCTCCCGATCGGATGGCGCGGCCCGAATGTGAATGAGGCAGCGAGCCACCGCCCTGCGCGGACCGGCGAGCCGTTTCCGGCCCTGTTACCATCACTTTTGACCATGAGTCAGCAAGAAATAGTTATAAAGATTTTTCAGTTTGCGATCCTTGTTTTCGCGCTCAGTCTCCACGAGTCGGCGCACGCCTGGATGGCTTCGCGTCTGGGAGACCAGACGGCTCGAATGCTCGGACGGGTGACACTGAATCCCATCAAGCACATTGATCCCATCGGAACGATCCTCATTCCTTTGGTGATGCTGTTTTTGCCCGGTTATGGCCGGTTCCTTATCGGATGGGCGCGTCCCACACCCGTCAACACGCGAAATTTCAAGCGCGTTACCCGCGACGATATCCTGACGACCCTCGCCGGGCCAATAAGCAACCTGCTCGCTGCGCTTGCGGCCACGATCGCGCTGATCGTCCTGGCGAAGTCGAACATGGTGGGCGCGGAGGCAGTACATCAGCTCGCCGGCGCGCCCGCGAATGTGGATCTGCTGGCTTCCAGTCCGGTGATTTTCCCCATGGCCGTCATTCTTTATCTGGGCCTGGAAGTGAATCTGCTGCTTGCTTTCTTCAACCTGTTGCCCATCCCACCGCTCGACGGTTCGCATATCTTCCGCCACATGCTCCCCTACAATGCGCTGCGCGTTTACGACTCGCTGGGGATGATCAGCCTCATTCTGATCCTGCTGGTTGGCGGCCCGCTGGTCATGTTCTTCGTCAGCCCCGCATTGGGCATGATCAACTGGGTTCTGCTCTCGCTCTGATTCTTTCCGTACAATAAACGAAGCATTTCTTGAACAAAGGATCAGGGTGTCGATTTCTTCTTCTCATCTGAGGAAGCGCGTGCTCAGCGGCATGCGCCCCACCGGCAAGCTACATCTCGGCAACTACATGGGCGCTCTTTACAACTGGGTGCGCCTGCAGCGCGAGTATGAGTGCTACTTCTTCATCGCGGATTGGCATGCTCTCACCACCGATTACGCCGACACGTCGCAGGTAAAAGAGAACACCCGCGAAGTAATTCTCGACTTCCTCGGAGCGGGCCTGGATCCGGAGCAGTGCACGATGTTCGTGCAAAGCGCTGTCAAGCAGCATGCCGAATTGTTCCTGCTCTTCACGATGATCACGCCTCTGGGCTGGCTCGAGCGCGTACCCACTTACAAAGAGCAGCAGGAGAACATCACCGGCAAGGACCTGAGTACCTACGGATTCCTCGGCTACCCGCTGCTCCAGTCCGCGGACATTCTGATCTACCAGGCAGATTTTGTCCCGGTCGGACAGGACCAGGTCGCGCACGTGGAACTGACCCGGGAGGTTGCGCGGAGGTTCAATCGCCTTTTACGGCGAAAGCGTGGGTTTTCCCAGCGCAACTCTTGATTGGGGTTTAGTGGGGCGCGCAGTCCTCACCGAACCGCAGGTCCTCCTCACGCCATCGCCCAAGCTCCCCGGTACCGATGGCCGCAAGATGTCGAAGAGCTACGGCAACACAATCCTGCTCACCGATCCCGAGCCGGTGATCCGCCAGAAACTCAAGCCCATGGTCACCGACCCGGCCAGAATCCGCCGAACCGATCCCGGCAATCCCGAGGTCTGTCCTGTCTTCGATCTGCACAAAGTTTTCTCCAGCGCCGAGACACAACAGAAAGCCCGCGAAGGCTGCACCACCGCAAGCATCGGATGTATCGAGTGCAAGAGCTGGGTCGGCGACGCCGTCGTCGCCGAGCTTGCCCCGATTCAGGAACGCCGCAGCAAATACGAGAGCAACCCCGGCCTGGTCACGGACATCCTCGAAGAAGGCAAAAGCCGCGCCACTGCCCGCGCAGAACAAACCATGCGCGAGGTCCGTGCTGCCGTGGGGTTGGGCGAGTGACCGCAATGACCGAAGAACAAAACACCACGCCCGAATCCGCATCGACCGCGCCGGATCCGCAAGCCCCAGGTTCGCAGATCCCAACTTCGCAAACTCCGGATCCGCAAGTTCCAGATCCGCACATTCAGGAGCCGCAGGTTCAGGATTCGCCATCCGTCCCTGCCCCCGAGCCGTCCGTCGCAGCGGCCGCCCCGCCGGTGAAGCAAAATAAGAAAGCCGAGGAGTCGGCCTTTCCCTTCTCGGTGACGGTAGGCACCGTTTACAACGGCCCGCTCGATCTGCTGCTCGACCTCATCCGCAAGCAGGACATCGACATCTACGACATTCCCATCGCGAAAATCACCGCCCAGTTCCTCGGCTATGTCGATCATCTCAAGGAGTCCGATGTGGATGTCGCCGGCGACTTCATTTACACCGCCGCGCTGCTGATTCACATCAAGAGCAAGATGCTGCTGCCGCGCTCGCCCGCCGAAGCTGCCGAGGGGGAGCCGGAAGATCCCCGCCGCGAGTTGGTCGAGCGTCTGCTCGAGCACGAGCGCTTCAAGAACGCCGCCCACATGCTGCACGCCAAGCAGCAGATCGAGGAGGCGACCTGGACCAACCCCGGCATCCGCGAATTCCGTGACGCGGAGGGGACCGAGCCTGAGATTGCCGCGGACACGATGGACCTGGTCCGCGTCTTCCAGCAAATACTGGAAAGGGCCAAGAATCGTCCTGTGCTGGACCTGGAGGAGGACGGAGCGACGGTCGGTCAGATGATCGACTTCATCCGCCGCCGCCTGGTCATGGAAGACAAACCCATCGCCCTCAGTAAGCTGCTGGCCAGTACCAGGTCGCGCAACTCCCTGATCGCCATGTTTCTGGGTCTTCTCGAGCTCGTCCGTTTACAGGCGATCCTGCTCCGCCAGGATCGAAACTTCAGCGAAATCTTCGTGAAGAAGCACCAGCAATTCGAGGAAGTCCTGAACGAGCGCATGAGCCAGATTCGCGACGACTGGTCATGAGGAAACCTAAGTCCGTTCATCGCGTATTCATCAGATATTCATAAATTTTGGCTCGAAATTGATGCTTCGGCTAAGCGTCGCCTGTTAGCTTTCTGGAACGAATCCACTAGGCGATTTCAGGAGCCGGTTCCCATGGAAGAAGCAACAAGCGTAGCCGTTCCCCCCAGTCCCCTCGGTAGTCAGTCTGCGGTTCATGACAAGCTGAACAAATCTCCCGGCAAGATCGGCATGGCCATCTTCGGGCTGGCATTGGTTGCGGGCGCGATCTACTCGGCGCACCAGTTGAGCCAGGATCTCGCTACAACCCATCTGGCCTCCGTCTGGCCCTATATCCTGCTCGGAGTCGCCCTGCTGATCGCCCTCGGATTCGAGTTTGTGAACGGTTTCCACGACACGGCCAACGCGGTAGCGACGGTCATCTATACGCACACCCTGGAGCCGCACGTGGCCGTCGTCTGGTCGGGCATGTGGAACCTGATCGGCGTGCTTACCTCGTCGGGTGCGGTTGCTTTTACGATACTTTCGCTGCTGCCGGTGGAACTGGTTTTGCAGGTGGGCAAGGGCGCGGGCTTCGCCATGGTCTTCGCTCTACTGATTGCGGCTATTATCTGGAATCTCAGCACCTGGTGGCTCGGGTTGCCGGCGTCCAGCTCGCATACGCTGATCGGGTCGATCATCGGGGTGGGCGTAGCGAATCAGCTCATGAATCCCAAGACTGGCACCAGCGGCGTGGACTGGGGTCAGGCGGCGAACGTCTTCAAGGCGCTGCTGTTTTCGCCACTCGTCGGTTTTGTCTTTGCGGCGCTTCTATTGCTGCTGCTCAAAGTGCTCGTGAAGAAGCCGGAGCTCTACCAGTCGCCCAAGGGCGATGCGCCGCCGCCGTTCTGGATTCGCTCTCTGCTCATCCTTACCTGCACAGGCGTGAGCTTTGGGCATGGATCGAACGATGGCCAGAAGGGCATGGGCCTGATCATGCTCATCCTTATCGGCACGGTTCCCACGGCCTACGCCTTGAATCACGCGGTTGGCTACAACCAGGTTCAGGATTTTGCGGCGGTATCCAACGAGGCAGCGAAAGTGCTCTCCGGCTACGTTTCGCCCAATGCGGTGATGAGCGACGCCCGCAGCGACCTGACCGATTACATACGTACCAAGGAATTCAACGCCAACACCATGCTGGCGGCGCGCCAGATGATCGTCGAGATTCGTGACGAAGTGACGGAGTACAAAACACTCGCAGGCATTCCGGCCAATCAGCAGCAGAATGTTCGCAACGACATGTACGTAACGGACGAAGCGCTCCGCCTGATGGCCAAGTCCGGCAATCCGAAATTTACCTCGGCTGAGAGCGCGGTTTTAGCCAACTATAAAAAGCACCTGGATCTGTCAACCAAGTTTATTCCGTCGTGGGTGAAGGTTGCGGTGGCTTTGGCACTGGGTATGGGAACAATGATCGGATGGAAGCGGATCGTTGTCACTGTAGGCGAAAAGATCGGCAAGGACCACCTGACATATGCACAGGGAGCGTCGGCGGAGATAGTAGCGGCGGTGACCATTATCGCCGCGGATCAGTATCATCTGCCGGTTTCAACCACCCACATCCTGTCTTCGGGTGTTGCTGGAACCATGCTCGCGAACGGCAGCGGCCTGCAATTATCCACCATTCGCAACATCGCCCTGGCCTGGGTCTTCACTCTCCCGGCCGCGGCGCTCCTCGCAGCCGGGCTCTTCTGGGTCCTCCGGCAGCTCGTTTAGACTTCCAGTTAGTCTGCACCTGACGGGACCGGCGGCGCTTCTGTAGTATCTGAGAAGCGCCAGTTTTTCTTTGGGCGCATCAGAGTTTTCATTCGCATACATGAGTCTTAGAGCCAAGATCGAAGCTGTTATTTACGCGGCCGAAGAGCCGGTTACCCTGGCGCAGCTTACCACCCTGTTCCAGGCCGAGGCGCTTGATGAGCGTCGTGTTCGCCTGGCCGAACAGGCCGTGGAAGCGGCTGCGGCAATGTCGGTTGGTGTTGACACCAGCCTCGGATGGGAGGCTCCGCTGACTGTCTCTTTCGCCATCGCCGCGGAAAACGCCGCCGAACAGGCAGAAGAGGCTGGCGAAGACCCCAAACAGGTTGCGCGGCAACGCGATCGCGAGGCGCGCGATGAGATTCGCCGCATCGTGAATGATCTCATCGCCGAATACGCCGAGGCTGATCGTGGCGTGGAAATCCGTGAAATCGCCGGAGGCTACCGTGTGGCTACCAAGGCGGAGTACCACGATGCCGTCCGCGGTTTCGTGAAGAGCCTGAAGCCGCCGATGAAGCTGTCCTTGCAGGCCCTCGAAACCCTGGCGGTTATCGCCTACAAGCAGCCGGTGACCGCCCCGGAAGTAAGCGAGATTCGCGGGGTCGATTCGAGCGGTGTCCTGGGCTCGCTGATCAGCCGCAAGCTCATCACCACAGCAGGTCGCAAGCATGTGATTGGCCGGCCCATCCTCTACAAAACCACGAAAGAATTCCTCCTCCGCTTCGGTCTGAAAGACCTGAACGAGCTGCCCTCGATCGAAGAATTCGAGAAGATGGCCGGGGAACTCGCTGAAACCGATGAAATCGGCGCACCTGCCGAGCAACTGCCCCTTGAGCAAGGGGAGGAAAGCGCGGAAGCCGAGGAAGGAAATCATGCGGAGGCCGATCCCGACGAGGACGAGACCAGAGCTGCCGCAGTTGCGTCTGTCGGCGTCAGCGACGAGCGCGGTCAGGATCATGCCGATCTTCCCGGCATCGAAGTAGAGCCCGAAGTGAAGCCAGCCCACATGGTCGATGCCGGCGAGGCGACCGCTTCCGTGGGCCAGCCCGGCGAAGGGGACTAATGGCCGAAGATCGGGGACAGTTGCCCCAGGAGCACATTCAGGACCGCCTGCAGAAGATCATTGCAGCTGCCGGAGTCTGCTCGCGGCGGAAAGCCGAGGAGCTCATCCTTGCCGGCCGGGTGCAGATCAACGGAAAAGTCGTAACTGAACTGGGCACGAAGGCCGACGCATCCCGGGACCACATTCGTGTCGACGGCAAGCTGCTGCAGGGTCCCGAGCGGCAGCGCTACTATGTCGCCAATAAGCCGAAAGGCTACGTAACCACCGTGAGCGACCCGGAGGGACGCCCCACTGTTATGGAGCTGATCCGCGGCGGGGAGCGGGTCTTTCCTGTCGGACGCCTCGATTATGCCAGCGAAGGTCTCCTGCTCATGACCAACGACGGCGAACTGGCCAATGCTCTGACCCGCGCTGCCGCCCGGGTCGAGAAGACCTACCTGGTCAAGGTCAGCGGACGCCCAAAGGGGTCTGATCTGGACCAGCTCCGCGGCGGGATGATGATCGAACGCGGCAAACCCGGATCGCACGAAGGCCGCGTGATGACCGCCCCGGCGAAGGTCCGGCTGGTGCGTGAGGGCGAGAATCCCTGGTATGAGCTGGTATTGATCGAGGGCCGCAACCGCGAGATTCGCAAGATGTTCGAGGAGATCGGCCACCACGCGGAGAAGATCCGCCGCGTCGGCTATGGGCCGCTGGTCTTGGACGTTGAGCCGGGCAAGGTGCGCGAACTCACGGCGGAGGAAGTGGAAAAGCTCAGGCGTGCGACGAAGGCTAAACCGGCTGACGCTGCGTTCCGCAAGCCGAAGCGCGAAACCGCTCCTTCGATCCATGCGCGGTCCAAGGAAAGCTCGGGCCGCAAATCGGCGCCGGCCAGGGGTGGCCGCCGTCCTGCTCGCACGGCGGCGCGGCCTTCCGCCCACGTTGAAGGATCGAAGAGGCCCGTCAGCACATCTAATGATTAGATTTAGCGTGAAGTAAGGAGGTTTTGGCAATGGCCAAAGCGACATTTGGAGCAGGATGTTTTTGGGGTGTTGAGGCGAGATTTGCCCAGGTCCCGGGCGTAACCGCGACGGCTGTTGGATACGAAGGCGGCGCGCTCGATAACCCGACCTACAGAGAGGTATGCACGGATGCAACCGGTCACGCGGAGGTGGTCGAGCTTGACTACGATCCGGCGAAGGTAAGGTACGAGCAGCTTCTCGATCTGTTTTTCGACTTGCACGATCCGACACAGCTCAACCGCCAGGGTCCGGACTGGGGCAAGCAATACCGCAGCGCAGTCTTCTATCACTCACCTGAGCAGGAAGCTGCAGCAAAACAGACGATCGCTCGTCTGACGGCCGAGAAGCGCTTTTCGAAGCCGATCGTCACCCAGGTCGTTCCGGCGGAGACATTCTGGCGCGCCGAGGAGTATCACCAGAAGTACCTCGAAAAGCGCGGCGCAGTCAGCTGCCACATCTAGCCGCGGCTAGTGTAATCGTAATCCCGCTGCCTGCATGAACTGGTAATCGATCTTCAGTGCATCGGCAGCGGGAATATCAAACTCCTCCTGCTCGACGATCGCATAGCGAATCCCAATCTTTTCAGCCGCCGCGAAGATCGGTTTGAAGTCGACAACCCCTTTCCCCAGTCCGGTCGACACCCGTTGACCCGGCTCCTGTCCTGGCTGAGCCGCCTTGAAATCCTTGATGTGGAGCAGCGAAAAGCGCTTCGGATGTGCCAGCAGTATCTCCGCAGGATTCCCGCCCGCCGCCGCCACCCATCCGCAATCCATCTCGAGCGTCACCACCCTGGGATCGGTCTCCTTGAGAATGATCTGATATCCGTTCAACCCGCCACCCAGGTCGCGAAACTCCATCGTGTGGTTGTGGTAGCCGAACTGCAGCCCCCGCGATTTCATTTTGTGGCCAATCCGGTTGAACTGCTCCGCGTTCCACTTCCAGTCGTCGGCGGTCATTGAGCTATGCATCGCCTGCCACGCACCGCCGGGAGCATTCGCAAAGCGCGACGGGTCGGCAACCGACGGCGACGAGCAGATCACCCAGTGAAGCCCTATTTCCTTGGCAAAAGTGATCGTGCCCTCAACATCCTTCAGCAGGTCTGCCACGGAATAATGAGCGCTGAAGCAATTCAGCTGGGCCATCCCCATCGCGTGCTTCACCTCCGCGGCGGTGTGGTTGTAGAATCCCGCAGCCTCCACATTGCGATAACCAATCTGAGACACCATCTGCAACGTGCCTACGTAGTCCTTCTCGAGCAGCTTGCGTACACTGTAAAGCTGCAGCCCGATTGTCGGCTCGGCTCCAATCGCAAACACATCCTTCGATCCCATCAGCGCGGCCGCCGTCATCGCTCCGCCCGTCACAAATTGCCTTCTCGAAATCATCTGACTTGAGTCCCCTTGTATGCTGGCTGGCATGGAATGCTTCACACTCAATGTCGCACAAGTGTCCCGCATTGGTCTCGGCACCTGGGCGATCGGCGGCTCGGAGTGGGGTGAAGTCAGCGACAAGGACGCTATCGATACATGCCTCGCCATCTTCGATCACGGAATCAATCTCATCGACACCGCTCCAATCTACGGCCATGGCCGCGCCGAGGAGATCATCGGCAAAGCCATGCGCCAGTACGGATCACGCGAGAAGTTTTACATCGCCACCAAAGCCGGCCTCGAATGGAACGCCGCCGGCGTCTTCGCCAATTCAACCCCGGCCCGCCTCCACCAGGAGTTCGAAGACTCGCTTCGCCGCCTGGGCGCCGACTACATAGACCTCTACCAGATCCACTGGCCCGATACCACGCTCCCCATCGAGCGCGCCGCCGAAGTCCTGCTCGCTCTCTACGAGCAGGGAAAGATCCGCGCCATCGGCGTCAGCAACTTCTCTCCCGCGCAGATGGACGCCTTCCGTCACATCGCCCCCCTGCACGCGAATCAGCCGCCGTACAACCTTTTCGAGCGCGCCATCGACGACGATGTGCTCCCCTATTGCCGCGAACACTCGATCGCCGTCCTCACTTACAGCTCTTTATGCCGCAGCCTCCTGGCAGGCCGCATCACCAAAGATTCTCAATTTCTCGAAGGAGACATCCGCCGCGTCGACCCCAAGTTCCAGCCGCCGCGCTTCGCGCAGTACCTCGACGCCGTAGCTCGTCTCGACAGGTTTGCACGCTCGCGCTACGGCAAGACGGTGCTCGAACTTGCTGTGCGCTGGGTGCTCGACCGGCCTGGTGTAAGTGCTGCGCTATGGGGTGCGAAGCGTCCGGATCAGCTCAAGGCTGTGGAAGGAATTTTGGACTGGCGCCTGGATGAAGACGCGATACGCGAGATCGACGCAATTGTGCGCGAATCGGTTACAGATCCCGTCGGGCCGGAATATCTGACGCCCGCTGTCCGCCGATAAGGCAAAAAAGAGCCCGCGCTGGAGCGTCCGGCGCGGGCTTCGTGACGAGTGTTGCTACTGACCGCCAGCCGCAACCACAGAGCTGCCCGCATCGTGGTGTTTTGCCGGGGCGTCCAGTACCGGAGTGATGCGCGACCCGAGCTGGATCGAACGCAGCTCGTGGGTATAACCCGCATCATCAAATTTGATCTGAAGGGCCGGCGAGGTATCCGTCCTGTCCGCCGGAGAAGCAACCCAATTGAGAGTCTGGCCGGTGTTGGCCATATTGCTTAGCGTCAGCACGTTGGCATTCTTGTCCAGGCTGACGGAATATTGCCCTGCCGGAAATGCCTGGCCATGGGCTTCAAAGTTGAAGGGGACGTTCACCACTGCTTTTGAGGCCGCGAAGGCCGAAGTGGCAAGCAGGGCGGCTGAGGTGAGAACCAGAGAACGGAGCATGAATCGCATGGTGTTTTCTCCTTACAGAAAAGGACACTATCGATTCACATGAACGCCTGTCGTTAAATCCCCGTCCAATAGTTGTCAAATTCGTCGCCGGGATTTTGACGGTTACTGCCCGAGCGCCGCCTGTGGCCAATCGTCCTTCCAGGCGATCGTCGAGATCTGCAGCGCCGGCTTGCCCGTCTTGGCGTCATATGCATGGAAGACAATCAGGTCGTCGCCGCCGGGCTGCATCAGAATCGACTCGCCGCCCGGGCCCAGCCAGCGCTGATTCGCCGTCAGCAGTTCAGAGCCGCCGCCCTCCGCCATCGACCTGCCTTCCTTATCGAGATAAGGCCCGGTCACCTGCTTTGTGCGACCAACCATCGTCCGATAGGTACTCTTCGTCCCACGGCAACACAGGTCCCACGAGACGAAGAGGTAGTAGTAGCCGCCGTGATGAACGATGAACGGCGCCTCCACCGCTTCCCAGTGCGGCGGAAGATTCGGCGGAGCGGGAGGCGCATTCTCAGGCTTGGCGCGCGAGGCTAGAGAATACAGCTTCGTGTCCTTCGCGTCGAGCATGCCGGTACGCTCATCCAGGCGTCGCATCTTGATGCCGCCCCAGAAGCTGCCGAAGGCCAGCCACGCGTGCCCTTTGGTGTCGAGAACAAAATTCGGATCGATGGCGTTGAAATCATCGCTCGCAAGCGAGCGCAGCACCAGGCCGTGGTCCACCCACTTGTAGTCGGACCTGGCTGGATCAAGTGTCTTGTTTGTGGCCAGCGCAATGCCGGACGTGTTCTTTCCAAAGAGCGAATAAGCGTAGTACAGCCGATACACTCCTTGCTCGAAAGAGATATCAGGTGCCCACAGGTCCACCGTGCCCGGGCTGTCTTTGTGAATCCAGTCAGGGATCTGGTCGAAGACCTGTCCGCAGAGCTTCCACGCCTTCAGGTCATTCGAGCACCGAATCTGAAACTGTCCGCCGGCCTTCGTCCTGCCCGTCGCAAACACATACCACGTATCGCCGGCCTTGATGATGGAAGGATCGTGCGTGCCTTCGAAATCGCCGGAGAGTGTAAGTGCCCGTGGCTCTCGCGCCTGCACCGTAACCGCACCGCTAAGAACGCTGAGCAGGAAGAGGGCGGCAATGCTCGGCCAGGGCATTTTCATGCGATCGCCTCTAGAGGAAGTCATTAGAGAAATCGTTTTCCCGTCTCGGCTGAAGAATACATCGTGTCATCAACCCGAGTCCAAGGCCGCTCGACATACGGTGACGGCGAACCCGCATCTCGCGGCATTGCGCCCGATGAAAACCCTCTGGGCAGCCATCCGCAGCCGAATGTACCATTAGGCCGCCATCGCGGTTGAGAAATTCCAGGAGGTTCTATGCCCGAGACACGCCGGCGCCTGCTTGCAGCGATTGCGGGGATTGCGGCCGGAGCTATCGCCAGACGTTCAGCTTTTGCCCGCCAGGCCGGCCCTCCACAGCCCATGCCGTCGCCCAATGCGCCGCGGAATCAAAACGCCCCCGCCGGACTGGACAGGGCGGGAGTCGAAGCAGGTGAGCAGAAGTCGAAGATCACTCCCCTGGCATGGTCGCAAATCAAAGCCGACGTGGACAAGCTGTTTCAGATGACATCCGACTTCAAAGACCACGTAGCGCAGACAAACCTGGCCTCAACCCTTCCCCTGCCGCTTATCAAAGAGGCCCACCAGATCGAAAAGCTCGCCAAGCACATCCAGGAACAGATGAAGGGCTGACCCTCCCGCGTAGGCAGTGGCCCGTTTGATCCAGCGCCACGCACGACAAATGTCCGGACAAGCCGGTCTTTCGGCAATGCGCAGAAGCACAGATCGATCGGAATAGGTCACTGAGCTCTACGGCCTTGTTCGCAACGATTGTTGACTCTTTCTCAGGTGCCTACGATAGTGAAAGTGGCTGAAAAGACGCTGGAACGGCAGCAACGATAAGGCTGTGCTCATATCTCAACGCTCGGCGCCGGGGATCAGGTATGTCTGGAGTATTCATCAGCTATCGTCGCGAAGATAGCAGCGGGTATGCGGGACGGCTGTTCGATATCCTCAGCGCCCGTTTCGGTAAAGAGAATACCTACATGGACCTCGACATGATCAGCGGTGGCGATAATTTTGAGACCGTGATCGAGGAAAAGACCAGTCAATGCGATGTGCTTCTTGCTGTAATCGGCGAAAAGTGGCTGACATGCACGGGAGTAAATGGAAGTCGCCGACTTGATATGGCGGATGATTTCGTGCGGCTGGAAATAGCCAAGGCACTCGAACGCAGTGTGCGAGTGATTCCGGTTCTCGTGGGCGGGGCAACCATGCCGCACCAGGAAGATTTGCCCAACGATTTGCGCCCGTTGTCTCTCCGTCAGGCAATGGATCTCCGGGACGCACATTTCCACGCGGACGCGCAACAGTTGATGGATGAGCTGAACAAGACTGTTCCCGGCATCACGAGTCGATTGCCAAAGTCGAAATCAAGTAGATTGGCCGTGGTGGTGGTGTCCGTCCTTGCTGTCGCCGTAATTGCGAGTGGCATTCTGATGTTTCGGCACATGAAGCCGGCGGCTCACCCGAATCCCGATTCGGCTGCCCAGAGGCCCTCTGCGCCTGCTGAGGGAGCCGTACCGTCTGCCCCAGCCGTCAGCTCAATCGCGACGGATGAGTCAAAGAGCCCTGAGACGGAACATGCGAATGTTAGCGGAAAATGGAAAGCAACAGTTAAATACGACTGGCCGGGAGCTGTTTACGACGAGAGGTTCAACTTTGAAGTTGCAGGTTCAGAACTGTCCGGCACCGCCTCCCTTCTCGGAGCAGATCACGGAATATTTGATGGCAAAATCGAGGGAGATCAGATCAGCTTCATTACCAAGTCCCTGACGAGCCTGGATGACAAGACTTACCAGGACACCCATCTTTACAAGGGCACAGTCGAGGCGGATACGATCCGGTTTTCAATGCTGACCGATAGCAGCGTCGAATCGCATGTGCCCGTCCATTTCACGGCGAAGAGGTGATTTGAGAGCGGGTTCAGCGACAACCGACTACAGGTCATGTGCCTGAATAGTCTTCATATCGGACAAGTGCTCCTCGATTCTGAAGACACTGAAATACGATGCATTACGCGACCCGCTGCCGCACTCCTACTGGGGCGGTGCCCCGCCGGTCGTGCTCGTTGCTGCTCCCTGTGTTGCAGTTCCCGGAGTTGACGCTCCCAGTATCGATGGATTCGCCGCATCGTGCGCGCCCTGGTAGGCCTGGTCTCCGCGCTGCGCCCGCTGCTGCTCTGCCAGAGCGTTCAGCCGCGCAAAGGTCGCCCGCTCCTCGCTGGCCTTTTCCGGTTGATTTGCCTTGGCGTAAGCCTTGGCCAGGGCAAAGTGGATCTCCGGGCTATCCGGGACTCAGACGGCTCGCCCGTTCCAGCTCCGGGATCGCCTTCGCTGTATCGCCTGAATCGGCGAGGGCCCGGCCCAGCACATAGTGGGCATCGGCTGAATCGGGCGCCAGCCGCACCGCATTTTGCGCCGCGGGCAGTGCTTCGTCCGGCAGGCGCTGCCGCAATGCAATCGAAGCCAGCCGCGTCCAGGGCAAAGCCCTCTGCGGCGAAATCCGTATTTCCGCGCGCATCTGGGCCTTCGCCTCGTCGTACTGCGAAAGCGAATCGAGCGCCGTTCCATAGGCATAGTGCAGAAACGGAGTGCTCGGATACTCTGCGATCAGCTTCTGTAGTTTGGGAAAAGCCTGATCGTATTTGCTGACCAGCAGAAGCTGCGCCGTGTCTCCCGCTTGCTGAACCAGAGAATGCCGGTTCGGATCCACATCATCCGGCAGCGACGCGATGCGCAGCAGCGCTAATCCCAGCGCAAACTGGATTTCGCTCGCCAGCGGTGGCTGTCCGGCCAGCGGTCCTAAAAGCTCCGTGGCCATTTCAAACTTGCCCTTGCGAATCAGCAAGCTTCCCAGGCGGTACTTGGCCAGCTCAATCGCCTGCGCGCTCGCGCCAACTCCCAGCTGCTCGCCGCGTTGCAAATGGATTAGAGCGTTGTCGTAGTCGTGAAGTTCAAATTCCGCCAGGCCCATCACGGCCCAGGCGGTGCCGTCGCCGGGCTTTGCTTCCACCCACTTCTTCAGGACACCGATAGCTTCGGGATAGCGCCGCGAGGCGTAGTCGCTCATTGCCTGTTGCCATTCGGCAGGAGTTGCATCGCCGGACTTTGCGTTGCCCGCCGCCACGCTGGCCACTCCGCTGGTAGAGGTCGTGCCCGAAGGAATCCCATACAACCTTGCAGTCTGCTGGTCGACGCGCATCTTTTCCGGATAAAGGGCCGCCGCTTTCCTGGTCTCATCCGCAGCCTGCTGGTGTCTGCCGTTCGCTTCCAGTGCCTTCGCCAGCAGCTCATGCGCTGCGGAAGAATCGGGCGCAAGTGCTACCGACTGCTGAGCGGAGCGCAGGGCCGCCTGGAACTGGTGAAGCACCAGCTGAAGCGTTGTGATCTGGATACGCGGCAGCAGACTCTGGGGGGAAATTTCGGCTTCCCGCTCTTGTGCCGCCAAAGCCTCTTCCGTTTGGCCTTCAGTCGCCAGCGCCAGCCCGTAAGCGTAATGCAGGTAAGGCGCCTGCGGGTGCTCTTTAACGAGGTTCCCCAGCACATCTACCGCATGAGCGGGATTTCTCGCCGCCGTCGCCGCCGCTTCGCCCGCACTTTGCAGAAACGCCTCCTGCGAAGGGTCCACTTGGGCGGCCAACAACGGAATGCGGAGCAGCGCCATCCCCAGCGCGGACTTTACTTGCGGAGGCAGTTCGCTCTGACCGGAAAGCGAGAGCAGCAGCGACGACGCGCGCTCGAAATCGCCGTGACGATTCAGCAGAAGCGCCAGATGATAGCCGGAGACGCGGGCCAGTTCCTGGTCGTCGGCAACGCCGATCGAGTGGGCTTTTTCGAGATCGGTAAGTGAGCTGTCGTAATCATGCGTTTCAAACTCTGAAAGCCCGAGAAACGCCCACGCGGAGCCGAGGTTGGGTGCGATCGCGACCAGCTTCCGCAGCGCGGGGATCGCCGCGGCGTAGCGATCGCGATCGTATTCGATCGTTCCCAGATACCACCAGCCCTCAGCCCAGTCAGGACGGAGCGAAACGGCACGCCCGTAATCACGAATCGCCTCGTCGGCTTTGCCTGCCTCGCGGGCGTTCGCGGCAGCCGCGGCGACCGCCTGAAATGTCTGGCCACCCGCCGGTGCCTGCCCGAACCCGACTCGATTACCCCCGCACTGTACGAACAACGCCACGCAACAACCCATGGCCAGTCGGCGAAGATGTTGGCGGAGCATATTGAAAATGTCTCATCCGCGAGGCATCCAGGGCCAGTGGCCGGATAGAAGCGCGGACAGGTGGCCGACAATTTCCCCGAACCGGCTAAAATAGAAATAGAGGTAGAAAAGGCCCGGCTGATGACAGTCGGGCCTTCTCATTTGGTCGCGTGTTCTGCGTCGCAAGTTGTTTCGTATGAATCAGTAACAGCTTTCTGCTTTGGAATGAAACGGTTACAGCCAACTTTTCGGAAAAGCGAATTTTGGAGTAGTAAGCTATTTCGAATGAATCAGTTACAGCCTTGCCTTTTGGAATGAAACGGTTACAGCCCGTCTCTTTAGAATCAAACAGTTCCGGGCGGTAAGGGGGAGGGGGTAGGCAACACCCCATAGCCGAGCACTTTACTCGCCCGCTCCCTCGGTTTGGTATCGTTTGGAAGATGTCACGGCAGTCACCGCGCAATATGTCACTCCCCCGCCTCCCACCTGTCTCCCGGAGGCGTTTTTTGCAGGGCATCCTGCCGGTGATGCTGCCGTTGAATGGTCTTTCGTCTTTCGCCGCGGCAGCTCTGCCCGCCTTCGAAGAGATTCCCCCGTCGAGGAGCGGCATCACCTGGGTCCATACCGCGGGCAAGTCGCCCCAGAAGCATCTTCCGGAAACCAGCGGCGCCGGGTGCGCCTTCCTCGACTACGACAACGACGGCTGGATGGACATCTACCTGGTCAACAGCGGCAAGTCCGACTTCTACACTCCACCCAAACCGCTCCGCAACGCCCTCTACCGTAACAACCGGGACGGCACCTTCACCGACGTAACCGAGAAGGCCGGAGTCGCCGGCTCCGGATACGGCATGGGGGTGGCAGTCGGCGATTACAACGGCGACGGCCTCCCCGATATCTACGTCACCCAGTTCGGTCGCAACATCCTCTACCGCAACAACGGCGACGGCACCTTCACCGACGTGACTGACAAGGCCGGCATCGCTGCCGGGGGGTGGAGCTCCAGCGCGGTCTGGTTCGACTACGACAACGACGGACGGCTCGACCTGTTTGTCTGCCAGTTCGCCGAATTCGACGCCGCCCTCGGCTGCGGCACCGATAAAGACGGTGTTCACCACTATTGCATTCCGCGCATCTTCAAGCCCCGTCCGAGCTGGCTCTTCCATAACAACGGCGACGGCACCTTCACGGATGTCAGTCGAGAGTCGGGGATCGCCGACCACCTCGGCAAGGCGTGGGGGGTGGTGGCAACTGATCTCAACAATGACGGCCGTATGGATCTGTTCGTCGCGAACGATACGGTAGCGAATTTCCTCTTCATGAACCACGAAGGAAAGCGCTTCGAGGAAAACGGCTTTGCCGCCGGGGTGGCTTACAGTGCCGAAGGGAGAGCCCGCTCAGGAATGGGGGTGGACTCGGCGGATTTCAACAACGACGGCTGGATGGATTTGTTTGTCGCGAACATTGACGAAGAGATTTTTTCGCTCTACCAAAACAACAAAGACGGTACTTTCGACGATGTGGCGATGCAGCAGGGAATCGGCATGGCCACTCGCTGGATGAGCGGGTGGGGCCTGAAGTTTTTCGACTACGACAACGACGGCAATGTCGACCTGATCCTGTCCAACGGATTTCCGGATGACCTTGTGGATCAGATATCAAATAAGGTTACATATCGCGAGCCGCTGCTGCTGTTCCACAACGATGGGCGAATATTCCGCGACGTAAGTCAGCAGAGCGGTCCTGTGTTCTCGAAGAACTTCGCGGCCCGGGGTCTGGCGATTGGAGACTTCAATAACGACGGGGCGCTCGCCGTGCTTATCAGCGTCAACGATGGTGCGCCGGTCCTGCTCAAGAACAACGCCGCGAAAGGTAACCACTGGGTCGGCCTGCATTTAGTCGGGCAGAAGTCGAATCCTGATGGGATCGGCGCGCGTGTCACCTACCAGGCGGCCGATCTCAACCGCAGCCGGATGAAGGTCGGAGGTGGCAGCTTTCTGTCTTCTCACGACCCCCGCATGGTGCTCGGTCTCGGACAGCGCACAAGGCTTGATTGGCTCGAGGTCCGCTGGCCGCAGCCCGGCGGTGCCGTCGACCGATTCACCGATCTCCCGATTGATCGATACGTCACGATTGTCGAAGGAACGGGTAAGTGGAAATAATCCGAAGTGAATCGGGATAATGGACTATTCCGGAAATTGTTCCCCTGCCCGCGCAATCCGGATGCGATGATCGGTGAAGTTGCTGTGCATCTCCGGGACATACACCTTTGGCATATGACAGGAGGTGCAATCCTTCGTTGCGACCGCGCACGCTGCGCCCGGATGACTCGCCGTGGGCTCTTGGCTAGGTGAGTTTACGTGACACTTGAGACAGGCATGATCGTATGCTGCGGAATCTGTCTGCAGTTGCTCGTGAGGGTCGTGGCACGCAGTACACGTAAGCCGCGTGTCACCTTTGCCCCAGCACTTGCTCGTGACCAGCCGGTACGGTGCCGAGCGGGTGGTGGCTACTCCCTTGGCCCCGGAGTTTTTGACATCCCACCAGGTGCCGTGGCACGCGCCACAGAACTCAACAGAATCGGTGGGGTCGAGGTGAGCAGAGTTGAAGATATCTCCCCGCTTTGCTGCATCGAGATCTCCCTTCAGGAAGTCCTTCATCGCGGCGACATGCTTGGCTCCTGGTCCGTGGCACGCTTCACAAGTAACGCCAAGAAGGAGATTCTCTTCGTCGAATTTGTCGCCAATGGTGGAGGCCGTTGTGTGGCACGCAAAACATCGGCTGACCTCTGCGGAGCCGACGGGGCGATCCATGGCTTCCTCGACATCTTTGGGAGACTGCAGGTCGCGTGTAGGAGTGAAGCCGAGATTCTTCAGGGTCTCGAAGTAGGTAACGCGCGCCTCATAGAAGCGCCCATCTTCGTGCTTGAAAAGATAGGACTGGCCAACCCGGGGCGTGCCAAATGCCCACAGCAGCGGCGACGAGAGGGTCTGTGTGCCGTCGGTCACGGTATATAAGCTGTGCTTTCCGTCGCTCTGGATCAGATATCGATACGGACCCACGGAGAACGAAAGATTGGCATGCGTGCGCAATACTTCCGCATCGTCGGCATGCGAGACTGCTCGTGCCATTGGGGTCGCCTCCTGAGAAGCGACCTTGGCGGAATGGCATGGCGCGCAGCTTGATGGGCCTGTAAAGCCGCTTCGGGAAGCCGACGCTTGGGTTGGCCAAAAACCGGCTTCGGCGAGATGGTCCTCGGTAGAGAGTTGTGCCCACAAGGACGGTGAGGCGGAAACCAACAGCAGGACGGCGAAAAGCCATGAGGTGCGAAGACAGACAGGCTCGATGGCAGAAACTTTGATCACTCCGAGAGATCCGATGAAACTGCGCAGTTAAGTCAGGTCCTACCATAGCTGCTGATCTTCGCCTGGATCAACTTTCGGCTCATCGACATGAGTCCGTCCGGCTTTGGGAAACGGCTGCAAGGCTTAAACTCTTTGCTTTCAATGCCGGAACTGAGCATAGGGCAGGCAGGCCGTGTACCCAATAAGAAGACTATACAGGTTTACAGGTCTCGATATAGAATTCGCCCTGGATCGGGATCCATGCTTGTGGCAAGTCTTGGCGACCCGCCTTGCACCGATCGTTATTTTTGTTGACAGTCGTATGTTGGGAGTAGTAATCAAACGTTTCAGTTCAAGCTGTTAACGTTATCAGAATTCGAATCAAAGGGATGATGTAAATCCTGACCTTCGGATCGCGCGACCGTGAACTTTTTAAGGAGGCACTTTATGTGCAATCGATTTGCAGGAGGCGGGGTAGTCGGCGACAAGCTGTCAAAGCTGCGCGGGCTTTCCTACGTTCTTCTAGCCGTGCTGCTGGCTATCCCGTTCAGTCTGCACGCCCAACAGTACTCAGGAACAATCACCGGAACAGTGACCGACCAGACTGGCGCTGCTGTGCCGGGCGCAACCGTAACGATCATCAACACCGGTACCAACTCCACGGTCACTGCGAAGTCAGACGGGCAGGGCAACTTTACAGCTACCCAGCTGCCGGTCGGCACCTATGATGTCCACGTAGTACAGGGCAACTTCAAGGAATATGTTGAAACCGGTGTGCAGGTCCATACCTCCACAAACACCAGCGTGAACGCAGTTCTTCAGGTTGGTGGAGCGAGTGAAAAGGTGACGGTCTCGGCGACTGCGGTTCAGGTGCAAACCACCTCGGCGGTCGTGGGTGAAGTCGTTTCCGGAACGCAGGTAAGAGAATTACCGCTGAACGGTGAAAACTTCGTGGGGTTGACACAGTTGTCTCCTGGCGTCAGTGCGGCGCAAGGAGCGAACTTCGTAGGCAAGGGCTTGGATGGCGGCGTGAATTTCTCCGTCAACGGCAACCCTTATAACTACAACCTGTTCCTCGTCGATGGCGTGAACAATAACGACGTTGGTTCAGGCCGCACCATCCTTGTCTATCCTTCGGTGGATACTATCGCTGAATTCAAGATGATCCGCAACTCCTACGGGCCTGAGTATGGCCAAGCTGCAGGCGCGATCATCAGCATCACTACAAGGTCGGGTGAAAATCAGTTCCATGGTGGCTTCTTCTATTCCGGCCGCAACGACGCCCTGGATGCCAACGACTGGTTCTCTAACAATAACGGCACGGGCAAAGCAGAAGAGCGCCGTGACGACTACGGCTACAACATCAGCGGTCCGGCAATCAAGGACAAGCTGTTCTTCTGGTGGAACCAGGAGTGGAACAAGGAAATTCAGGGCTCGTCGTTCGCGTTCTGCGTTCCGACGGCTGCAGAGGCTGCCGGCGACTTCTCTGGCGCACAAACCGGGGTCAATAGCAGCGGCCAGGCGATTGATCAATGCGGGGGGCGAATCCCGACTATTCCGGTCTCGGCCCAGGCGCCCGGCAATCCACTTAAGATCGCCAATCCCGACGCTGCCGGATTGCTAATTGCGTCTTATTATCCATCGCCGACCAGTTCGACGGTGAACTCAAGCGGCAATAACTGGGTTGCGTCCGTCCCCAATCACTTGAACTGGAGCGAGTGGAATGTCCGCGGCGACTACGACATCACCAAGTCCAACCGGGCTACCTTTCGCTGGACGAATGATTCCTGGAATAACCCTTCGCCCAACAATCCCATACCGTTCTGGGGCGAGTCCGCGTTTCCAACGGTCAACTCGGGGTGGAGCCAGCCTTCCAGAAGCGTGATGGCGAAGTTGAGCTCGACGATCACAAACACCATGGTCAACGACGTCGAGTTTGGCTTCGGGCAAAACCGAATCATCACGACACTTGGCGGCACCAGGGCGAATATCGTTCCAGAACTGCAGTCCGCCTATCCCTCCGTATGGCCGTCTTCCCTCAAGCAGAAGGATGAATTCTTTGGCGCATGGGGGGGGTTCGGCCCTTACGGCGCATCTAGCTACGCTTCCTTCTGGAATATCGCGCCTTACGGCAACCACGAAGACCTCTACACCATTCAGGACAACCTTTCCAAGGTGCACGGAAACCACACCTTCAAGACGGGCTTCTTTTATGGCACGAATGCCAAGATCGAGAGCAATGGCAATGGCGCCGACAGGCCGTCTCTTCCGAATGGCACTGTTTATACCGGCCCTGGATCGCTGGGTTCCATCGATGCCAATGCGCAAACCAACAACGCTCTCGCCAACGTTCTGTTGCCGGGCACCGGGGCCTATCCTCAGATGTTCTCCGGTATCACGGAGAACAGCATTGATGGTATAGCCGCGGTTCACTGGCATGACTTCGAGCCGTATTTGGGCGATACCTGGAAGATTCGCCGCAATGTCACGCTCGATCTTGGTTTCCGCTGGTCTATTTATCGCGAACCATATGGCGGCACTCAAGGGGGAAACACCAGTCCGGCATACAACGACGGGGGCAATTACCCCAACCAGTGGGCGAACTGGAGCCTGTCAAACTGGAGTGCGGCCGAGGCGGCGGCCAATCCATCCGACGCTTGCAACGGCACTCTGATTGTCCCCGGAACCACCCCATGCCAGAATGCGGTCAAGCTGCTCTCGGGCCTTGGCGTGAGCCTGCCTCTCTCCAACGGAACTCCCGGACCTAATTCCGCGCTAGTGCAACAGAATAATCACAGCATTGCTCCCAGGTTTGGCATTGCATGGGATGTGAGAGGTGATGGAAAGACCGCAGTGCGTGCCGGCGGCGGTCAGTTCTTCCAACGTGAGCCAGTAGGCCTCGCCGAGGGGTTGGCTCGCAATGCGCCCTTCGTTATCAACGCGACAACCAACCGCTCCCTCGATACGGCCCCCCCGCTTGCGAGTCCTGCAGTCTCGCCGAGTTATGCCAAGACGACAAACGGTTACCTACCCAACTCCTGGCAATGGAACGTCTCGGTCGAACAGGAAGTTGCCCGCAACACTACGTTGCAGATCGGGTATGTCGCCAACACCGGAATCCACCTCACGTCGATGTGGGATGCAAACTACGTCCCGGATACTAATTGGCTGGCTGCGTCGTTTGCCAGCGGCAGTGCCCTGAACGCGCTCCGACCTGCTAATAACTTTGGCCAGATCGGCGGCTTTGCCCGTGGCGGCCAGGCACACTACGACTCGCTACAGGTCTTATTCCGCTCCCAGGCTGGACCGTCGACGTTCCAAGCGGCCTACACCTGGAGTCATTCGCTCGGCGATGTCCAACTAGATAACTCGTCAGGAAGCTTTAACCAGCAGGCTGTCACCAACCAATACAACCCACGCCTCGACAAAGGAAACACGGATATCAACCGTCCTAACATCTTTGTGGCGAGCGAAGTATTGTACCTGCCGAAGCTGCAGCAATATAACAACCTGGTGCAGCAGACAGTGGGTGGGTGGGAGTTCAACAGCATCTTCACTGCTGCTGAGGGCAGTTCGACGTCTGTCTTCACTTCCAGCGTTTCGGGCGCTAGCGTTAACGGAGTCTCCAGCAATTTGAACGCGCTTGTGGGGACCGGCTATACCGGCAATCTGCGGCCACTCGTGGTACCAGACACGAGTTGCAACACGGGCAGGCATGGGGATCAGTTTATTAACGCTGCTCACTTCACGTTGCAGAATTACGTGATTGGGACTTTCCCCGACAACGTCGCGCCTCGCGGTGACTGCTTCGGCGCGGGGAATGTCAATCTGGATTCCCAGCTCGCTAAAAACTGGTACATCAAGGAGAAGTACCGGATCAAGTTCAGCATGGACTTCTTCAACCTCCTCAACCATCCGAACTTCAACACCAGTAACCTCATAACTGCAGGTTATAGCCCATCGTCGCCTGTTTACTGCGGCGGGGCGACGGCAACCAGCGGTACGCCTTGCAGTCCGACCAATAACGTCATCACAAATGCGGGAGCGCCATCCACCGGCTTTAACGCCGCTGGCGCAGTCAACCCGGGACGTACATTGCAATACACGCTGAGATTTAGCTTCTAACGGCGTCAACTCAACGTTTGTAAAACTGAGCGGCGGGCTTGATCATTCAAGTTCCGCCGCTTACTCTTGCTTTGAGAGTCGAGTGCTAATCTGAGTTGTGAGTCAGCCTCCCACACATCTGAGACCTCAACGTTGGAGCGTGTGCGGCCTTGGTTTCCTTAAGAGAAACGCGGCAATGTGCATCATTGTCTCGCCGCTTCTGGCGTCTTTGCCGGCGCATGCGCAACAACCGAAAGAACATTCTCCAAGTCCCACGACAAGGACGAGGGCGCAAACCGATCCTGCGCAGGTCGAGCTAACGCGGCGGATTCAAGCCGCTGACGCGGCTCGCAATTCGGGCAATCCTGTGGCAGTCACTGGGGCGAACAAGCTGCTGATTGCCGCGGCACTTCGAGGGTTGGGACGCCTCCGTCTCATTGAGTCGGCAGGCCCTCAAGCCGAAGCACTTTACCGTGAATCGCTGTCGTTCGAGAATACTGCGGAAGCTCACTTGCAGCTTGCATCGAGCTTGATCGCGGACCAGCCCCGCTCGGCGGTCGATGAGGCTCAGAAGGCTCTCGCTCTCGATCCGTCCCAAGCGCACGCTTATACCATCATGGGAAGGGCCTACATGCGCGCGGGCGACTCGGCCAAAGCCGCAGAGGCCCTGTCACGCGCTGCCCAGCTTCAGCCGGGAATTGAAACCTACTACACGTTGGCCATCTGCTGGCTGTCTGTCAAAACGTCGGAGGGAAATAATCGAGCCGATGCGATATTCGAGCAGATGAAGGAGATTGCTGGGGATAGCGGTTCGCTTCATGTCTTATTTGGCCGTGCCTACCGGGATGCCGAGCGAATGTCGGATGCCATCGTCGAATTTCAGCGTGCGATCAAGCTCGATCCTTCGACTCCGCATGCTCATTATTTCCTCGGGCTGGCTCGTCTCGCCTTAAACGACTGGAAGCCGACACCAGAGGCTGAATCGGAGTTTCAGCAGGAGATCCATTATTACCCGCGGGACATGCTCGCCAACTACATGCTAGGTTTTCTCGCATCGAGTCAGCGTGACTACGCGACGGCAGAAAAGTATCTGAAGACTGCGGCCGAGATCAATCCGAAATGGCCAGAGCCCTGGTTTTACATGGGGCTGAATGCATATGCCCAAGGCGACACAAAAGCGGCAGAGCCTCTCTTGCGCAAGGCTGTGGAACTGACTGGGACGGATGAGGCGCGTTCGAACTACCAGATTCGCCGCGCTTATGTCGACCTGGGACGCATCCTTGCCAACTCAGGCCGCGAACAGGAGAGCGAGATCTATTTTGCCAAGGCGCGCAATCTCCAGAACAAGACCATGAAGGAAACACAGCAAAAGGTAACCTCCATGGCGCTGTCCGAGGGCGCCACTTCGATGGCAGGGATGGTGCCACTCGACAAGCGGCAGGAGGACCAGGCGGCTCCTATCATGCAGGCAAAGACGGATTCCTTCGCCCCCGTTGATCCGGCTGTGATGGCAAATGCGAACCTGTCAGAAGCCGAGCGCGAAACCGCGAAGACGCAGGAAGACGACTTGCGGCTCATTCTCGGTCAGAGCTACAGCGATCTTGCGACCGCCGAGGCGATGCAACGCAATTATGCCATCGCTCTCACCCACTATCAGGCGGCGGAGCGTTGGAATCCAACGATCGACAATCTTGCCAGAAACCTGGGGGAATGTGCATATCGTGCCGGGAACTACCCCGAAGCGATCCGCGGTTTGTCCACGGCGCTTAAAGAACAGCCAGCCCAGATTCCAATCCGAGCAACCCTCGGCATCGCGTACTTCGCTACCGATCAGTATGCTGACTCCGCAAGGACCTTCGCCCCGCTTGGTGTCGCCGGGATGCAGGATGGCAGCGTCGGTTATGCGTGGGCTGCGTCTCTTGCAAGACTCGGTCAGACAAAAGAAGCCTCCGATGTTCTGAATCAGTATGAAAGCGGGAATCTGTCTACCGACCAATTGATCCTCGTCGGTCAACTGTGGACGGATATCGCGGATTACAGCCACGCGGTGGCGACTTTTCATCGTGCATTGCAGATTGATCCTTCATTGCCGCAGGCTCACTACTATGCGGGGCTGGCCGACATCCGTTGGGAGCACTGGTTGGACGCGCGAAACGAGCTGCAGGCGGAATTAGTCATCAGGCCCGGTGATCCCGACGCTACCTATCATCTGGGATTCGTGGCTCTCCAGGAATCAAAAATCGATGAGGCGAAGAAGCTCTTCGAGCAAGTGCTTGCTGCACATCCGGACTATGCAAACGCTCAATATGAACTCGGGAAGGTTCTGCTCGACCAGGGACAACTGCAGGAAGCGGTTCCTCATCTGGAGGCGGCTGCACGCCTGAGCCCCGATAAAGAGTATGTGCATTACCAGTTGCAGGCCGCGTACCGCAAGGAATCCCGTACTGCAGATGCGGATCGCGAATTGGCGGTTTACCAGGAGCTTAAGACAAAGTCGCGGCCGCACATCCCCCAACCGACCACGCAGAATCCATAATGCTCATTTCCGATCTCCTCGATTCAAACAAGTTAAGTAAGGTTTTTATAGCAGTTTTTCTGTGCGCCAGTTTAGTTTCGGGACAGGAGGGTCATCCCCCGCCGGTGCCGCCGCCGCCTGGCGCCAAGTCCACACGGTGCTCGGGACGGCCGATTCCGCAGTTGGAAGACGTTACGGCTAAGGTTGGCATCACCTTCTCGCACACCGCCGACCCCTCCAAGAAGTACATTGTTGAATCGATGAGTGGGGGCGTGATTCTCTTCGACTATGACCGTGACGGCTGGCTCGATATCTACTTCACCAATGCCCCTACGGTCGAGATGGCGGTCAAGGGCGAGACCAGCCTTGGAGTTCTTTACCACAACAACCACGACGGAACATTTACCGACGTCACGGCGAAGTCTGAGCTCAACAAGCCCTGCTTCGCGATGGGTGGGGCGGTCGGCGATTACGACAACGACGGCTGGCCCGACCTCTACCTGACCTGTCTCGGAGGAAATGTCCTCTACCACAACAATGGCGACGGAAGCTTCACTGATGTTACCGCCAAAGCAGGGGTGGCCGACGGAAGGTGGTCGACTGGAGCATCGTTCGGCGACTATGACGGCGACGGTCTCGTCGATCTGATGGTTGCCAACTATGTCGACTTCCACCTGAATGATCTACCAGGCTTTGGCAGTGCGCCTAACTGCAAGTATCGTGGGATATCGGTGCAGTGCGGGCCGCGCGGTCTGCGCGGCGCGGGCGATTCGCTCTTCCATAACGACGGAGACGGCACATTCACCGATGTGTCTAAGGCGGCGGGGGTTAGCGATCCGGATGGGTACTACGGCCTGGGAGTTATCTGGGCGGACTTCAACAATACCGGCCATCCGGACATCTACATTGCCAACGACTCGACGCCCAAGTACCTGTACAAGAACCTCGGCGGAGGCAAGTTCAAGGACATTGGGCTGCAGTCGGGCACCGCGGTCAGCGAGGACGGCTCCGAGCAGGCGTCGATGGGGATCGCGGTGGGAGACTATAACCATACGGGACGTCCTTCGCTTTACGTCACGAATTTCTCGGACGAGAACGACCTTTTATATCGCAACGACGGCGATTGGAATTTTACGGAGGTCTCCTACCCCGCCGGGGTGGCCCTTCCGTCGCTGCCCTGGGTGAAGTGGGGCACGGCGTTTGTCGACCTGGACAACGACGGCTGGCTGGATCTGATCACGGTCAGCGGCCACGTTTATCCACAGGTGGATTCGCTGCCGTCCGGGCCGGGCTATCGCGAACCGAAGCTGCTGAGCATGAACCAGAAGGATGGAACCTTCTGCGATGCCAGCGATCAGGCCGGTCGGGCATTGACAGAGAAGCGGGCTTCTCGCGGGCTGGCGGTCGGCGACCTTTTCAACGACGGAAACATGGATGTTGTGATCGGCGACATCGATGGGGCGCCGATGGTTCTCAGGAACCATGGGGTGCCGGGGCGGCACTGGGTCAGCTTCGAGCTGGCGGGCGGGCCGAAGAGCAACCGGCTGGCGCTCAACGCCCGGCTCAAGGTCGTCGCCGGCGGCATGACGCAGACGGACGAGATCCACAGCGGTGGCAGCTATCTCTCCCAGAATGACCTGCGCGTCCACTTCGGGCTAGGCACTGCGACTAAGGTAGACAGCCTGGAGATCCGCTGGCCATCGGGTAAGGTAGAGACTCTGACTAACCTTGCGGCGGATAAATTCTATTCAATACTCGAAGGCGAAGGCGTCGTTCCGCCGGAGCGGATTCGGCCGACAAAGACCAAACGCTCATAGAGGTACCCCCTCCCCCCTGAAATCGTTAGTCATTCATTCCGTTGATGTTAAGGGATAGATCGTCCGTGACTGTTTCATTTTAAATGACTTAAGTGCATCTCATAGCAGACAAATAACTTACGCCTAAGGCGCTTCCATAATGGGAACGGCCCGGCATATGCCGGGCCGCTTCTTGTTCCTATTTCCATTATACCTTTCCAAGCCGAAATTCTCGGCCATGAACCCGATCGAAATCTAGTCTCCTTGACAATCTAGGAGAAGCCTCGGTATTTTCTCCTAGACAGACTGGGAGGCGAGAGAACGAGATGGCGGAAAAGGCTCCGGTCGACCTGTTGCAGGGCACGCTCGACATGCTGGTGCTGAAGGCGGTGTCGCTGGGGCCGCTGCATGGGTATGGAGTTCTCCTGCGGATCCAACAGGTTTCACAGAACCGGCTCGAGATTCAGCAGGGGTCGTTGTATCCGGCGCTCTACCGGTTGGAGCATGAGGGTTGGATAGCCGGCGAGTGGGGACAGAGTGAGAACAAGCGCCGGGCTCGCTTCTATCGACTGACCGCAGCCGGAGAGCGGCGGCTGGAGGCCGAGGCGAAGAAGTGGAATGAGTTCGCGGGCGTCATCGGGTCAATTCTCGACACTGTTGCGGAGCAGCTGTGAGCCTGAACAGTCGAGTAAGGACGTGGTGGCGTGCGGTGACACGCGGGGCGGACGTCGATGCACAGGTGGATGAAGAGCTGCGGTTCCACATTGAGAGCTATGCCGAGGATCTGATGCGCGGTGGGATGCCACGCGAAGAGGCGATGCGCCGTGCAAAGGCAGAGTTGGGCAGTCTAGCAGCGAGGAAAGAGAACTGCCGGCAAGCGTGGGGCACACGCTGGTTCGACGAGCTGCGAGCCGACCTCCGCTATGCGTTGCGGATGCTGGCGAAGAGTCCCGGATTTGCGCTCGTGGCGGTTGGATCGCTGGCGCTGGGGATCGGCGCAAATACGGCGATCTTTGCGATCACCAGACAGATTTTGCTCGACAAGCTTGACGTTCACAATCCGGAAGACTTGCGTCTGTTTGCCTGGACAGGTGGCGAAAACAGAGTTCCGATTCGCATCTGGGGTCATTGGAACGAAGCAAACAATACCTGCACTTCGTTTTCATACCCCGTCTACCAGCAGCTTCGCCGGCAGAAAGGAGTGTTTGAGGATGTTTTTGCCTTCAAGGTAATTCCAGAGCTGACGGTGGCAGTTGATAACAAACCGGAACCTGTAACAGCGGAACTTGTGTCCGGGAATTATTACTCCGCGCTTGGTGTAAATACGGTTATTGGCCGGGAAATTCAGAACTCGGATGATGGCGCGCCGGGCAGTGGCGCCGTTGCCGTTATCAGCGACGGATTCTGGTCGCGGCACTTCGGACGCTCTCCTGATGCGATTGGGAAAACAATCGAGGTAAACCTTACGCCCGTGACGATCATTGGCGTGAATTCCCGGGAATTCACCGGCGCTTCCAGCGTGCAAATCTCGCCTGATGTTTTCCTGCCTTTCAGCATGGAGCCAGTTGTCGCACCCAATGGGGCGAAATCACTCCTGACGAACCCAGAGCAGTGGTGGGTGCTGGTGATGGGCCGCATGAAGCCAGGGGTGGCTGGTGAGTCAGCGCGCGCGGCGATGGATGTTCTCCTGAGCAACGCTGTGCATTCCACGATGACAGTGGAAAAGAGCCAATCCGTGCCGCGTTTCGCCATGCAGGACGGAAGCCGCGGCGAAGATCTAAACGGCGAGAGGTTTAGCAAGCCAATATATGTGCTTATGGCGCTCGCAGGAGTCGTCTTGCTGCTGGCTTGCACAAATCTGGCGAATCTGCTGCTAGCCCGGGCCAGTAGCCGTCAGCGCGAATTGAGCGTGCGTCTTGCGCTGGGAGCAAAGCAGGGGCGGATCATGCGTCAGATGCTCACAGAGAGCCTGCTGCTCTCCACGGCTGGAGGCATTGCCGGACTTCTCCTCGGCTATTGTGGGCGAAATGCGATTCCACACCTGATGTCGTCTTCCTGGGAAACGGCGGTGATGCATGTACGTTTCGACTGGGAGATTTTTGGATTTACAGCCGCAGTTTCCCTTTTCACCGGATTAGTTTTTGGATTCATGCCTGCATGGCAGGCGATGCATACGCAAGTGAACAAGGGGCTCAAGGAAAATTCCCATTCTGCTACGCAAGGCAGCGGCAACTTTTCCGGGAGAATACTTGTCGCCGTTCAGATTGCCTTGTCCATGCTGCTGCTGGTTGGAGCTGGTCTCTTCATTCGGACACTGGGGAATCTCAACAAAAGTCGACTTGGCTTTCGACCTGACAATCTTGTGCTTTTCGAGATTCAGGCTCCGAATACGCGCTATCCCGCGCCGAAAGATCTCGTGCTTTACCGGCAAGTAGAACAACGGCTGGCGTCTGCTCCTGGTGTCAAGTCCGTCACACTGTCAAAAAATCCTCTGATCGCGGGCAACGTGTCCAATGACGATTTTGTTCCGGATGGTCTGCCTTCGAACGTGAGCGGTAAAACATTCGTGGATGACAACGTGGTGGGGCAGGACTTTTTTGCAACGATGGGCATCCCGATGCTGGCGGGCCGCAGTTTTGACAGCTCCGATACCGAGACTTCCCGCCTGGTTGCTGTTGTGAATCAGCAGTTGGTGAAGGAATATTTTCCGCACATAAATCCCATCGGCAGAACGTTCCTGTCCAACAAAAAACACATTGAGATCATCGGCATAAGCGGTGACACCCGATATGCTGACCTGCGCGACGATCTTCCCGCAACGTTCTATACGCTCTATCGGCAGCAATCCAAAAGCGAGCCGAGCATGACATTCGAAATCTCCACCAACATAGAACCCTCAGCGGTTGTGACGATTCTCCGCGACGCTGTCGCATCGGTGGATAAGGATCTGCCGCTGCTTAACATTCGTACTCAGGATGCACAGATCAGCGATAGAACGAGGCAGGAGCGCATCTTTGTATCGCTCACCAGCGGATTCGGTCTGCTTGCTCTCATTCTTGCCTGCATTGGAGTTTACGGTGTGATGGCGTACTCCGTTTCACAGCGCACCCACGAGATAGGGATTCGGATGGCGCTGGGCGCAGAGCCGGAGCGGGTGCGGCGCATGGTGTTGCGCGAGGCAACGTGGGTGGTGGCGTTGGGTATCCTTGCTGGCGGGTGCGGCGCTCTGGCGCTGGAGCGCGCGATCGCGAGCCTGCTCTACGGGATTAAGGCGTGGGATCCCACGACGCTGGCGGGATCGGCGGCGATGCTGATGGTTGTGACGCTGGGGGCAAGCTGGGTTCCGGCGTGGAGAGCTGCGAGGGTGGATCCGATGCGGGCATTGCGGCATGAATAGACCTTTCGAGCGGAGGAAAGAGCTATGAGCCTGAGTAGCCGGATGAGGACGTGTTGGCGCGCGGTCACACGGGGTTCAGATTTGGACTCGCAGTTAGACGACGAACTGCGGTTCCACATTGAGAGCTACGCCGAGGATCTGGTGCGCGCTGGGATGCCACGCGAAGAGGCGATGCGTCGGGCGAAGGCAGAGCTGGGCAGTATCGCGGCGGGAAAAGAAAATTGCCGGCAGGCATGGGGAACGCGCTGGTTTGACGAGCTGCGAGCCGACCTCCGCTATGCACTCCGGATGCTGGCGAAGAGTCCTGGATTTGCGGCGATTGCGATTGGATCGCTGGCTCTGGGGATCGGCGCAAATACTGCGATTTTTTCGATTGCCAAACATGTGCTGCTCGACCGGCTCAACGTGCCGCACGCAGAACAACTCCGGCTCCTGATGTGGACCTCGAAGCGCCAGAGCGCGGTGCACAGCATCTGGGGCGACTGGAACAAGGGATACGACGGCGTCTACAGTACATCGTTCTCGTACCCCGTTTATGAAGTGCTGCGCAAAGAGAATCGCGGCCTTGAAGATTTGTTCGCGTTCAAGGGCGCGGGCCGGATGGATGTGACGATCAATGGCCAGGCCGAGGTTGTGCAGGCGGAGCTGGTCTCAGGAAATTACTACCAGCAGATGGAGGTCCAGCCGCGGCTGGGGCGCGCAATCACGGTGGAGGATGACCGTCCCGGAGCGGCGCCGGTCGCCGTCATCAGCGACGAGTATTGGGCGCGGCGATTCAATCGTTCGCACTCTGTTATCGGGAAGACGATTCTGCTGAACCTGACCCCGACAACGATTGTGGGTGTGAATCCTCCGGGCTTTACCGGAGCGAAGAGTGTGGAGACTTCGCCCGATATTTTCTCCCCTCTTGTGATGGAGTCGCTTGTTTCGCGAGTCTGGGACGGCTCGCTGCTGGCAAATCCGAACCGCTGGTGGTTGCAGATTATGGCGCGTACCAGGCCGGGAGTGAGCGAGGCCGCGGCGCAGGCGCAGTTGCGCGCGACGCTTCAGCAGGCGGTGGTGGCGCTGATGAAGCCGAAGAGCGGCGACGATCTACCCAAGCTGCTGCTGACGGACGGGAGCCGCGGCCTGAATGAGGCGGGAAAGCAGCTTGCTGAGCCGCTATTGGTGCTGTTGGCGCTGACGGGAATGGTGTTGTTGCTGGCGTGCGCGAATCTTGCCAACCTGTTGCTGGCGAGGTCGACGGCGCGGCAAAGGGAGATGAGCGTGCGCCTGGCTCTGGGTGCGGGACGCGGCAGGATTCTGCGCCAGGTGTTGACGGAAACCATGCTGCTGGCCGTTTGCGGTGGAGCGCTTGGCCTGCTCGTCGGGTATGTGGGGCGCAACGTTCTGCTGCAACTTACCGCCAGTTCCTCGTCAGAGGCAGCGCCAATGCAGGGAACGTTCAGCTGGGGAGTCTTTGCGTTCAATGCCGGGCTTTCGCTGCTGACGGGGATCCTGTTCGGCCTGGCACCAGCATGGAAGGCTACACGGACGGAAGTGCAGAGCTCCTTGAAGGAGAGCGCGCAGACAACAACGCGGCGACGGCATGGATATGCGGGCAAGGCAATGGTCGCGTTCCAGATCGCCGTCTCGATGATGCTGGTAGCCGGAGCCGGAGTGTTTCTGCGGACGCTGATCAATCTTCACCGCGTCGATCCGGGCTTCGACGTGAAGAACCTAGTCCTCTTTCAGGTTGATCCGCCCAAGTCGAGATATCCGGTCGACAAACAATCGCAGTTGTTCGGAAGGATTGAGGAGCGGCTGGCGTCGGTCCCCGGCGTAGAAGCGGTGTCGGCGGAGAGCATTCCTTTGCTGGCGAATGATCGATCGAATGACGACTTTGTGCCGACAGGAATCAAGCGTGCAAAAGGTGAGGATCAGACGGAGATGGATGATTACGTCGGCGACCAGTATTTTGCGGCGCTGCATATTCCGATGCTTGCCGGGCGGAGCTTTACTGCGCAGGATAAAGCGAATTCGACGCGGGTGGCGGTCGTCAACCAGGCGCTGGCGAAAAAGCACTGGGGAGGGGAAAACCCGATCGGCAAGACTTTTACGACGTCCGACATGAAAGACCAGAAGCTGCTGTACACGATTGTGGGGGTGTGCGCGGACACACGTTATTCCAATCTGCGCGACGATCCGCCGGCGATCTTCTTTCTGAGTTATCGGCAGGCGCCCTATGTCTCCTGGGGAATGACATTTGCCGTGCGAACGCGGATACCTCGAGCGACGATTACGCCATCGTTGCGAGCGGCAGTCAGCAGCGTAGACCGTGACCTGCCCCTGATCGAAGTGCGCACGCAGCAGGAGCAGATCGATCAGATCACCGCCAGCGAGCGCGTCTTCGCCAATCTCACTGCTGCATTCGGCGTGCTGGCGCTGGTGCTGGCATGCATCGGGATCTACGGGATCACTGCTTATTCAGTGGCGCAGAGGACCAACGAGATCGGGATTCGCATGGCTCTGGGCGCAGAACCTGAACGCGTGCTGCGAATGGTGCTGGGCGAGGCATCGTGGATGACAGCGGTTGGCGTGGCCGTGGGCGTGGCTGGGGCGTTGGCGCTGAGCCGCATCATAGTGAGTCTGCTTTATGGGATGAAGGCGTGGGATCCGGCGACGCTTGCCGGATCGGCAGTGATACTTATGTTGGTGGCGCTGGGGGCCAGCTGGATACCCGCGCGGCGAGCTGCGAGCGTGGATCCAATGAGAGCGCTGCGCCACGAATAGGCTTGAGCACGAACCAATGAGATGAGCCGGTTCTCTTTACATGAGAAATTAGCTTTTGCAGCGTTGTGATTTCCTGTCTAATGCCTCTTAAAAAGAAAAGGAGGCAGCATTGGGCCCTGGAATTTCGCGACGGTCGTTCATCGGTTCAGGAGCCGCATTCGCAGGAGCAGCATGGTTCGATCGCCGGGCCAACGCTTCAGGTTTGGGCGTGCAGGACGCCGCGACGTCGTCGCCGATCACACTTGATGCGGAAATGCGCACGCTCGAGATTAACGGCAAGACTGCGAGTGTGATGGGGCTGCGGCAGCAGGGTGGAGATCAAGGTCTCTCCATGCGAGTCAATCAGCCCTTTAACGTCACCCTGCAAAACAATCTGGCCGCTCCCACGGCGATTCACTGGCACGGCCTGCATCCGCCCAACGGTCAGGATGGAGTGCCCGGCTTAACCCAGCCGGTAATCAATCCGGGCGCAAGCGCGCACTATCACTTTCCCACGTTGCCATCGGGTACGCACTGGATGCACTCGCACCAGGGACTGCAGGAGGCATTCCTGCTCGCTGCCCCGCTCATCGTCCACGACCCATCGGACGAACCGAAGGATGAGCAGCAGGTCATTCTTTTTTTCGGCGATTTCAGCTTCACTCCTCCGCCTGAGATTTATGCCAGACTGCGCAAGCCTTCCGCGTCAGCGATGGCAATGAGCGAAAAGACCGTAGTGGGAAAGATGTCGATGGGCAAGCCGGACGTCAACGACGTTGACTATGACGCCTACCTGGTTAACGACCGAACACTTGCCGACCCGCAGGTGATCCGAGTTGAAAAGGGCGCGCGACTACGTCTGCGCATCATCAATGGCAGCTCGGGGACAAATTACTTCATCAATCTTGGCGACCTGAAGGGTGAACTGATTGCCACAGATGGCATGCCAGTCGAGCCGGTGAGTGGTTCGGTCTTTCCGCTCGCGATTGCGCAGCGCATCGACGTGAGAGTTCGGATTACGCAGGACGGAGCATTTCCGATCTTTGGATTGCGCGAAGGCTCTGCGGAGCAGACTGGAGTAATTCTTGCTACCAAGTCGGCGTCGGTGACCAAGTTGTCTCCGAAGAGGCCAGGCTCTGCAGGATTGCTGACTCTTGATACGGAAAGCCGGCTGGTGGCTGCTGCGCCGCTTGTGCCCAAGCCGATTGATCGAAGCTTCGATCTCCGCTTGACGGGGAACATGGCGACGTATGAGTGGTCGATCAACGGTGCTGTCTTCGATGCGAAAAACCCCGGCGGTCAACCAGCCCAGGTCCACGTAAAGAAGGGCCAGCGCGTCGCGTTAAAATTCATCAATGAAACGGGAATGTCTCACCCCATGCACCTGCACGGGCATTCTTTCCAGGTGATCGAGATCGGCGGCAGGCAGATCAACGGAGCACTCCGCGATACTGTGCTCGTGACTCCGAAGACAAGCGTGACGGTCGTATTCGACGCGAATAATCCTGGCATTTGGTACGTACATTGCCACGTGTTGTGGCATTTGGCCGCAGGCATGGCAACGCTGGTGAAGTACGAAACCTAACGAATTCAGAACCAAGTATGACTGAGGACGAGCGGGTTGCGTCAGGCCGCCGGCCTTCGAGGGTTACGCGCAGAACGCGCACGGAATGCCGCAACTTTGGCCCGGTTTCCGCACGCGCTCGCGCTGCACCATCTCCGGCGATGCGCCTTCGTCCGGTCGTAGAACCACAAGACGCACGTGCCCCCCTCGCAATGTCGAATGAGCTCAAAATCTCCATTCGCCAGCAGATCCGCCACAGATTCTGCGATTGGGGAGAGAAATTCCTCAACACCTTGTCCGCTGTAAACCTTCTCGATCTCAATCCTCGATTTGCGTCGCACCAGTAGCGGGTGACTGGTCGAGTGTTCGAGAAATGAGTTCAGCTCGTCGAGTGAAGAACGTTTGCCCGCCTTCCTGGCCTCGACCGCCTTCAACGCAATCTCTCTCAACTGGCGCGCCTTCTCGACAAGCGCCCCTCGCGGCCAGCCGGCAGCTTTCGGCGAGGAAGACACTCCTGCCCGGTGCAGCCAGTTCATCACATCTTCATCTGTCTGAAATACTTCGAATGGCTCCACGGCTCGCAGCGTGTTGATGAAATTAATCGCCAGATGATCGCCGATGAAGTCTAATTTGTGGTTAGCGGGCCCGGAATGCATGTGTCTCCTTTCGCAATAGTCAGTAATAGAAGAGGACGCACATCACAGCATTACTGATGGTATTTTTTTCTTCTCACTACTTAGTAACCTTTTACGAATCCATACACACGTTACCGGCATCTTTTCAGTGTAACCAGTTTAGCAATAAGTCATAGGTTACATGCGGGCCAAGTACGCAGGGCAAATTTTTCCGAGCTCTGCGAGAAACCAGCAGGAGCTAAGTATGGCAAGCAAAAAGACAGTCATTGTGACCGGTGCTTCGCAAGGCATCGGAGCGGCCGTTGTCCAGGCCTTTCTCGATCGCGGCTATAACGTCGTCGCAACCTCGCGCAGCGTTTCCAAGGCGGGATTCGCGCCTTCTCCTAACCTCGCGCTCGTCGATGGAGACATTAGCCATGCGGCCACCGCCGAGAAGGTCGCGCAGACCGCGATCAGCAAGTTCGGCTCAATCGATCACGTCGTGAACAACGCCGGCATCTACGGGGCCAAGCCCTTCACCGATTACACCATCGATGACTTTCGCAGTTTCGTCTCCATCAATCTCGAAGGCTTCATCTTTATCACTCAGCTGGCAGTCAAGCAGATGCTGTCTCAGGGCGCCGGCGGCAGCGTGACTACAATTACAGCGGCTCTGGCCGATAATCCGATCGCGGGTGCTCCGTCGTCGATTCCAATGATCACCAAGGGCGGGTTGAACGCTGTCACTATCAGTCTCGCTAGCGAATATGCGAAAAATCACATTCGCTTCAACGCCGTCGCGCCTGGCGTCGTCGACACCCCCATGCACGAAGAAAACCCGAAGGATTTCCTGAAGACTCTTTCCCCGATGGGCACGATTTCCGACTCGAAGGACGTGGCCGATGCTGTCGTTTATCTGACCGAAGCTCGTAATGTTACCGGGGAGGTGCTGCACGTGGACGGCGGTGCGCACTCAGGCCGGTGGTAAGCATTCAAGGTTCGCAGCCGGACAGCGCAGAGCGCCGGTTGCAGGGCCTCGGCATTCAGCTCCCGGCCCCTCCGACGCCGTTCGGCACCTACGTCGAGACAGTGCAGACAGGCAACCTGCTCTTCTTCAGCGGAATGCTGCCCGTCGTCGACCACAAGCCGAAGTACATCGGCCGGGTCGGCAAGGAGCTCGACACCGAGGCCGGGTGCGACGCCGCTTACACCGCGGCTTTGGGCGTCCTCGCTGCGGCCAAACAACATCTGGGCTCACTTGGACAGAGTCACTCGCGTCGTGCGCCTCGGAGTATTCATCGCAACCTCCGAAGACTACGTCGATCACCCCAAGGTCGCGGACGCTGTCTCGGATCTGTTCCGCGACATCTTCGGCATCGAGAAAACATCCGTGCGGGTCATCGTTGGCGCGGCCAGCCTTCCCCTCGGTGTGCCGATCGAACTTGACGTTATCTTCGAGGTCAGCGGACTAGGGAAGTCGCAGACTAGCAGATGCAGGCAGAGACTCAACAGGCTCTGCCTGGCGAGTTGAAAGGGAAGCGAAAGTAATGATGCAACAGCAGTCGAGTAGCTCTTCTTTGCCGTGGAACCAGACTCGCATTTCTTCAAGGCTGGGAATCGAGTATCCAATCATTCAAGGCCCTCTTGGAGGGCTTTCGACGCAGCGATTGACAGCGACGGTGTCGAATTTCGGCGGCCTCGGCTCCTTCGGAGCGCATGGGTTGAGACCTTCAGCTATTAAAGATGTGATCGCGGAGATTCGCGCGCAGACTTCGAAACCGTTCGCGATCAATTTGTGGGTCTCGATGGAAGACGAAGGCGCGCGAACATCCGGCAGCGAAGCATTTGCGCGCAGCCTGGCGCCTCTCGCGGCACATATCCGGGCTTTCGGGGGCACACTCCCCGTATTCAAGCCTTATGCTCCGATCAAATTCGAAGACCAGGCGCGCGTTGTGCTCGATGCAAAGGTACCCGCCTTCAGCTTCATCTTCGGAGTTCCCCCGAAAGAGATCCTCGACGAATGCCGCGCGCAGGGAATCGTTATCATCGGAGCCGCAACGACGCCCGACGAAGCTATCGCTCTTGAGCAGGCGGGAGTCGACGTCGTTGCCGCTTCGGGCTTCGAGGCAGGCGGTCACCGCGGCTCATTCCTGCGCCCCGCAGATGAGTCTCTCACCGGTACAATTCTCGCTCGTCCCGCAAGTTGCCGATGCGGTTTCGATCCCCGTGGTCGCTGCCGGTGGCATCTCCGATGCCCGCGGAATTGTCGCCGCGTTTGCTCTGGGAGCCGAGGGTGTTCAAATCGGCACGGCATTTCCTCGCCTGCGAAGAATCCGGCGCGAGCGCGGTTCATCGCAAAGCTATTCTCAGCGGTCATGCGCGCCGCACAGGATTGACACGCGGCTTTACGGGAAGACTGGCTCGCGGAATCGATAACCAGTTGCTCCAGGAATTCAATCGCCCGGACGTCGAAATCCTGCCCTATCCTTTGCAGCGCATGCTCGTGAAGAATCTTGCTAGTCTTGCTGAAAAAGACGGCAACGCGGAGCTTCTTCAGCTCTGGGCAGGGCAAAGCGCCAACCTGTCCCGTCATAGCGACGCGAAGACGCTGCTGGAGATGTTGGTATCCGAGGTTTCGGCTATCGCCGGTCCTGTCCAGATGTGGAGCCGTGAACGGAGAGGGAAATAATCGCTCGAAGCTACTCGGCGCGGAGGGCGGTCATGGGATTGGCTCGCGTGGCTTTGAGTGCGGGTATATAGCAGGCGAGGACGGCGATAGCGATCACCATGAGTCCCACTGAAGCAAAGGTCAGCGGGTCGGCGGGGCTGACGTTGTAGATCAGATTCTTGAGGACGCGCGCGAGGGTGAGTGCGAGAACGAGTCCGAGGGCGGTTCCGGCCAGGACGAGCTTTGCGGCCTGAGTGAGCACGAGACGGATGACGTCGAGTCGCTGAGCGCCGAGCGCAACGCGGAGGCCGAACTCGGAAGTTCGCTGGCTGACGGAGTAGGAGATGACTCCGTAGGTGCCGATGGCGGCGAGGATGATCGCGAGTCCGGCGAATAATCCCACCAGCACGAAGGCAAAGCGCGGAGTGGCAACGGAGCCGTAGACGATCTCGTCCATCCACTGCACGTCGGCGACGGCGAGCGCGGGATCGAGGCGATGGACTTCGTTACGAATGGCGTCGGCGACGGTCTGCGGATCGGAGCTGGAACGGACGACAATCGACTCGCCCAGAAAGGCGAATGGCTGCTGGAGGCTGGATCACCAGAAAGCGGGCTCGGTTCCGGGGCTGCTGGGCTTATCTTTTATGTCGCCGACGACGCCTACGACGCGGAACCAGTCTTCCTCTTTGGGGTGGTCGTCCCAGGTGACGCGCTTGCCGACGGCGTCTTCGGTGCCCCAGTATTTCATGGCCATGGCGCGGTTGATGATGATGACGGTAGGCGCGCCGGTTTTGTCGGCCGCGGTGAAGAAGCGTCCGTGAAGGAGGGGAATGCCAAGGGCGCGGAAGTAGTCGGGCGAAGCCACGTGATAACGGGCGTGGAACTCGTCTCCGGGCGCGGGTTGCTTGCCCTCGATGTTGAGGCTGGTGTTCTCGTCGTATCCGGTCCAAGGGAGATCGCTGCCAGCGCCGGCCGATTCGACGCCGGGAATGGACGAGAGATTTGTGGTGAGCGTGTCGTAGAAATGCTCGACCTGTTGGGTGGACTTGTATTCCGGATAGGGCAGCGAGACAGTGGCGGTGAGGACGTGGTCTTCGCGGAATCCGGGATCGAGATGCACGAGGTTCAGCAGGCTGCGCAGCATGAGGCCGGCGCCAATGAGGAGCACGCAGGCCAGGGTGACTTCGGAAACGACGAGCGCGTTACGAAGACGGCTGAGGCCTCCGCTGGCGGTGGTGAATCGGCCACCTTCATGCAGGCCGCGTCGCGGATCGGTGCGCGAGGCCTGGATGGCGGGGATGAGTCCGAAGAGAATGCCTGTGGCCGCGCTGACGATGAGCGTAAAGGCGAAGACGGGTGCACTGACGTGGATCTCATGCACGCGGGGGAAATCGGAGGGGAGCAGGGCGATCAGCGCCTTTACGCCGGCTGCGGCCAGGATGAGGCCGACGGCGCCCCCGACGAAGGCGATGAGGATGCTCTCGGTGAGCAGTTGGCGAATGAGGCGGCGCCGGGAGGCGCCAAGGGCGAGGCGCACGGCGATTTCCCGCTGCCGCGACGCGGCTCTGGCCAGCAAAAGATTGGCGGCGTTGGCGCAGGCGATGAGGAGCACCATGCCGACGGCTCCGAGGAGGACGAGGAGCATGCGCTGGCTTGAGCCGACGACCTCGCGATAGAGGGGAATGATGAGGACGCGCCAGCGAGCGTCGTTGGCGTATTCGTGGCCGAGCTCGGCCATGATGGCGTTCAATTCGGACTGAGCCTCCTCGGGGGTTACGCCATCTTTGAGGCGCGCGATGCCTTCGGTGTAATGCGATCCGCGTCGGGTGGGATCCCCGTCGAAGGTGAAGGGCGACCACAGGTCGATTTCGTCTCCGTAGGCCAGAGAGTGGTATTCGTTGCCGGGATGCTCGGTGCCCGGAGGCATGACTCCGACGACTGTGAAGGGCTTCGCGTCGAGTGTGATTTTCTTTCCGACGATGGCAGAGTCAGCGCCGAAGCGAGATCGCCAGAGGCGGTCGCTAAGGATGACCTGTTGTCCGTTGCCGGGCAACTCGGCGTTGCGGTCGAGCTCGCGGCCCAGCTGTGGATGCAGGCCGAGAACACGGAAGAAGCCGGAGGTGACCTTGAATCCGTAGAGGCGGACGGGTTCTGCGGAGTTTCCGGAGAGCTGCATATCTCCACGGGTGAAGATGGCCATGGAGTCGAAGGACCTGCTGCGGGCACGGTAGTCGCGAAAGTCGAAGTGGTTCAGGGGAAATCGAGGATAGGTGGGGTTGGTAAGGAAAATACGGACGATCTTTTCAGGCTGAGGGTAGGAAAGTGATTTGAGCAGAACGCTGGAAATGACGCTGAAGATGGCGCTGTTGGCTCCGATGCTCAGGGCCAGTGTGAGAACGATGACGACGGCGAATCCGGGATTGCTGGCAAGCTGGCGGAATGCGTAGCGGAGATCTTGAAGGGAAGTTTCGACGAAGCCGGTGCCGTGAGCTTCGCGGCAGTCTTCCTTGATCTGCTCGTGACCGCCGAAGGCGAGCCGGGCGTGGCGCAGGGCCTCTTCGCGGGTCGCGCCCTGACGCATGTACTTGTCCACCTCACTGTCGAAGTGAAAACGCAGCTCTTCGTTCAGGTCGGATTCGACGGCGGCGCTGCGAAAGAGGGCACGCAGGCGATAAAGCAGGTCGTTGAGCATAATGAGCCTCAGGCATTTTCGAGAATTTGAGCGACGGCAGCGGTGAGTTTCTGCCAGCTGTCGGTTTCGACTTCGAGCTGTTTGCGCCCGGCGCGGGTAAGGTCGTAGTACCTGGCGCGTCGATTGTTATCTGAGGTGCCCCAGCGGGCCTTGATCCAGCCGCGGCGCTCTAGGCGGTGCAGGGCGGGATACAAGGAGCCTTGCTGGATGCGGAGCACGTCGCTTGATAGCTGCTGCACGCGTTCAGAGATGGCCCAGCCATGCTGTGGCCCGACGGAGAGTGTTCTGAGGATGAGGAGGTCAAGTGTGCCCTGCGGAAGGTCGATGGGTGGCAATGGATTCCCCTTGTGCTTCTACAGGAGTGATACGCCAACTCCTGTAGAAGTGCAAGGGAAGATTTGTGCATAGCCCGTGACCGGTTGCGGCGGAACGGTTACCGGAGCAGAGACCACACACGTTTGTCACTGAATCCCAGAGTCTTGTCACGGCGATGCGAAGGTTCACGACTTTGGCGGGGATAACGCAGGCAAATGGAGTGAGACTCTATCAACCGAGAGCACGCCGACGAGTCCGGAGTTCTTCCGCAGACTCGTTGAAAAGACTTTTATAACGCTGCTCTCGCGACGTTTTTTGGAGGCGGCATATGCGTTTGTTCCCTCGCCTGGCGGCGTTGGCCGGATTTCTTCTTTGCTCCATCGTGGCAATGGGGCAGATCTCGTTCACATCGGTTCGCGGAACTATCACCGATCCTTCAGGTGCGATTGTGCCCGGGGCGAAGGTGGTGCTGGCTAATGTTGCGAACGGACAGACTACGTCGCAATTCGCGAACGAGCAGGGCGAATATCGATTTCCGCAACTGGCGCCGGGCACGTACCTGATTACGGTATCGAGCAGCGGCTTTGGTACAGAGAACAAGAAGGCGGAGCTCCTGGTGGATCAGCCGGCAACAGTAAACTTCAGCCTGACGATTCAGTCTTCGACTGTTACGGTGGACGTAAGCGCGCAAGCGCAGACACTGAACGACGCCGATGCGACGATCGGCAACGCGCTGAACAACGCGACAATTGCGGCGCTGCCCAGCGAAGGTCGGAACGTGCCTGATCTACTGAGTGTTCAGCCCGGTGTGTTGTACCTGGGACGGGGCGCGGATAAGCAGAGCGACAGCCGGACGGGGTCGGTGGCCGGCGCGCGGTCCGATCAGACGAATGTGACGCTGGACGGGCTGGATGACAATGACCAGACACAGGGCTATGCGTTCACCGGTGTGCTGAGGTCCACGCTCGATTCGGTGGAAGAGTTTCGCGTGACGACAACCAACGCGAATGCGGATGAGGGCCGTTCGTCGGGCGGTCAGGTGAGCATGGTGACCAAGTCGGGTACGAACCAGTTCCACGGGTCCGTGTATGAATACAACCGCAATACGTTCACGGTGGCGAATGACTGGTTCAACAAGCAGGCGCAGGAATCGCAGGGCTTGCCGAATATTCCGGGCAAGCTGATACGGAATACGTTTGGCGGATCGCTGGGCGGTCCGGTCAAGAAGAACAAGCTGTTCTTCTTTGGAAACTATGAGGGCCAGAGGACGGCGGAGAACCGGCAAGTGACGCGCACAGTGCCGACGGCGTCGTTTCAGCAGGGCTTGATCACTTATCTGAACAACGGCAATGTCGTCACGCTCAACCAGGCGCAGATTGCGGCGATGGATCCCAACTGCGGAGGGAATGGCACGTGCCCGTGGGGAGCCGGCGTGGATCCGAACATGTTGGCGCTGCTTAATCAGTATCCTGCGGCGAATGGATCGGCGCTGGGAGACGGTGTGAATCTTGGGTCGTATACGTTTTCGTCGCCTTATCCGGGGTCGCTGAATACTTCGATTGCGAAGCTGGATTTCACTCCGAACGACAGGCACCATCTGTTTATTCGCGGCAACCTGCAGAAGGACACGCAGCTGAATGTCGTTCAGTTTCCGGGGCAGGCTCCGAGCTATTCGTATGTAGACAACAGCAAGGGGCTGGCGGCCGGAGATACGTTTACGATCTCGCCTGCGATCGTGAACGACTTTCGCTATGGATATATCCGGCAGGGATATTCGAATCGCGGCATCGGGCAGGGGAACTACACGGTGCTCCGGTTCCTGGACCAGCCGACGCCGGAGTCGCGAACTTCGGTGATCAATGTGCCGGTAAACAACTTCATCGATAACTTCACCATGACGAAGGGCAGGCACACCTTTTCTGCAGGCGTGAATTGGAGGATTGTTCACAACAACCGGAGCTCCGATGTGCTCTCCTACAGCGCGGGCAATACCAATGAGTACTGGCTGGTGAATGGAGGTGCGATTGCGGGGCAGAGCGTGCCTGGAAGTCCGCAGAGCCTGGACCCGGGCGGGTTCGGGTTTCCGGGCGTGGATGGTGGATTTGCCAATTCCTATAACATCGCCATCGGGTTGTTGACGGGACTGGTTCCGCAGACGACGGGCAGCTACAACTACCAGGTCTCGAAAGATGGCCAGACGGGAACGCTGCTGCCGCAGGGTGCGTTTCTTGACCGGCACTTCAAGGCGAATGAGTTGGAGTACTACGTGCAGGACGCGTGGCACGTTTTTCCCAAGCTGACGGTTACGGTTGGCTTGCGGTATACGTTGCTGCAGACTCCGTTTGAAGAGAATGGCCAGCAGCTGGCGCCGACGATAAATGTTCATGACTGGTTCGAGACGCGCGCTGCGAAGGCGGCGCAGGGCGTCACGGATCAGCCGGACCTTTACTTTGCTCCGTCGGGTCAGTCGCGTGGGCTGAAGCCGTACTGGCCTGCGCAGCATCTGAATTTCGCGCCCCGGTTCGCCTTCGCGTACGCGGCAAACCCGAAGACCTCGATTCGCGGAGGGTTTGGACTGTACTTTGACCACTTCGGCGAAGGTGTTGTGGACTCGTTCGACCAACTTGGGTCTTTCGGGCTTACGACCGCCGTGTCGAATCCGGCGAACACGTACAACGTGGACAATTCGCCACGGTTCACGGGCGTGCACGATCTCCCACCGAATGCATGCGCTCAGCCGCGGACGATTACGTATCCATATCTGGCGCCGAACACGGCGGATTGCGGCTTTGCGATTACATGGGGCATTGATGACCGGCTGAAGACGCCTTATTCGGAGGTGGTGGACTTTTCGGTGCAGCGCCAGTTGCCGGGAGGGTTTTTGCTGGAGGCAGACTATGTGGGCAGGTTCGGACGGCACCTGCTGCAGCAACTTGACCTGGCGGAGCCGCTTGATCTCGCCGATCCGAAGTCGGGAACGGATTATTTTGCGGCCGGAACGATGCTTTCGAAGCTGGTGGATATCAATGGCGGAAATCCCGATGCGCATGTTCCGGAGATTCCGTACTTCGAGGATCTGTTTCCAGATGCGGCAGGCGGCGGTCTGAGCGCGACGCAGAACATCTATACGCAGGTCTGGGCTGCGAACCGGGGGAATGAGACCGGCGCGCTTTACGACATGGATGTGGGTTGCTTCCCGGGTTGCGGAGGTCAGACGGGGCGCTATTACCAGGATCAATTCTCGTCGCTCTTTGCGTGGTCGTCGATCGGTTCGAGCAGCTACAACGCGGGACAGCTGATCCTGCGACACGCGATGAGTCACGGGCTGCAGTTGGACTTAAGCTACACGCTGTCGAACTCAATCGATCTCGGGTCGGACACGGAGAGAACGAACGAGCTTTACAACCAGGTCGGGGTTTTTCAGCAGGGATCAAGTTTCAGCACGATCATCAACAGCTTCCGCCCGCAGCTCAATCGCGGCGTGTCCGATTTCGATACGCGGCATCTGATCAGCGGAGACTGGGTTTATCAGCTTCCGTTTGGCCAAGGGCAACGTTTCGCGGGCGGAGCAGGGCATGGATTGAATGCACTGATCGGAGGCTGGCAGCTATCGGGGTTGAGCCGGTGGAGCAGCGGACTTCCGTTTGGAGTGGTCGAGCCAGCATGGACGACCAACTGGCAGGTGGAAAGCGGAGTGGTAGCGACCGGGCCAGTGAAGCTCCACAAGCATTTGATCGATGGGGCGCCGAATGTCTTTGCCGATCCGACGGCGCTCAATAATGGGTTGGCCACGGGGTCGCCACTGCGGCTGCCGTATCCGGGCGAGGCCGGGCAGAGAAATAACTTCCGCGGCGATGGCTTCTTCGACATGGATTCGGGGCTGACGAAGACATGGAACATCACCGAACGGCAAGGGCTGAAGTTTGCCTGGGAAGTGTTCAACGTGACGAACTCAGTTCGCTTCGACACCACGGTTTCGTCGAGCACGGGGGCTTCGCTGAATAACGTGGCAACCAGCAACACGCTGGGCGCCTATTCATCGACGCTGACGGTGCCGAGGGTGCAGCAGTTCTCGCTGCGCTATTCGTTCTGAACTGGTGTCGCTGAAGAGGCGGCAGGCGAGCAAATAGATTGCAGAGATGGGGCTTCCGGCATTTATGCTTCAGGGCAAGATGCCGGAAATGAACGAAACTGCGCGAGGATCGGAGCACGGCGGATATCGCTGGTTCCGGGTTGGCGACCTGAACGCGTTTTTTGCGTTGATGTTCGACAACATGGCGAACATGGTGATTCTGGCCGGCATTCTGATCGGCGCGTTTCACTTTCCTAAAGAATTGGTGCTGTATCGCATGGTGCCGGGAACGGCGATGGGCGTGCTGATCGGCGACCTGACCTATGCCTGGATGGCGGGGCGGCTGGCCCGCCGGACGGGCCGCGACGATGTGACGGCAATGCCGCTGGGGCTGAACGCGCCGAGCGTATTCGGCATGTCGTTCGCGGTGATCGGGCCGTCGTTCCTGGCAACGCATGATGCCATGCTGGCGTGGGAGATCGGCATGGCGGTCACAGTTCTCGTCGGCGTGTTCAAGATTGGGCTTTCATTCTGCGGCAATGCGGTGCGGTCGATTGTGCCGCGGGCGGCGCTGCTGGGCTCGATTGGCGGCGCGGGAATTGCGTTGATTGGGGTGCTGCCGCTGCTGAAGATCTTTGCCGACCCGATTCCGGGACTACTGGCGCTGAGCCTGCTGCTGGTGACTCTCGTGGGCCGGATGCAGTTGCCGGGAAGGGTTCCGGGTGCGCTGGCATCGGCGCTGGTGGGCATCGCGGCATATTACGTGCTGCGCATGGCGCATCTCGGCAGCCCGCTGCTTGGCGGTGAGTTCGTCGAATCTGACTGCTCTGCATCTTTCGCTGCCGTGGCCTTCGCTTGGGTTTCTGGGGGGATTGTCGAAGGCGTGGGGATATCTGCCGATTGCGCTGCCGTTTGCCCTGTCGACGGTGGTGGGAGGCATCGACAACACGGAGAGCGCGGCGGTGGCGGGCGACGAATATGACACGCGGGCGATTCTGTTGACGGAGGGATGCTGCACGCTGGCGGCGGGATTGTGCGGCGGCGTGGTGGAGAGCACGCCGTATATCGGACATCCGGCGTTCAAGTCGATGGGCGCGGGCGCGGGATATGCGATCCTCACCGGGCTGTTCATCGGGATCGGTGGAATTGTCGGCGTGCTGCCGTTCTTTGTGGACTGGGTTCCGGCGTCGGCGATTGCTCCGATGCTGGTGTACATCGGGCTGGAAGTGATTGCGCAGGCGTTTCTGGCGAGTCCGCGAAGGCATGCCCTGGCGGTCGCGATTTCGTTGCTGCCGTCGTTTGCCTTTGTGATTCGCTCGAGACTGGATCGGTGTTGAGCGCGCTGAATGCGACTGCCGATCAGATTGGCGGGCGAGGTGGGGGTTACGCTGCACACGTTGAGTCTGCTGGGCAACGGGTTCATCATCACGGCGATTCTGTGGGGCGCGGCGACTGCGGAGTTGATTGACCGGCGGTTTCGAGCGAGCGCGCTTTATCTGATTACGGGGGCAGTGTTCTGCCTGTTCGGCGATGATTCATTCGCCGACGGCCCGGAGGAACGTTCCTGCTGCCGTGGCGGACTGGCGTCGGCTTTGCCGTGGCATCTGGCGGCGGCTTACGCGGTGGCGGCCCTCACGATGGCAGTGGCGAGATTTCTCCCGCGAGAGATGCCGCGGAAATTGCAGGACGATGGCGGCGGATGCCTAGAGGTCATCGAAGGAGTGGATTGCGTGGTGATTGCCGTTAGCGTCGACACGGCGCATTGCCGGGGCGGAGGGAAAGCAGGGTGGTCATGCCGGCTTCGCGGGCGGCGTCGAGCTCGCGGACAGAGTCGGAGATGAAGAGGATCATGGCTGGATCGGCGTCCATGGCAGCGGCGATTTTTTGATAGCTGGCGGATTCGACTTTGGGGCCGGTGTGGGTGTCGAAGTAGGCGGCGATGAGAGGACGTCAGGTCCCCGGCGCCGGTGAAGCGGAAGAGGTATTTCTGCGCCTCAACGCTGCCGGAGGAGTAGATGGCGACACGTGCGGCGGGGTGCCAGCGCTCGAGAGCGGCGGGGACATCGGGGAAGACTTCGCTGTGGAGATGGCCCTGTTCGTAGCCCTCTGCCCATATCTTTCCCTGAATGGATTTGAGAGCGGTAGATTTTCGGTCTTTGTCCATGAGCCAGAGCAGATAGGCGACGCTGGACTGAAGCGCCTCTGCAGGGTCTTGTGACAGAGTCTGCGAAAGGTAAATGATCGGCGCGCCTGCGGCTCGGTCGATGGCGTTTTCCTGTGCGAGCAGGCGAAGGTCGGCGTCGAGGGAGCGTTCGCCTGCGTGAGCAAGAGGTAATCTTTCATGCGTCGACGTGCGTAGGGAAAGAGCACGTCGTAGACGAAGCTGACGGGTGAAGTGGTGCCTTCGATGTCGAGAAGATAGAGGCTGGGCATTCTCACCACAGGGTACACGGGAAATGCAGAGGCAGTGAACCGACTCAAAGCCAACGGCGGGCTTTGAATCGGGCACCCGCTCTTGCGTGTTAGAGCGAATCTGCACGCGGGGGCCGAAGTATGCGGGGCCGAAGCAGAGGGGCTCGAAGTTGGAGTCGATGCCACTGTGGGTGTAGTGGGGCGTCCAGCCTGACTTGTCCTGGAACCAGCGGATGGCACGGATTCTGCGGTCGGAGCAAAGGTCGAACCAATGGAGGGTGCCGCGGGGAACGCGAATCATGTCTCCGGCTTCGACTTCGATGGCGACGACATCGCCTTCCAGCGGATGGATGTGGAAGATGCCGCGGCCGGCGATGATGAAGCGGACTTCGTCCTCGTCGTGGGTGTGCTCGGTGCTGAATTTGGCGAGCATGGCGTCGAGACCCGGAGTTTCGGGGTTGACGTCGATGACGTCGGCGGTGGTGTAGTCGCCCTGCGCCTTCATGGCGTCGATCTCGGCGGCATAGGCGCTGAGGACGGAATCGGCTTCGGCATCAATTCCTACGCGATCGAGCGACCAGCGCTCATAGTCAATTCCAATCGCAGCCAGAGCGGACGTGATTTCGCGCTCTTCGTCGAGAACGATCCCTTTTGACGGTATGCTTACGGTCGCCATGGTTACTATTTTAGCGAGTGGCGGAGAAAGTCGCGAACTGGCGTCGCGCTTCTGTTTCGAAGAGAAACTCCAGGATTTCAACGTGGCGGCGGGCTTCGGCGGTGTCCCGGCCCCAGGTGTAGAGGCCGTGCTTGCGCAGGAGAATACCGTGGCACTCGGGATGGCGTTGTAGTAGGAGCCGAAGTTCAGCGGAAAGGGCCATGTAGTCTTGCGAATTTTCGAGGATGGGGACCCACTCCCGATGCTCGTGGGTGGCGATGCCGGCGAGCCCTTTGAGCATTTCGTAGCCTTCGAGCGCCAGTCCTTTGTCGGCTGCCCAGCGGTCGGAGAGTAGGGTGCCTGCGACGGAATGCGTGTGCAGGACGGCGCCTGCGCCGAGTTCCTGAACGATGACGAGGTGAAGGCTGGTTTCGGCGGACGGGCGGCCGTCGCCGCGGAGGACGGTTGCATCGCTGTCGATCTCGAGGATGTCCGATGGGGCGAGGGCACCCTTATCGAGGCCGCTCGATGTGATGGCCAGGAGGAGGGGTGACTCGGAAAGGCGGGTGCTGAAGTTGCCGCTGGTGCCGAAGACCCATCCGCGACGATAGAACTCGCGGCCGATCTCGCAGAGAGTTGCTGCAGCCTGATCGAATCCGATTTCGGCGGCGCGTGTGGGATGCGATGCGGCAATGGTTTTGGATTGAGAGATCGGTGACACGGTCGTAGTCTACGCTTTACGATTTTAGCGGTTTCGCAAAGCGCATCCCATCGATTGCTTGCAACCTGTTACAAAGGTCCGGCAATATCGGTGATCGAGGAATCGGGATGGAGAGGGTCAATGGAATTGGGCAACTCTAGATGGACGCGCCGGCAATTTGTCGGGCGCGGCGGCTTTGCTCGCCGCTGCGTCGCAGATGGCTCTGCGGGGGCAACGGGTGTTCGCGGATGCGCTTTCCGGCCAGCGCTGCGGAGCTGGTCAGCGATCCGAGGCGGCCGCAATATCATCTGCTGCCGGCTGCGAACTGGATGAACGATCCCAACGGTCCGATTTACTGGAAGGGGCAGTACCACATGTTTTTCCAGTACAACCCGAACGGCGCGTACTGGGGAGATATGCATTGGGCGCACGCCGTGAGTCCGGACATGGTGCACTGGCGACATTTGCCGGTGGCATTAAGTCCCACGCCGGGCGGACCGGACTGCGCCGGCTGCTTTCCGGGAAGCGCGGTCGTATAGGATGGCGTGGCGACGCTGATCTATACAGGGTGTTGCCAGAGTGCCGAAGGAGCAGGCGACGCTGGCGACGGCAAAAGTAATTTCCGGGAGACGCAGTGCATCGCAACATTGACGAGCCGACTGCTGGGGACATGGAAAAAAGGGTCTGCGCCGGTGATCGCTTCGCCGCCACCGGGGATGGAGGTCGACGGGGTTTCGCGATCCGTGTGCGTGGCGCTACTGGGGAGCGTGGTATTTGTGCATTGGCTCTGGCGTGCGGGGCAAAGGCGGGATGGTTCTGCTCTACAGGTCGAAAGGATCTGCGGAAATGGGAGTATCTGCATCCTCTGGTCGAAGGGACGATTCCGGCGGATTCGGACAGATCGAAGAGCGCGACTGATCCGGTCGGTTCCGGAGAGATGTGGGAGTGTCCGGATTTCTTTGCCATTCGCGACAAGTTCGTGCTGATTTATTCGACGCAGGGCAAGGTCTTCTGGCAAAGCGGAGCATTGGATACGAGCACGATGAAGTTCAAGGCGGAGAAGGCCGGGTTGCTCGATCACGGGTCGTTTTACGCGCCGAAGACGCAACTGGACGCAGGCTGGCAATCGCATCCTGTGGGGATGGCTGCCGGAGACGCGTCCGCTGGCGGAGTATCGCGCCTCTGGATGGGCAGGGATGATGAGCCTGCCGCGGATGCTTGATCTGGACTCGAGCGGAATGCTGACGTCGCGAGTGGCGCCGGGCGTTGAGAAACTGCGTGACAGCGGGCAGAGCTTCAGCAAGGCCGGGACGGAGGCAGAAGATCGGCGGAAAATCGATGCGATGCGGATTCGGGAGTGCTGTGGGGAGGTGCAGTGCAGCGTCTCGCTGTCAGATGAACCATTCAGATTCTCTCTTATTCGGAGGATGGAAGTGCGCAGGGGAAAGATTTGATCGCGGTCGAATGGCGACCCCGGGGACGGATGTTGCTTTTGGACGGAGAGGCGGTTTCCGCCAACATGGATGCGCGAAACGATCTGGAATTGCAGCGCGTACATCGATGGTTCGGTGATCGAGCTGTTCGTCAACGACCGAGTCGCATGCACCAGACGCTTCTACTATCCGGGGAATAAGGCTCCGGAGATCCGCATCGGGATAAGCGGAAATACGGACGGACTGAAGCGGCTGATGGTGTGGCAAATAACACCGATCTCGCCAGATCGGTTGACCAGTTGAGCCGGCTGAACGGCGTCGGCATTGGACCGGTCTAGGCTTGACTCGCGGGCCTCTCCGACGGAATGCCGCCGCCTTTCTGAACCTCTTTGAAAAGCCAACGCCTGGCCTGCATCCAATCGCGTTTGACGGAACGGGGTGAAATGTTGAGGGTGCTGGCAACCTCTTCGATGGACAGGCCGCCGAAATAGCGAAGCTCGACTACCTGGGCTTGCCTGGGATTGACGGTTTGCAGAGTGCCGAGGGCCTCATCCACCGCCAGGACCTCCTTCGAGCGCTCGGCGAGAAATCGCCAATACATCATCGAGTTCGACCCGTTGAAGATCGCCGCCACGCATTTCTGCATCGTGATAGCGGGCGTGATCTACCAGAACGCGGCGCATTACGGTGGCCGCAACTGCGATAAAGTGCTGGCGGTTTTGCCAGTCGATGTCGTCGTGGGCGAGGCGGAGGTAAGCTTCGTTGATGAGAGCCGTCGGCTGCAGGGTATGATCGGCGCGCTCGCGCCGCATGTACGACCGGGCCAGCCGGTGAAGCTCGGTATAGACGAGGGGGAGCAGTTTTTCGGCGGCAGCTCCATCGCCACTCTTCATGGCGCGTAGCAGGAGCGTAACTTCTCCCTCGGTTGCACACATATTGTCGCCTTACCTATCCGGCAGATGCCTGCCCGAGCGACCATTCTCTCTGGAGTGTTCACAGGTTAGGCCCTTGCGGTGCGGGCTGCAAGACGGATTTCGCGAGGAGTTCCTGCCGAAATTTGTATCGGGAACTTGCCCCTTTCGACGGATGCATCCGCTTAACAGGGTGTAGGCGAATGAAAGAAACGCCTCGGAAAGGATGACATCGTCATGAAGCAGATCACAGCACTCGCACTTTTCAGCATCGCGGGCTTTGTTTCGATCGGTCAGGCAATGGCGCAGGATCATGCCGTCCAGGCGACCATTCCGTTTGAATTCAGGGCCGGAAACAAGGTGCTTCCCGCGGGAACTTACACAATCGCAACCGGGACAGACAACCTGATTGTGATAACCAACCGCGAGCCAACCAGCCGTGGTCACGGTGGCTCTGCGTGATGGCCGAGAGTCGCGCAAGCAGGAACTGGTCTTTCACAAATACGGGGACGAATACGGCGACCGGTATTTCCTGAGCGAAATCCTCTGCCAGTCGGCCGGGATGAACCTGGAACTACCTCCGTCGAAGGTGGAAAAGGCAACTCGTCAACAGCAGGCCTTCGTTCAGGGGATGAGCCAGGTTTTGATTGCTGCGCGGTAGCAGCCAGGCCAGACCAACCAGGAAGCCCGGGGCACTGTCTCCGGGCTTCCTCACGGAACCTCGGACAATACGTGCCGGTGGGGGAGAGAAATATTGTGACGCCGCAGTGTAACGCTTGGTATAAGCTCAGTGACAATCTAAACAGCCGCTGGAGGGCGCTCTTTAATTCCTTCTCTCCGGGCAACAGCCAGCCGGAACCCCATTCGGTAGTGGCACTTCGGTCTGTTTCGCTTCTTCCTGCAAGTAGCGCCGGGATGGACTCGGATACGCCTGCGAATCTGGAGTTATCTGGCCAGGCGCAGCTTCGACACCGGCCTTCCCAGCTCGACAGCTTTGGCGAAGGGACGACCATGGCTACTCAAGAAGAACTCGCTGAGCAGGTGTTTCTGGCAGTGCAGGCGCTCAAGCCGGCCGAACGCACCAGTGTGCTCGATGAGATGTGTGCCGACGATGCCGAGCTGAAACGGCTGGTTGAGGAGAGGCTGGCCGAAGAGGAGGAGATGGGCAGCTTCCTTGAACATCCGCCTCTGAATTTTCTTGATCAAACCGTGACTGAAGGGGCCGCGGACGCCGAGAAGACGGTGGATGGAGCGCGGACAGCGCAGGGAAGGCTTATAGCCGGGCAGGTTCTTAACGACCGATTCGTCATCGTTCGCTTTATCGCAAAGGGCGGAATGGGAGAAGTCTACGAGGCGGAGGACCGGCTCTTGCATGGCCCTCACATTGCACTGAAGACCATTCGGCCCGAGAGCGCGGACGATCCGGGATTGCAGCATCGATTCGAGCAGGAGGTGCTGTCGGCCCGGGAGGTGGTACATCCGAACCTTTGTCCGATCTATGGTATCGAACGCTGCGGGAAGCCGGCGCCCGGGTTTTTGTTCCTGACGATGAAGCTGCTCCCCGGCGAGACGCTGGCGGCTCGGTTTCAGCGCTCGGGTCCGGTCCAGAAGGAAGAGGGGCTAGCCATCGTGAGGCAGATGGCCGATGGCCTGGCGGCAATCGAGGCCGCAGGCATCGTTCATCGGGACATCAAGCCGAACAACGTGATGCTGGACGGGCTAGGGAGCGAAGTGCGGTTGTGGATCACGGATTTTGGCCTGGCACATGCTCTGGAGGCGGAATTGACTGTCTCGGGCTCACGAAGCCTGGTCGCAGGGACGCCGGGATATCTCGCGCCGGAGTTGCTTCAGGGGCATCCGCCGTCGCAGGCGAGCGACCTCTTTGCCTTTGGCGTGGTGCTGCATCAGGTTTTCACAGGTGAAAAGCCGAGTGTCAAGGAGGATGGTTCCTGTGTGGTTTCGAGTGCAAAGTTGAGCACTTCGGGAACACCGTCATTTTGTGTCGAGCTGGTAACCGGATGTCTCAACCAGAACCCCGAACGCAGATGCGAGGCCTTTCAGAAGGCTCTGGGAGAACTCGGCCTCAAACGTCGAGAAAAGAGGACATTTACGCGGCGTCAATTTGCAGGCATGGCTGCGGCAGCTGTTTGTTCATTCGGCGTGGCCGGATGGGTCGAACGAGAGCGGTTGTATGACGCGTGGCATCCGTTGCCGGCAAAGCGCTTTGTGGCGCTGCTGAACTGGCCGAAAACATCGGATGGACGGGTAGCACCGATGCTGACGGGAGTTCTGAGTGCGATCAAGGGAGAGCTGACGCGGCTGGAGGCATTTGACCGGCGTCTTTTTGTGATTTCGCCCGAGGATGCGCAGATTGAGGTGTCTACCACGGCCCATTTGAAGGAAGTCTGTGACCCGCTGGGCGCGAACCTTGCACTGACGGCCCACGCCGTGCCTGGAGCTAAGTTTTTCGAGCTGTTTTTGCGGTTGGTTGATCCGGTCACAAATCGAACAGTTCGGGAGCGAGAGATAAGGTGTCCCCTATCAGAAATAACGTCTTTGCCCGGCAGAGCAGTGGAGGCGTCTGAGAAGTTGCTCGATTTAGAACGCTATGCAATTCCTGGGCCCGCAACCGACCCGGGAACGCAGTCCACTGCGGCATTCACCGCTTTCCAAATGGCTGAAACTCTGAGGAAGCAGCCGAGTGACTCCGGGCTCGACGAAGCGATTGAGAAATACAAAGAAGCTGTGGAGTTGGATCCGCATTATGCAATGGCATACGCAGAGTTGGCGATTGCCTATTGCCACCTCTATGCGCTGCGGCGTCAGGAGGGTGCTCTGGATCTTGCCCGCGGCAACTACGAGCGAGCGCTAGCGCTAAAACCACGACTCGTTGAGGGCTATCTCGCACAAGCATTGCTGTTGGACGAAACCGGACACGAGCAGGAAGCACTTGACGCATTTGCAAGGGCTCTCGCTATCGATCCTTCGAATTCGAAAGCACTTATGTGGCAAGCTGAAAGTTTTACTCGTTTGAACCGATGGCAGGATGCAGAACGAACTTTTCAGCGCGTAATCAGGGAGCGGCCCAACTCATGGGTGGCATACAACCAGTTGGGCTATGCGTTTGACCAGCAAGGAAAGTATCAGGAAGCCATTCGGGCCTTTCGCTCCGCGAGCGTTGCCGCGCCAAAAAATGCGATGCCTCTTGGGAATCTGGGTGGTGAATATCTCCAAGTCGGCTCTTTTGCGGAGGCCGTGGAAACCCTGAAGAAGAGTTTGGCTTTGGCGCCTAACGACCTGGCGGCGGCGAACATCGCGGTTGCTTTGCGCTACCAGGCCAAGTACGAAGAAGCGGTGCCTTATGCCCTCCAAGCTGTAGAACTGAATCCAACCGACGATACTAACTGGTTAGAACTTGGCGATTGCTACTCGTGGTTACGCGACCATCAGAACGATGCGACGCGAGCCTATCAGGAGGCCGAGACGGAGGTAGAACGCCATCTTCGCGTAGACAGCACCAACGGCCGAGATTGGATGCGTCTTGCTCTGTATCAAGTTAAGTCAGGTAATCAGCGAAATGCGGCCTCAACGATTGAGAAGGCTGAATCGCTGGGAGCGGCGGACATGGATTCTCAGCTTTATAAGATGAGGATATTGGAAATACTGGGCAGGCGTGAGGCCGCGTTAGATACGCTGGCGGGCTGTTTCAAACGGGGAGCTACAGTTCTCCAGGTGCCGCCGGTTCCTGACTTGAGGGGACTGCGAAATGACCCCCGCTTTTTGAAGTTGGTTCCGCCGTCACAAGTCCCATCCGCCGAGCAACAACTGTCACACGCTTGAAGACCGGAAGATCACATGAAATGGCAACTACATTGGACGCCTACAACGCACCGGCAGCTTAAAGACAGAGCTCCGCCGATTCTCCATTTATCTTGGCCTGCTCCCTAAGCCCGCTCATTGACGCGATGCAGAGTTGATAGGGCGGCAACCCAGCTCTTAGCAAATGCTCCCCCGGATAGCGAGATAAACATGACTTCCGACACGACTTATCGCAAACCTATCAGTGCCGTTATTACAGTACCAGATCCGGATAACACCCCTTGCACGGGACATGCGGAGCAAGGTGGCACTCTAGAGTGGAGAAGCGAAGCACCCAATTACCCTGAGTTCGAAGTAATTTTTGCCGGCACGAACCCCTATGACGACAAGATTGACGATGTACTTAGGGGCACGACGACAAAACCGATTGTGGTTCGCCTCGACAAGACCGGGGAATTCACTTACACGGTCAGGCATTATCACAAAAATGGCAAACCTTGTGATACGCAGCAATTTGACGTTCATATTCAGCCATGCCCAAAGGGCTGTCCGCCCGTGGGGCTTGGCATCTGACGGTCTTACCGCGTGCGATCGCTCCGAGGGACGATGAGGAGTTCTGCGTCGGGAAGGGGGATGTCGGGTTAGCAGTGGGGAGACCCTGCTTCGGGCGAGAGGATCTGGATTCAAACAGGGCCGGGTGGCGGTTTCCCCTGAGCAAAAAGGACGCGGAACAGCGGGCGCGGACAAAAGTGTGCCTGCGCAGGCCGCGGTGCCGGCCACGAATTGGGCTACTGGTCGGTTCATTCTGTCGCTCCGTGGCACGGTGAGCGCGGGTGGAGGGTGTGCTGCGCCCTTTTTTTCCCAGAGTCCAAGCCTGGAGCGTTTCGCGCGATAACTCAAGATAACGTTTCCAGACCTATCCTGAGGACCGCGAGAGGACGCATATCCGCCGTGGTTTCAGCGTCATTGCAAGGCGAGTAAAGTACAAGGGAATGCGACTGTGAAGGGAAATCGACCGATTTTCCTGCCTGCGCGAGGCTAAGATGGCGACAACTGTCTCCTGCGGATGATAGGATCACAGGTTTTTGCGATACCCATTTTATTGGAGTCATCTTATGAACGCGCCGGCAGCGGAGCAGAATGCCATATCCACCTATCCCTTTACGTTGACTGAGGATCAGGAGCAGCTGCGGAAAGAAATTCGAGATTTTGCGATGCGAGAGATCGCACCGAACGTTTCCCGATGGGATGAAGCCAGCGAATTTCCCGCCGATGTTGTGAAGCAGCTTGGGCAGATGGGCCTGCTGGGGGTCATTTTTCCGGTGGAGTATGGCGGAGCCGGGCTGGGTTATGTCGATTATGTGCTGGCCATCGAAGAGTTGTCGGCGGTGGACGGTTCCGTGGGCATCATTGTCGCGGCACATAATTCGCTGTGCACCAATCACATTTTCCTTGCCGGTAACGAGGAGCAGCGACAGAAGTATGTTCCTCGACTGGCCAGCGGTGAGTGGCTGGGGGCGTGGGGGCTGACAGAGCCCGGGTCGGGCTCGGACGCGGGCGCGGCGCGGACAACGGCATTGCGGAAGGGCGATCGATGGGTGCTGAACGGCAACAAGACGTTCATAACCAACGGCCATTACGCCGATGTGGCGGTGGTGATCGCTGCAACGGATCGCGAACAGGGCACGCGTGGCCTCTCAGCGTTTGTGGTGGAAAAGGGAACTCCAGGGTTCCGGCCGGGCAAGAAGGAAAACAAGCTGGGCCTGCGGGCGAGTGACACTTCCGAACTGATCTTTGAGGACTGCGAGATTCCCGAAGAGAACCTGCTGGGCAAGCTGGGCGAGGGATTTGTAGATTCGATGCGGGTGCTGGACGGTGGACGGATCTCGATCGCGGCGCTGTCGCTGGGCATCGGGCGCGGGGCGCTGGATGCGTCAGTGAAATACGTGAAAGAGCGTAGACAGTTCGGAAAGGCGATCGCGGAGTTTCAGGGGATCCAGTGGAAGCTGGCCGATATGGCGACGGAACTCGATGCGGCTCGACTGCTCACCCAGCGCGCGGCGGTGCTCAAGGACGCCGGACAGCGCGTGACGCGCGAATCGAGCATGGCGAAGCTGTACGCAAGCGAGGTCGCGGTGCGCATCTGCGATGAGGCTGTACAGCTGCATGGCGGATACGGGTTCATCAAGGATTATCCAGCGGAGAAGTTCTATCGCGACGTGAAGCTGTGCACGATCGGCGAGGGCACAAGCGAGATTCAGCGGATGGTTATTGGGCGGGAGATTCTGAAGGTTCATCCTTCGCGCGGGTGACTAGCCGTCACAGGCCTTGAGCTTCGCGTGGCCGTTCCCAGTGGCGCGGGCTCGGCAGGTTTGGGGTGAGGTGAGGTCTGCCGTCACGCGTTTACGACCGTTCGCGTGTGGCCGCGGGCGAAGAGAAGAACAAGTCTCCGTGCCGTTTGCGAACCAGGAGGTAGATCGGTACACCTTCCGGATGCCGGGTCAGGCGACTTCCTATTTCTATGGATATACGAAACTGTTGCAGTTACGAAAGGATACGGAGGCGCAACTCGGGCCGAAATTCGATCAGAAGGAGTTTCACGACTTCATTCTGACTCAGGGTTTGCTGCCACCCAATCTGATGCGCGAGGCGGTCATGGAAGACTTTATTCCGTCGCAAAAACAGTAGCGGACTCATTGCGCTGCTTCCGTTCCCGAGCGAGCGGAGGCAGCTTTGTTTATGATCGATTGCGAATGCCTGTAGCAGCCAACGGAGTGAAGGATCTGGTCGAGCGAGTATGCGCCGGGGACGTGCGGGCGCTGGCGCGAGCGATTTCGCTGGTAGAGAACGACACTCCCGAGGCCATTGATGTGCTGTCAGGCTGTTTCCCGCATACTGGAGCGGCGCTACGAATCGGCGTGACGGGCTCACCGGGAGCAGGGAAGAGCACGCTGGTCGATAAGCTGGCACGTTCATGGCGCGCAGCAGGAAAGAGGGTAGGTGTGGTTGCTGTCGATCCAAGCAGCGCCTTTACCGGAGGCGCGATTCTCGGAGACCGCATCCGCATGGAGGAGGCGATCGGCGATAACGGACTCTACGTGCGGAGCATGGCGACGCGCGGGTGTCTTGGAGGATTGGCGCGCGCGACGGCTGACGTTTCTCAGGTGATTGAAGCCAGCGGAAAAGATGTAGTACTGATCGAGACGGTGGGTGTGGGGCAGGATGAAATTGATATTGTGAGGCTCGCGGATGTGACTCTGGTCGTGCTGGTTCCGGGAATGGGAGACGATGTGCAGAGCATCAAGGCGGGGATCATGGAGATAGCTGACATTTTCGTGATTAACAAGGCAGATCGCGAAGGAGCGGACCGGGTGGAGAAGGAGATTCGTGCGCTGCAGTCATTGGGCGGACGGAATGAGTCATGGGTCGCACCGATCGTGAAGACGATCGCCACCACCGGCGAGGGCGTCGATGATCTCTTGGGGGCTATCGAGCAGATGAGAGAGTGGCTGGGCGCGGAGGGACGCCTGCGGGCGCGGCGCAAATCCTATTGGCAGGAGCGAATCGAGGAGATGGTGCGGCAGGCTTTGCTGAAAGAGGCGCGCACTCATGGCTTGAGCAGCGAGCAATTCGCGGAGCATGCGGAGCGGGTCGCGTCGGGGCAGGAAGATCCATATCGGCTGGTACCAAGCCTTGTCGCCCAGGTCTTCGACGCGCGTGGAGCGCATTCATGACCAAAATCGACCATCTGGGCATTGCCGTGAACAGCATTCGGTCGTCTCGGGGTTTTTATGAGGCGCTGGGCCTGAATGTAGAGCATGAAGAAACGGTGGAGCATGAGCAGGTCCGTGTCGCGATGATTCCATTGGACGAAAGCCGCATCGAGTTGCTGGAACCCACGAATGAGGATTCGCCGGTAGGCCGATTTCTCAAAAAGCGCGGCGAAGGACTGCATCATGTAGCACTGCACGTCAAGGATATCGCGGGCACACTGCAGGCTTTGAAGGCTAAGGGCGTCCGGTTGATATCGGACGAAGTTCGAGTGGGCGCTGGCGGGCACCTATATTTTTTTGTGCACCCGTCGAGCGCAGGTGGCGTGCTACTGGAAATCTGCCAGGATCCGGTCTGAACGATGCTGCTTGGAATAGATACCTGCGGCGGATTGGGCACGGTTGCGCTGGCGCGATGGAATGGTGGAGCGATCAGCGTGCTCGGACAAAAGGAGCTCGCCGGAAAGACATATTCGGCCGAGCTTGTGCCAAAAATACAGGAGCTTCTGGAGGAACAGGGAGTCGGACTTCAGGAACTGGAGGCCGTTGTCGTGGTCCATGGCCCTGGTAGTTTCACCGGCGTGCGAATCGGTGTGAGTTCGGCCAAGGCTCTGGCGGAGGCGCTGAACATTCCGCTGCTGGCCGTGTCGCGGCTGGCGGTGCTGGCTCACAAGGCCGAGACGGAGGCGGCCGTTCTTGATGCCGGGCGCGGCGAGTTCTACTTTGGAACAAGCTCCGGAGAGGCCTTGCTGATGCCGGGAGAGATCCGCGAACGTGTCCTGGGGCGCCGGGCTGTCTGCGAGGATAGTACGGCGCTGGTTTTCCCGGAAGCCGTCCCTGCTGATCCGCCTTCGGCTGCAGATGCTTTGACTTTTGCCGTGCCAAGATTGCGCCGCAGGGATTTCAATGATGTGGCGACGATTGATGGGAATTACCTGCGGCGCTCAGACGCCGAATTATTCGCCAAGCACAATCGCGGGTTGGCCACGGACAAGACTGAATGACCGCGATTCGGGCCATGGCGCTTCAGGACCTGGATGAGGTACTGGCGCTGGAATGCAGCACTCCCGAAGCCCCGCATTGGGAGCGCTTTATATACGAGAGACTCCTCGTCGACACCGACACGAGCGGAGTTCGCCACGGTGCTTTTGTCGCGATCCCCGACGAGAGGCTGGCGGGGTTTATTATTGCGCGGCAGGTTCTCGAGATCTGCGAGATCGAGTCAATTGTGGTGGCTGTGGATGCGCGGCGCGAAGGTGTGGGGAGCGCGATGCTGGAAGCGATTTCGAGATGGGCCGCGGCCGGGCGTGCGGAGCGACTTCAGCTTGAGGTTCGAGCTGGTAATTTGAGTGCGATTCGGTTTTATGAGCGGGCAGGGCTGATCAAGGAAGGCTTGCGGCGTGGTTACTATCGGGATCCTGAAGAGGGCGCTGTTCTGATGGGAAAGAGCCTGTATTCAAGTGATTAAGCCGTGGAAAACTTTTTGTTAAAAAGCCGTTGAAGGTCGTGTCATCCCGGTGCTAGGTTGAATGCGTCTGAATGAAGAGGAGGTATCTTCGCATGGACATGGAAGCAAACGGCTTGCCGGATAGTGAGGAAATAAATCGGTTGGAAGCTCAACATCGTCACTATTCGGAACAATTGGAGACCTTGATCCAGAAGCCTTATCTGTCCGAACAGGAACAACTCGAAGAAATCCGGCTAAAAAAATTAAAGTTGCATGTGAAAGACCAGTTGGTGGCTCGACGAAGTAGCCATCAAAGAGCCTACGTCGCCTGACGCTGGCTGACAAATCCTAAACAATTCCAACACGCGGTCCGCTTCATTGCAGACTACACCGGGTATTCGTTCGCCTTTGCGAAGGGCGATGCAGGTGAAAACGGGGCGAAGATTCTATAATCAATGGAGAGAGTTAGATACTTCGCCCCATGGTCCGCGACGGATACTTTTACGGAATCGCCTTTCTCGCTGTTGCTGTTCTCCTGCATGTCTTTCTTGGCGGCTGGATGTGGTCTGTTGCGCCTATCCTGCTGGCTGCATTCTTCCTATGGTTTTTCCGGGACCCGGAACGGTCGATTCCTCGAGGTGAGGGTCTCGTGGTTTCGCCCGCTGACGGCAAGGTTACGCAGGTCCTGCGTGTGACGGCTCCCGAGGGAGAAACGCTTCGGTTGAGCATCTTTCTGAATGTCTTCAACGTGCATGTGAATCGGTCTCCCATCGAGGGAGTGTTGCGGGAAGTGCGGTATCAGAAAGGTGAATTTCTGAATGCGATGAACCCGGCTTCGGCGGAGAGGAATGAACAGAACCTCGCCGTGGTCGAGTCCGATGATGGTTATATCGTTGCGTTCAAACAGATTGCGGGTCTTCTTGCTCGCCGGATTGTCTTCAACTCGACGCCGGGCACACGGTTGGAACGCGGACAGCGCGTAGGCCTGATCAAGTTTGGGTCACGGGTCGATGTAGTTTTGCCAGGCAATGCGCAATTGCACGTTAAGCAGGGTGATCATGTGAAGGGCGGCTCGAGCATTCTGGCTAACATTCCTGCGCCAGAGCTGATGCCGGTGAAGGACGAACAGCTGGCGGAGACGCTGGTTTGAAGAATCCCGATCAGACTCGGGGAAGAAGACGGCGGAGAGGGATGTATATTCTGCCGTCGTTGTTTACCGCGGGCAATATCGCGGCGGGTTATTACGCGATCACTCAAAGCCTGCAGGGTTCTATCCAGGAACCGCATCACTTCGATTACGCGGCCATCGCGATCGGATTTGCTATACCTTTCGACGCGCTCGATGGACGCATTGCGCGCATGACGAACACGACGAGCGATTTTGGTAAAGAGCTAGACTCGCTGGCGGACGTGATTACGTTTGGAGTTGCGCCGAGCATCCTTGCGTTCAGCTGGGGCTTTCGAATGCTTCCCATGACGATGGACCCGTGGCTTCGTGAGAAGCTGATCCAGCTGGGTGGCTTCGTCTGCTTTCTGTTCCTGATCTGCGGGGCGAGCCGGCTGGCGCGCTTCAATATCAGCAGCGATCCGATTCCGAAAAACCCAGGCAGGCCTGGACGGAAGTATTTTGTTGGCATGCCGATTCCGGCGGCTGCTGGGATGATTGTCGCGGTGGTGCATGGCTTCGGCCGGCCGATTTTTAATTGGTGGCTGGCTGCCATCTGGGTGCTGCTCGTGGGACTGGTCGGTTTTCTTATGGTAAGCACCTGGCGCTTCTGGAGCGGCAAGGAAATCAATCTGTCGCGCCGGCATCCCGTGCGGTGGATTGTGTTGCTTGGGCTGGTGATTTATCTGCTGGTATTCTTTTCGCGCGAGTTGCTGCTGGTGGTGGCGCTTGTCTATATGTTTTCCGGCATCGTGGCCCGGGCGGCCTACGGGCGACAGCGCCGGAAGGCAATGCGGGCGGAGGCCCTGACTTCCTCTTCAAGTTCGGCGGCACAATGACAGAAAAATACAAGATTGCAATCGTTGGAGCTGCCTCAATTCGAGGCAAGGAACTTAACGAAGCGCTGGGCGATTCAGTCTTCAGTTCAGCGGAAATTGCGCTGATTGATGATGAGTCACAGGCCGGGCAGTTGGAGGCAGCCGGCGACGAAGCGACTCTCGTTCAGCGCATTGACGACCAGTCGTTCGCACATGTGGACTTTGCGTTTTTCGCTGGGACACCGGAGATGACTCGAAGCCACTGGAAAAACGCGCTCGGAGCGGGGGCGAGCATTGTGGACCTTTCCAGCGCGCTTGAAGATGCGCCAGGTGTGCTGGTCCGGGCGCCTTGGCTGCTGGATGGGTCGACAACGGTTCATGAACAAGACGTGACCCTGAGCACGCCTGCGATTATCCCTGCACATCCGGTTGCGGTGGCTGTCGGTTTAATCATGGCGCGGTTAGGGAGACTAAGTGCGGTCCGCTCTGCTTCGTTGACAGTGCTCGAGCCGGCTTCGGAGTACGGACGTGCGGCAATCGATGAGCTCCACCAGCAGACGGTGGCGCTATTGAACTTCCAGAGCTTGCCGAAGGAGATTTACGACACGCAGGTGGCATTCAACATGGTGTCGTCAGCTGGCGGTTCGGGGGTGCTGGGCAAGAGCGAAGCGCAGATTCGCAGGCACTATCAGCTGCTTCAGGGATCACAACTGGCTGACGTCGGCATTCAGGTGCTGCATGCCCCGGTGTTCCACGGTGTGGGTCTGTCGCTTGCAATCGAGTTCGATCAGCCGCTACTGCGAGAGCGGGTGGAAGCGGCGCTGCACGGCGAGCATATTGAAATCGTCGCCAACGACGCCGAGCCTCCCGACAACCTGCGCAGCGCGGGTCAGAATGAAGTGCTGGCGCAGGTGCGCAGCCAGAACGGAGCTGACGGGCCGACGAATCGATTCTGGATCTGGGCGACGCTGGACAATCTGAAGATTGCGTCACTGAATGCGGTGGCATGCGCGATGGAGCTACGCCGGCTGCGTCCGAAGGGGAAGGTTCAGTAGATCCGCAATTCAAAGAACAGTTCCTGTTACTTCTTATTCAGAAAAAGAAAGAGGCGATGCGGTGGTGCATCGCCTCTTCTCTTTTAAGTATCAGGTTTAGAAGATGATCTTACCGCCCAGCTGTACTGTGCGGTTTGAGCCGTTGTTAAAGGCTGTGGTGAGGAAGCTGGCAGATCCCAGGAACGCGCCTGGAGTGCCGTAGTACTGACGGTTGAGGGAATTGAAGACGTTCAGCTGCAGCTGCAGGTTGAATCGCTCCGAGAGTTTGGTGTTTTTGAAAATGCTGGCGTCAAGGTTGTTCCAGGACTGACCGCGGATGGTGTTGCGACCGACTCCGGGGAAGGGGTTGTTGAGTGCATCCGCAGTGTTCACGTTGTTGGCGGTGTAAGAGGTGGGCGAGTTTGGCGCCTGGGGGTTGTTGAGGATCGGACGGCAGCTTGTAACTGTGAGAACAAATTGATTGAAGTTGTCGTCGCAATAGGTGCCACTCGCCTGCAAACCCTCAAATGGAGTGAAGGGCTGGCCGCTGTTGTATCCGTAGATAGTGTTGACCGAATAGCCGTTCGTCAGCCGTGAAAGAAGGTTATTCTCGTGGATCAGGTTCGGCACCTGATACACAAATCCAAAGGCTACAACATTGGGGTAGGAGATACCGCTCACGCCGCGCTCGGCGGTGTTGGTGTTGAGGGGGTTCTGGGAGAATTCGAGCGTATTTCCTCCGGTACCCGTGGGAAGGATCTCGCTGGTGTTGTCGATGGTCCGGCTGTAGGTGTACTGGAAGGTTCCGGTGAAGCCATGAAAGTTACGCGTGGTGACGTTTGTCTGCAGGCTGTTGTAGATAGAGAAGGCGGTATTACCGACAGCGGCCTGATATTGTCCCTGGTTGCAATTGAGAGTGAGGTAGCCGGGCGCGGTCGAATCCTGGCAGAGCGCACTCGGCGACACGTAACTCGGGTATGCGGAGGCCAACGGCTCAAGCACAGGGTTGCCGTCGAGCGCCTGGTAGAGAGCCGCAGTGTGATTGCCGACGTACCGCACTTCGACGACGGCTCCGCCGCCGATGCCGTACTGGATACCCAGTGAGTAGGTCTGCGTGTACGGATTGCGGAAGTGAGTCGGAAGCGGCGCCTCAATGGCGAATCTCGGATCGCCACCGATGGGAAGGGCGGCAAGGTTCTGCGCACGCACGGTGGCACCGGTCGTGCCGTCTGCTGGCAGGCACTGATATCCTCCGCCGCAGGTGATGCCGCCGGCATTCGATACGGGGGCCTGAATTGCCGCGTTGCCGTAGATGTTATAGAAGGCCGGATCGAAGTTGATGGCGTATCCGCCGCGGACAACCAAGTGGCCATGACCGGGGTTCCAGGCAAAGCCGATGCGCGGCTGGAAATTCTTCCAGTTGTTGTCCAACTTGGGGAAGGTACGGATGGAGAGTGGAAGTGAAGTGTCCCAGAAGGGATCCGCGCCGGTCTCGCGGTTCACAGTCAGGTTATGGAGGACGTTGCCGGCTTGGCCGAAGAACTCCCAGCGCATCCCGAGATTCAGGGTGAGGTCCGGACGGATCTTCCAGTCGTCCTGGAAGTAAAGGGCCACGTCATTTTCCTTGAAGGGGATGGTGGGGCTGCCGTCGGTCAGTTCAAGGAAGCCCGATCCCTGCAGGAAAGAGTTGAAGTCATTGAACTGTAGCGAGCCGTTATAGTTGGGCAGGTAGGTACCGGGAGAATTCTGGTAGTCGTATTCGCCGCCGAAGGCGATGCTGTGCGGGCCGTGAGTCCAGTTCGCATTGTCCTGAACCTGAGTGATTTTGATGAATTTCTCCTGCGGAAACGCGCTGTTGTAGCCATAGCCGAAGTCGGTTCCGTCTTCAAAGGAAATGGAGCTGGGGCAGGCGGTGAAGTCGTTCTGGGTGCAGTCGGGAACGGCACCGCCAAAGAAGCCGCTCTTGGCTTCCTGGTAGCTGTAGCGCAACTGATCGACCCATGCGGGAGAGAAGGTGTGCGTCCAGTCGGCGCCAATCGAGTGAGTGGTAGCGGGCACGTCGACATATCCACCGGCAGCGATGGAAGTGGCAGAGTTGAAGAGGCCGCCGGTCTCAAGGTAGTTCTGATAAAAGTAGCGAAGGAATAGATGGTCCTTCGTTGTGGGCTGCCAGTCGAGGCGTCCGAGGTTCTCTTCGTCGTTGAGCAGAGCGGGAACCGATCGCTGAACCGCGGCGAACTCGATGGGAACGGTCGTTACGCCGTCCGATACGGGGATCGTAGTGATTGTGCTTTGAATTGGCGACGGATTTCCGGGCTTGATTCCGTAAGGTCCCTGGTTGACCAGCGAGGCTACGGCCGGATTGCCGGGGAATGCTGCCTGGAGCTGGGTGAGTCCGGTTGGCGTGGGCGTGAGCGCGCCCTGGGAGGTTGCGACAGAGCCGCCCTCGCGGGTGTGGTCCCAGTACGTGCTGCCGAAGAACCAGAGTTTGTCCTTGATGATGGGACCGCCGATGGTGCCCCCGTATTTGTTATCTACGGAGCGCGGGACGGTAGGCACGGTGCAGCCATCCGCCGGGTTCTCACCAGAAGCGCAGAAACCGAATAGAGGGCTCTTCTGGCCGTTCTGCAGCGAGGAAAGCCAGGAGCCGGTGTAGTATTCGAATCCGCTGCCGTGGAAGGTGTTTGTGCCGGATTTCGTGATGTAGTTTACAACTGAGCCCATGTTACGGCCGTACTCCGCGCCGAAATTGTCGGTGATGATCTGAATCTCGGATATCGCGTCGGCACTGCCGAAGAAAACCTGCGGGCCGCCCACGTTGTTGTCGTTGTTATTCTGCCCATCGATTTCGAAGTTATTGGATCGCCCCCGCTGACCGTTAGCGGAGATGCCGACGCCATTTGAATTGCTGAAACTCGCATCGTGCGTTTGCACGACGCCAGGGGCGAGAAGAGCGAGGTTGTCGAAGTTGGTATTTAGAGGCAGGCTCTGAATGGCGGCGGAGTCGAAAGAGGTGCTTACCTGGGCTTGCGTTGTCTCCAGGACTGGTGCGGTTGACTCAACAACGATCGAGGACGTAGCGCCTATGGACAACTTCTGAATTCCGACGTCAGCATTGAGACCAGCCGTCACGCGGATGTTCTTAATATTGAGTGGGCTAAAACCGCCGCTTTCCACCGTCAACGCATATTCGCCAATTGGCAGATCGTGAAAGGCAAACAAGCCGTCGGCGCCGCTCACCGTTTTGAATGTCGCGTTCGTAGTGGACTGCACCGCGGTTATTGATGCCTGGGGTACGACCGCGCCCTGCTGATCGGCAATTGTGCCGGCAATAGACCCAGTCGTGATTCCCTGGCCAATCGCACTCTGGCTTACCAAGACGAATCCGGCTAAAGCTGCCAGTAATAAAAAGGTATTCAAGACTGCTCGAATTGACACCATTTCTTGCCTCCGTGTTTTTTCTTGCTCTTACGGTAAGAGTCTGCGCAGAGCGGAATCCGAGTCGAGATTGCTAAGCCCTATGTGACTCTCAAAAGCAAGCCGGGTACGATCTCGGTGTCTGCGTTGCCTGTATCCGCTAACTGGAGCTTTGCGTCACTGGCTTTCTACTTTAGAGAACTGATATGCAACCATCTAGCCCTATCATGACCAAAAAACATTTTGTGACCAATGGTCCCAACATGCTGACAAGATGCACGATACGGAGACAAGCATCCCGAAGCGCTCGACGGAGAGAAGAACACGGCCAGAACTTCTCCGCATTTCTGAATAATTCGCCCACTAGAATCCCAAAATGCGGATTAGTGACGAACCATCATTCACGAGTGACAAGCGGTTTGGTTGAAGACAGATGGGGCCAGCAGACACCCGAACGAGAGCGCGAGGCATGTCGTTGCGCCAGGCTCGGATTCCAGCGGAATAAATAATTCTTCGATTTGTGATCAGTCATTTCATTTCAGGGACTAGAAGAGAGGATCAATCAACGACCGCCTCGGGTGTTGTGGGGAAGGCACCCTGATTGCGCCGATTCGCAGGGTGACGATGAATGCGACTGTCTGTCTATGACAGCAAATCAGGAGGCGGCCATGAACCGTGTACTGCGGGCGCAAACTGCAATTGTCATGGCGGGAATTATTTCGTCACTCAGTTATTCCGCGATTTGGAGTCAGGCCGGGTTGGAGTCTGCTGGATCGTTCTTGGTGAGCGATGTCAATCCGGATGCGCCATCAGAGGAAATTCAGCGCAAAGCTTCGGCAGGACATTTGCCTGAGGAACTCGAACTTGCTCGCGATTACTATACCGGTCGTGGTGTATCCCGCGACTTATCTCAGGCAGCCTACTGGTATCGAAGGGCGGCCGACCAAGGTGATCCAGGCGCGCAGGTCGACATTGGATATCTTTATCTCAAAGGAATTGGTGTGAAGCCGGACGCGGCGCAAGCGGCAAAGTGGTTTCAGCGAGCGGCAGCGTCAGGGTCTGCGACGGGCAAACTCAACCTCGCCGTCTTGTATTTGAAAGGCATAGGAGTTCCTCAGGACTCGCGTCTAGCGTCAACGCTGCTGACCGAGCTCGCCAAACATGAGGATGCCCGCGGAGAAGCCTATCTGGGATATCTGTACATGCTCGGAGTCGGAGCGGAGCGTAACCCTCGTGATGCGGAGCATTGGTTTGAAAAGGCCGCGAACCACCATAGTCCTGAAGGTGAGTATGCGATGGGTACGCTCTTTTCGGTCACAGAGGGTCATGAACATGACCTGCAGAGAGCTGCGGGATATCTGCGAGCGTCTGCCCAGGCTGGGTATGTACCCTCAAAGCACTCTCTGGGACTCTTATTGGTGAATCATCCCGAACTGCCGCAGAGTCCGCACGAGGCACAGTCGCTGCTGGAAGAAGCGGCAGGTGGAGGCTCATGGCGTTCGTCGGTAGTCCTGGGGATTCTCTACCGCGACGGAAGGGGGGTTCCGAAAGACATCGCGACCGCCTGCAGATGGTTCATCGTTGCGGGTAAACAGGGCGGAGATAATACTGAGGCCTATGTTCATGGGGAGATTGCGGCCGCCAAGGCTGCCTTGTCGGGAGATCAGCAGCAGGAGGCGGAAAATTCTGCTGAGCAGTGGGTGGCCGCTCATCCCAACAAGGACGTTTTCCTCAATCATCGAGGTAGTGAATCGGCGTTCTTCCCGATCGATGAGGTGTATTCTACGGAGCTAGCGCGAGTGAATTCATCAACCGGAGTAAGTATTCGCTGAGTACCGTAGACACAAAACCCAAGCCGCAGCGCCCTGCATTCATGCATCCCGTTGTATTCCTTTCGGGATGGTTAGTGTTAGCTGTTCTTTTTGCGCTCCAGGAATGGGTCACTGAGCGTACCTGGAACTACCACCTGCCATTCGGCAAAGTCTACCTGCTTTGGGCTGTGAATTTTTTGCTGTGGGGCATTATCTGCTGGATCATCTGGTGGAGGCTGGGTGAGTGGATTCAAAGCGCCACGCTTAGGTCCATCATCCTGTACGTCGTTCCTTTAAGTATCGTCTTGAGTGTTGTGGAGGAGGTAATCTGGGTTTCCTGCACCTGGGATATTCGGCTCGGGAATACCTCGTGGACCTACCTGCATCGTCTGGGCTATTTTGTCGATTCGGAGATGGTCGATAATCTCGTCATCTTCTGGGTTGTCTTCTTGATGTTTCGCGGTATCGGCTACTATCAGAAGCTCAGAGAGCAAGAAAACGCTGCCATCCGGCTGGAATCTGAACTGACCAATGCGCAACTGCGCGCGTTGCGTATGCAACTGAATCCGCACTTTCTTTTCAACACGATGAACAGTATCTCCAGCCTGATGCATTCCGACGTGGAGGCTGCGGACCGGATGCTGGAACAAATGAGCAGCATGCTGCGTATGACGCTAGACAGAGGTGACGCGAAGCTCATTCCGCTCACGGACGAGATCGAGTTCACTCAGATGTACATCTCCATTCAGCAGATGCGATTTACAGGCAAGGTGCACAGTTACGTGGCCATCGAACCTGAGGTTCTGGATGCGCTCGTGCCGACGATGATTCTGCAGCCCCTCATGGAGAATGCTTATGTTCACGGCGTGGCGGTGACACAAGGCGAGGAAGCGTTTCTGGGCATCGAAGCGCAGAATCACGGAGGGCAATTGCGGATATGCGTCCGGAACTCAGGACGCGGTCTTGTTGAAGCCGTAAGATCGAATCATGAAGGTCGCGGCGTTGGGATTGCAAACGTTAAGGCTCGACTGGAGTTACATTACGGTGACGATCAACGCTTTACGCTGAAAGAATTTCCCGACGGTGAGGTGCAAGCGATTTTGCTGCTGCCCCTTGGCTTCTCACCGCGTCTAAACGCCAACACATTGGTTTGCTCCCATGAAAATCAAGACGGTCATCGCGGATGATGAAGTATTAGCGAGGCAGAAGCTGCGGCAGCTGCTTCAAGACGACAGCAACGTTGAGATCGTGGGCGAAGGCGCAAATGCGCTCGAGACTATCGATCTCGTACAGTTCACAAATCCTGACCTGATCCTTCTGGATATCCACATGCCGGATATGGATGGGTTCGACATTGTCTCGGCGCTCGCAGCAAATGAACAGGTACGTCTCCCAAAGATCATTTTTACGACGGCGTACGATCAGTATGCGATTCGGGCGTTCGAGATCAATGCTATTGATTACCTGCTCAAACCATTTACTCGCGAGAGATTGAGACAGGCATTTCAGAGGGCAGAGGAACAGCTCACCGTTTCTCACGAAAATGGAAACGGAAAGAAGCACGATCAGGAAGAGGCTTCCTACGCTACACGACTGGTGTTCAAGTCAAAGGGCAGAATCCTGTTTCTTCCAATGACCGATATCCGGTGGATCGGCGCCGAAGAGAACTACGTTCGCATTTGTGCCGACCGCGAGAATCATCTGCTTCGCGAAACGATGGCACACTTTGAAACGCGGCTCGATCCGAATTGCTTTATCCGGGTGCATCGCTCAGCAATTGTCAATCTCCAGCACGTGAAGGAGATCAGGACAGATTCCCAGGAGGGCGAATCGTTCGTGCTGATGCAGGACGGGCAGAAGGTCCCTATGAGCCGGGGCTATCGCGCGAGGATATCGCAACTACTGGCTCGATAGGTCCGGCCTATTTGCACACCGCCGCCTCCGTGCCTCTTGCCCTTCAGCGGACACGGAGGTTACTCTGGCAATATCAGGTTTCGCCGTTGCGGGAGTAGCTCAATGGTAGAGTAGCGGCTTCCCAAGCCGTTGGTTGCGGGTTCGATCCCCGTCTCCCGCTCCAAGATTCACATCAGGGAACCGAATTGCTCACCCTATCTGGCGCGAGCAATTTCGTCTGCACGTTGAAAGATTTTAAGAAACATCTCTTCGGTCAGCTTGCCAGTGTTTGTGTTCTGCAAAGAGGGATGGTAGCTGGCGAGCAGCGTCAGTCCATTGGGTAGGGTGTACTCTGCGCCGTGGGCGAATTTCAATTCTCCTCGTCGAGCGAGTTTCCCGGTGCGGCGGAAATGTTGCAGAACACCGTCGAAGGCAATCTTTCCGAGGCATACGATGACGCGCAAATTTTCAAGGGCGGCTATCTCCTCGTCGAGATAGGGAGCGCAATTGGCAAGCTCGCCAGGAAGAGGCTTGTTTCCGGGAGGCGCACACCGCACCACGGAAGTGATTTGCATTCCTGTAAGCCGCATTCCATCATCCCGGCTGACTGCATTTGGCTGCGAAGCGAAGCCGGTTTTGTAGAGAATCGGGTATAGAAAGTTGCCTGATCCGTCGCCGGTAAACGGCCTCCCAGTGCGGTTTGATCCATGCGCGCCGGGCGCGAGGCCGACGATCAGTACCGCGGCGTCCGGATCGCCGAACGAGGGAACGGGACGCCCCCAATAAACGCAGTCGGCGTATGCCCGGCGCTTGGCAGCGGCGACGTGAGCGCAGTACTCTCGCAGCCGCACGCACCGATTGCAGGCGATGATGCGGGTGTTGAGTTGGGCGAGAGCACTCTGGGCAGTTTGCGATTCGGCTGGCACTCCTATGATTCTAAACGCCGGCGGCGACACGATTGCGGCGATACAGCGTAGAATGGGCTCGCTTTTGTTTTCGGCCAGAACGGCTGGAAACGTTTGCTCAGAGACTATTCAAATCCGAGGTTTGTCCTTCATGTTCGTTCGCTCCCATTCCATGCTTTTGCTTGCCGTCGCTACGGCCCTTTCAGTCGCCGGATGCAAACAGGCGCCGCCACCATCGGAGTCCGCGGTGCCCCAACCTGCCGCTGCTACTGCGCCGCAGCAGATTGGCGGACAGGACATTGTCAAACTTGAGAGAAAGCCGACCAGCGCCGGTCAGAAACCAGAGTTCCTTTCTGCAACTGTTCTTCCGGGCCGCGGCATGAATGTTTTTCAGATAACCGCCAACATCCCCGGCAAGGGAGATATCGACGTGTTCGCCTCTCCATCGCTCGCTGACGCTGCCACCAAACTGAATGGCGGTCCGGACGACCAGAACGGCAACGCGAGCTTCAGCTTTGGCGGAGCGTTTCTGGTTCCTTATCCCAACCGCATTCGCGGTAAGTTGTCGGCCGATGGGAAGACCATTACGACTGAGTGGAAAGGCAAGACGATCACTCTGCCGGCGAACTGGAAAGGGAAAAATGCGGGCGCCGAACCACATGCCATGCACGGCCTGATCCTGGCCTCGAAGACAGATGATGTAAAAACCGAGACAACGTCGGATGGCCAGACCGTCACGGGCACGATCCACGCGGGCAACTTCGGCGGCTACTGGTTGTCGAACAC
>CAWAYO010000032.1:0-24830 GCA_963786085.1 uncultured Acidobacteriaceae bacterium
AGAAAACGCCCAGCAACGACTTCATGCCGAGGGTGATTTCTGTGCCGGTGTGCTCTTCTTCTTCTGTTTCCTGAATCGACCTCATATCTCGTCTAACCCGCTAGCTTGGTTCTTGTGGCGGCTGAGGCGGCGCGGAAGGGACAGGCGCGTTCGCCGTTGGGACAAACTTGCCAAGCAGCGCTATCAGCTCGACCGGCAGGGGGAAGACTACGGTGGTGTTTTTTTCCGTCCCGATGTCAGTAAGTGTCTGCAGGTAGCGCAGTTGCAGAGTTAGCGGCTGAGTGGCCAGCATGTTCCCTGCATCTACCAGGCGCTGCGCCGCGGCAAATTCGCCCTCGGCGTTAATGATTTTGGAGCGTTTCTCGCGCTCCGCTTCGGCCTGCTTGGCCATGGCGCGAAGCATCGACTCGGGAAGATCTACCTGCTTGACCTCGACGCTCACGACCTTGACTCCCCATGGCTCGGTTCGCTGGTCGATGATTGTCTGGATGCGCTGGTTGAGGGCATCTCGGTGCGAAAGCAGGCCATCCAACTCGACCTCGCCCAAAACTGAGCGCAGGGTGGTCTGAGCGAACTGGGAAGTCTGGTAGACATAGTTTGCAACTTCAATGACTGCCTTCGCCGGGTCGAGCACACGCAGGGTGATGACCGCGTTCACCTTGATGGTGACGTTGTCGCGGGTAATGACGTCCTGTGGCGGAACTTCAAGTACTTCCTGCCGGAGCGAGATGCGTACGATCTGGTCGAGAGGCCGAAAGACCAGGATGATCCCCGGACCTTTAGGCGGGAGCAGCACGCGGCCCAGCCGGAAGATGACACCGCGCTCATATTCGCGAAGAATCTTGATGGAATTGAAGATGTAGAGGACAACAACTGCGATTACGATCAGCCCGGGAATTCCGATCATGAGACTTCACCCGCCAGCGATTGTATCGCAGGCCGCGCAGAGGGATCGCGGTTAATCCGAGGTGCGCGCCGTTTCGGGAATCCGGTCCACTAATAACGTGAGACCGTCGACAGAGCGCACGCGGACCTGCTCTCCGGCGGCGGCCGGCCCGGATGACTCGGCTTGCCATAGTTCTCCGTGAACAAGGATCTGTCCGCGCGGCATGAGCGGTTGCTGGGCGATCCCGACGTTGCCGACGAGCGCCTGAGGGCCGGTGACCGCTTTATTCCGTCGCGCGCGCAGAGCAATGCGAACCAGAAATACGGTAATCAGTCCGAAGGCCAGTCCACAGGCGATTGCCGTCGAGATGTTCACGCGCATTTCGGGAATCGGGCCATCCACGAGGGTAAGCGTGCCGAAAACGAGCGCGAGGATGCCGGTGCCGGCCAGCACGCCATGGCTGGGGAACTTCGCTTCCAGCAGCAGCAACGTGAACGCAGCGATGAGCAGCATGACCGCCGTGTAACGGACGGGCAACATGTTCAGCGCGAAGAACGCCGTCAATACGAGCAGGGTTCCCAGCGCGCCGGGAATGATGGTTCCGGGTGAATTGAACTCGAGATAAATCAACAGGCCGCCGATGACCAGAATGAGCACAGCGAGGTTCGGATTCATCAGCCGGTCGAGGATCTCCTCGCGCACAGTCGGTTCAAGCGGGAGCAAATCGGCGTCGCGCGTGTGCAGCGTAACCGTGCTGCCGTCGAATCGCTTGATAGTGCGTCCATCAAGCGAGTCGAGAAGCTCGCGGTCGTTTGGTGCGATAAGGTCGATAAGGTGAAGCTGTTGGGCTTCTTGCTCAGTGTAGGACTTCGAGTTAAGCACGGCATCCTGTGCTGCTGTCGTGTCCCTTCCGCGGCGCGAGACGTAGGAGCGGAGGAACGCTGTGGTGTCGTTTTCGAGCTTCTGCTTCATCACTGCGTCGATCTGCGCGCCTTCGACAACGGGATGCGCCGCGCCGGCGTTGGTTCCGGGAGCCATGGCGGCGATGTCGGCCGCCTCGAGCAGGAAAAAGCCGGCCGAGCCTGCGCGGCTTCCTGACGGCGCCACATACACGATGACCGGTACAGGCGAGGCGAGAATCTTCGCGACCATCGAGCGTGTCGAGTCGAGCAGACCTCCCGGCGTGTTCAGCTCAACAAGAACAGCGGCCGCATGATCGACGGAAGCAAGCGCTAGGCCGCGCGCCAGGTATTCTTCGCTGATGGGTTGAATTGTGTCGTCCAATTGAAGGACGACCACCTGTGGCTTGCTGCCGGAACCTTCCGGGCGTGCGGGCATCGCGGCAAACGCGACCAGGACCGCCAGCGCAACCACGAATTGCACGGAACGCCGCCTCATGGAACCTGCTGTCCCCGCGATTCTAGCGCCTGCTTCATACCACGCGCACTCGCATTTGCAGGCTCCAGCTTCAGAGCCTGACTAACTTCAATGGCTGCAGTGCCAAGCTCATTTGTCTCCAGGTCGAGTCGGGCGAGCACAAGGTGTGCCGGTACATTGGGTGCCAGCGCCAAAGATTTCTGGGCCTCCTGGCGAGCTGCGTTGGAATCGCCGCTATGCTCCCGAACCTGGGCGAGGCCGGCGTGGGCCAGTGCAGAGGACGGATTCGCCTGTAGAGCCGCTTGGAATTGCCGCTCGGCCTCCAGAGTGAGGCCGCTGTTCATGAACTGATCGCCCTGTTTTACGAGCGCGGAAGCTCGTGCGTCCGGGGGCAGGGAGGCCAGGCGCATGGCTTCCACCTGTTCCATCTCAAAAGCCGCCTGGCGAAACCCGCTTTCGTTATACGAGCGCTTGATGCGCTCCAGGGGAAGCGTGTCATCGGGAACCGCCTTGCCCCGGTCGGGATTCACCTTGACCGCGGCGGGATTCTTGACCGCGTTCGCGAAAGCTTGTGCTTCGGTGTCTTGTGGACGCAGCTTAAGCTCCTGGTCGATCTCGCGGATGGCGCCCTGGATATCGTTGCGACGCCGGAGGCTCACGGCAAGGTTGAAGCGGTAGTCAGGATCCTTGGGGTCAGCGGTCACGGCTTGCTGGAAAAGGGGAACACTGTCCCGTCCACGCCGGCTGGCTGCAACAGCCTGGTTGTTGACCACCTCGGGCAACGGAAGGCGAAGGCTCACGAAGGCGAAGGCATCCTCGGCTTTCATGTAGTTCGCTGTGTAAAAGAAGGCCAGTCCGCGGTAGAAGTCTGCCTCGAGGGCCTTCGGATCCTCCTTCGAAAGGCGGCCAAAGGTCGCGGCGGCCGAGTCATATTCCTGATTGGTGAAGTACGCCATCCCTAGGCCGAACCACGCCGGGGTGAAGCTCGGATCAAGCCGCAGAGATTCCTTCAGATGGACAATGCGTTCGGAAGGGGCTTCGGCGATGATGCCGCGGATATAGTTCTCAAAGGCTTCGACTCGAAGGGGGCCATCGGCGGCGAGAAAGGTCTGCTCGGCCACCGAGTAGCCGGGGTCGATCTGGCGGACCACGCGCCAGGCGAGGCTGTTCAGGATGTCGAGCAGGTTTTTGAGGTCGCCCTCCTGCCGGATCGGCGGGCTGAGCGTTAGGGCTTTGATGTTCAGAATCTGGGCCGATGCGGTCAATTGGTCCCCGGAAAGGGTGTAAAAGCCCAGAATGACCGAGTCCGCGTCCAGCGTCTGCGCAATTCGGATAGTCGTAGCATGCGAGGGTTGAAAGGACTGCGGCAGTCCGAGCCGATCGAGAGCATAAAGGCGATCGCCGCGCCCGATAGTTAGAAAGCCGGCCGAATCCAGGCGGCGATTCAGTATGTTGGCGGCGCCTTCGCCGATCCAGTCAAGATTTGGCTGTGACGTGTGGTTCTCAAAAGGCAAGATGAGCAGCAGCCGTCCTTGGGCCTCCGCGCCTGCGGGCGGGTCAGGAGGATAGGTCTGGGCAACTGCACTCCCACCAAAAAAGGCGATTGATATTAAAAGGGATGACGAAAGCCAAAAAAAACGCTGCACATGCCGGATTATAGTTGGCCCGTACCCACGAACTCAGGGAGCGAATACAAGGATTGGGGCAGGCTCGCCTCTTGCGGCAGGTTGAAGTGCAGCACCGCTGCCCATTGTCCTTTTCGCTCGGCCTGCCATGTGACAGAGCCGTCGAGAATCCGTGCGATCACCGCTGGCGCAAGGTCATGATGGAAGTCGAAGAAGCGCGTGTCGATGGCCTCATTTCGGCGCCCAAGACTGAATGGCAAATGCGGCGGGTCATATTTCGTCGAGAAGACGAAAGCTGCGGTATAAGGCTCGGCGATCTCCTTCGCCTTCTGGATCTGCGCGAAAGAGAAGTTGTCGATGGCAACAACAGGTATCGGGTGGCTCACATAACCCAGTTCGGGTTTGGAAAGCTCGTCGGTTGCCGGCCACGCCGTAAGGACAACGGAGTGCGGATAGTGTTCGAGAATTTGTGCGATTGCGGCCTGATGGAGCAGGATCACATCGCGATAAGCGAGATTGTCCTCCGGCGCAAAGCGATACGGAGGGTTGACGAACAGTCCTGCGATAAATGCGACTGCGCTTAGGGCGACCAGCGCAAGCCATTGCTTCAGACGCCGGCGGAAGGTATTCACGCATAACAGGATCATGAGCGGATAAAGCGGCAGCAGGTAGCGCGTGAGGAGGGCCCCGCCAAGAATAGAAAATAAAACCAGATTTACGAGGATTACTACATAGAACAGTGCCTGCACACTAAACGAGACGCGCCGCCGCAGTTCGCCGTCATCTTCCTTCAGAGGGGGTAGCAGCATGCAGGCGAGCATCAGGAGTACGGGGACGAATAGATTCATGTGGGCGGTGATATGCAGCAGGCGATGGACAAAAGCGATCAACACGCGGAACGGTGTGAGTGTGGCCGTGGCGTTGTAGCGAAGGTATTCGGGATTGCCAAATATAAAGCCGGTTTTGTGCCAGTGATACAGGTACCAGAGAGCGAGTGGAATGGCGGGTAGACAGAGAACGGCCGCGCGGGCCAGATTGTTCCTGGCACGGAATTTGACAGTGAGCCACAATTCCCACCCCGCGACTGCGAGGGGCGTGACGATGGCGGTTTCCTTCGACAGCGCCGCCAGGGAAAAGCAGATGGCAGCGAGCCAAATCCCGGACCCGCTTTCGCTTAACAGGAAGACGATCGCCCATAGCGTGGCCGCAGCAGCGAAGACATCCGCATGCGCGAGCGAGCTTTGTGCAAAAAATACGGGATAGACCGCGGTCAGCCCCACCGTTGCAGCGGCGACTGATTCTCTTCCTGTTGTCACCACGGCCAGCCGCCAGGTGGCGGTGAGTGCTACCGCTGCGATACAGCACATGCCCACACGTGTCATCAGCGGCGAGAAGCCAAAGAGCTTCCAGAGCGCCGCAAGGTATATCGACGGCAGTGGAGGGTGAGCATTTGAAAGTGTTGAGAAAGGAATCAGCGAGCCCGTGCGAAAAAAATCGTAGGCAGCGGGAATGTAGTATCCAGCTTCGTCCCAGTAATAGGGCAGCCGTAGCAGCGGCCCATGCGCCGCAATCACCGCGACCAGGATTATCGGGAATACAGCCCAAAGCGGAAGCGATCGATGTTGACGAATTTCGCTCAGCGTCGATGAGTCGGACACGCGCCAGTGTATCAATTCCGAAAGGTTCGAACTGACTCGCGACGACTCAATGCGGAAAGAGCTGCTGAACGCCCGTGCTCAGGCCGTTCCACATGATCTGCACACCAACCACGACAAGGATGAACGCCGAGAGACGCATCAGGATATTGGTCCCCGATTTGCCAAGCAAACTCACAAGGCGCTCGGCGTTGCCGTAACAGAAGTACACCGAGATGCACATGAGCACCATTCCCGCTAGAGCTGCCAGAAACCGTCGCGGATAGCCGTGATCGAACCCAACACCTGCCTGACGGCGAAGATGGGCGCCTAGCGTAATCGCGATGGAGATGCAGCCCGGTCCAACGGTGAGAGGAAGTGTCAATGGAAAGAAGGCGTGCTCGAGGGCATCTTCGAGCGTGGCCGGCTCTGCCTTGCCGGACGATTCTTCGCTTTGATTCAACAAACTCCAGCCCGTAGTCGCGACCACCAGGCCACCCGCAAGCTGCACGACAAACAGCTTGACCCCTAGAGCAGCAAGGATTTCACTGCCTACCAATAACGAAACAACGAGGATTGCGAATCCGTAGGCAGCAATCTTGCGCGCCAGAATTTTCTGGATGGACTCAGGATAGCGCTGGGTCAGACTAAGAAAGATCGGCGCAGTTCCGATTGGGTTCACGACCGGAAACAACGTGATAAACGTAACCGTCAGAACCTTGATGAAATCGACGACATCCATCACCATTCAATTCGCTCACTTCCGATAGTTAGGGCTTCAGGAGGCATTCCCGGCGAAGCGCGAAAAGGCGCGTGCCAGAAGCTTCATTCGACGCAGATTATAGTGCCCGGACGTTCGTTTTTGGCCATCACTCTCCGCGACAGGGCCACCGTCACTCCTCACCATTGTTGAACTGGCACGCGCCGATGCGCCGTTCGATGAATCGGCGTTCCATGGGGTTGCGCGTGAGCGCAAGGGCCTTGCAGAAGTGCTCACGGGCGACCGTGGGCCGTCCACCACGCAGCTCAAGTTCCCCGAGGGTCGCGGGATAAAACGGATAGGAAGCCAGCCGATCAAGGCCGTCAACGGCCAGGATCGCTTCAAGTCCGCGCTGGGGGCCCTGGTGTTGGGCGACTGCGATAGCGCGGTTTAACGCCACAACGGGAGAGGGGCGGATTGCGATGAGCATGTCGTAAAGGGAAACGATACGCTCCCAGTCGGTTTCTTCGGCAGACCGCGCGTGAGCATGGACGGAAGCAATCGCGGCCTCGACATGGTACTCGGTCAGCTCCAGTCCGGTTGCCGAGAGATCGAGAAGCCGCTGCCCCTCGGCCATCAGATCTATATCCCAGCGTGAGCGATCCTGCTCGAAAAGTGTGTGCAACTCACCAGAGACATCGACACGGCCCGGCAGGCGGGCAGCGTGCAGACACATCAGCGCTCCGAGGGCGAGCGTGGCGGGCGTTGCTGCGAGCGGATGTCTGCGCAGTAGTCCGGCCAGGCGCAGCGCTTCACCGCATAGCTCGACTCGCACTGCAGATTCGGCAGAGGCTCCGTGGTATCCCTCGTTAAAAAGGAGGTAAAGCGCTCGATGTACGGCCGACAAACGCGTAGAAAAATCCACCGCTGAAAGTTCGAAAAGTTTTTTCGAGCCGGCAAGAACTTTCTTTGCTCTCGTAATGCGCTTTTCAATCGCGGCATTGCTCCTGAGGAAGGCTGCCGCAACCTCACCCACACTGAAGCCGCAGAGAATATGGAGGATGAGCGCGATCTGCGCGGGCTCGGCCAAGCGCGGATGACAGCAGGAAAACATCATGCGCAACTCGTCATCCTGAATGGCGGCCGCACCGAATAGCTCGTGGACTGCAGGAGCCAGCGTCCATTCGCTTTCGATGAGGCGGCCAAGTTCGGGAGCGAAGGTTCGCGCGGTGCGCTCGCGCCGCAGGACATCGATGGCACGATGCTTCGCGGTAGCCATGAGCCACGCCGAGGGATTCTCCGGCATACCGCGAAATTTCCAGAGTTCGAGTGCACGGCAGAAGGCGTCTTGGACGACGTCTTCCGCCAACGCAAGGTTATGCACTCCGAAGATGCGGGTGAGCGCGGCGACCATGCGCCCGGACTCGTGCCGGAAGAGATGCTCGTCGAGCTCAACCGCGTGCGGCGCCATCACATATTAATCTGCATGATCGGGCGTACTTCGACAAAGCCGTCCTTCTCGAAGATCGGACAACCCTTGGAAAGCTCCGCCGCCTCCGCGAGGTCCTTGGCTTCGACCATCGTGTAGCCGCCCACCAGGTCCTTCGCTTCGGCGTAAGGCCCGTCTGTGATGGTCTTCTGCTTGCCCTTCACCACCTTGCCGCCCGGCTCGAGCGGGTTGCCGATGGCCTTGAGGTGGCCGCTGTCGCCCAGTTCCTTCATCCACGCCACCCACTTCTGCATATTCTGCTGCATTTCTTCCGGCGACCCGGATGAGTCTCCGCCGCGATAGAGGAAAAGAAATTCGCTCATGGTAAATCTCCTGTTCGAAAGTTGGAATTTCGGTGTTGCGACTCATAAACGTGCGAGAGCTTAACTCCCGGACAAGTTTTTCGCTCCGAGTCAAATTTTTTGAGAAGTACGAGCGGCCCCCGTTTTAGTTCCCTGGTGGAACGACGGAGATGAGCTTCGTCGGAGAAGGCGGGTTTTAGATTGCCGTCTCAGTGCACCGGCCCCTTGGGCATGGGCAGGGGATGCGTCTGGGGCTCGAGCGCAATCTCGCCGAAGGTCTGCTCGTACTGAGCGATATTCTGGCTGAGGACATTGAAGAGGGCCTTGGCCTGCTGCGGACTGATGTAGATGCCTTGGGTGTTTTCGATCGTGACCTCGTCAGCGGTGTCTTGGTGGACTAGGCCAAAGGCGAGAAAAAAATCCCAAACGCTAACCCGGACTTGCACGCTGTTGGCGTAGTTTTCGCGATAATCCTGCGATTTCTGGATGTGAATCTTAGGCTGCGGATGACTCGGGTTCATATTGCTAAGGGTATAGCAATCGAGGAGAGCCATGAATGGTGCGAAAGGGGGGACTTGAACCCCCACGGGTTTCCCCGCCAGATCCTAAGTTCACCGCGAACAGGCTATCAACAACTTAGCGCGGGTTGTGCGAATTGAGATTGCCGTGTGTTTATAGAGGTTTCTGCGCGCGGCAGTGCGGCTGCTCCCTCTGTGACTCATACGCGAGTTGGAGACAATGACGGCAAAGGAAATATCCGCCGCAATACAGGATCGCTACGCGCCGGCCGCATCCGCGTGCAGGGCAGCGAAACCACACGCGCTCGCCACCGTAATTGCCGGGAGTCCGTTCGAGGGTGACCCCGTATTCCATCGCGCGTGGCTCGGAGCCCCAGCGCGAATGCGTGTAGATGAGGGTCACGGCCTCAGCTTGGAGGTGCAGGCCGATGGAAGCTGTCCGCTCTCCGTTGCGGGTCCAACTCAATTGGAAGTAGCCACGTGTCGCAAGTAAGCCGTCTCTCTGCCATCTGCGAACGTCGATGCTGCGGTAATCATTTGTGGTGTTCTTTTCCGCTCGTCTCGGCACACTTCCCTCCGCTGATGTAATCGAAATCAATTGCGAAATCTTGCTGGTTCCGCTTTAGCGAACACGAGAGTTTCACATTTCTGTACGCACCTCGCAGTGTGTCGTAATACGATATTGTCTAGGAAATCTGCCTTTGGGCGGAAGCTGTGAACTTCCGCCCCTGGTGTGGTGGAGTGAGGTACACCCGACGCCGGCCAGCGCCAATCTCGTTCTTGCCAAGCTGCTCACTCTAAGCTGCAATAGTTGCCGTCACTTGAGAATGCTGGACTGGGATGTGGGACTGGAGTACGGAGGTACTCGCTCGCCATGCCCCGTTTCCCATTCACGTATCCTCCGCACGACGGAATAGGCGGAATGGGGCATGGGTGATGTCCCTTTCTCAGGTGGCGGGTCCGAGTCACCGACTAGAACGCGCGCCACTCGCCGCACAAACACTCCCGCCGTCATGCGATCCTTGCGCGACGGCGGACCACCATGAGCACGGCACCACTCCCGCCAAAATTGAGCGCGCCTGGTCGCGTGGGGCTTACGGCCAATGTAAAGCCACTGAGGGACTCGAGCCACGGTCCGAATTCCCGCGGGATCAAGAACGTCCCACCGAAGTACGCAAACCCACTTTTTAAAGCCCGGATCCCGGTATATGCGCGCCGCCCGACAATACGCGCGGTATTCCCCTGGTGCAATCCGCTCATACCCGTCATGGGTGATTTCGGGCTCTGACTGCCGCACCAGATGTGGCCCGGGCTTCCGGGCTGGTGAGTTCAAGACCGCACCTCAGAGGTTGACTCGTCACGAATCACTCGCGCCAGTTCTGACTCGCGAATCATCGTGCGGCCGCCGACCTTCGTACGGCGCAGCTTACCCTTTGAGAGCCATGCGTGAATCGTCCATTTGCTCAGACCGCCCAGCCTGCGAGCAGCCTCCTCGATCGAAAGAAGTGTGTCCATCAAATCTCCCTTCTACAAATCAGTGCGTGTCATTATTGACAGATATAATCCTGACACAGTACAGTGGCATAAGAAATAACACAAACAATGACACACAAAAGCAATCTGCAATCTTCTGGCCTGATCGAGGCGAATCTGTCCCTTTATGTCCAGTGCCTCAGAATGCCGGCCGATTGGCGCCGCGCCACGCATATGGACACGCCCCATGCTCGGCTCGCGCTGCTTGCCTACGGAGAGCAGGCAGACCAGCAGGATGGAGACTTGCTTCTGGTGGATCGAGCTAACGGGAAGGTCGAATCCTATGACCCCTGGGAAAAGCGCTCTGAGTTCTTCCGCCTTCAAGAAGGTGATACAGACGCTTTGTTAGCTTTTCTACGCACTGTTGGCTATTTCGGCTCAAAGGCGGGCTTTTCCGAGTCATCCTCGAGGGAGTCGACCTTCGAGCGGGCATCAGACGGGCTGGTTTACTCCGCGGAATACCAGCCGAAGACCAGAGAAAAGCACATCTGGAATCTTCGCAGGCTCTTTGAGAACTCAGTCAGGAGCGGCGATCACTCTGGAAAGCATACGGATTTCCCGACGCGGATCATCACCGTGAAGGGCAACCCCCGCATGGCAGTGACTACCACAACGTTTGAGGATGCCCTAGCGCTCACCTTGAGCATTGATGCGGTACGCCATGCGAAGCGCAGCAAGTGTGCGCGCCCAGATTGCGGAGTGCCGTTCACGTACACTGGCGGGCACGCTCGGAAATTCTGCACTTGGTACTGCGGACACATCGAGTCCGTTCGTAAGAGCCGGAAGCTGGCAACGAGAGCCGAATCGAGAAAGGGGCGTTAACCGTGTCGATATACAAGCGTGGCGGGATCTACTGGTACAAATTCATGTGGCAGGGTGAGTTCATCCGCGAGTCCACCAAGCAGGGCAATGATAGAAAGGCGCGCAACATGGAAGCTGCCCATCGCACTGCCCTCGCGAATGGCCTAGTCTCCTGAGTCACAAGTAGGTTGCATATAGATGGGAGGCGTTCTATGGTGAGGCATGGAGTCTCGTCGTGGACGGCCGAAGAAGCATGAGCTGGTGGTAAGCCCAGGGCAAAGAGCCGAGTTGGAGCGCATAGCGCGGCAGTCTCGCAGCGCTCGTTCGGTGGCCTTCCGCGCCCGTATCGTTTTAGAGTGTGCGGGTGGAGCAAGCAACGCGGCGGTAGCAGCGAAGTTGCGCACGACAGGATTTACAGTTGGTCTCTGGCGCAACCGCTTTATAGCTGAGGGAGTGGCGGGGCTGGGCGATGAGCCGCGTCCGGGAGCGCCGCGTGAGATCGGTGACGAGAAGATCGAGCAGGTGGTGCGGCTGACGCTGGAGAAGACTCCGAAGGGAGCGACGCACTGGTCCAGCCGCATGCTAGCAGTCAGAACCGGTCTAAGCCAGTCCACCATCAGCCGCATCTGGCGTGCCTTTGGACTGAAGCCGCATCGCACAGAGAGCTTTCAGCTATCGACTGATCCATTGCTGATCGACAAAGTGCGGGATATTGTTGGGCTCTATCTCGATCCACCCCATCATGCGCTGGTGTTGTGCGTGGATGAGAAGTCGCAGATCCAGGCACTCAGCCGTACCCAGCCTGTGCTGCCCATGCGGGCCGGACAACGGGAGCGGCGCACGCACGACTACAAGAGACATGGCGTCACCAGCCTGTTTGCCGCTCTGGATATCGCGACCGGCAACGTTCTTGGCAAGTGCTATCGACGCCATCGTTCGGTGGAGTTCCTCGACTTCCTGAAGAAAATCGACACCGCCGTTCCTGCCGATCTGGACATCCATCTGGTGCTGGACAACTACGGCACACACAAGACAGCGCTGGTCCGCCAGTGGCTACAAAAAAGATCACGGTATCACCTGCACTTCACTCCCACGCATGCCTCCTGGCTCAACCAAGTGGAACGCTGGTTCGCACTGCTTACACAACGGCAGATCAAGCGCGGTTCACACACCAGCGTGCAGGAACTCGAAACGGCGATCCGCGAATTCATCGCTGCCCACAACCAACAGCCCAAACCCTTTCGATGGACCAAGTCCGCAGACCAGATCCTGGCCTCCATCGCTCGATTCGCTACTTCTACTCTCGCCGCGCACTCACCCACAACTTATACGAGAAATCAATGACTCAGGAGACTAGTCTCCTGTTTTGCAGAGTAAGCATTCCTATGATTGCTCGCTGATTTAGGTCGCGCCGCAGGCTAATTCAACTGGGTAATTGCGCGCACGCTGAATGAAGGTCGAGCATAACGACCGCAAGCGCTTCGACTCTTGCCCGGCTCTAGGACAGCGCTTCTGGAGAACCCCATGAAAATAGTCAACCGCAGCATCATCCTTTTGTCAGTGTTACTCGCTGGCGTCGTGATTGCGGGCGATGGCGTCGCCTCTGCTCAGGACGTCTACAAAGTCGACTACTTCTCCAACAACCTTTACGTCCTCACCAGTGGCGGCCTTGGGTTTCCCCCCACCCTGCCCACTGCAAATGTCCGAATCAGCAATCCCGGTCTCACCTACGGAAATCTGTGCGCGATGATTTATGTTTTCGATCAGGATCAGCAGATGACGGAGTGCTGCGGCTGCAGCGTCAGCCATAACGGCCTTCTCACCCTCACCGTCCCCCAGCTGACCCTCAATCCGTTAACCTATGTCGTTTCTCACAATGGAGTCATCAAGGTTGTATCCGCGGCAGTCAATAATTCTCCGTGCGATCCAACTGCGAATGTAACTCCGAAACCGAACCTGCGCGTCTGGGTCACTCATATCCAGAACCCCATCGGTACAGCCTATCCGCTTACCGAAACCGAGGCTTCGGACTCAACACTAGGCGCGACCGAACTGGCCAATCTGCAGGCGCAATGCTCGTTTATCAACATCCTCGGAAGCGGACAGGGCATTTGCAACTGCGGTGCCCCCGAATAGCTCTTGCGGGCCGACAATTCGCTCTCTGCCGCCTCGACGGCCACCACGTCCCGACGCCCGAGACAAGGAAACGCCGCTGCCCGGCCACGCTGTGTTCAAAGGCGAAGCCATCGAGCCCGGACACGCCCTGTATCACCAGACCAGCGGTCAACTATCTGTGTTTCAATGGCATCCTAGTTACCCGGAGGGTGTTTTTTGCCCTCGAATATTTGTGCCATTCGGGAGTCACGAGCCTTGGAGTATGGACGCAGCAGCGCTTCGCGCAATCCCCAGGCCGGAACGACGCCGCCTCGTCTGGATCCCCGTTTTCACCTTGCAGCAATCGTCGACTCGTCCGACGATCCCATCGTCAGTAAGGACTTGAACGGGATCATCCTCACCTGGAATGCCGCCGCCGAGCGCGTTTTCGGATACCAGCCCGAGGAGATCATCGGTCAATCGATCCTCCGCCTCATTCCGCCGGAATTGCACCACGAAGAGGACGAAATCCTCCGAAACCTGCGGGAAGGCAAGCGAATCGACCACTACGAAACCATCCGAGTCAAGAAGAGTGGCGAACGGTTTCCCGTCTCTGTGACCATCTCTCCCGTTAAGGACGAAACCGGCCGCGTCATCGGCGGTTCAAAGATTGCCCGCGACGTCTCCGACCGCAAAAAGACCGACGAGACCCGCTACCGCCTCGCCGCCATCGTCGACTCGGCCGACGACGCCATCATCAGCAAGGATCTCAACGGCATCATCCAGACCTGGAATGAGGGAGCCCGCCGGATGTTCGGCTACAGCGCGGAGGAAATGATCGGTCAGCCTGTCCTGCGTCTCATTCCTCCTGAACTTCACTACGAAGAAGATGAAATCCTCCAGAGGCTGAGGAGCGGGAACCGCATCGATCATTACGAGACCACCCGCCGAAGGAAGAACGGCGAGAACGTTGAAGTATCCGTCACCATCTCCCCCATCCCCGACCGCACAGGACGGGTCATCGGCGCCTCCAAGATCGCCCGCGACATCTCCGATCGCAAGCGCATAGAGCGCCTCCTCGTTCAGTCCGAGAAGCTCGCCGCTACCGGACGCATGGCCGCCGCCATCGCCCACGAAATTAACAATCCCCTCGAATCCCTGATGAACCTCATCTTCCTCGCCCGCCAGAACTGCCCCGCCGGCAGCAAAGAACATCGCTACCTTCTCACCGCCGAAGAAGAACTCGAGCGCGTCTCCCATATCGCCCGCCAGACCCTCGGCTATTACCGCGACACCGGTTCGCCCACGGAAGTACACTTGCACGATCTCATCCAGAATGTGCTGACTGTTTACAACTCCAAGCTGATCTCCGCCGGTATCGCCGTCGACACCCGCTTCAATGATTTGCAGAAGATCACCGTCAGCAGGGGCGAGATGCTCCAGGTCTTCTCCAACGTCATCGCCAACGCCGTCGACGCCATGCCGCACGATGGCAAGCTCGATATCTCCACCCGAAAATTAATGAGCTCAAGCGGTGACGGAATTCAGATCGTCGTTCGCGACAACGGAGCAGGAATTTCCCAGGAAAATCTGCCCAAAGTCTTCGAGGCCTTCTTCACTACCAAAGGCGATCTCGGAACCGGAATCGGCCTTTGGGTCGCTAAGCAACTTGTCGACACCCGCGGCGGTCAGATCTCTATAGCCAGCAGCACAGAACAAGGAAAAAGCGGGACCACCGTCACCATCTTTATCCCCTTTGCTCTCCGCGCCTCGCAACTTGAGTCGAGACCGGCATAGCAAATGACTCCAGGACTGCCCATGCTCCACACCCTCTTCGGCTCGACTTTTTCGTCAGACGAGTCCCTCAGGAATCTCATCGAATTCCGTTCCGCCGGGAGCGATCCGGTCGGACCACAACCGGGCCGCCGCAAAGTCCTCGTCGTCGACGACCAGAGGCTCATCGCCGACACCATCAGCGAAATCCTCGAGGGCGCGGGCTTCCATGTCATGGCCGCCTATGACGGCTGGTCCGCACTCGAGATCGCCGGCCGCTTCCACCCGGACTACGTGCTCTCCGACGTGCTCATGCCCCGCATGAACGGTGTCGAGCTTGCCATCGCCGTCCAAAAAATGTTTCCCGCCGCCAAAATCCTCCTCTTCTCCGGTCAGGCGGGCATCTCCAATGCTCTCCTCGAGGGCCAGAAGCAAGGCTTCGAATTCGAACTCATCGCCAAGCCCATCCACCCGCTCAAACTCATCGAGCGCCTCAAAGAGCAGTAGGCTCTCCGCAAGCATTAGTGCCGTGGCACCCCGCCTGGTTCGAATTAGCCGGCTCCATGTTGAAGGGTCAAGCGCGGCTTGCGTCGGACTCGTCTGCCGTCCTCGTGAAAGATGACTTGGCGGTTCAGGAGCGGTTCGTTCCAATGTTGCCGCTCAGCTGCGAAATCTTCCGGGGATGTTCTTCATGCAGCTCGTGGTGCAGTTCATCCACTTTCACTCTGGCCTTGTCTAAAGCCTTCTTGCCCGAAGAAGTGATCTTGTAGACTCGGCGGCTGTGTCCTCCAACATTTTTAAGGGCCGACTTCAACAGGCCGCTGCGTTCCAGGCCATGCAGGAGTGGGTAAAGAGTTCCCGGGCCAATGCGATACCCGTGATGCGCCAGTTCCTCCATCATCGCAAGCCCGAAGATGGGCTCGTGCGACGCATGGACGAGTACATGAATCCGTATAAGGCCGGAAAAGAGGTCTCGCTGGTGATTGGGCACAGATCAAATATAGCTATGTATAAGCTGGATCGAATCTCGTTAGTGTATTATCGGAGTTCGATAACGCGGCACTTATCGGTTTGTAATGGGACAGCACCGTCGATGAAGCGTCGTCATTGCTCAAAGCTGGTGCTATTCCTGCTCGTCGTGCTGACCGGCGCACGCCTGTGGGCACAAGGGCCTCCGTATCAAACCGACGATCCGGTGCCTGTCGACCTGCATCACTACGAGTTCTATATCTTCGGTGGTGTTGATGGCACACCGGCAGAAATCGACTCAACTGGACCGGCCTTCGAGTTCAACTGGGGGGCGATACCCAGAGTGCAACTGCACGCCATCCTGCCCTGGGGAGGTGTCTTCCCATCGAATAATCCCGTTTACTTGCCCGGTGGAACTGGGTCGAGCGCATTTGGTCTCACCGACATGGAACTGGGCGTGAAACTTGCCATCATCAAGGAAACCAAACACATCCCCCAAATCGGCACCTTCACCATGTTCGAGATGCCCACCGGAAACTACGAGAGGGGACTCAGTGTTGGAAAAGTCTGGTACAAACTTCCCGTCTGGCTGCAAAAGAACTACGGCAAGTGGCTCTTCGACGGGGGCGGCGGCTATCAGGTGGTCCCGCAAGCCAACTATCGCGACTTTCCGTATACCGGATGGCTGGTTAAACGGGAACTCAGCGAAAGGCTTGAGCTGGGCGTGGAGCTATTTGCGCATGGGCGCGAAGGGTTCGCAGCGGCCCAAACCGGTCGCTCGGCAATGATAGACGTCGGCGGCTATTACCACTTCAAGCACAATCCCAATGAACAGTTCTTGTTCTGCTACGGCCATTCGGTCGCTGGTCAAACAGAGAATTATGCCTACGCAGGCATGTATTGGACGTGGGGTGGAAAAGACAATGACAAGAAGGACACGGCAAGCAACAACTGGATGCAGGGGCCGATGAGCGGATTTCAATGACCCTGAGGGGCGCGGCCGGCGTTGAGGCCCCCCACAGCGGAGGCACGATAAATGGAATTTACGGCGCGCAGTCTTTGGACCCTTGTGCACCCGACAGATCACAGAATCGAAAACGCACCCGCTCTATCCTTCGCCGTCCTCAAACAACTCCCTGAACCGGCACAGAAAAGGACACGGCGTCTTCAAATCGTGGAAGACCTTGAAGCAGTACACCCGGGTCGGCCCCATGCTCCGCACATAGATCGACGCTGCCGCCATCATCCCGAGGCACGGCCCCGCAAAGTAGATCCAGATACCTTGCCACACCCACGCGAAGAACGCTGACGAAAATGTCCGCGCCGGATTCAGGCTGAACCCCGAGATCGTCGGGCCAAGCACGTAATAAAGCACCGTGATCGCCGCCACCAGCAGCGGGCTGAACCGCGCCAGCCGGCGGTGATTCGTCGCAAACAGCACCACGCCCATCAGCAGCCCGGCGAGGACAAATTCGGCAGCAAGCGCAATCGCAACGCCGAACTTTCCCGGCAGCGTGACCACGTAGCGCACCGGCGGTGCGGACAAGTGGTGCCCGAGCGCCCGGTAAGCAAGAAACACACCCGCCACGCCGCCCGCAAACTGCGCCAGGATATAGTTCAGCCCATCCCAGCGGTTAATCCTGCCCAGCCACAAATACGCAACCGTGATTGCAGGATTCAGATGCGCTCCCGTACGCCGCCCATACGGCGATCGAATGATGAAATACGTCGACGCTGCAACAAGTACGCCCATGAGCAGCGCTCTTTCCGGCGGCGAGAGCGGCAGGCGCTGCAAGGGAGAATCGCGGCTGTAGATCATGGCGCCCGAGAGGCAGATGCAAACCATCAGAATGCCCAGCTCGATCGCTTCCATCAGATATTCCCGCCAGTGCACTCTCACTGCTTCCGCAAATGTCGCGGACGCGCCAAGGCCTGTAATCAAATAGGAAGGGGAAGAAGACATGATGGGAGTTCAAGGCGCGCAACTTTGGACGGTCAATGGCTACATATTCCTACGACGCCTCGGCTCAATTTTGGTTACAGCAAAATCGCTTGGCTAAATCCCTTCGAAGCGAAAACAAATAGCTGAAATTTTCCTGTAATTTTGTGCCTGTCGTCCGCGTCTCACTTGTGCCGCGAAAAACTCACCGCAAAAGGAACCTCTTATGTCGCATCACTTCGACACTAAGCTCGCGAAAGAAGATCCAAGCCTCAACCTCTGCGACTTCTATCTGTTCGACGGAACGCCCGAGACGACTGTCATGGCCATGACCGTTAACCCCGACCTCGGCCTCTCTTCGCCCGACACCCTCCACATCGAGGGCCTCTACGCTTTCCGCTTCGATCTCAACGCCGATGCCCGCGAGGAAGTCACCTTCAAGTTCCGCTTTGCCGAGCCCCGCCACGCCGACGCGAGCGAGCACACCCACATCCAGAGTTACCAGGTGCGCCGCGCCACCGGAGACGCCGCCCTCCACGGAGCCGACGGGGAGCTCCTCATCGAAGGCGAGACCGGAAAGGTCGCCTCCGCATCCGGCATCCGCGCCTGGGTCGGCATCGCCCCCGAGCTCTTCGCCGCAAACGCCAACGGTCTCCACGCCTACCTCACCGCCTTCTTCCAGGACCACCGCTACAACGGTGACGCCTTCCAGAACCACCAGAACTTCTTCTCCCGCCGCAACGTCACCGCCATCGTCCTCGAGGTCCCCAACCACCTCATCGGACAAGGCAAGGTCCACGCCTGGACCACCATCTCGCTCTACGGCCACGCCCCCGAAGTCCAGGTCTCGCGCTGGGGATTGCCGCTCGTCACTCACATCTTCCTCAAAGAGTCCGCCTCGCCCGCCCTTCCCCCATATTCCGATCTGAAGGAAGAATTCAACGCCTCCACCCCCTCCGGCGACGTCAGCCGCTTCGCCCCCGTCATCGCCGCCTTCGCCGAAAAGATGACCACCTACGCCGGCTCCGCACCCAACCCCGCCGAATACGGAAAGCAGCTCGCCGCCCGCCTCTGCCCCACAATTCTGCCTTATGAGATCGGTACTCCCGCCGTCTTCGACGTGGCCAGATTCAACGGCCGAGCCCTCACCGACGACGCCATGGACGTCATGCTGTCCCTCACCGCCAACCAGCCCATTGTCGACGGAGCCGTCCCCGACACCACCCGCATCCGCGCCGACTTCCCCTGGTATGGAGAGCCCTACTCAAAGGACGAGCAAGTCCAGGTCACACCCATGCACCCTCCCGAAAATAGTCCCGCCAAAAAGTGAATACGCGCCGGGCAGCCGCGCCATAATTAAGGTCCACATGGAAACCCTGGCCCAGACAATATCTTGGACATCGCTCATCCTCGCCTTCGCCTGCGCCATCATCATCGCCGCCGACGAGATCCGCCATCCGCAGCACATGTGGATCATGAACCTCGTCTGGCCCATCACCGCTCTCTACTTCAGCGTCTTCGGCCTCTGGGCCTACTTCGCTCTCGGCAGAAAAGCCAGTCACCAGCAGATAAGTCACGGCGCGATGCCCGGCATGAATCACAGCACCATGGGCCACAGCTTCGAAAACCGCAATCCCACCTGGCAGCAGACCGCCGTCGCCACCAGCCATTGCGGAGCCGGCTGCACCATCGGAGACATCATCGCCGAGTTCTCCCTCTTCGCCCTCGGCGCCACCCTCCTCGGATCGCCCCTCTACGCCTCCTTCGCCGCCGACCTCTTCCTTGCCTGGCTCCTCGGAGTCGCCTTCCAGTACTTCACTATCAAGCCCATGCGCGCCCTCACACCCGGCACCGCTCTCCTCGCCGCCCTCAAGGCCGACACCCTCTCCATCCTCGCCTTCGAAGTCGGCCTCTTCGGCTGGATGGCCCTGACATACTTCGTCTTCTTCCCCAGCCCGCACCTCATGCCCACCTCACCGAGCTATTGGTTCATGATGCAGATCGGAATGATCATCGGCTACTTCACGTCATACCCCATGAACCACTTCCTCGTCCGCTGGGGAATCAAAGAAGCGATGTAGGCATGAGAAAAGCCGAAGCCGGCCAATTAAATCGCGAAGGAAGTCCCTGCGAATGCTGAGGCCCTACACGTCGTCGTATTTGAGCGCGAGAAGTTTCCTCACTCGTTCGGAAAGACGATTCAGCTGCTCGAACGCGGTCTCGACGTAAGTCTGCGCATTCGGTCCGCCCTGGCGGGCGAGGAACATCGTATTGGTAAGGCTCTGCAGCGGATTGTTGATCTGGTGCGCCATTTCGTGCGCCCGCGCGCTCGAGGCCTCAGCCCGTTCCAGACGCCGCGCCAGCATTTCGGCCGCGTGCTGGCGAAGAATGATTGCCACAAAATCGCTCAGGCTCTTCAGCAGTTCGTAATCCCGCAGGTCAAACGCCTCTTCCGAGTGGTGGGCCACCGCCCAGATTGTTCCTCTTATCGCCCCGGCTTCCCACGGAATCAGGATTCCATCTGTGATCGGGTCGGCCGTAACCCCAAGAAAGTCGTAATACGGCTTGGTCACCCGATACAGCTGTGCCCGCCCGGTGTTCAGGCAAGTGCCACAGGGACTGAAAAACCGCGGCGTTCTCCCGCCCAGATACTGTGAAAAGCTGCCCGCGATCGCCACCCACCGAAACGTGGGCTCGCCCGCCTCGTTCGGCTCCTCAAGGCTGATACCGGCGCTGTCTGCGCTGCAGCAGTCCACCGCAACTTTGACCAGCTCTTCCAGTACGTCGTCCGGGCGCTCCGCGAACACCTGAGTCACTCGCCGCATCGCGTCGAACGGCTGCTGAAAATCCCTCTGTTTGCGTTTTCGCTGCGGAAAATCGGGATCGCTGAGGAGATCGCGCAGATCCATTCCAGACTCAGCGACTTCCGGCACGGTCATCCTGGCGCGCTCCTTCCCGAAAAATTGACTTCCCTTGAATCCTAACGCTGGCCAGGCGGGAGAGAGAACTACACAAATTAGATGCACGCCTCCCGTCGAGTAGCCGCCTGCCGGCGGGAAAATCGACAGGTGCCTCACCTTCGCGGAGCTAAGGTGGGTTTCGACCCTTTTCGAAGCTCAAGACATGTCCTCGTATCAGGGCACGGCACGAGGGTGCTTCCCGCTACACACTGCACCCTGTTCCCTAAACTCTGAAATCGTCATCCTGAGCGAAGTCCGCCGGGTGCCCCATGTCCCGATTCTGGGACATGGGAAATGCACGATCGAAGGACCCTGCGTTTGTCTTTCGCTGCAACCCGCCAACCACACCATCTACATCCACATCGACGGACTCTCGCACTCTGACCTCCGCTGATAGAGCCGAGGAAGTCCGGAGGACGAAACAACCCTTAGCCCGGCACGGCAGTGCCGGTAGAGGAACGAAAACACAACGAGTCCCGTCAGGGACGGTACATGAATTTCTTCTTATCCCGAGCGAAGGACCCGAAGAACGCAGCGGAGGGCGGCAGTTTCTTCCAAACCCTGTTCCCTACACCCTAACCCGTCATCCTGAGCGAAGCCCGCCGGGTGCCCCATGTCCCGATTCTGGGACATGGGAATTGCGGTCACAGAAAACAGAGACGCCAGCCTGAGCATTCCACCACAAACAGGGGATGTCATCTTGAGCCGAGTTGGGCGCGTTTTTCGTGACCCACGCAGTTATCGCAGTTACTAAGAGCGAACTTTCTGGCAATCGATCCCGACTGCCAGACTACCGTCACCTCACAGTTCACGCCGGGCCTTGCGGTCTTAGACAGTGCTACCTGTCGCAACTGCCAGTTCGCGAGCGATGCGAAAGCTGATTAACTGATCGACCGAAAACCAAATGACTCCATCCACCGGGTTCAATGGTTCACGACTCGCATCCTTGGGCAAGGAGAACGAATGAATTCGAGATCAGCTATTCGAGGACCGATACTGGCGGCGGTCCTGGTTTCCACCTTGTCTTTTGCCGCATGCGCTTTTGCTGCCGACATCAAGGGCCAGGTGCTGGGCGGAGGCGCGCCCATCGCCCAATCGACCGTGACCCTATGGGCAGCAAGTGCAGGCGCTCCCAAGCAGGTCGCGCAGACAAAAACGGATAAAGATGGCCGGTTCGCGATCCATGGAACTGCCGCGCCTGACGCCAGCCTCTACCTGGTGGCGACCGGTGGCGTATCCGCAGCCAATCAAGGAGCCGGTAATAATCCGGCGATTGCGTTGATCACGGTCGTGGGCAGCAAGCCCCCGGCTAAAGTCGTGATCAATGAGATGACCACAGTGGCATCGGTGTGGACGAATGCGCAGTTCCTCGACGACGCGATCCTTCAGGGCCAACCACTGAGCCTGCGTATCGCTGCAGGCAACGTGCCCAATTTCGTTGACGTGGAGACAGGTGGATGGGGTGGTGCCATCCAGAGTCCGCTCAACAGTAGCCAGACACCTACGATGGCCAATTTCGCCACACTTGCCGACCTGCTTTCCGCTTGCGTGACGCGGGCGAAGGCCGATGCCTGCGGAAGGCTGTTCGCGGCCGCAACGCCTCCGGGCGGCGGCCCGCCCACCAACACGCTGAACGCAGCCGAGGCGATCGCACTTAACCCCTGGCACCAGCCCGACAAGATTTACGACCTGCTCCGCCAGTTCTATCAAATATCGCCGTCCAGTCACATGCTTGCGGTTCCGTATATGCCATACCTCAACTGGGCGCCCAGCGCATGGGTCCTGCCACTCAAGTTCGACGGCGGAGGGTATGTCGCGGGCGGCAAAGCCATGTTCGACAGCGAAGGCAACCTCTGGGTAGGCGACAACTTCAGTGTCGGCTGGCAGGGGCAGGACTCGTTATGGCAGGGCAATGCGACCAAGTTCGCGCCTAACGGCAACCCCCTCTCGCCAATCACTACCGGCTTTACCGGCGGCGGGATGGAGGGCGGGACCTTCGGCGCTGCAGTCGACGCCAAGGACAATGCGTGGTTCACCACCTACGGCAGCAAATCAATCGCGGTATTCGACAAGAACGGAAAGCCCCTGACGCCACCGGAGGGCATCAACTTTGGCGGCCGGCTCGGTCTGATGCAAGGGGTCATCGTCACGCCGAGCGGCGACGTCTGGGTCCTGGGTGTCGAGAAGAGACAACTCGTGCACTTTCCCAGGGGCGATCTGACCAAGGGCGAGATCGTTTGCGAGGGTGACAGCGCAGAGCCGTGCAAGTCGTTTCTGGCGCCATTTCACCTTGGCATCGACCAGCAGGACCGGATCTGGGTCGCCAATAGCGGAGCCGACCACGTCACGCGCTTTCCGGCCTCCGATCCGAGCAAGGCCGAGAACTTCAAGACCGGAATCAACAATAGCGGTTTAGGCATCGACAGCCAGGGGAATGTATGGATCACGAACCGGTTCGGCACCGGGTTGCTCGGCATGGCCCATCTGGTCGACATGGGAATACACCTGAAGACCGAGGGGGTCGAGTCGGCTTCAGACTATCTGACAAAAACGATGTCGCAGCAGAAGGGAGGCACCATCAACGGTGGCAGCGTCACGCTGCTGCGGCCCGACGGAACACCATATCCGGGCTCGCCGTTCAAGAGCGCCGGTCTGCCCGGCCCGTGGGCCGTTGCCGTTGATGGCAACGACAACATCTGGATCTCGAATTTCGCCGGGGCCAGCAGTCCGATTACCGAGTTGTGCGGCGTGCGCACCGAGCACTGCCCGCCCGGCGTGCATACGGGCGGACAAATCTCGCCTCCAAACGGCTACGTGGGAGGAGGTCTGCAGATGATAACCGACATTGCTGTCGATCCAGCGGGGAATGTCTGGGCGATGAACAATTGGCAGGATATCGACAGTTGTATCGGCACACCGAGTGAGGCGCTCTCGACTCGCTGTGGCGGACAGGGCGTTGTGATTTTCTATGGCATGGCTAAGCCGGTGCACGCACCGCAGATCGGACCAGCGCGGCCATTCTAAAAGAGCCCACTTCGTCACAATTCCACCCCCGGCCACGCTCCCGTCGGCTGTCATCCTCCGGCTGTCATCCTGAGCGAAGCGCGCGCAGCGTGCGCAGTCGAAGAGCCCGTCCTGAGCGGAGCCGAAGCAACCTGCTTTTCCTGTTCAAAAACCACGATGTCATCCTGAGCGAAGCGCGCGCAGCGTGCGCAGTCGAAGGACCTTCTTCGATCTCTATCCCGGATACCAAACCTTGCGCGGATCAGCTTCGCTGCGCTGGTATGACCAGGCCTCACCAATCAGCCTTCGCAGGTCATAGCGCGGACGCCACCCAAGCAGAAACTTCGCCTTGCTGTTGTCGAGCCAGGTCGACCAGTACGGCGTCGAAATCTCAACCGACGGCAATCCTCGCGTCTCTCGCAGATAATCTGCGACCTGACGATAGTCCACCGGCTCATCCATGCAGATATTGAACGTCTGCTGCCGCGCCTTGGGATGATCCAGAGCCACAATCATGCTCTCGACCAGATCGCTCACATGCACGAAGTTGCGTTTCACCGGCACTCCCTCCGGATCGAGCATCAGCGGCACCGTGCCGCTTTCCAGGTATTTGTCAGCCGCCTCAGCGCCAACCAGGTCTCTCCACCGCGGCCCGCCGAAGACGTCTTCGCCGAACGAGAGCGTGTATTTGAAATCGTCCTTCTCCATGATCCACGGAGCCCTCAGGCAACACCCCGAAAGATCGTATTGAACGAAATACTGCTCCAGCATTACCTCTTCCAGAACCTTCGAAAGCGCATAGCAGCCGGGATACGCGCTGTGCCTCTGTTGCTCCGTCACAGGAACCGCGTGTGGATAAAAGAAATGCCCCAGAGCCGCATCTCCGCCGATCAGGATGATCTGCTGGAACGAATCGCTGAGCCGGCACTCCTCCAGTAGCCAGAAGAGGCCTTTGACCGTGACATCGATCACGTCATCTGCGGTTTCCTTGCAGGTCGCGCAATGGATCACATGCGTGATCCCGTGCATCGCAGCCCGCACCGCGTCCCGGTCAGAGATATTTCCGGTTACGATCTCCAGCCGTTCCCTCGGCTCAGGACGGCGATTGTGGCACAGCGCCCGTATCGTAAAGTCCGGGCAGTCATCGGAGTCCAGCACGCGTCCGATGAAATGACTTCCTACTTTGCCTGTCGCGCCCGTCACCAGGATTCGCTTCATCTGTCCCGC
>CAWAYO010000033.1:0-18141 GCA_963786085.1 uncultured Acidobacteriaceae bacterium
CTCCACCTGCTCCAGTGAACCTGCTGCAAACACCAGAACGCCTCCGGCCCGAATTCCCTGAACATAGGTCTGCGCTTCGTCTTCCGTAGCTCCCATCGCCCGCAGGTCACAAACCAGCTCTGCGCAGAAATCGATCTCCGGAGTACTCAGCACGCCAGTGACATGCATATACCGCGGCTCGGCGAGGACGCGTACATCATCCGCGGCGATTCCAGCCGTCTTGAGGTCGCTGACCGCTTCCTCCGCAAGGCTCGAGTTATTGAATAGACCGACTGCCGTGTGTGTCATACCCCACCTCCCACATGCTGCTGGCGCTCTGATCAAACCCGCCAGTTCTGTCTCGAACTCTAGCCTCAAGGCCGCTGCATAGCTGTGACGCGCATCACCCCGCTGCATCCGTCTAAGGCCCTCCCGAAGCGTCTTCCACTCCGCAAACTCCCAGGTGACGGAAATCACAGTATTTCGGCCACATTCGTCTCACCCTGTAAGAGCCAGTCCAGACCAACCGGCCACGCGGTGAATGCTGCGAAAGAGGTTAGTGTGCCCAAAATCACGATGACCCGTTCTGCCGAAACGCCAATTGCCGTGCCCAGCCCTGCAACACCTGCATCCGCCCCGGCGAAACGATGGTGCGCACTGCTGGCGCTGCTCTTCGGTGGCCGGCCCGCGATCGACTCGGTGCAAACCAGGCTAGCCATCCACGCCAGCCCTGAGACGGTCTGGAGCCGGATCCTCTTCTACGAAGAGATATCTGCCCCACCCCCTGCGCTTCTGCGCGTATTGATCCCCAGGCCTCTGCATACCTCGGGCGACAAAACCATCCCCGGCTCAATCATCTTGTGCGCCTATCAGCGCGGGTATTTATTCAAGAGAATCACCACCCTCCAGCCTTCTAGACTTATCGAGTTCGAAGTCGTGACGCAGAAGCTGGGCATCGAGACATGCGTCATGGCCAGGAGCGGTTCCTACAGAATCCGCCCCACTCCACGTGGCGCCGAAGTTGTGCTCACGACGAACTACCAGAGCCCTCTCCACCCGCGTCCGCTGTTCCGGCCTCTCGAGAGGTTCGCCATCCACCAGCTCCACCGCCACATTCTCGAAGGAATGCGCGAGGCTGTCGTCCCCGCAAATGTGCAGGCCCTCCACGTCCTCGCCGAATGTGCAGAGCCGGCAGGCGTCTATTCTGCGAAGAATCTGTATCGAGGAGAAAAGGTGTGCACGATATCTCACTCGCATTCCCGCCCCTGGTGCTCATCCGTGTCTGCATCGCAGCCGTCTGGCTCTATGAAGGCTTCTGGTGCAAGATCGTCGGCCGATTGCCTTCGCAGCTCGAAGTGGTGACCGCAGTCCCGCGGCTCGGCGCGCGTTTCGGGTCTGCATTCCTCAAGGCCCTCGGCGTCGTTGAAGCAGTCATCGCTCTCTGGGTCATCTCTGGAATCGCTCCCGGCCTCTGCGCCATCGTTCAGGTGGTGGTGCTGGCCGCGCTCAGCATCAACGGACTACTATGGGCGCGCCACATCATCCACGATCCCGCCGGCATGATCGTCAAAAACATCGCCTTCCTCATGTTGGTGTGGATCAGCGGAGCATTCCCCGGACGGCATCCTTGACTGCAGACACTCCGAAGTCAGAAACCGCCTGGAGCGCCGGCCGCCTGACCTCATCAACCGGCCGCCAAAGACTGCTCTTCGGGCAAATGCACGAAGATGCCGAAATTGAGTGCCACGCCTTTCGGGGAAAGTGCCGCATCTTCTGCATTGCATCCGCGGGAGACACCGCGATGCGCCTTTCACTCGAACATCAAGTCGTCGCATGCGACATAAATCCCGTGCAGCTCGCCTACGCCGAGCGCCGCGCCGCCGGAGCTCCCATCGAGACCGGTGACGCCGAACGCGTGATGCAGATCCTGCGCGCCTTTATGCCCGTCATCGGCTGGAGAATCGAAGCCGTCCGCGCCTTCCTCGCTCTCACAAACACAGCCGAACAAATCGCATACTGGCACGCACATCTCAACACGCGTCGCTTCCGCGCAGCCTTCGACACTCTGATGTCGCGCCCCGGCCTGCGCACAATCTACGCCCGGCAGTTCCTCTCATTTCTTCCCTCAAACTTCGGAGTCATCATGCGCCGGCGTCTGGAGAGGGGCATTGCCGTTCACGCCAATGCTTCCAATCCATATATCCACGCCCTGCTTTTCGGCGAAACTCCTGACGCGCCCCAGTTGAACAATGCGAATCTTCAATTCGTCCTGGGCGACGCCGCTTCCATCCTCGAAACGTGCGCTCCCGCATCCTTTGCCGGCTTCACACTGTCCAACATTCTCGATGGCGCCGCACCCTATCGGCAGCGTCTCACTCGAGCCGTGCACCGCGCCGCCACTCCCGACGCCCTTGTCGTTTCGCGAAGCTTCGCTGAGCCATCCGCACCGGCCGCGACCAGCCATCCCGAGCGCGACCGCTCCATGCTTTGGGGAGACGTCGACATCCGCCCCGCGCACTTGTTCTGAATATGTAATAGTCCGAATCTCAGCAGTATCCCAGGATCGAAAACACCCGGCTCGCGTCCGCCAGTTTGAAGGTCTCCGTCGCGCGGCACCGCGGACACACCGCATGCACATCCTTCGAATACACCTTCGGCACCAGCAGCTCTGTTCGCGCTGCGATTGCTCTATCCAGCTCCGCAACCGTCTCCGCGAAGCTCACCGGACACTCCGGCTTCCGGTGCTCCTGCCATACCTCTTCGATCTGCTCCGTCGTCACCAGAGGCAGCAATCGCAGATAATCCCGCGCGTACTGCGGAGGAACCTTCTTGCCCTCGACCAGCCCCCAGCTCAGGCGTGCATGCGCCGCCTCCAGATCCTCGATCGAAATCATCTTCAGCCCCATCCCGTCCAACTCGATCCGCACCACCCGCTCCATCTCCTTCCCGTAAGAGCGCAGCAGATCCACCCGCAGAGCCGTCTCCTCATCTACGCACTGCAGCATCGTCTTTGCCGGCTCGTCGTACGGATGCACATGCCGGAACAGCACCTCGCTCCCCAGCGCCGTCGGAATATCCTCGAACGATCCCGCCACAAAATCCATATCCCGCAACTGGCGTCCGCCCGACTCCCGCCCGTGCCGTAGGATATGAATCTCGACCGCCAGGCCGCCCGTCAGCGCCCATCGCGAAATGTCACATGCGGCCAGCTTCCGCAGTGTCCGCACCGCCCGCCCCGCATCCTCGGTATCAAGAAACCGCCTGAATTCCATCATCCTGATCCCTGATCCCTGTTCTATGCTGTGGCCATGAAGCGCTTCGCCCTTTTCATGTTGCTTCTGGCGCTGCCCGCCATCGCTCAGCCGGCCGCCTGGAAAACCAGGCTCGCCGAGTCCATGCCTCTCCTCGGCCACCGCAATTGGATACTCATCGTTGACTCCGCCTACCCGCTCCAGTCCTCGCCCGGCATCGAGACCCTGGAAACCAACTCGAGCCAGCTCGACGTCGTTCAGGCTGTGCTCGACACCGTCAACCACTCCATCCACGTTCGCCCCGACGTCTTCATGGACGCCGAGTTGCCCTTTGTTTCAGATCAGGACGCGCCCGGCGTCTCCGCCTACCGCACCCAGATCGCCGGCCTCCTGCATCCCTACAAAATCCAGTCGCTCCCGCACGAGCAGATCATCGCCCGCATCGACGAGGCCGGAAAGACCTTCCACATCCTCGTCCTCAAGACCACCATGACCATCCCGTACACCTCGGTCTTCATCCAGCTCAACTGCAAGTACTGGAGCGACGACGCCGAAGCGCGCCTCCGTGCGAGAATGAACTCCGCCCCCAAGTAGAATTACCCGGTAAACCGGCTGCGCAGTGAAACAGGCCCCAGTCTATAAGGAGTCGACTCATGAGCACCCCTCAGTCCGATGCCCTGGTTTTTTTCGGAGCCACCGGCGACCTTGCCTACAAGAAGATCTTTCCCGCTCTGCAGCTCATGGTCCAGCACGGAAAGCTCAATATCCCGGTCATTGGTGTAGCCAAGGCCGGCTGGAACCTCGACCAGTTCAAAGCCCGCGCCAAAGACAGCCTGGAGCAGCATGGTGGCCTCGATCCCGATGCATGGTCTAAGCTGAGCGCCCTGCTTTGCTATGTAGACGGCGACTACTCCGACTTTGCCACCTTTCAGGCGCTTCGGAAAACACTCGCCACGGCCGAGCATCCCGCGCACTACCTGGCCATCCCGCCTTTTCTCTTTGAGAAGGTGATCGAGCAGCTCGTAAAATCCGGCTCTGCCAGGGGCGCGCGCATCATTGTTGAGAAGCCCTTCGGCCACGATCTCGCCTCGGCGCAGGAGCTCAACCGCATCCTGCACACCGCCTTCAACGAACCCGAGATCTTTCGCATCGATCACTATCTCGCCAAGGGCCCGGTCAGCAACATGGTCTCGTTTCGGTTTGCGAATTCTTTCATGGAGAAAATGTGGAACCGCGACTACGTGGAGAGTGTGCAGATCACCATGGCCGAAGACTTCGGGATTCAGGGACGCGGAGTATTTTACGACCAGACAGGCGCCATTCGCGACGTCGTCCAGAACCACATCTTTCAGGTCCTGTGCAACCTCGCCATGGATCCGCCGGCGCGCGATGACAGCGAGTGCCTGCGCGACGAAAAGGTCAAAGTCCTCAAGACCATTCCTCCCCTCGGTCCAAAAAATATCATTCGCGGCCAGTTCGAAGGCTATCTTCAGGAGAGCGGAGTCGCTCCGAACTCCAGGGTCGAGACCTTCGCTGCGCTTCGTCTCGAGCTGAACTCCTGGCGCTGGCAGGGAGTGCCCTTCTACATCCGCGCCGGCAAGAATCTGCCCATGACCTGCTTCGAGATCATCGCTCGCTTCCGCCGGCTTCCCGCCACCTACATCAATCCCGACCCCCCGCAGAACTACCTGCGCTTCCGCCTCAGTCCGGAGATCACCGTGGCCATGATGGTCTCCGTCGCACCCTTTGTAGAAGGAGGAAAGCGTGCCGACGTTGAGCTTATCGCCAGCCGTAATCCGCGTCCCGGCGAAATGGCCGCCTACGAACGGGTCCTCAGCGATGCCATGGTCGGCGACACGACGCTGTTTGCCCGTCAGGACTACGTCGAAGAAGCTTGGAGGATCGTTGACCCGATCCTCAACCAGGACACGCCGCTGTACCGATACGAACCGCATACGTGGGGACCGGTCGAGGCGAACCAGTGTGCCCTCCCGCCCGGCGGCTGGGATACACCGCACGTAGAGGTCCCGGAGGGCTTCCGGGTAGTGCAACCGGACTAGCAGCCTGTCTCATAAATCGACAAGCAGGGTTGCCCCTCGGCATACATTCGCTATTGCCGGTGACTCGAACCGATCGTAAGAACATGCCGTTAAATCGCCCAAAAAGACTCCTTCTTCCCGTAGCTGAACCGGGCCAGTTGGAAAGATCAGCCGTTCGAGAACAGGGAGCGAAGGTGCGGTCTTGCAGGGTGATAGGCGCATCTGCTATCCATCCTCGATGTATGAACGAACTCACCGAAGATGATCTCCGAGAGATTGAGCAGATCCATTCAAACTGGATCGAGTACGAAGTTGCTGGTGACAACCACAGCGTAATCGCGTTGTGCGCTGATGACATCGAATTGTGGCCGCCTGACGCGCGGCCTCTGCTTGGACGTGCGGCGGTCTCGGCGCAGATGGCGCGTGGCATGAATAAAATTCACTCCATTGAGATTACTGACTGTCGTATTCGGGGTTCAAACCAGATTGTTTACTTGACCGCGAGCTACCGAACTACGTTTTCATCGGCACAAGAATCGACCTGCAGAGAAGCCCTCGGAAGCCACCTATGGATAATGCGAAAGCGAACTGATACGTGGGTCGTTACTCTCGTGAGTTGGTCAGTGTGGGGTAGTGCAGACACTTCCGCGACGAGTCAGCCCCCTCTATTCCCCAACACTGTTGTCGGACCCTGAGCGCAACTTCGTGTATGTGTCAGCCCGGGATTTTCCAGTTCATCCGTGTGCGCCGGACCCGACTTGCCTAATCGAGTTCCTTCCGGTTTGCCGGTCACTCGCCCAGAGCTTCTCTCGGGGCGGCGTCCTGCTCCCTACTGAGATTGTTCCTCGTGGCTTCGTTGGCGGCCTTGAGCCCTTCGTCCGCCTCGTGAAACATCGCGTCGGTGCTCTCGAAATACGCCTGATCTATTTTGTATTGTGCCTTGTGGGTAGCGAGCACGATTTCAAGGGTCTGCTCCCCGACAGGGCCTTTCGGGATAAATGTGACTGGGTAGTGCGCAAAATTGTTCCTTATCCTGCGAAGGTTGTTCAGGGTTTTGATCAGGCTTGGTGGCACGACAGCTTTCACCTCCCCAATTTGCTCGGCCAAATTCCCGAGCAGTTCGATCTTGTAGCCGAAAGATATGGTCGGCATCGTGCTAGCTTTCAGTACAAACTCATCGAATAGGTTGCGAAGTGCTCTCGCGCTCCCTTTGGTGAGTGGGATGTTTTGCTCGGGCTTGATGTTCGGGTCGTCGGAAGCTGGGAAGAGAATTTCACAGAGGAGCCGGTCTACCTGCATCTCGATTTGGAAGGCGTTGGCGAGGATGTTGCCGCGATACTCCCGCAGGGCCTGCTTAAGCCGGTCCCACTCGGCCTTGAGCGTGGCGTCCATTTTCAAGGATTCGCCGGGTTTGATGGTGATCCAAGAATCGTAAGGCGGAATATCTTCTCTTTTTTTCACAACCGAAGTGTATTACGGTCCAGATGTAAAACGGCGTACTGCTGGATCGACAAATGAGACCGCGAATCAGGTTCCGGATATGTTGTCGGCCATCCGGAAGTAGTTCTGCCGGGCTTCGCCGGCCAGGGACATTTTTGAGATGAGACTAGTCTCCTGAGTCACAAGTAGGTTGCATATAGATGGGAGGCGTTCTATGGTGAGGCATGGAGTCTCGTCGTGGACGGCCGAAGAAGCATGAGCTGGTGGTAAGCCCAGGGCAAAGAGCCGAGTTGGAGCGCATAGCGCGGCAGTCTCGCAGCGCTCGTTCGGTGGCCTTCCGCGCCCGTATCGTTTTAGAGTGTGCGGGTGGAGCAAGCAACGCGGCGGTAGCAGCGAAGTTGCGCACGACAGGATTTACAGTTGGTCTCTGGCGCAACCGCTTTATAGCTGAGGGAGTGGCGGGGCTGGGCGATGAGCCGCGTCCGGGAGCGCCGCGTGAGATCGGTGACGAGAAGATCGAGCAGGTGGTGCGGCTGACGCTGGAGAAGACTCCGAAGGGAGCGACGCACTGGTCCAGCCGCATGCTAGCAGTCAGAACCGGTCTAAGCCAGTCCACCATCAGCCGCATCTGGCGTGCCTTTGGACTGAAGCCGCATCGCACAGAGAGCTTTCAGCTATCGACTGATCCATTGCTGATCGACAAAGTGCGGGATATTGTTGGGCTCTATCTCGATCCACCCCATCATGCGCTGGTGTTGTGCGTGGATGAGAAGTCGCAGATCCAGGCACTCAGCCGTACCCAGCCTGTGCTGCCCATGCGGGCCGGACAACGGGAGCGGCGCACGCACGACTACAAGAGACATGGCGTCACCAGCCTGTTTGCCGCTCTGGATATCGCGACCGGCAACGTTCTTGGCAAGTGCTATCGACGCCATCGTTCGGTGGAGTTCCTCGACTTCCTGAAGAAAATCGACACCGCCGTTCCTGCCGATCTGGACATCCATCTGGTGCTGGACAACTACGGCACACACAAGACAGCGCTGGTCCGCCAGTGGCTACAAAAAAGATCACGGTATCACCTGCACTTCACTCCCACGCATGCCTCCTGGCTCAACCAAGTGGAACGCTGGTTCGCACTGCTTACACAACGGCAGATCAAGCGCGGTTCACACACCAGCGTGCAGGAACTCGAAACGGCGATCCGCGAATTCATCGCTGCCCACAACCAACAGCCCAAACCCTTTCGATGGACCAAGTCCGCAGACCAGATCCTGGCCTCCATCGCTCGATTCGCTACTTCTACTCTCGCCGCGCACTCACCCACAACTTATACGAGAAATCAATGACTCAGGAGACTAGTGGGAATCAGGGAAAGAAAGGCCGCTCCCTCTCTCGCAGATTTCCTGAAAAACGATTTCCTGCCCTTCGTAAAAACGAAGCACGCTCTTAAGCCCGGAACAGCCGAGTATTACGCCGATGGTGCGAACATGGTTCGCAAATGCGATTGGGTTTCCTTACCGCTTGACAAGATTAGCGACCAGGACGCGCAGAACTTCGCAGCGAAGTACGCGGGGCTTTCGGCATCCCGGATCAATTGCGGCCTTCGCAGCCTCCGCCGTGCCCTGAATTTAGCCTTCGAGTGGGGCGGGCTGGAAAAGCCCGTAAAGATCACGCTGGCGAAGGGGGAGCGACAGAGAGATCGCGTTCTGACTGCTGCGGAATGGGAGCGTTACATCAAGCATTGCCCGCAGCCATGGCAGAACGCTGCCCTGCTCATTCGTGGCACAGGAATGCGCCCTGGTGAGGTGTTTGCGCTCCGGTGGGAAAAATATCTATCTGAACGGCACAGGCGGCCTCATACAGGTCACAGAGGGCAAGACGAAAGCTGCCCGTCGAATGCTCCCGATGGTGCCAGCGGTCTACTCCGCTTTGAAGGCAAGATGGGAGTCGGCGAGAAGGCCGGAAGAGGGATGGCTCTTCCCGGCGGGTTCGCGCGAAGGGCACTTGAATAAGGACACCGCCAAGGACCAGCACAAAAAAGGAATTCAGCAAGCCAATGCGCGAGCCAAGGCAGACGGCGCGAGGGAAATTCAGCCATTCCAACCGTACATCCTGAGGCACACGGCCCTGACTCAGCTTGCAGAGGCCGGCTGCGACGTTTTCACGCTAGCTCGGATCGCGGGCCATTCTTCCATCACGATTACGCAGCGGTACGTCCATCCCCAAGCGGACGCGATTGAACGGGCTTTCCAGCAATGCGCGAAGGCCATGCTGGCAGCACCAGCCAAGAATGGCTCAAACTTGTGATGATTGTGGAATCTCAAACGCGATTAGTCATCCAGATGAACTGCGCGAGGAGGTTATCCCAGTCATTGGGAGAGAGCATGCCGACTCTCGACAGAACCTCCCCCTTGAGCAGCGGTTGAATCAGATGCAACTGCGCCAAACTGTCCGAATCCAGGCCGTTCTCCGCTGTCCTTCTGATCACTACGTCCGTCTTCAATTGCACGTCAATTCGGTGCGTCATCGGAACAATCACAATCAACGGATCGCTAGCCGACGCACAGAGCGTGTCGTTCGACAGTACGACAGCCAAGCGGCTCTCATGAACTTTGCGATTGAGGACGTTGTGCGGAAAACTGAGCTGGCGGTCTTTCACCCTGACCAGTGCGCCAGGGGCAAGATCCGTAAAACCAGCTTTGCTTAATTGTGCTCTTAACGAGTGGCCTTTTTGTTGGCCCTTGCTCTGGTGTCCGCCCACGCTCTGTAGCCCTTCACCGCGGCGGCCTTCCGATCAGCTTCTGATCCCTTGACGGTGGGGTTCAGTGTGCGTGCAGCACGCCGAAGTTCTGCCAGCTTTTCGCGAATGCCTTCCTTCGCGTCGCATGGAGTTTGCATGTGGTCAGAACCTGCCTTTCCGGGTTGCACCACGTTATCACGCTCGAGGTATCGAACGCGCTGATTCTTTTGAAGCATTACCTGGGTAATCGGGTCGCGCAACCATACACAGCCACTAGCGTAGGAGACGCCGGTCAGCAGAAATGGTTGCATGTATGTGACAAGCGTTTCCTGTCGCTTCAAATACTCTATCGGCGCCGCAGTCGCGTTGCTGCTCAGCTCCTGCCGCGGCGCGATTTATCGCTGTTGAGCGGTCACTCAAAGATGCTTAATGGCTCGACTAGGCACAAATTTGGGCACAGGCGACAGTCGCCGATTATGTGAATTGCGGTAACTTATTGGTGCGAAAGGGGGGACTTGAACCCCCACGGGTTTCCCCGCCAGATCCTAAGTCTGGTGCGTCTGCCAATTCCGCCACTTTCGCACGCTTTGCTTCAACTACTTACGGCTGCTATTCCTTTTCGCCGCTTGGCCGGTCACCAATTTAGTCACCAGCGATTCCGACGATACAAGCCCATCTAGCTGCCTGAGCATGCTCGGGCAGATAGATGGGAGTTTCGCACCGTCAACTGTATTGTACTGCGTCTCATGAACTGAGAGATCCTGGGAATGTCGACACCCGCCCCAATCAGACGAGACGCCAACGTTATGCCGGTTGCAGTGCCTGGGCAGGCCTTCACACGCCCTTCACAACAGATCAAAAGGTGTAGTCCTTCGCGTCTTCGCCATGATTGCCTTCGCTCGGCGTCAAGCCGAAGACCCGCTCTTTCAAAATCGAATCTTTGCCGTTCCAGAGAGCGAGGCTGAACACGAGCAGCTGATAGCGGTCGCAAATTGCGGCCATGCCGTCTTCGCCCCACCGGTAAGCCTGCTTCGTGCGGCATCGTGAGAAAGGATATCCCAAGCCGCTCCGTTCGGACTGTAGTCCTCCCGAACCGTTCCCAGGAGCGGTCGCTCACATAGGGTCGCCAGCGCCGCCACAGGAGCTTTCCGTATGTCTCAAGGAGTCGGCGGTCTTCTTCGGTGTCTCCGGTATCCTGACAGGCATGATTCGTTCCCGCATCGCCGCGATTCTGTTCGCCGGCATATTTCTGGCAACCGTCACTCTCTTCGCCGATGCGGAACAGTCGCATATCAAACCTCCTCTGCACACCGACGGACACGAAATCGTTGATGCTTCGGGGAAACCGGTTCGCCTGACCTCGGTCAACTGGTACGGTTTCGATCAAAAGGAGTTCGTGGTTGGCGGCCTCGATCACGCGCCGTTGCAAACGATCGTGAGCGAAATCCGGGAACTGGGTGTAAATTCAGTGCGTTTGCCTTGGGCGAATGAGACGCTCGAACGAAACCCACTGGTTCCAGACTACGCAGTAAAAGCCAATCCTCAATTTAAGGGCAAGCATGCCATGGAGGTCATGGATGCGGTGATCGACGCGCTGGCACGCGCCAACATCATGGTGATTCTCGACAATCATGTGAGCCGCGCCGACTGGTGTTGCAGTGAAACCGATGGCAACGGACTCTGGTACAGCGCCGACTATCCGGAGACAAAGTGGCTGGCAGATTGGCAGGCTATCGTGCGCCGATACAAGAGCCAGCCTTGGGTGATTGGTACCGACCTTCGCAATGAACTGAGGAGCGGCGCCGCGTGGGGTGGTCCGAATCCTAAACTCGACTGGCATGCCGCTGCCGAGCGTGGCGGTAACGCCGTGCTTGCCGCGAATCCCCGGCTTCTGATCATGGTTGAGAGCCCCGATTACTCTACGAACTTCGTGGGCTTTGACAAGCTGCCTGTAAAGCTGAAAGTGAGGCAACGGCTGGTCTATTCACCGCACGCTTACAACATCAGCGATCACGCGTTCTCGAGCTACGAAGAACTGAAGCGGGTTTACGACGCACGCGGCGGTTTCCTTCTCCACGTGGAACCGGGGGTGCCCATATGGGTGGGTGAATTCGGCACATGTCAGAACCTGGACTGTGGCGCTAACTCAGACTGGTTCGTAATGTATATCCGCTATATGAAAGAGAACCGGCTTGCGTGGAGTTATTGGGCCTTAAACGGAACTCAGTCGACCGGCGAGGGCCGCAGATACGACTCCGTCGAGACCTATGGCCTTCTTTCCCCCGACTACCAGCATTTCGCGGCGCCGAAGGTTATCGACCTGCTGCGCACAGTCGAAGATCAGCCGACGACTCGCTGACCGGGATGTTGCCGCGAGTGATTCTAGAAATCAGCGCGTGTATGGCGCAGAGTGTCGAGGGACTGGCCACCCGCAGGAATGGGTCGCGGCTCTCAATGCCGCTCTAGACGCGCGCTGCGAACCGGAACTGCTTTATGGTCTTCCATCGACCATCGAAACAGCATTCCGGGAATAAGGAAGACAAACCAGCAAATTGTCGTCACCGCCAGCAGGGCGTGAAAAATGACGAAGAGTGCGAAGGTGAACAAAGTTCCTGCGATAAGATTCAGCTTCTTTGACATCGGACTAAACCTGCTCTTCTTGAAAAATCCAGTGACAAAACTACTCAACGGATACAACGGCTGGCCATAACACCTTCAGGGTAGGCGGAAGTCAGTGCACGAGACAGCGTTCGGGCAGCGCTTCACCCATCCAGCCGAGATTTGCGGCCTGTGCGTCAGACATCGGCATAGTAAAGGGAAACCAGTAGTCGCCGTTACGCTGCGCCTGGGGCAGGATCTGGTGAGCATCTCTGCCGTCGGGCAGAACGGCGTCCAGTTGCTGCCGGAGCAAAGCATCGCTCTCAAAATTCATTTCTGTGGCCGGCCCGCCGCGGTTCTCCCAGATATTGAGCGAATAGTCGTAAGTGCCGTCGCTCTTGCGCTTTGCGTACAAGGTGAGCGTGAAGGTCTTCATGCAACGAAGATAGTTGCGCGCGCGCAGAGGCGGAATCCCGAAAAGAGGGCACCTGTCGCTCACCATGCGTACCAGACGTCTGACGCAAACGTAATCGCGGGTAATCAACAAAAGGAAAGCGCCGCAAGATAACTGCGGCGCCGGTTACTCAGGAGAAGCGTGACGAGTAGTCAGACTGCGGCAGGCTCCGCCACGTCAACCTTATCGAACCACGAGTGCGCGGCCTTGAGAGCCTTGTTCACGTTTTCGATATTTTCGACACCAGTCGTATTGAGCCAGTCCTCAAAGGCCTTGGCGCCTTGCTTCGCGTAGACGGCAATGCCGTCCTTCCAGGTCGCGCGACCGCAGAGAACACCATTGAAGGTCGTGCCGCTTTCTGCCGCGAGTTCCAGCGTCTCGATGAAGACCGGGTTGCTCACGCCGGCCGAGAGGTAGATGAAGGGCTTGTGCGTCGAAGACGCCGCAATGCGGAAGTGTTCCAGAGCCTGGGCGCGGGTGTAAGCTTCCTCGCCCTTAAAGGCCCGCGTGCCGGAGACAAACTCCATCTGAATGGGAACCTCCACTTTCAGGACATCGACGCCATAGCGTTCCTTGCCGAATTCCTCCATGGATCCGGTCACGATCTCCGGCTTGCGCTTAGCGTAAGCGATGCTCTTTTCGTCCCCGCCCTGCGCGTCATAGCCGACCGTCTCGAGGAAGAACGGGATATCGTGCGCCCGGCACTCGTCGCCGATGCGCTCGACCCAGGCGTGCTTAAGGTCGTTGATCTGCGTCTTTTCAAGAGGCGTGTAGTAGAGCAGGATCTTGATGCAGTCCGCACCCGCTTCCTTCAGGCGCCGCACCGACCAAAGATCGAGAAGATCAGGCAGGCGACCCGGCGTGGCGGCGTCGTAGCCGGTCTTTTCATAGGCAAGCAGCAGGCCCTTGCCGTGACGGCGCTTGGCTGCCGGCAGGCCGTACTCAGGATCAAGCAAAATAGCCGACGCGTGCTGGGTGAGCACATCGGCAACCAGTTCTTTGAATTCGACCAGGGCCGAATCCGGAAGTTCGGCTACACCCTTCTCTTTGGCCAGTGATTTCTTGAGCGAGCCGCGCTGGTCCATGGCAGCGGCTGCAATCACGCCGCGTTTGTCGGACACGGCCTTTAACCCTTCCAGTTTTCCAGGGGTCAGCTTGATGGACATGGTTTCTTCTCCTGATCCTTGCCAATGAATGGCGCCGGTTGATGGGCCCGGCGACGCCCTGAAACGGGATACGGCCGGGTTTGTTGCGGAAACTGCGTTCCCTTGCATTCTAACCCGAGGTCGATTGGTTGCGTACTAGCCTGGCGGCCGCTATCGCTTCCCGCTGGGCCTGCAGTAACTGCTCGATGCCGGCTGCGGCCAGGTCCATCATTTCGAGCATGCGGCTCCGAGCGAACGGAGTGCGCTCGGCAGTGGCCTGCACTTCCACCAGCCCGCTGTCCTCGGTCATGACGACGTTCATGTCTACCTCGGCCTGGGAGTCTTCCTCATAAGCCAGATCGAGTAATGCAGTATCTTCCACAATGCCGACGCTGGTTGCGGCAACCAGCTGTTTGAGCGGCGATGCCTTGAGAGCTCCCGTAGCTACCATCCGGTTGATGGCAATAGCCAGCGCTGCACAGGCCCCGGTAATTGCCGCCGTGCGCGTGCCCCCGTCCGCCTGGAGAACGTCGCAGTCGAGAATGACCGTTCGCTCGCCTAGAGCCTGCATGTCCACCACGGCGCGCAGCGAACGTCCGATGAGTCGCTGGATCTCGTGGGTACGGCCGCCGATTTTGCCGCGTTCAGATTCGCGGGGCGTGCGGGTGAGCGTAGCCCGGGGGAGCATGCCGTATTCAGCCGTTACCCAGCCCCGTCCGCTGTTTCGCAGCCACGCGGGGACACCCTGGTCCACCGTGGCGTTGCACAGCACGCGAGTATTGCCTACTTCGATAAGCACCGATCCTTCGGCAGTGGCGACATAGCCGGCAGTGAGCCGGAGGGGACGTAGTTGCGAGGGGGTGCGCCCTGCAGCGCGAAAAAATGTAGAAGCTTGCATCGATGCTCATTGTACGGGTTTGGGACGATGACGGAGAGTTCCGAACCAGCAGTTCCGAATTGGGCCGGCAGGAACCGGTTCCGAAATGGAACAAGGTCAGGTAAGCATTTATTTTCAATCGGATAAAAAGAAAACTCGTGCTTGGCTTTCCCGTTTCGGAACGCAGCAGGACCCAGACACTGATTTGACCTGAGACGGAAGTCTTCCGTTAACCGATTCATTTCAGGACGGTTAAGCAGTAGATTCCGATTTGGCACGTGCGCGTGTAAATAAACCGGCAGGAAGGCGGTCGCGAAACTCCAAGGCCGTGATCGTCTTCCGGTAACTCCATCTAGGAGAGGCGAATGCAGGGTTTGGCGAAGGCTCCCACGCGCAGCAGCAAGTTTGTTCCTCACTCCGGCGACGTGAAATCAAAGCGAATACCCGCGGCACCGGGGACACGCGTACCCATTCTGAAACCCGAACGCTTTGATCAGCTTGCGCACGACGCGCGCAATGTATTGTCCGCGCTGAGACTTTACTGCGACTTGCTGGCTGAGCCCGGGGTTCTGACCTCGGACCACGGGCACTATGCGCAGGAGTTGCAGGCGGTCACCGAAACTGCCTCGCGTCTTGTAGAGAGGCTGGCCGCGCCGTGGCGTGCTGGATCGCGACGAAGCGCGCCAAAGCGCTCCCGGAATTTATCTCCGGACGCGAGCGCCAGCCTCTCGAAACAGGAGCCAGGCGACCCAATCTCTCTTGCCGAGCCGTGGCCGGGAGATACTGCCGACGACGTCGGCGCCGAGCTTCGCGCCATGCAGCCTCTGGTGGCCGCGATTGCCGGACCACGTCATTGATCTCGAGATAGAAACGCTGCCCTGCGGAGGCCGTAACCGGCTTTCGAAGGAAGACCTGACGCGGGTGATGTTGAACTTGGTGCGCAACGCCTCAGAGGCCATGCCCGAAAAGGGGAAGCTGCGCATCACCGCGCAGTACGGGGACGGTCTTAGTTTTCTGGAAGCCGGGCATGGTCCGACCGCTGGTCCGCATAGCGTGGTGATTGCCGTTGAGGATAGCGGGCCTGGAATTTCCGAAGACCTTGCGCGAGCAGATCTTCAAGGCGGGCTTTACAACACGCGCTGACCGGGTCGAACTGGCCGGACATTCCGCATCGCGGTCTCGGTCTCACCATCGTTCGCAGTTTGATTGAAGCGGCGGGAGGCACCGCGCGGGCCTGCTCTTCTCCGGGTGGTGGCGCGCGCTTTGAGCTGGAGCTGCCCATTACTTCCGGCATGTACGAAATCGTCGATAACAGCGGATTGGTGGCTGACTCCGCGATGAAAGGGTGCATAGAATGCCCGTAACAGTCCCGCACACAAGAGCTATGACGACTTACGCCTACCCATCAGAGCGCCCGGGACGGCTACATGTCCTGATCGTCGACGAAGACGCCGCGGTACGATCGGCATGCTGCGAAATCGCCGCCCGCCGGGGATTCACCCCACATGCCGTCGAAAACCTCGCCACCGCCCGCAGCCTGCTGCGCGGCAACAGCGTCGACATACTTCTTCTCGATCTCAAGTCACCCGGCGGCCCCGGCCTCGAGCTTCTGGAGGAGGTCAAGATGCTGCATCCGGAGATGGCCGTAATCGTCATGACCGCCTTTGCCACGGTCAACTCGGCGGTCGAGGCGATGCGCACCGGTGCCGACGACTACCTGACCAAGCCCTTCGCGCTCGAAGAACTGGCGGCGGTGCTCGAACGCGCCGCCGAACGCCGCACGATTGACATTGCCAGCCGCCAGCTGCGCGAAAAGCTGCGCACCGAGCAGGGACTGGGAAACATCATCGGGCGCAGCGGCGAGATGGAAAAGCTCTACCGCATTCTCTCCAAGGTCGCGCAGACCAGCCATCCGGTACTGATTCTGGGAGAGAGCGGAACCGGAAAGGAACTGGTGGCGCGATCGATTCACGCCAACGGCCGAACGCCGCCAGGCCTTTCCTTCCGGTCGATTGCGGTTCACTGGTCCCCACGCTCGTCGAAAGCGAACTTTTCGGCTACGTAAAGGGCGCCTTCACCGGGGCAAACCGGTCGAAGGATGGGTTACTGGCCTCAGCCGATGGCGGGACCGTGTTTCTCGACGAGATCGGCGAGCTGCCCCTCGATCTGCAGGCCAAGCTGCTGCGCGCCCTGCAGGAAAAAGAGATTCGGCCGGTGGGGGCTACGCACCGCATTCCTATCAAGGTTCGTATCCTCGCCGCCACCAATCGCGATCTGGCGACTATGGTCGAACAGGGCCGCTTTCGCAAGGACCTCTACTACCGGCTGAACGTGGTCAGCCTCCGCATTCCGCCGCTTCGCGATCGCCGCGAAGACATTCCGCTGCTCTCCGCTCATTTCCTCGATCGCCTGAAACGCAACGGCGGCGCGGCGCGGATTCTGAGCGATGATGCCCTGCGTACCATGACGGACTACGCGTGGCCGGGGAACGTGCGCGAGCTCGAAAATTCGGTCGAGCGTGCCTGCGCTCTCTCTTCGGGTGCTGGTTCTGCATATCGGCGATCTGCCGACTCAACTTCAGGATTTTCACGTGCATGCCCATCGCACTGTGCCATCCCCGTTGCCCCCGAGCCTCGACTGGAGCGGACGGGCGCGGTCACGCCGCTGGCCGAACTGGAACGGCAGGCGATCCTGGATACGCTCCGGCAGCTCAAGGGAGACAAGCTCAGAGCCGCGAAGCTGCTGGGTATAGGAAAGACGACGCTCTACCGCAAGCTCAAGGAGTATGGCCTTGGCGAATCCGTCGCCGGCCTGTGATGGAAAAACTTTGACTTCGCCCGCAGACATTCGGAGTTTTGTAACAAGCCAGGTTACACAAGTCAGGTTATACAGGAGCCGACCATGCCGCAAAGCATTCTGATGATTACCGCCATCGCCGGAGCAGAGAATTGCGCCACCGTGTTGTCGAAACAGTTTGGCCTGGCCGTCGAAACCGTCCGAAGCCGCAGGGAGGGGCTGGCGGTCCTTCGGCGGCGTGAGTTCGCCATTATCGTCGTCGACCAATCGCTGGTCGAGCAACCGGAGGACGGCATGGACTCCCTGCTCAAACATGCGAGCCTGGCGATTCCTCTCGAGATCAACTTCGCAATTTCCGGATATGGGCGCGTGGTTCGCGAGGTACGCGCCGCGCTGCTGCGCCGCGAGCGCGAGAAGGACATGGCTCTGTCAGCCGCGGCCTCCTCGATCCGAAGCGATCTGCGCGATGGCATCGCCGGTCTTCTGCTGCAGGCGCAGCTGGCGCTGGTGGAGCCCGGAATTACGCCGCCGTTGGCTGAAAGGCTACACCTGCTGCTCGAACTGGCTTCCAATCTGCGTCAGCGTTTGGATCAGCCAGAGCCGCCGATTACCGCCCCGATAATACGGCCGCCCATGCGATCCGCACCGGCAGGCATGCATTCTGCTTTGCTGAATCAGTGAATGGTACGCATCTTCCGCTGCATGTAGTCCATCAGCAGATACTCGCCCAGCGTTTCCGGTGTCGTAAATAGGCCTTGCCGCGGCACATTTCCGAAACCTTGTGCACGAACTGCACCAGGCCCGGATCAGAAGCAAGCATAA
>CAWAYO010000034.1:0-10444 GCA_963786085.1 uncultured Acidobacteriaceae bacterium
CGGGCCACTACCGGCCACCTGAATCGTGGCGAGCGTTGTAGTCGTGCAAGCAAAACTATCGACGACACGATGTCTCACGGCTGAGCGCATACACTGCTGCGCGTTACTTCGACAAAGAAGCGCTACTAAGCTGACAATGTCACCAGCTCGGGAAATTCGTCGTAGGTTTTCCCGTCAAGAGTGCGTCCAGTCTTGGACTTTTTGACGCCGCCCCACTGCTTGAAAAAGAAACGCACTCCCTGATTGCGAGACTGCTCTCGAAGCGAACGTACCCAATCAGCACTCATGGGCCGGGCACCTGCACCGCTCTCGCCGCCAACAATCATCCAGTGAATACCCGTTAGGTCTAAATGCCCCAAATCCTCTAGCAAGGGCTCTATCGATAGGAATCTTACGTGGGCGTTAGCAGATCTCAAGTGCTGCATTCTAGGTAGTCCGTACTTACGGTCTTCCACGCTAACTCCCCACCAAATATGTGGAGCAGTAGCCGCAAATCCTAGCTTGCTATTCAGCAAATCACGAAGACGTTCTGACCGTTTGGTCAGGACTTGATATGTATGCCAATGAGCCTCCATCATCATCTCTGCCACGCGGACAATGTAGTCGTCCGGCACATTAGGATGGAATAGATCGCTCATCGAATTTACGAAAATCATCTTTGGTTGTTTCCAAGACAGGGGAACGTCAAGCTTTTCCGGAACTAGCCGCAGGTCAAAGCCTTGTTCATAGGGATGGCCTTTAACACCGCGAAATCGCTCAGCGAACGTTTCGGCGTAGCAATGCTTACATCCAGGGCTGATTTTCGTGCAGCCCCGCACCGGATTCCATGTTGCGTCAGTCCACTCGATTGACGATTGCTCTGCCATCACTTCTCTCCCGCGTGCTCATATTTCTTGAAAATATCAGTCACTATGTCCGCAGCCACAGGCTTTTGCGCCGCGAAAAATAAGTAATAGACTATCGCTCCATTACTATTCCGCATGGGTATCGGCTCCGGTACATATTTGAAGCCCGCCACTTTTTCGAGACGCCTACGATATGCAGTAGCCACATCCTCGTTCGAGAGTTTTTCCGGATGTCCAAATAGATTTCCGGCCCCTGAATACGCTGCATTGTTCCACGACCCATCTCCCCAGAAGCGAGTCATCCTCCCTCTTTGAGCGGCGTCCACCCGTTCGGGGTCGTGCCACAAGACGTTCCGGTTAATGTCCATCACAGGGAAATTGAGAAAAATTTCTAAGGTGCCTAACTCGGCCGCTGCTTTAATCACTGACCAATCAAGGTCCAAACCATAGGGGTCAAGGATACAGAGTCCACGCCTGTATTGGTCATATTGAACTTGAGGAAACACATCCCGCGGCAGGACGACGTTCGCGTCACCCTGATAAATTTTCACGTTCTCATGCCCGGCAGAGAGACGTGCCAACTCTTCAGTTCGGCTCTCGTCCATATCAACGAAATGCAGCAGCTCAAACGGTGGATCAACCTCCAGTGCCCGCACCGGACTTCCTTTGATCAACTGCCCGCTGTTTTTAGAAATATGGTGTCCCGCACCGGCAAAAGCGTCGACATAAACTGGATGCAGCTTGTTTGCGCGAAGAATCGTGTTATAGGGCTTGGCGTAGTCATTAAGTATGGACAGCTTCACTTCCGACCAATAGCCGATCTCATCGAACTGCAACGTGCGCTTTCCCATGTGCTGATAGATTCGCTGTTTGTTCGCCTCAGGTCAAGGAGCATTTTGACTGGAGGTGTCGTCGGAGGTCCGCGTTGCGGTACGAGAGTTCTTGATTGGTCTGCCCCGATGACGAAAAACGCTTGACTCCGTTGCCAGCTCTCTAATCGGCTCGGGCCCACTTCGGCTACATGCCCCTGCCAACGAACCCACCCATCCGCTATCCTTCTCCCGCTATGCCAAACCCTATCGTTCACTTTGAAATCCCAGCAGACGACGTTCAGCGCGCCACCAGGTTCTACGAACAGGCCCTCGGCTGGAAGATCTCCGACCCCTGGCACATGGACTACTTGCTCGTCGAAACCAAAGACGGAGACACCGGCATCAACGGAGGACTCATGCCCCGCCGGAACCCCGGCCAGCCCTTCATGAACTACATCCAGGTCGACTCCCCCCCAAAATATTTGTTGGGGGACGCCATGGCAAAAGTCACCGGCGCCGGAGGGACCGTCGCCCTCCCCAAAACCGAAATCGGACCGGGCTGGGGCTTCATCGCCGCATTCAAAGACACCGAAGGAAACCTCTTCGGCTTCCACCAGTCCCCAAAGAAACCCGCCTGAGGCGACAGCGCCGCTCCTGCCGAGCGGTGCGAAATCAGGCCGCATTTCCCGGACCAGCTCCGCAACTACGGAGTACCGCGAATCAGCCCGCAGGGCGGAACAACCTATAGCCCGGCACGGTAGTGCCGGGTACGATGGCGTTCTAAATGACAGAGTCCCGGAGGGACGACACACATCCCAGGTGCCCCGTCCGCCCTCTCTCGGACGTGCAATTGCATGACCCTCTAACATCCAGCCTCGCAACGCGAGGCTAGGTAGAAGCCCCGGCCTTCAGGCCGGGGATAAGAGAGTCGGTCCGGAGGACCATACCTTGCTGCCGCAGGCCGCTCTTCGTCTGATCCCTGTTTCCTGAGCCCTCCTGTTACCTGGCCGAGAATTATCCCGAACCCGCTACAATAGATATAGAGATTAGAGAGCCAGATATAGAAGATTGAAGAGCCCGGTATCGTCCGGGCTTTCGTGTTTTTTGTCCCGTCATCCAGCAGCACGCGCTAAATCATTGATTTTCTTGATAGATCCTGTAACTGTTTGATTCTTTGGCAGATATGATCGACATATTCCGTAAACCACGCCGAATGAAACAATTACAGATTCGGAGGGGGGAGGGGGTAGGGTAGCCGACAAGCGGTAACATTACCCTCGGAGCTGATGGCTATTGGCTGTTGGCTATTGGCTAATGGCTAATGGCTGCTCCTTGCTAAACTGAAGGCTGCATGAGCACCGCAACCAGCCTTCCCGCCGACATTCTGGCCAAGTACGAACCGGTCATCGGACTCGAGGTCCACGTCCAGCTCCTCACCGCGACCAAGGCCTTCTGCGGCTGCGCCAACCGCTTCGGCGCGCCCCCGAATACCAATGTCTGCCCGGTCTGCCTCGGCCTTCCCGGAGCCCTGCCCGTCCTCAACGAGCGCGCCGTCGAGTTCGCTACCCTGGCCGCCCTCGCCCTCAACTGTCAGGTCCGCGAGCGCTGCATCTTCGCCCGCAAAAATTACTTCTACCCCGACCTGCCCAAGGGCTACCAGATCTCCCAGTTCGACAAGCCCCTCGCCGAGCACGGCTGGATCGAGGTACCGACACCGAACGGAACCAAGCGCATCGGCATCACCCGTCTGCACATGGAAGAGGACGCCGGCAAGAGCATCCACGACGGATTCCCCGACTCCGCCACGCGCACCTACGTCGACCTGAACCGCTGCGGGACACCACTTATAGAGATTGTCTCCGAGCCCGACATCCGCACCCCCGACGAGGCCTACGAATACCTCACCCGCCTCAAGGAGATCCTCCTCTATACCGCCGTCTCCGACTGCAACATGGAGGAAGGCTCCCTCCGGTGTGACGCCAACGTCTCCGTCCGCCCCCGCGGCCAGGAGAAGTTCGGCACCAAGGCCGAGGTGAAGAACGTCAACTCCTTCCGCTTCATCCGCTCCGCTCTCGAGTACGAGATCGAGCGCCAGGTCGAGGTCATCGAGAGCGGTGGCCGCGTCGTCCAGGAGACAAGGCTCTGGAACGCCAACGAGGGCCGGACGTATTCCATGAGGTCGAAGGAGCAGGCTCACGACTACCGCTACTTCCCCGAGCCCGATCTGCCGCCCCTCATCGTCACCCCGGCCTTCCAGGCCGAAGTGGCAGCGAAGCTGCCCGAGCTGCCCGAGGCCCGCCGCGCCCGCATGATCGCCGAGTACGGCATCACCGAGCAGGACGCCGCCACCCTCACCGCCACCCGCGCCTTCGCAGACCAGTTCGAGGCCGCGGCCCGCGCGGCGAAGAACCCCCGCCGGGTAGCCAACCTGGTCCAGAGCGAGCTCACCAGCCGCCTCAAGGCCAAGGTCTCGACCTCGAGCAGTCTCCCATCTCCATGAAGGGGGTGGCCCTCGCCGCCGACCTCGCCGAAGACGGCAAGCTCTCGAGTAAGCAGTTGAAGCAGCTTTTCGATACCGCCTTCGAGACCGGAGAGGACTTCGGCATCGTCTACGAGCGCGAGAAGCCGCAGCAGATCAGCGACGCCTCGGCCATCGAGAAGATGATCGACGAAGTCATCGCCGCCAATCCCAAGCAGGTCGAGCAGTATCGCGGAGGCAAGAAGACCGTCGCCGCCTTCTTCGTCGGTCAGGTGATGAAGCTCTCGAAGGGACAGGCAAACCCGGCCCTCCTCAACGGGCTCGTCACCCGCAAACTCGACGGTTGAGCATCTTCGTTCACAGGCAGGACATTCAAAACTGGCATTTATAGTGATTCGCGTCGCACTGGACTGAAAATCTGCTCAGGAACGCAGACTTCGCATGAAGATTCTCGACCTGCTGTTCGGAAAGCCGCTCGCCACAAGTGAAGAGCGCGGGGAGCAGGTCGGCCCCGTCGCCGGCATCCCCATCTTCGGTCTGGACGCCCTTAGTTCCGCGGCCTACGGCCCCGAAGCAGCGTTGACACTTCTCATCCCGCTCGGACTCCTCGGCGTTCACCTGATCGTTCCTGTCACCTCGGCCATCCTCATCCTGCTGGTGATCGTCTACTTCTCCTACCGCCAGACAATTGAGGCCTATCCGCAGGGCGGCGGTTCCTACACCGTCGCAACTGAGAATCTCGGCAAAGGCCCCGGCCTCCTTGCCGCTGCCGCGCTGATGATCGACTATATCCTCACCGCCGCAGTCGGTATCTCCGCCGGAGTCGGCGCCCTCATCTCCGCCGTCCCCAGCCTGCAGAAGCACACGCTGGGCCTCTGCCTGCTGATTCTCATCATCCTCACCGTCATCAACCTGCGCGGCGTCCACGACACTGGCGTCGCCTTCATGATCCCGACCTACCTGTTCCTGGGTACGCTGCTAATCGTCATCGCAGTCGGCATCTTTCAAACCCTGACAACCGGCGGACATCCTACACCCGTCGTCGCCCCGCCAAAGCTGCCGCCAGCAACAGCCGCGCTCTCCCTCTGGCTGATCCTCAAAGTCTTCGCCAGCGGCTGCACCGCCATGACCGGAGTCGAAGCCGTCTCCAACGGAGTCAAAGCCTTTCGCGAGCCGACCACAAAGAACGCCAAGCTCACGCTGACCATCATCATCGCGCTGCTCATCATCCTCCTCGCGGGCATCGCCTTTTTGTGCCGCTGGTACGGCATCGGAGCCACTAACCCCGAAGGCCCCGGCTACCAGAGCGTCCTTTCGCAGCTGACCAACGCCGTCATGGGACACGGCGTCTTCTACTGGGTCACCATCGCATCGATCCTGCTTGTCCTCTCGCTCTCCGCCAACACCGCCTTCGCCGACTTCCCGCGTCTCACTCGCTCCATCGCGCTGCACGACTATCTGCCTCACGTCTTCTTCGTCCGCGGCCGCCGCCTGCTCTACTCCTATGGAATCGCCGCTCTCGTCACCCTCACCGGCCTGCTGCTTATTCTCTTCGGAGGCGTCACTGACCGCCTCATCCCCCTCTACGCCATCGGAGCCTTTCTGGCCTTCACTCTCTCCCAGGCCGGCATGGTCGTGCACTGGCTCCGGAACCGGGAACCCGGCTGGCGGCTGCGCATGGCCGTCAACGGCCTGGGCGCTTTCGCCACCGGCATCACGACGCTCGTCGTGCTCGTCGCCAAATTCCATGATGGCGCCTGGGTGACCGCCCTGCTTGTCCCCTTGATGATCCTGCTCATGACCATGGTGGAGCGGCACTATGCGCACGTCGAGCGGGACACCGACAATCCCCGCCCATTGAGCATCGACAACATCAAGCCGCCGCTTGTCATCATCCCCCTCGACCGCTGGAGCCATCTTTCCGAAAAGGCTCTCCGATTCGCCCTGGGCATGTCGCCGGAGATCATCGCCGTTCACGTCGACACCGGCAACGACGAGGCAAGCATCTGCGACGTGTGGGAGAAGAACGTGGCCGAGCCTCTGCATCGGGCGGGACTCGCTGTTCCCAAGCTCACCGTCCTCAAGTCGCCTTACCGCTTCGTCCTCGCTCCTGTGATTGACTTCGTCCTGCAACAGGAGAAGACCAACGAGCACCGCCAGATCGCCGTGCTTGTGCCCGAATTGGTCGTGAGCCATTGGTGGGAGAATCTGCTCCACAACCAGCGCGCAAATCTGCTCAAGGTGCTTTTGTTGGTGAAGGGAAATCAGCGAATTCTCGTCATCAATATTCCCTGGTATCTTGCGGGGCATTGAGCTGGCTTCTGCGACGAGGTCTCCCCCTCACGCATTCTTCTTCGCGATTCTCCACCCTTCAGGTATGCTGCGCTGAAGCCTGATGTCCACCGCGCCATCTTGTCCTCGAGACCCCGCCGCACCAACGCCCCTCGGCCTGAAGCGCGCCCTCAACTTTCGCGATCTCACCCTCTTCTACATCGTCAGCGGACTCTCCGTCCGCTGGGTCGCCACCGCTGCTGCCGCCGGCGCCAGCACCATCGCCGTCTGGCTCTTCGCCCTCTGCGGATTCTTCATCCCGCTCGCCGCCTCTGTCCTCGAGCTCTCCTCGCGATACCCCGCCGAAGGCGGCCTCTACGTCTGGACCCGCGAAGCCTACGGAGACTTCTCCGGCTTCATCGCTGCCTGGACGTACATGATGTCCAACCTGCCCTACTTTCCCGCCGTCCTCTACTTCGGAGCAGGCTCCGTACTCTTCGCCTTTGGCGCTCGCGGTCAGCATTTCTCGACGGACAGCCGCTACTACCTCATCTTCGCGCTCGCCTGGCTCGGCTTCATCACGCTCATGAACATCATCGGAGTCAACGCCGGCAAGTGGCTCAACAACGTCTGCACTCTCGGCAGCATCGTGCCCATCTCCATCCTCGTCGTCCTGGCCGCCATCTCCTGGGCCCACTTCGGATCAGCCACCAGTTTCGCCTTCCACGAACTCATCCCCCGCCCCGACCTCAAGAACGCCATCTTCTGGTCCACCATCTTCTTCGCTTTCGGAGGCTGCGAGGCCGGTTCCTTCATGGGCGAGGAGATCGCCAACCCCCGCCGCACCATCCCCCGCGCCCTGCTCGCCGGCGGAACCATCCTCGCCGTCGCCTACATCGCCGGAACCGCCGCGCTCCTCGTCGCACTCCCCTCCGATGCTGTCCACGGCGTCGACGGATTCATGCGCGGCATGATGACCCTCTGCACGCGCCTCCATCTCATCTGGCTCGCCGCGCCCATTGCCATTCTGCTCGGCCTCAACGCCGTCGGAGGAGCCGCCGCCTATCTGTCATCCACATCGCGCCTGCCATTTGTAGCTGGCATTGATTGTTATTTCCCGCCCGTCTTCGGACACATCCATCCCCGCTTCAAAACTCCCTGGGTCGCCATCGGAACCTATGGACTCGCAGGCATGATCGTCGCGCTCCTCAGCCAGGCTGGCACCACCGTCCGCGGAGCCTATGACGTTCTCGTAGCGATGTCGATCATCGCCTACTTCATTCCGTATCTGTTTCTGTTCGCGTCCCAGATTCGTTTACAGAATCGTCCCGTCCCGTCCGACACCATTCGCGTCCCCGGAGGCCGCCCCGTCGCCACCGCCCTCGCCATCATCGGATTCCTCTCCACCGGCCTGACAATCGTCTTGTCTGTGATCCCCGGAGAAGACGAGCCCCACAAACCCCTCGCCATCGCCAAGGTCCTCATCTCGACAGCCATCCTCATCGGAATCGGCGTAGCCATCTTCCTCCGCGCCGAGAGAAGGCGCAGAAAGCTGGATAGTCGCACATAGAGGGTCCACAGGTTTCGTATGTCGTCGAGAAAGTTATCGGCCGAGGCGAACACACGTTCCACCGGCCCTGAAGAGGCCTTACAATCGGCCAATGCCTCGCAAGACTCGTCACTATTACCTGCCAAGCACTGATGAGAGAGTAACTTCCGGAAAACTTAAACGTCTTACAGCCCCGCAGCAAGCTGAGGTGATGCGCCATTGGTTCCACGAGAGATATGATCCTCCAGACGAATTGCCGTACGATTCCAGCGAAGGGGGATTCCAATGGATTTGGGGCGGCCCTTACGACCCTGATGACGCTCTCCAGAACGAATTTGGGGGTCTTATCCCGGACGATGTAATAGAGGAGCTCGCGTCCCAACTCACGGACATCAGTTACCAATGGTCCGGTAAACCCAGTGACGATGATTTTGACGACGATTACCTCGCCGAGTTGATCCATAGCGGAACGGATCCGTTTATGAACCTGCTTGGTAGTCTTGCGGCAATCGAAAGCGCTGCAAAGATCAGAACTTCCGACGACAAACAGAAGACCCTTCACAAACTGCTTTTCGCTAACGTCATTACTGCCCTCGAAACATTCCTTGGGGATTTGTTCATGAAGATGTTGGGTCAGAGCGATCAATACGTTGAAGATTTTGTTCGGAAGACGGGTAGGTTCCAAAACACAACGATCAAACTCAGTGAGATATTTGAGCGGTTCAAGAAGATCGATGCAGAAGTTCGCACATTCGTTCTTGGCCACAACTGGCACATGATGGAGGAATCCGCGCTGATGTATAAGCGGGCCTTCGACATCAAGTTCCCCGACGTTCCAGAAGTTATCGCAAACGGCATCCGCGACCGGCACGATATCGTGCACCGCAATGGCAAGACAAAGGATGGCGTCGAAGGCTCATGGGATCTGGGGAAGATCCTCGCTCTCCAGGAAGCTGTGACAGCGTTCGCTGGCGTGATTGACAGCGAGATTAAGAAGCTACCGAGCTCCGAGAGACAAAAGTCCCCCATTCCCGAACTGCCCGACCACCCTAATGAATTCTGAAAGGATGGAGCACACACCCAACCAGTTGGCCGGGTGGCCCACCCTTCATTTTTTCTCGACCCGCCGCGGACGGGGTGCCCCATCCTTCGCGTATTTCGCGAAGGGTGGGAGGCAATCTTCCCGCACAGCAATAATCCGGCACGGTGCCCCATCCTTGACGCCTCTCCGTTGCTGCGTCAAGAGTGCGACAGGACGAACCTCGATCAAGAGAGAGACGGACAGCAAGGACTTACCCTCAACTACCGCCCCACAGCCAGTGCGCTCGCCGAGTGACCCGGCGATTTGGCTTAAGCCGAATCCTGCCTACCGCCGGTTAGACTAGGTTCATGGATGCAGAAAGTGTGATCTCCCAATCGCCGGAAGCCTGTGCATTCCTGGAGGAAGCGAGGAAGAGTGCCTCCGATTTTTACCTCTATCCCGAAGAGGCGTTCGCGGAGATTGAAGAGGTATGCCTTGGGGGAACAGGCACCGACCTGCAAGGGGAAACTCACTCCTTGGATGACTTACGTAGAATCGTTGAGCGTATTGAGGAAGGGCCGTTCTGGATAACCGTCTACCACAATCCGCTGATACACCCAATGGGGCGTGTGCTGACTGCGAAGGTCTTCTACACCAAAGAAAGAGGGATCCACTTCATAGCAGCGCTCGTTGGGCGTTACGACCCGAGGAAGTTTCGCGGCCTTAAGAACCAATTAAGCCTTGTTCTTGCGCCAGACCTTTCCAGCGCCCCCGACATACCTCAAGAAGAAAAACCTTATCTGTCTTTCAACGTCTTCGAGATTCCTTTCTCTTTCGTTGAAGAGTTGATCGCCAAATCGCCCTCCATCGTCGATAACAAGGTCTCTCAAGAACGCAGAAAGTCAGCGGAAACAATTATCGCGATACTTCGACTGGTAATTCCGGCTGGCCTCCTGTTGGGTATGGCAACGAAGGCGGGCGAGAAGGCAACGGAAGTAGCGACCGAGCAATTGTTCGTGTGGGTCAAGGACACCATCTTAAAAAAACTTGTCGAATTACGACGAGAATCTCAGCGAGAGACCCTCCTCATCCTTGAATCATCAGTCGCCGGATGCCTTATTGAGTTCGTGATTCCGACACGCGATGAATATGCTCGAATTGATGCCGCAAGATTGGTGGACGAGGCATTTACTTCCTCCATCGCGATAGTTCAACATTTCGCTGAACATGGCCCCACACGGCTCGTGTTCGGATATGAAGAGGATCGGAAAGAATGGCTGGCCGAATATCTCGTCACAAATCGCGGCATTTACACTGACCGCCCGTACCTCGAACTTGTCCGAGCGCGGGGGCTAAGCCTAGCGAGTAGAGGGGTGAACAGTTCCATAGAGATCGCAGAATCGGCTTCGAATTCTAGCAATCCCTAGTCGGGCTGACGCCCCGCTGCCCGGTGCCCCACTCAAGCCG
>CAWAYO010000035.1:0-46067 GCA_963786085.1 uncultured Acidobacteriaceae bacterium
GCTAATTCGACTGGGTAATTGCGCATACGCTGAATGGAGGTCCAGCATAACCGCCGCGAGCGCTTCGATTGCTGCCAGGCCCCAGGACAGCGCTTCCGGAGAAACCCATGAGAATAGTCTAACCGCAGCATCATCCTTTTGTCAGTGATACTCGCTGGCGTCGTGATTGCGGGCGATGGCGTCGCCTCTGCTCAGGACGTCTACAAAGTCGACTACTTCTCCAACAACCTTTACATCCTCACAAGTGGCGGCCTCGGGTTTCCCCCCACCTTGCCCACTGCAAATGTCCGAATCACCAATCCCGGGCTCACCTACGGAAATCTCTGCGCGATGATTTATGTCTTCGATCAGGATCAGCAGATGACGGAGTGCTGCGGCTGCAGCGTCAGCCATAACGGCCTTCTCACCCTCACCGTCCCCCAGCTGACCCTTAATCCATTAACCTATGTCGTTTCTCACAATGGAGTCATCAAGGTTGTATCCGCAGCAGTCAATAATTCTCCGTGCGATCCAACTGCGAATGTAACTCCGAAACCGAACCTGCGCGTCTGGGTGACTCATATCCAGAATCCCATCGGTACAGCCTATCCGCTTACCGAAACTGAGGCCTCGGACTCAACACTTGGGGCGACCGAACTGGCCAATCTGCAGGCGCAATGCTCGTTTATCAACATCCTCGGAAGCGGACAGGGCATTTGCAACTGCGGTGCCCCCGAATAGTTCTTGCGGGCCGACAATTCGCTCTCTGCCGCCTCGACGGCCACCACGTCTCGACGCCCGAGACTAGGAAAAGCCGCTGCCCGGCCACGCTGTGTTCAAAGGCGAAGCCATCGAGCCCGGACACGCCCTGTATCACCAGACCAGCGGTCAACTATCTGTGTTTCAATGGCATCTTAATCACCGGGGGTGTTTTTTGCCCTCGAATATTTGTGCCATTCTGGAGTCACGAGCCTTGGAGCATGGACGCAGCAGCGCTTCGCGCAATCCCCAGGCCGGAACGACGCCGCCTCGTCTGGATCCCCGTTTTCACCTTGCAGCAATCGTCGACTCGTCCGACGATCCCATCGTCAGTAAGGACTTGAACGGGATCATCCTCACCTGGAATGCCGCCGCCGAGCGAGTTTTCGGATACCAGCCTGACGAGATCATCGGTCAATCGATCCTCCGCCTCATTCCGCCGGAATTGCACCACGAAGAGGACGAAATCCTGCGAAATCTGCGGGAAGGCAATCGAATCGACCACTACGAAACCATCCGCGTCAAGAAGAGTGGCGAACGGTTTCCCGTCTCTGTGACCATCTCTCCCGTTAAGGACGAAACCGGCCGCGTCATCGGCGGTTCAAAGATTGCCCGCGACGTCTCCGACCGCAAAAAGACCGACGAGACCCGCTACCGCCTCGCCGCCATCGTCGACTCGGCCGACGACGCCATCATCAGCAAGGATCTCAACGGCATCATCCAGACCTGGAATGAGGGAGCCCACCGGATGTTCGGCTACAACGCGGAGGAAATGATCGGTCAGCCTGTCCTGCGTCTCATTCCTCCTGAACTTCACTACGAAGAAGATGAAATTCTCCAGAGGCTCCGGAGCGGGAACCGCATCGATCATTACGAGACCACCCGCCGAAGGAAGAACGGCGAGAACGTTGAAGTATCCGTCACCATCTCCCCCATCCCCGACCGCACAGGACGGGTCATCGGCGCCTCCAAGATCGCCCGCGACATCTCCGATCGCAAGCGCATAGAGCGCCTTCTCGTTCAGTCCGAGAAACTCGCCGCTACCGGACGCATGGCCGCCGCTATCGCCCACGAAATTAACAATCCCCTCGAATCCCTGATGAACCTCATCTTCCTCGCCCGCCAGAACTGCCCCGCCGGCAGCAAAGAACATCGCTACCTTCTCACCGCCGAAGAAGAACTCGAGCGCGTGTCCCATATCGCCCGCCAGACCCTCGGCTATTACCGCGACACTGGTTCGCCCACGGAAGTACATCTGCACGATCTCATCCAGAATGTGCTGACTGTCTACAACTCCAAGCTGATCTCCGCCGGCATCGCCGTCGACACCCGCTTCAATGATCTGCAGAAGATCACCGTCAGCAGGGGCGAGATGCTCCAGGTCTTCTCCAACGTCATCGCCAACGCCGTCGACGCCATGCCGCACGATGGCAAGCTCGATATCTCCACCCGAAAATTAATGAGCTCAGGCGGTGACGGAATTCAGATCGTCGTTCGCGACAACGGAACAGGAATTTCCCAGGAAAACCTGCCGAAAGTCTTCGAGGCCTTCTTCACTACCAAAGGCGATCTCGGAACCGGAATCGGCCTTTGGGTCGCTAAGCAACTTGTCGACACCCGCGGCGGTCAGATCTCGATCGCCAGCAGCACAGAACAAGGAAAAAGCGGGACCACCGTCACCATCTTTATCCCCTTTGCTCTCCGCGCCTCGCAACTTGAGTCGAGACCGGCATAGCAAATGACTCCAGGACTGCCCATGCTCCACACCCTCTTCGGCTCGACTTTTTCGTCAGACGAGTCCCTCAGGAATCTCATCGAATTCCGTTCCGCCGGGAGCGATCCGGTCGGACCACAACCGGGCCGCCGCAAAGTCCTCGTCGTCGACGACCAGAGGCTCATCGCCGACACCATCAGCGAAATCCTCGAGGGCGCGGGCTTCCATGTCATGGCCGCCTATGACGGCTGGTCCGCACTCGAGATCGCCGGCCGCTTCCACCCGGACTACGTGCTCTCCGACGTGCTCATGCCCCGCATGAACGGTGTCGAGCTTGCCATCGCCGTCCAAAAAATGTTTCCCGCCGCCAAAATCCTCCTCTTCTCCGGTCAGGCGGGCATCTCCAATGCTCTCCTCGAGGGCCAGAAGCAAGGCTTCGAATTCGAACTCATCGCCAAGCCCATCCACCCGCTCAAACTCATCGAGCGCCTCAAAGAGCAGTAGGCTCTCCGCAAGCATTAGTGCCGTGGCACCCCGCCTGGTTCGAATTAGCCGGCTCCATGTTGAAGGGTCAAGCGCGGCTTGCGTCGGACTCGTCTGCCGTCCTCGTGAAAGATGACTTGGCGGTTCAGGAGCGGTTCGTTCCAATGTTGCCGCTCAGCTGCGAAATCTTCCGGGGATGTTCTTCATGCAGCTCGTGGTGCAGTTCATCCACTTTCACTCTGGCCTTGTCTAAAGCCTTCTTGCCCGAAGAAGTGATCTTGTAGACTCGGCGGCTGTGTCCTCCAACATTTTTAAGGGCCGACTTCAACAGGCCGCTGCGTTCCAGGCCATGCAGGAGTGGGTAAAGAGTTCCCGGGCCAATGCGATACCCGTGATGCGCCAGTTCCTCCATCATCGCAAGCCCGAAGATGGGCTCGTGCGACGCATGGACGAGTACATGAATCCGTATAAGGCCGGAAAAGAGGTCTCGCTGGTGATTGGGCACAGATCAAATATAGCTATGTATAAGCTGGATCGAATCTCGTTAGTGTATTATCGGAGTTCGATAACGCGGCACTTATCGGTTTGTAATGGGACAGCACCGTCGATGAAGCGTCGTCATTGCTCAAAGCTGGTGCTATTCCTGCTCGTCGTGCTGACCGGCGCACGCCTGTGGGCACAAGGGCCTCCGTATCAAACCGACGATCCGGTGCCTGTCGACCTGCATCACTACGAGTTCTATATCTTCGGTGGTGTTGATGGCACACCGGCAGAAATCGACTCAACTGGACCGGCCTTCGAGTTCAACTGGGGGGCGATACCCAGAGTGCAACTGCACGCCATCCTGCCCTGGGGAGGTGTCTTCCCATCGAATAATCCCGTTTACTTGCCCGGTGGAACTGGGTCGAGCGCATTTGGTCTCACCGACATGGAACTGGGCGTGAAACTTGCCATCATCAAGGAAACCAAACACATCCCCCAAATCGGCACCTTCACCATGTTCGAGATGCCCACCGGAAACTACGAGAGGGGACTCAGTGTTGGAAAAGTCTGGTACAAACTTCCCGTCTGGCTGCAAAAGAACTACGGCAAGTGGCTCTTCGACGGGGGCGGCGGCTATCAGGTGGTCCCGCAAGCCAACTATCGCGACTTTCCGTATACCGGATGGCTGGTTAAACGGGAACTCAGCGAAAGGCTTGAGCTGGGCGTGGAGCTATTTGCGCATGGGCGCGAAGGGTTCGCAGCGGCCCAAACCGGTCGCTCGGCAATGATAGACGTCGGCGGCTATTACCACTTCAAGCACAATCCCAATGAACAGTTCTTGTTCTGCTACGGCCATTCGGTCGCTGGTCAAACAGAGAATTATGCCTACGCAGGCATGTATTGGACGTGGGGTGGAAAAGACAATGACAAGAAGGACACGGCAAGCAACAACTGGATGCAGGGGCCGATGAGCGGATTTCAATGACCCTGAGGGGCGCGGCCGGCGTTGAGGCCCCCCACAGCGGAGGCACGATAAATGGAATTTACGGCGCGCAGTCTTTGGACCCTTGTGCACCCGACAGATCACAGAATCGAAAACGCACCCGCTCTATCCTTCGCCGTCCTCAAACAACTCCCTGAACCGGCACAGAAAAGGACACGGCGTCTTCAAATCGTGGAAGACCTTGAAGCAGTACACCCGGGTCGGCCCCATGCTCCGCACATAGATCGACGCTGCCGCCATCATCCCGAGGCACGGCCCCGCAAAGTAGATCCAGATACCTTGCCACACCCACGCGAAGAACGCTGACGAAAATGTCCGCGCCGGATTCAGGCTGAACCCCGAGATCGTCGGGCCAAGCACGTAATAAAGCACCGTGATCGCCGCCACCAGCAGCGGGCTGAACCGCGCCAGCCGGCGGTGATTCGTCGCAAACAGCACCACGCCCATCAGCAGCCCGGCGAGGACAAATTCGGCAGCAAGCGCAATCGCAACGCCGAACTTTCCCGGCAGCGTGACCACGTAGCGCACCGGCGGTGCGGACAAGTGGTGCCCGAGCGCCCGGTAAGCAAGAAACACACCCGCCACGCCGCCCGCAAACTGCGCCAGGATATAGTTCAGCCCATCCCAGCGGTTAATCCTGCCCAGCCACAAATACGCAACCGTGATTGCAGGATTCAGATGCGCTCCCGTACGCCGCCCATACGGCGATCGAATGATGAAATACGTCGACGCTGCAACAAGTACGCCCATAAGCAGCGCTCTTTCCGGCGGCGAGAGCGGCAGGCGCTGCAAGGGAGAATCGCGGCTGTAGATCAGGGCGCCCGAGAGGCAGATGCAAACCATCAGAATGCCCAGCTCGATCGCTTCCATCAGATATTCCCGCCAGTGCACTCTCACTGCTTCCGCAAATGTCGCGGACGCGCCAAGGCCTGTAATCAAATAGGAAGGGGAAGAAGACATGATGGGAGTTCAAGGCGCGCAGCTTTGGACGGTCAATGGCTACATATTCCTACGACGCCTCGGCTCAATTTTGGTTACAGCAAAATCGCTTGGCTAAATCCCTTCGAAGCGAAAACAAATAGCTGAAATTTTCCTGTAATTTTGTGCCTGTCGTCCGCGTCTCACTTGTGCCGCGAAAAACTCACCGCAAAAGGAACCTCTTATGTCGCATCACTTCGACACTAAGCTCGCGAAAGAAGATCCAAGCCTCAACCTCTGCGACTTCTATCTGTTCGACGGAACGCCCGAGACGACTGTCATGGCCATGACCGTTAACCCCGACCTCGGCCTCTCTTCGCCCGACACCCTCCACATCGAGGGCCTCTACGCTTTCCGCTTCGACCTCAACGCCGATGCCCGCGAGGAAGTCACCTTCAAGTTCCGCTTTGCCGAGCCCCGCCACGCCGACGCGAGCGAGCACACCCACATCCAGAGTTACCAGGTGCGCCGCGCCACCGGAGACGCCGCCCTCCACGGAGCCGACGGGGAGCTCCTCATCGAAGGCGAGACCGGAAAGGTCGCCTCCGCATCCGGCATCCGCGCCTGGGTCGGCATCGCCCCCGAGCTCTTCGCCGCAAACGCCAACGGTCTCCACGCCTACCTCACCGCCTTCTTCCAGGACCACCGCTACAACGGTGACGCCTTCCAGAACCACCAGAACTTCTTCTCCCGCCGCAACGTCACCGCCATCGTCCTCGAGGTCCCCAACCACCTCATCGGACAAGGCAAGGTCCACGCCTGGACCACCATCTCGCTCTACGGCCACGCCCCCGAAGTCCAGGTCTCGCGCTGGGGATTGCCGCTCGTCACTCACATCTTCCTCAAAGAGTCCGCCTCGCCCGCCCTTCCCCCATATTCCGATCTGAAGGAAGAATTCAACGCCTCCACCCCCTCCGGCGACGTCAGCCGCTTCGCCCCCGTCATCGCCGCCTTCGCCGAAAAGATGACCACCTACGCCGGCTCCGCACCCAACCCCGCCGAATACGGAAAGCAGCTCGCCGCCCGCCTCTGCCCCACAATTCTGCCTTATGAGATCGGTACTCCCGCCGTCTTCGACGTGGCCAGATTCAACGGCCGAGCCCTCACCGACGACGCCATGGACGTCATGCTGTCCCTCACCGCCAACCAGCCCATTGTCGACGGAGCCGTCCCCGACACCACCCGCATCCGCGCCGACTTCCCCTGGTATGGAGAGCCCTACTCAAAGGACGAGCAAGTCCAGGTCACACCCATGCACCCTCCCGAAAATAGTCCCGCCAAAAAGTGAATACGCGCCGGGCAGCCGCGCCATAATTAAGGTCCACATGGAAACCCTGGCCCAGACAATATCTTGGACATCGCTCATCCTCGCCTTCGCCTGCGCCATCATCATCGCCGCCGACGAGATCCGCCATCCGCAGCACATGTGGATCATGAACCTCGTCTGGCCCATCACCGCTCTCTACTTCAGCGTCTTCGGCCTCTGGGCCTACTTCGCTCTCGGCAGAAAAGCCAGTCACCAGCAGATAAGTCACGGCGCGATGCCCGGCATGAATCACAGCACCATGGGCCACAGCTTCGAAAACCGCAATCCCACCTGGCAGCAGACCGCCGTCGCCACCAGCCATTGCGGAGCCGGCTGCACCATCGGAGACATCATCGCCGAGTTCTCCCTCTTCGCCCTCGGCGCCACCCTCCTCGGATCGCCCCTCTACGCCTCCTTCGCCGCCGACCTCTTCCTTGCCTGGCTCCTCGGAGTCGCCTTCCAGTACTTCACTATCAAGCCCATGCGCGCCCTCACACCCGGCACCGCTCTCCTCGCCGCCCTCAAGGCCGACACCCTCTCCATCCTCGCCTTCGAAGTCGGCCTCTTCGGCTGGATGGCCCTGACATACTTCGTCTTCTTCCCCAGCCCGCACCTCATGCCCACCTCACCGAGCTATTGGTTCATGATGCAGATCGGAATGATCATCGGCTACTTCACGTCATACCCCATGAACCACTTCCTCGTCCGCTGGGGAATCAAAGAAGCGATGTAGGCATGAGAAAAGCCGAAGCCGGCCAATTAGATCGGGAAAGAAGGCCCTGCGAATGCTGAGGCCCTACACGTCGTCGTATTTGAGCGCGAGAAGTTTCCTCACTCGTTCGGAAAGACGATTCAGCTGCTCGAACGCGGTCTCGACGTAAGTCTGCGCATTCGGTCCGCCCTGGCGGGCGAGGAACATCGTATTGGTAAGGCTCTGCAGCGGATTGTTGATCTGGTGCGCCATTTCGTGCGCCCGCGCGCTCGAGGCCTCAGCCCGTTCCAGACGCCGCGCCAGCATTTCGGCCGCGTGCTGGCGAAGAATGATTGCCACAAAATCGCTCAGGCTCTTCAGCAGTTCGTAATCCCGCAGGTCAAACGCCTCTTCCGAGTGGTGGGCCACCGCCCAGATTGTTCCTCTTATCGCCCCGGCTTCCCACGGAATCAGGATTCCATCTGTGATCGGGTCGGCCGTAACCCCAAGAAAGTCGTAATACGGCTTGGTCACCCGATACAGCTGTGCCCGCCCGGTGTTCAGGCAAGTGCCACAGGGACTGAAAAACCGCGGCGTTCTCCCGCCCAGATACTGTGAAAAGCTGCCCGCGATCGCCACCCACCGAAACGTGGGCTCGCCCGCCTCGTTCGGCTCCTCAAGGCTGATACCGGCGCTGTCTGCGCTGCAGCAGTCCACCGCAACTTTGACCAGCTCTTCCAGTACGTCGTCCGGGCGCTCCGCGAACACCTGAGTCACTCGCCGCATCGCGTCGAACGGCTGCTGAAAATCCCTCTGTTTGCGTTTTCGCTGCGGAAAATCGGGATCGCTGAGGAGATCGCGCAGATCCATTCCAGACTCAGCGACTTCCGGCACGGTCATCCTGGCGCGCTCCTTCCCGAAAAATTGACTTCCCTTGAATCCTAACGCTGGCCAGGCGGGAGAGAGAACTACACAAATTAGATGCACGCCTCCCGTCGAGTAGCCGCCTGCCGGCGGGAAAATCGACAGGTGCCTCACCTTCGCGGAGCTAAGGTGGGTTTCGACCCTTTTCGAAGCTCAAGACATGTCCTCGTATCAGGGCACGGCACGAGGGTGCTTCCCGCTACACACTGCACCCTGTTCCCTAAACTCTGAAATCGTCATCCTGAGCGAAGTCCGCCGGGTGCCCCATGTCCCGATTCTGGGACATGGGAAATGCACGATCGAAGGACCCTGCGTTTGTCTTTCGCTGCAACCCGCCAACCACACCATCTACATCCACATCGACGGACTCTCGCACTCTGACCTCCGCTGATAGAGCCGAGGAAGTCCGGAGGACGAAACAACCCTTAGCCCGGCACGGCAGTGCCGGTAGAGGAACGAAAACACAACGAGTCCCGTCAGGGACGGTACATGAATTTCTTCTTATCCCGAGCGAAGGACCCGAAGAACGCAGCGGAGGGCGGCAGTTTCTTCCAAACCCTGTTCCCTACACCCTAACCCGTCATCCTGAGCGAAGCCCGCCGGGTGCCCCATGTCCCGATTCTGGGACATGGGAATTGCGGTCACAGAAAACAGAGACGCCAGCCTGAGCATTCCACCACAAACAGGGGATGTCATCTTGAGCCGAGTTGGGCGCGTTTTTCGTGACCCACGCAGTTATCGCAGTTACTAAGAGCGAACTTTCTGGCAATCGATCCCGACTGCCAGACTACCGTCACCTGCACAGTTCACGCCGGGCCTTGCGGTCTTAGACAGTGCTACCTGTCGCAACTGCCAGTTCGCGAGCGATGCGAAAGCTGATTAACTGATCGACTGAAAATCAAAGGACCTCGTTTACGGCGCTCAAAAATTCGCGACTCATATTCGTAGGTATGGAGAACGACATGAATTCGAGATCCGCAATTCGAAAAGCCATACTGGCGGCGGTCCTGGTTTCCACCTTGTCTTTTGCCGCATGCGCTTTTGCTGCCGACATCAAGGGCCAGGTCCTGGGCGCAGGCGCGCCCATCGCCCAATCAACGGTGATCCTATGGGCGGCGAGCGCAGGCACTCCCAAGCAGCTCGCACAGACTAAAACCGACAAGGATGGCCGGTTCACGATCCATGGCAGTGCTACGCCTGACTCCAGCCTCTATCTGGTGGCGACCGGTGGCGTATCCGCAGCCAATCAAGGAGCCGGTAATAATCCGGCGATTGCGTTGATCACGGTCGTGGGTGGCAAGCCCCCCGCCAAAGTCGTGATCAACGAGATGACCACAGTGGCATCGGTGTGGACGAATGCCCAGTTCCTCGCCGACGCCACCCTTCAGGGCCAGCCACTGAGCCTGCGTATCGCCGCAGGCAACGTGCCCAATTTCGTTGACGTGGAGACAGGTGGATGGGGTGGTGCGATCCAAGATCCGCTCAACAGCAGCCAGACACCTACGATGGCCAATTTCGCCACACTTGCCGACCTGCTTTCCGCTTGCGTGACGCGGGTGAAGGCCGATGCCTGCGGAAGGCTGTTCGCGGCCGCAACGCCTCCGGGCGGCGGCCCGCCCACCAACACGCTGAACGCAGCCGAGGCGATCGCACTTAACCCCTGGCACCAGCCCGACAAGATTTACGACCTGCTCCGCCAGTTCTATCAAATATCGCCGTCCAGTCACATGCTTGCGGTTCCGTATATGCCATACCTCAACTGGGCGCCCAGCGCATGGGTCCTGCCGCTCAAGTTCGACGGCGGAGGGTATGTCGCCGGCGGCAAAGCCATGTTCGACAGCGAAGGCAACCTCTGGGTAGGCGACAACTTCAGTGTCGGCTGGCAGGGGCAGGACTCGTTGTGGCAGGGCAATGCGACCAAGTTCGCGCCCGACGGCAACCCCCTCTCGCCAATCACTACCGGCTTCACCGGCGGCGGGATGGAGGGCGGAACCTTCGGCGCTGCAGTCGACGCCAAAGACAATGCGTGGTTCACCACCTACGGCAGTAAATCAATCGCCGTATTCGACAAGAATGGAAAGCCCCTCACGCCACCGGAGGGCATCAACTTTGGCGGACGGCTCGGTCTGATGCAAGGGGTCATCGTCACGCCGAGCGGCGACGTCTGGGTCCTGGGTGTCGAGAAGAGACAACTCGTGCACTTTCCCAGGGGCGATCTGACCAAGGGCGAGATCGTTTGCGAGGGTGACAGCGCAGAGCCGTGCAAGTCGTTTCTGGCGCCATTTCACCTTGGCATCGACCAGCAGGACCGGATCTGGGTCGCCAATAGCGGAGCCGACCACGTCACGCGCTTTCCGGCCTCCGATCCGAGCAAGGCCGAGAACTTCAAGACCGGAATCAACAATAGCGGTTTAGGCATCGACAGCCACGGGAATGTATGGATCACGAACCGGTTCGGCACCGGGTTGCTCGGCATGGCCCATCTGGTCGACATGGGAATACACCTGAAGACCGAGGGGGTCGAGTCGGCTTCAGACTATCTGACAAAAACGATGTCGCAGCAGAAGGGAGGCACCATCAACGGTGGCAGCGTCACGCTGCTGCGGCCCGACGGAACACCATATCCGGGCTCGCCGTTCAAGAGCGCCGGTCTGCCCGGCCCGTGGGCCGTTGCCGTTGATGGCAACGACAACATCTGGATCTCGAATTTCGCCGGGGCCAGCAGTCCGATTACCGAGTTGTGCGGCGTGCGCACCGAGCACTGCCCGCCCGGCGTGCATACGGGCGGACAAATCTCGCCTCCAAACGGCTACGTGGGAGGAGGTCTGCAGATGATAACCGACATTGCTGTCGATCCAGCGGGGAATGTCTGGGCGATGAACAATTGGCAGGATATCGACAGCTGTATCGGCACACCGAGTGAGGCGCTCTCGACTCGCTGTGGCGGACAGGGCGTTGTGATTTTCTATGGCATGGCTAAGCCGGTGCACGCACCGCAGATCGGACCAGCGCGGCCATTCTAAAAGAGCCCACTTCGTCACAATTCCACCCCCGGCCACGCTCCCGTCGGCTGTCATCCTCCGGCTGTCATCCTGAGCGAAGCGCGCGCAGCGTGCGCAGTCGAAGAGCCCGTTCCTGAGCGAAGCCGAAGGGGCCTGTTTTTCCTGTTCAAAAACCACGCTGTCATCCTGAGCGAAGCGCGCGCAGCGTGCGCAGTCGAAGGACCTTCTTCGATCTCTATCCCGGATACCAAACCTTGCGCGGATCAGCCCCGCTGCGCTGATACGACCAGGCCTCATCAATCAGCCGTCGCAGGTCATAGCGCGGACGCCACCCGAGCAGAAACTTCGCCTTGCTGTTGTCGAGCCAGGTCGACCAGTACGGTGTCGAAATCTCGACCGAAGGCAATCCTCGCATCTCTCGCAGATAGTCTGCGACCTGACGATAGTCCACCGGCTCATCCATGCAGATATTGAATGTCTGCTGCCGCGCCTTGGGATGATCCAGAGCCAGAATCATGCTCTCGACCAGATCGCTCACATGCACGAAGTTACGTTTCACCGGCGCTCCCTCCGGATCGAGCATCAGCGGCACCGTGCCGCTCTCCAGGTATTTGTCAGCCGCCTCAGCGCCCACCAGGTCCCTCCACCCCGGCCCGCCGAAGACGTCTTCGCCGAACGAGAGCGTGTATTTGAAATCGTCCTTCTCCATGATCCACGGAGCCCTCAGGCAACACCCTGAAAGATCGTATTGAACGAAATACTGCTCCAGCATTACCTCTTCCAGAACCTTCGAGAGCGCATAGCAGCCCGGATACGCGCTGTGCTTCTGCTGCTCCGTGACCGGAACCGCGTGCGGATAAAAGAAATGCCCCAGAGCCGCATCTCCGCCGATCAGGATGATCTGCTGGAACGAATCGCTGAGCCGGCACTCCTCCAGCAGCCAGAAGAGGCCTTTGACCGTGACATCGATCACGTCATCTGCGGTTTCCTTGCAGGTCGCGCAATGGATCACATGCGTGATCCCGTGCATCGTAGCCCGCACCGCGTCCCGGTCAGAGATATTTCCGGTTACGATCTCCAGCCGTTCCCTCGGCTCAGGACGGCGATTGTGGCACAGCGCCCGTATCGTAAAGTCCGGGCAGTCATCGGAGTCCAGCACGCGTCCGATGAAATGACTTCCTACTTTGCCTGTCGCGCCCGTCACCAGGATTCGCTTCATAACACCCTGTCCCGCCATTCTATCGGTCATTCGTGCCGCGCATCCGGAGGCCACGACGCGCCTCACAGTCCACATGGTGATCTCATCCTGAGCATTCACAAAAAAGGATGTCATCCTGAGCGAAGTTGGGCGCGAACCCCGGGGTCCCCACGGGACAGGTCTTCGTCTGTGGGGTGGCAGAGCGCCCAACGCAGTCAAAGGACCTGCTTTTTCTTAACGTCCCGCTAAATCGACAATTGAGCGATCGCGGCCCGCAAAACTTGCCAACAGATCTTGGCCGTATGCTCGTCCGGGTTAAAACTGGACGTCATCTGTTGATATGGATGAATGTAATTTCTGAAGTCGCGCAAGCCGTGACTGAACTTCTTAACGTCTTCGCCAACCAGATTTAGATCTCTGGCTACATTAATAAAATCGTTCAGATTCCATTCCTGAAACTGCTTTGGTCTCCCAGCTTTGTCTTTCGGGCTCAACGCTGATTCGTTAAATTCTCTTGGCTTCTTACAGGCGATGCCCAGCAATATGCCCTCAAGTGTGCTTCCACAGAGGAAGATCGCCGCCAATGGGGCCTTCACAGCTAGACATTGCCTGATCTCCGTAATTCTTTCGTCCAGTATCTCGCCTATTACCGGATCAAGCCCCAATTTGTCGATCGACAGAGTGCTAAATTCTTTCATCAAGAATTCACTTTCTGTCGCAATCGACGACGTTGTCGGAGTTCCCACCATCCTCGCAGCAATGTTTCGCGCGCGCCGAATCAAGTCCTCAGGAAATTCATGCCTCTTGAGATTTTCCAGAAGCATCTGTGTATCGATGTATCCAACGAGCTTCTCAATTGAACGACCCACGAGAGGATCGGCGGCCACCTGCCAGAAACCCCGCATGCGGTTCGCCTTAGATCCGCTGGCGTAATTGTATTTCTGATCGTAGATGTCGACGTTTACGTCATCCGTAAAGAATTCAGCGAATCGCCGATCAGTAAAGTTCAGGACATAGCCATTACCCATCTGAAACAGTTTTTCAAGCACCTGCTTCTCGTTTGTAGTGAGACTTGACATGCCACTGACACCCCTTTTGGCTCCCAAACGCGATATTCAGAGATCGTACTAAAGATGGATCACGAAAGCTCATTCGAAGTTGGCAGAGATTCAATCCGCACGACCATGACTTCTCTCAATCTAATCCTGTGCTAACATGTTGCGTCATGAGCGAGAGACCCGACCTTCTCCATTTCTTGGAATCTCCTGCCCTCAGCGAATCACTGGAGCGCCGTCTAACAGGCAACATTGATACTCGGGACACATTACTTCGCTATCTCATGTCCCATCGACTTCGAACTGGCTCCGGACTAGACCCATGGCTCAGCCAACTATCGTCGCTCAGGGAAGAGTCGCTTGAAGAAAAGCTGAATACCTTACACGAGCACATATTGCTTGAAAGCATTTCCCCTGCGTTTGACGATGTTCCGCTACGGCGAATTTTCCCGTTTTATGTTTATGCGCCTACTTTAGAACCTATCCGCGCCGGACAGTTATCCCTTGCGATTTCGCAAGTGATAGAGGCCTCAGCATGCTCCGTCGTAAGAATATATCCGGAACTAAGTGGATCAAGCCTGTCGCGAGCGACTCTTCAAACGCGAACCCACCAAACCAGATCTGAATTCGAATCGTCCTCGTTGGGATTCATCGAGCAGTTAGCCAAGATATCAAAAGAAAATGGTGTTCCGATCAGCCTCACGATTGACATTGGTCAACCATCGGCCACTGAGCCAAACCTAAAGGTCCGATCACAGGCTGATAAGTCGCAGGAATGGCCAGGTAAACTCAAGGACTTTACCGAGGCACTAAGAAATCTTGTCCTCACTGGCGTCGGAGTTGCAGTTCTCTTCGGTGGAACTGTCATATCATCGGAGCCACATGACTCAGGGAAGGAAACTGCCATTTCGGTCGAGAGTCTAAGCCGCGCTCAGCAGCTTAGGATAGTTCCAAAGATTTTAGAAGCGCATACCCCAGAGGAATTTCTCGAAGCGTTGCACAGCGACGAAACATCACTATCTGACACAGGCGCACCTTCGATACAACCACGGAAATCTACGAAGGGACATCCGACCAAAAGTCGCGCCGCGCAACAAGGTGGAAAGGAAAAGCCTTAGCGCTTTCGGCGAATAGATACGTTCGGCACTTTCGTCACAATCCCTCCCCAACCCACCCTCCCATCCGCTATCCTTCTCCTGCCATGCCAAACCCGATCGCTCACTTTGAAATCCCCGCAGACGACGTCCAGCGCGCCACCAAGTTCTACGAACAAGCCCTCGGCTGGAAGATCTCCGACCCCTGGAACATGGACTACTGGCTCGTCGAAACCAAAGACGGAGACACCGGCATCAACGGCGGACTCATGCCCCGCCGGAACCCCGGCCAGCCCTTCATGAACTACATCCAGGTCGACTCATCGACGACGCCCTGGCAAAAGTCACCGCCGCCGGAGGCACCGTCGCCCTCCCCAAAACCGAAATCGGACCGGGCTGGGGCTTCATCGCCGCATTCAAAGACACCGAAGGAAACCTCCTCGGCTTCCACCAGTCCCCAAAGAAACCCGCCTGAGGCGACAGCGCCGCTCCTGCCGAGCGGTGCGAAATCAGGCCGCATTTCCCGGACCAGCTCCGCAATTACGGAGTACCGCGAATCAGCCCGCAGGGCGGAACAACCTATAGCCCGGCACGGTAGTGCCGGGTACGATGGCGTTCTAAATGACAGAGTCCCGGAGGGACGACACACATCCCAGGTGCCCCGTCCGCCCTCTCTCGGACGTGCAATTGCATGACCCTCTAACATCCAGCCTCGCAACGCGAGGCTAGGTAGAAGCCCCGGCCTTCAGGCCGGGGATAAGAGAGTCGGTCCGGAGGACCATACCTTGCTGCCGCAGGCCGCTCTTCGTCTGATCCCTGTTTCCTGAGCCCTCCTGTTACCTGGCCGAGAATTATCCCGAACCCGCTACAATAGATATAGAGATTAAAGAGCCACATATAGAAGATTGAAGAGCCCGGTATCGTCCGGGCTTTCGTGTTTTTTGTCCCGTCATCCAGCAGCACGCGCTAAATCATTGATTTTCTTGATAGATCCTGTAACTGTTTGATTCTTTGGCAGATATGATCGACCTATTCCGTAAACAACGCCGAATGAGACAGTTACAGATTCGGAGGGGGGAGGGGGTAGGGTAGCCGACAAGCGGTAACATTACCCTCGGAGCTGATGGCTATTTGGCTATTGGCTAATGGCTAATGGCTGCTCCTTGCTAAACTGAAGGCTGCATGAGCACCGCAACCAGCCTTCCCGCCGACATTCTGGCCAAGTACGAACCCGTCATCGGACTCGAAGTCCACGTCCAGCTCCTCACCGCGACCAAGGCCTTCTGCGGCTGCGCCAACCACTTCGGCGCGAGCCCGAACACCAACGTCTGCCCGGTCTGCCTCGGCCTGCCCGGAGCCCTGCCCGTCCTCAACGAGCGCGCCGTCGAGTTCGCCACCCTGGCCGCCCTCGCCCTCAACTGCCAGGTCCGCGAGCGCTGCATCTTCGCCCGCAAAAATTACTTCTATCCCGACCTGCCCAAGGGCTACCAGATCTCCCAGTTCGACAAGCCCCTCGCCGAGCATGGCTGGATCGAGGTCCCGACACCGAACGGCACCAAGCGCATCGGCATCACCCGCCTGCACATGGAAGAGGACGCCGGCAAGAGCATCCACGACGGCTTCCCCGACTCCGCCACGCGCACCTACATCGACCTCAACCGCTGCGGGACACCACTTATAGAGATCGTCTCCGAGCCCGACATCCGCACCCCCGACGAGGCCTACGAATACCTCACCCGCCTCAAGGAGATCCTCCTCTACACCGCCGTCTGCGACTGCAACATGGAGGAAGGCTCCCTCCGCTGCGACGCCAACGTCTGCGTCCGCCCCCGCGGCCAGGAGAAGTTCGGCACCAAGGCCGAGGTGAAGAACGTCAACTCCTTCCGCTTCATCCGCTCCGCCCTCGAGTACGAGATCGAGCGCCAGGTCGAGGTCATCGAGAGCGGCGGCCGCGTCGTCCAGGAGACGCGCCTCTGGAACGCCACCGAGGGCCGGACGTATTCCATGCGCTCGAAGGAGCAGGCCCACGACTACCGCTACTTCCCCGAGCCCGACCTGCCGCCGCTCATCGTCATCCCCGGCCTTCCAGGCCGAAGTGGCAGCGAAGCTGCCCGAGCTGCCCGAGGCCCGCCGCGCCCGCATGATCGCCGAGTACGGCATCACCGAGCAGGACGCCGCCACCCTCACCGCCACCCGCGCCTTCGCCGACCAGTTCGAGGCCGCCGCCCGCGCCGCGAAGAACCCCCGCCGCGTAGCCAACCTCGTCCAGAGCGAGCTCACCAGCCGCCTGAAGCTGAGCGGTCTGGAGGTAGACCAGTCGCCCATCTCCATGCAGGGCATGGCCCTCGCCGCCGACCTCGCCGAAGACGGCAAGCTCTCCAGCAAGCAGCTCAAGCAGCTCTTCGACACCGCCTTCGAGACCGGAGAAGACTTCGGCATCGTCTACGAGCGCGAGAAGCCGCAGCAGATCAGCGACGCCTCGGCCATCGAGAAGATGATCGACGAAGTCATCGCCGCCAATCCCAAGCAGGTCGAGCAGTATCGCGGAGGCAAGAAGACCGTCGCCGCCTTCTTCGTCGGTCAGGTGATGAAGCTCTCGAAGGGACAGGCAAACCCGGCCCTCCTCAACGGGCTCGTCACCCGCAAACTCGACGGTTGAGCATCTTCGTTCACAGGCAGGACATTCAAAACTGGCATTTATAGTGATTCGCGTTGCACTGGACTGAAAATCTGCTCAGGAACGCAGACTTCGCATGAAGATTATCGACCTGCTGTTCGGAAAGCCGCTCGCCACAAGTGAAGAGCGCGGGGAGCAGGTCGGCCCCGTCGCCGGCATCCCCATCTTCGGTCTGGACGCCCTTAGTTCCGCGGCCTACGGCCCCGAAGCAGCGTTGACACTTCTCATCCCGCTCGGACTCCTCGGCGTTCACCTGATCGTTCCTGTCACCTCGGCCATCCTCATCCTGCTGGTGATCGTCTACTTCTCCTACCGCCAGACAATTGAGGCCTATCCGCAGGGCGGCGGTTCCTACACCGTCGCAACTGAGAATCTCGGCAAAGGCCCCGGCCTCCTTGCCGCTGCCGCGCTGATGATCGACTATATCCTCACCGCCGCAGTCGGTATCTCCGCCGGAGTCGGCGCCCTCATCTCCGCCGTCCCCAGCCTGCAGAAGCACACGCTGGGCCTCTGCCTGCTGATTCTCATCATCCTCACCGTCATCAACCTGCGCGGCGTCCACGACACTGGCGTCGCCTTCATGATCCCGACCTACCTGTTCCTGGGTACGCTGCTAATCGTCATCGCAGTCGGCATCTTTCAAACCCTGACAACCGGCGGACATCCTACACCCGTCGTCGCCCCGCCAAAGCTGCCGCCAGCAACAGCCGCGCTCTCCCTCTGGCTGATCCTCAAAGTCTTCGCCAGCGGCTGCACCGCCATGACCGGAGTCGAAGCCGTCTCCAACGGAGTCAAAGCCTTTCGCGAGCCGACCACAAAGAACGCCAAGCTCACGCTGACCATCATCATCGCGCTGCTCATCATCCTCCTCGCGGGCATCGCCTTTTTGTGCCGCTGGTACGGCATCGGAGCCACTAACCCCGAAGGCCCCGGCTACCAGAGCGTCCTTTCGCAGCTGACCAACGCCGTCATGGGACACGGCGTCTTCTACTGGGTCACCATCGCATCGATCCTGCTTGTCCTCTCGCTCTCCGCCAACACCGCCTTCGCCGACTTCCCGCGTCTCACTCGCTCCATCGCGCTGCACGACTATCTGCCTCACGTCTTCTTCGTCCGCGGCCGCCGCCTGCTCTACTCCTATGGAATCGCCGCTCTCGTCACCCTCACCGGCCTGCTGCTTGTTCTCTTCGGAGGCGTCACTGACCGCCTCATCCCCCTCTACGCCATCGGAGCCTTTCTGGCCTTCACTCTCTCCCAGGCCGGCATGGTCGTGCACTGGCTCCGGAACCGGGAACCCGGCTGGCGGCTGCGCATGGCCGTCAACGGCCTGGGCGCTTTCGCCACCGGCATCACGACGCTCGTCGTGCTCGTCGCCAAATTCCATGATGGCGCCTGGGTGACCGCCCTGCTTGTCCCCTTGATGATCCTGCTCATGACCATGGTGAAGCGGCACTATGCGCACGTCGAGCGGGACACCGACAATCCCCGCCCATTGAGCATCGACAACATCAAGCCGCCGCTTGTCATCATCCCCCTCGACCGCTGGAGCCATCTTTCCGAAAAGGCTCTCCGATTCGCCCTGGGCATGTCGCCGGAGATCATCGCCGTTCACGTCGACACCGGCAACGACGAGGCAAGCATCTGCGACGTGTGGGAGAAGAACGTGGCCGAGCCTCTGCATCGGGCGGGACTCGCTGTTCCCAAGCTCACCGTCCTCAAGTCGCCCTACCGCTTCGTCCTCGCTCCTGTGATTGACTTCGTCCTGCAACAGGAGAAGACCAACGAGCACCGCCAGATCGCCGTGCTTGTGCCCGAATTGGTCGTGAGCCATTGGTGGGAGAATCTGCTCCACAACCAGCGCGCAAATCTGCTCAAGGTGCTTTTGTTGGTGAAGGGAAATCAGCGAATTCTCGTCATCAATATTCCCTGGTATCTTGCGGGGCATTGAGCTGGCTTCTGCGACGAGGTCTCCCCCTCACGCATTCTTCTTCGCGATTCTCCACCCTTCAGGTATGCTGCGCTGAAGCCCGATGTCCACCGCGCCTCCTTGTCCTCGAGACCCCGCCGCACCAACGCCCCTCGGCCTGAAGCGCGCCCTCAACTTTCGCGATCTCACCCTCTTCTACATCGTCAGCGGACTCTCCGTCCGCTGGGTCGCCACCGCTGCCGCCGCCGGAGCCAGCACCATCACCGTCTGGCTCTTCGCTCTCTTCGGATTCTTCATCCCGCTCGCCGCCTCTGTCCTCGAGCTCTCCTCGCGATACCCCGCCGAAGGCGGCCTCTACGTCTGGACCCGCGAAGCCTACGGAGACTTCTCCGGCTTCATCGCCGCCTGGACCTACATGATGTCCAACCTGCCCTACTTTCCCGCCGTCCTCTACTTCGGAGCGGGCTCCGTCCTCTTCGCCTTCGGCTCACACGGCGCGCACTTCGCCACCGAAGCCCGCTACTTCCTCATCTTCGCCCTCGCCTGGCTCGCCTTCATCACCCTCATGAACATCATCGGAGTGAACGCCGGCAAGTGGCTCAACAACGTCTGCACTCTCGGCAGCATCGTGCCCATCTCCATCCTCATCGTCCTGGCCGTCATCTCCTGGGCACACCACGGATCAGCCACCAGTTTCGCCTTCCACGAACTCATCCCGCGCCCCAGCCTCAAGAACGCCATCTTCTGGTCCACCATCTTCTTCGCCTTCGGAGGCTGCGAGGCCGGCTCCTTCATGGGCGAGGAGATCGCCAACCCCCGCCGCATCATCCCGCGCGCCCTGCTCGCCGGCGGAACCATCCTCGCCGTCGCCTACATCGCCGGAACCGCCGCGCTCCTCGTCGCGCTCCCCTCCGACGCCGTCCACGGCGTCGACGGATTCATGCGCGGCATGATGACCCTCTGCACGCGCCTCCACCTCATCTGGCTCGCCGCGCCCATCGCCCTTCTGCTTGGCCTCAACGCCGTCGGAGGAGCCGCCGCCTATCTGTCCTCAACATCGCGCCTGCCATTTGTAGCTGGCATTGATTGTTATTTCCCGCCCGTCTTCGGACACATCCATCCCCGCTTCAAAACTCCCTGGGTCGCCATCGGAACCTACGGACTCGCCGGCATGATCGTCGCCCTCCTCAGCCAGGCCGGCACCACCGTCCGCGGAGCCTATGACGTTCTGGTAGCGATGTCGATCATCGCCTACTTCATTCCGTACCTGTTTCTGTTCGCATCCCAGATTCGTTTACAGAATCGTCCCGTCCCGCCCGATACCATCCGCGTCCCCGGAGGCCGCCCCGTCGCCACCGCCCTCGCCATCATCGGATTCCTCTCCACCGGCCTGACGATCGTCTTGTCTGTGATCCCCGGAGAAGACGAGCCCCACAAACTCCTCGCCGTCGCCAAGGTCCTCATCTCGACAGCGGTCTTGATCGGAATCGGCGTGGCTATCTTCCTGCGGGCAGAGCGGAGACGCAAGTATGCCGCAATGGGCCCTATAAACTAACGAAGCGAGATGTTCTCAGACGCCAAAAACACTTCGACCCAACGCCGTCGAGCTCCAATTTGCACCTACTGCGGTGAGCGCGACGGCACAACAAGGGACCACGTTCCTCCTAAGGGCCTCTTCGGCAAACCACGACCTAACCTGGTCACCGTACCATGCTGCGAGCCGTGCCGGACAAGTCAATCGCTCGATGATGAATACTTTGTGCGCATGATATCGATGAAGAGTGACACAGCCGAAAATTCATCGGCAAAAACGGCAAGAGATTCTGCACTTCGGTCCCTCACCAAGCCTGCCAAACGTCGCTTCGCTCAAGCACTTATTAGCTCCACCGAGGATGTTGCTCTGTTCTCCCCTTCTGGCATTTATGTAGGACAGGGAATGTCCTACCGTGCTGACCTAAAGCGACTTTCCAAGGTAATCGAAAGAACGACCTGCGGGCTTTACCGTCACAAACTTGGCGAGAGGCTCGATGACGCACACAGGTGTAAGGTTTATGCCCTCGACGGTTTTTACCTTGCTACTTCTGACATAACTGCTCAACTTCAGCGACTTTGGGAACAAGCCATCTCTGGAGAAAGGGAAGACTTCGGGCAGAATGTTTTCACGTACTGGTTTCGGAGGATTGACGGGCCAGAAGGTGCAACACTGTGGGGTCACCTAGTATACGGAAGCGCAGCGTTCTTGGCCTTCACTGGACCCAAATCAAGCATTAATGGCGATAGCAAAACAAAGGAACCACGCTTATGAGCGCTGCTGTCCCGGAACTCACTCTCACACTTGAGAAGCGAGAAGACTGATGGTGGTGCTTCGGGCACGCAGCGAACGCAAAATCGAAGGGCTTCGACTGTTGACCTCTATAGGACATCGGAAAAAGCGAGGCAGAAGCGAGGGAGGCCATGCTGCGGCAGTATCCGCGAAGCGCTGCGCCATGGAAACTGTAAAGGAGCCGCACTCCCCACTCGTCAGCCGCACAGCGATAGAAGCGCAAACCCTTAGCACTAAATAGCGATACCTCGCAGGAGCGGCCGCCCGCCCTGCACAGGCGTTTGCTTTCCGCACTGAGTCAAGTATTACGGAGAGGTCGTGACAGGGATGATTACCCTTTTTAAAAACGACCGCCTTTTTGCTATTATGTGTGACAGGAGATATCTTCGCCTTTTCTTTTCCTATGCTTTTGAATTTCAACATCGACAAGGCTATCGCTTCTTCGGCCTACCTCATCTCTAAGGCTGGCGGATCGGAAGATCTCTTTCCCTTAGTAAAGAAGCTTTATTTCGCCGATCGAACAGCCCTGATTCGTTGGGGTCAATCGATAACCGGCGATAAATTAGCTTCGCTTGAAAAGGGCCCTATCGTGAGCCGAATTTATGACTTGTTGAAGGGGCAAGGAGGAGAGAGCGATTTAATCAAATGGGAAAACGTGATCGAACGCGGAGACTCCTATGCAGTAACGCTCCGAAAGAATCCAGATTTTGGAGTGCTTTCTAAGAGAGAAATTCAAGTATTAGAGGAAGCGCGAAACACCATTGACGGGATTCGCGGGAGTATCGCCGACTGGCTACACAAGAACTGTCCGGAGTGGAAGGATCCGGGACGTAGTTCCATTCCGATCGATCCCAGCACCATATTGCGCCTAGCTGACAAGAGTGAAGAAGAAATTCGAGAACTGGAAGAGGCGAATGAGGAGATCCGTCTTCTCAATTTCTTATTCGCGAACTACTGAATAAATGCAGCTAGGCGACACCTTTCTTTTAGGGCCAGGAAGCCACCTCTGGGTGGTTATCTCCGATCCTGCAAGCCATTGCGACGGTGAATACATCATTGTGAACTTTACTACGGATCTATTCCGAGCGGGAAGACTGCGAACTGAGTGTCGGAGACCACCAATGGATACGAAAAAAGACTTACGTAAGTTTTGGTGACGCTCGAAAGGTAGGAGTTCAAGAAGGTGCCAATCTCGCGAAACTGATAGCAGACGGCCACGTGAAGATGAACTTCCCGATGAATCCTACCGTGCTCCAGAGAATCATCGCCGCAGCAAAAATCTCCCAGGCTCTTCCTCAGGGATTCCTCTCATACTTGTAGAAATTAAGATGATCTAGGGCGATTCGGCCCACTCAAGCCGGGTGTTGGCTTGAGTGGGATAGTTGAAAGGCTCTAAGCTGGCACTGCCGAAGTAACGAGTTTCAATCAGCGCCTGAGCCGTCACAGTCGATGATGCTGGATTCTGACCGGTGACGAGGTGCCCATCCGTGATGGAAAAAGGCTGCCAGTTCGCCTTCTTCTCAAAGATGGCGCCGAGACGCAGCAACTCATCCTCAACCAGGAAGGGCACAACCTTGGTGAGTCCTACCGCTTCTTCCTCGCCATTGGTAAAGCCGGTTACGTGCTTCCCCTTCACCAGCGGCTCGCCCTTGTACTTGACATGGCGAAGCACCCCGGGCGCGTGGCATACCAGAGCAATCGGCTTGCCCGAACTGTAAAACGATTCGAGGAGAGCGATCGACACAGGGTCTTCCGCCAGGTCCCACATGGGGCCGTGCCCGCCCGGATAAAACACAGTATCGAAGTCTGCCGCCTTGAACGTCCGCAAGCTTTACTGTGTTGGCAAACGCCTTGATCGCCTCCGCATCCTTCTTGAAGCGTACCTGCGCCGGGGTCTGATTCTCCGGCTCGTCGCTCTTTGGATCGATGGGAGGCTGCCCGCCCTTCGGAGACGCTAGCGTGACATCGACACCAGCATCTCTGAAAACGAAATAGGGAGCCGCACCTTCTTCAAGCCAGAAACCGGTTTTACGGCCTGTATTGCCAAGCTGATCGTGCGAGGTTAGCACCTGCAAAATTTTCATGCTCCGTCTCCTTCTTCGTTATGAAGATTCCGATTGCAGCCGAAGCTGCCGCCCCTCTGATGCTCGATCCCAGTGCCCTGATCCCTGCTTTTCGATGGCGGCCCATTCAAGCCCGTTGTTGGCTTGAGTGCGGCAGTTGAGAGCCTCGCCGCGCGAGGCCGGTAGAAGCGCACGGCTTCAGCCCTGCGAATGAAGGACCGGTCCGCACGCCGGGGGTCCCGGCGGACAGGTCTTCGTCCGTGGGGTGGAGAACCGCACCTCTCTGCCGAAGGCCCGAGCGTAGGCGCAGCCGAAGCGACCCGCGCCTTTGTAGTCCCTAATCCCTAATCCCTGCCTTTCTTGGCCGACAATTTCCCCCAACCCGCTAAAATAGATATTAGGAAGTAGAAAAAGCCCGTCGCCGCCGGGCTTTTCTTATGCCTACTAACCCCTTCATAGTCAATCGATTACAAATAAGTAATTCCTAATCAATCGGTTACAGACCGCTCGGTGATCGCGCCCAGAAATCAGCGGCTAAGTCATTTAGAATCTATTACGTACATGTAACTCCTTTTATGTCTATTAAATAGCGGCAACCAGCTTCTTAAACCCATTAGAATGAATGAGTAACAACATCTAGTGGGAGGGGGGTACCCCCGTCCAGGTCCCGGCAGCACACCACCCCCTTGGCGCAACGTATCCCTCCCGGGTTACATTGCTGGCTATGGCTTTTCGCGTTCAGAGAATGATCACAGCTCTACTGTCTGTGTGTGCCTTGGCATTTGCCGGATCAGCCTTTGGCATCGCTCCACCGCCGCGCGCCGCCTTGCAGATCTACTTCATTGACGTAGAAGGCGGCCAGTCCACCCTCTTCGTTACACCGGACAAGCACTCCCTGCTCATCGACACCGGATGGCCCGGAAACGCCGGCCGCGACGCTGATCGCATCGTCGCTGCGGCGAAGCTGGCCGGCCTCCAGCGTATCGATTACGTCCTGCTGACCCACTACCACATCGACCACACCGGGGGAGTGCCACAGCTGGTTGCAAAAATCCCCGTCGGGACGTTCATCGATCACGGGCCGAATCGAGAGACCGGCGATGCCACCACCGTCAAGGTCGCCGAGGCATATCAGCATGTCCTCTCCGACGGCCACTATGGACACATCGTCCCCAGTCCCGGCGATAAGCTGCCCATACCCGGCCTGAACGTGACCGTGATCAGTGCGGATGGCCGGCTGATTTCCCAGCCCCTGCCCGGTGGCGGCTCGACCAACCAGTATTGCGCAGCCTCCGAAAAACGCCCAGCTGACCAGACTGAAAACTCACGATCGCTCGGCGTGATCATCAATTATGGCAAGCTGCGCATCCTTGATCTCGGAGACCTGACCTGGGACAAGGAAATGGAGCTGATGTGTCCGGTGAACAAGATCGGGCATGTCGATCTCCTCGTAGTCTCGCATCATGGATGGAACCAGAGCAGCAGCCCTGCCCTGGTCGACGCCATTGCGCCACGTGTGGCCATCATGGACAACGGGGCCAAGAAGGGCGGCTCACCTTCGGTTCTGGATACGGTGCGCAAGGCTCCAGGCCTCGATGACCTGTGGCAACTGCACTATTCTGAGGAAGGCGGCGATGCGCACAACGTGGACGCCGCGCGCATCGCCAATCTGCAGGGTCCGGACACCGGCAACTACTTCAAGGTCACAGCCTATCCGAATGGGCAGCTGGATGTGCTCAACTCGCGCACCGGGGATACGAAGAAGTATCCGGCAAAGTAGCTATCCAAGGTCACATAGCACTGCTAGAGCGGCGTTGCGGCCGTTGATGCCGACGACAGAGCCGCCCGGATGCGTCGCGGCTCCGCAGAGATAGACTCCGTGCATCGGCGTGCGAGCAGAGAGGCGGCGTGACCACATGTACGGCGGAAGGCATTCGCCCTGGAAGATATGACCTCCTGTTAGGCCTACCTTCTCCTCGATGTCAGGAGGGCCGAGGACTTGCACGTCGAGCACGGTCGCGGGGATATTGGAGCAGAAGCGCCCGAGGGAGTCGAGGGCAAGTCGTTGGACCTCGGCGCGTCGGGTGTCCCATGAGCCGCTGCCGAAGGCGTACGGCACGTACTGCGCGAAGATGCTCATGGTGTGCTGTCCGGCGGGCGAGACAGTCGTGTCGTGCACGCTCTGGAAATAGAGCTCGCACCAGAGCTGATCGGGGAGTTCGCCTCGCCGAGCTGCGGAGAATCCATCTTTCCATTCGAACTTAGTGAGCGGGGCGTTGATCTGGCCGTAGTGGTGAGGCTCGAGGGTGCCCCGCCGCGAGGTGAAGTTCGGCAGCTCGCGCAGCAGGACGTTGAGCTTGACGGTGCAGCCTTCCATCGGAACGGATTCGACTTGAGTCTGCCAGGCTGGATCGGCGGCGTTGTCGAGCATGGCGAGGGCGCGGCGGGGATCGGCGTTTGAGATCACGACTGGCGCGGTGATTTTTTCGCCGGCGGCAAGCTGGACACCCACCCCCGGTATGATCCGGGCGACGGGGAGGCCGGTGGCGACTACCGCTCCGGCCTCGCGGGCGGCGTCGCACAGGTAGAAGGAGACCATACCCATGCCGCCCTTGACGTATCCCCACATACCAGGCATCCCGCCCAGGCGGCCGGAGGCGTGGTGGAAGCGGATGGAGGCCGTGCCCGGGTCGAAGGGGCTGGCGTTGGTACCGATCACACCCTGGCCGAGCAGGGCGATCTGCAGTCGCTCGTCAGTGAGATAGTGCTCCACGAACTCGGCCATGGACCAGTCGTAGAGGACGTGGCGTGCTTCGGCGTCAGACCCGAGACGCTGGTCTATCTCGGCCTCCGTCGGAGGGTCGCCGATCCACAGGTCGCGTTCGCCGGCGGGCCGCAGGGCGTTGCGGAGGCGGCGGATAACGTCGGTCATGGCGCGCCAGCCCTGCACATCCTGAGGGGAGAAGCTGCGGATCTCGGCCTCGCAGCGCTCGTCATCGTCCCAGAGCTGGACGCTTGATCCGTCGAGGAAGGGGACGAAGAGGCCGTTGACGGCGGGCGTCCACTGGAAGCCGCGGGCAGGGAGGTCGAGCTCTTCGATCACCAGCGGGTGGAGGAGGCCGGCGAGGTAGGCGCAGGGGGACATGCGCACTCCGGGGAAGGGCTCCTCGATGGTGCACGCTCCGCCGACGCGGTCGCGGGCCTCGAGGACGAGGACGCGCTTGCCGGCGCGGGCGAGGTAGGCGGCGCAGGCAAGGCCGTTGTGGCCGGCGCCGACGATGATGGCGTCCCAGGATTTTTGGGAGAGCTCGGCGATGGGGGCGGGGAGTCCTAGTTTGCCGAGGACGGCAGCGGTGGGCGATGAGGACAAGGCATGTCTCCGAAGAGACAGTATCTACTATCTACCTCTACTTCTATCTACTTCGGCTCCACTTCGAGGCTCTACTTCCGGGATTTCCATTTCGGGAAGGAGGGGGGGTAAACCCCCCCCTCCCCCCTATTTCCGGTTCCGACTCTGCAACTCATAGATTCCATGCTGGTTAAGCTGGATGTAGTCGCTACTTCATACATATGAAAGCACTTATCGGTTGTTCATAGATAACAAAGGACTTAACAATGCGGATTTGCACCAATCTCAGGGCAACAGGAATCACCGACTGTAATCGATTCATATCATTATGCTTACCCGAGACCGATTGATTCTAAAAGAGTTGGAGTAAGTCCTCGGGCGTAAGAAGGAAGGCCTCGGCTGTGCCTAAATTTGAAAGCTGCGGCTGCGGACTTCTTTTATCCCTACTGCTATTTTAGCGGGTTGAGGGAAATTGTCGGCCAGGGAAGTGGTTTGTCAATTTATTTCACAATTCTGACCGAAAGATAGCCAAAGGTTGTCACAGAGATTTCCGCGGTTTCGCGGACAATAGGCAGGTGAATCTGAATGACCCGATAATTTTCGACAATGGGGCGCTCTTCTGCAAGACGGGGAGTTTGCTTGCGATCCGATTTCTGGCGGCGGCGCGCGATGCGGTGATTCTGGCCGGCGCGGGAGTTCCGCAGGATGTGGCGTGGCGCGTGGAGGTGGCTCTTGCCGCCATGCTGATGCACAGGGCGAAGTGCCGCGAATGCGAGGCGGTGGAGTTTCTGGCGCAGGCAGGTTAGGCGGCGCAGAGAGTTTGAGTTCGACCGCCGCGTGGGGCGGTTCGAAAAAAGAAGGCCCGGCCGCGTGGGTGCCGGGTCTTCTTTGCAGTTCCGGTGCAGGAAAATGCAGCGAGGGGTATTTTTCGCGAGCAGGTTTAGCCGGGTTTAGAGCTGTAGTATCCATCCGCCAGGGGCTGTAAACAAGAGGCCCGGCTGCGATTGCAGCCGGGCCTCTTGTCTCTGTTGGGTGACTTCAAGGGAAGAGGCATAAGGCTCGAAACGTGCCAGTCGTTTCGCTTGCGGCGACGCTCCGGCCGATGGCCGCGAGAGGGGCGGTCCTGCGAGTCGGCCCTTATTCGCGCGGCTAAAGCTCGCGCTCTACCGGGTCTCGCGTTGGCGAAGCATAAAACTGTTTCACTCCAGCCTACGTGGGCTGCAATGGGACGCAGATCCACTGTTGACGGGCAGGAGAGTAACCAACGCACAATCCGTTGCCGAACTGCAATGAAGCATCAACGGCCAACACAGATTGTCGTTGACGATTGTCCATTGAGTGAAGGAAAATTTGATCCTTATCTCGTACCTCCCCTAATCGTACCAATTCGGTTGCGAGGATTAGGTGTATGGCTGAAGCTCAACTCGTGCCTTTGCAAATAGGGCCCGGAAGCTTCGCGGAACTCTTCTCTACCTGGAATCTGCTTCGGCAGTGCCGAACTCTGGAGGAACTTCTCAATTGCAGCGTTCGACTAGCTCGATTGCGAGTACGAGCGCAAGTATGCTCTATTTTCTTACTCTCAAAGGTCGGACTCCTCGACAGAAATACAATCGATGGACAGGATCGGCACGGAGATCCCCTGCCGCCAGGTTGGTACGACTCCGAGCAGTACTCGCCCGGCGAAAGCTTCACAGGCAGAGTAGTAGTTCCAGCGGGAGGCTCTAACTTCGGTCAGCCACTATTGATCAATGACTTGTCTAGCGAACGCTTGAAGCCTGACACGCGTGCTCGATACTCTGACATGCTGGGCAAATTAACGTGTGCGGCAGCAGTTCCTTTAAACGGCCGCAATCACACTTACGGGGTTCTTGAAGTCATCAATAAACTTGATCCCTCCAATGATCGGTGTGGTGAGTCGGGCTTTTCGGACATCGACATTTACTGGTTGTCCTTGATTGGCATTACGACGGCCGCCGCGATCACCATTCTTAGAAACAACGACCGCCTTTCCCTATTGGCACGGATAAGCAAAGCCGCAACGCTGCCATTTTCGGAGCATGAGGAGCCGCAGTCGACATACGAAGCCATAGCCAGCGAATTGACCGGCCCGTTAGCTTCATACAAGGCATGCATCATCCGGATAGGCACCACGCACGACAACCTTGAGATCATTGCGAGGGCAGGGGACAGCATTTCCTGGGGATCCCGCCAAGAAAGCCCATCAACTGAGAAATCGATTTATTCCCGCGTATTTTCAACGGGGGAGCCGGAAATCGTCGAAGACATCCAGTCGAAGCTTAGTCAATTTGCGCATCCGGAATGGATAATCGAGAACTCCCTCAGGTCCTTTGCGTGCTTTCCTCTACTTGTAAAGCAGCGTACCTTGGGCACGTTGTCGCTCTATACGGGTTATCGTCATTTATTCGATGAGAACGAATATAGCTTTCTTAAGAACATCGCATTTCTCCTGGCGGAGCTAAGCGAAGTATTCAACGAGGTCGGTGCACTACACCTTGACGACCAGCAAATATCTGACGAACAGGCAAGGAATCTCAGTGCATCGCGCGCCGTAGGGCATGATCGAGTTATTACGGAACTGCGCCACAGTCATAAGCGTTTCCTGGTAAAGCTCAGATCATCGCTTGAGAGTATCTATAAGGACGTAGGCGGACGACCAGGACGGGTACTCGACGAACAAATAAAGTCTATCTCACTAGAAGTTAACAACATTCTAGATCAGTTTGCGAGCGTGTCGCATTCCCAACTCAATGTCAATCACATTGCGCACGCGGTGGCAAAGGCTTACGGTCGGGAGCTAAAAACCAAGCGAATTCAGTGTGAATTGGATTTGTCTCCCGACATTCCCGACATAGAAGCGAGCGAAGCCGAAATCAGGGATGTCATTGTCAACCTCGTGACGAACGCAATAAGGGCGATTGAGAAAGCTCGACAGCGCAACGGCAAGATCATAATTCACACCGGAGTGTCTAAGCAAAATAGAAGAGACATGCTTGAGATCACAGTCACGGACAATGGTATCGGCATTCGAAACGAAGACCGGGAAGCTATCTATAAGTATGGCTTTACTCAATATGAAAACGGATCAGGCGTTGGACTCTATGTCACACGAGGGATCGTACAAAACTACGACGGAGTCATAGATCTAGAGTCTACTGTTGGCAAGGGATCATCCTTTACGATTAAGCTGCCGCTGTCCCGACTTCGGATCGATTAGAGAGCCCAATGTTAATTCCTGCTATAGCGCTTACTAAACAACGCGTGGTCGGCATACTTGAAGACGACAGCTATATCGCTGATCTAGTCGATGCCGCCTTGGGCATGTTTGGCTTCGAACCCAAGACGATTCGCGACGAAAAGGAAGCTGTCGCACTAGCCATCGATGAGGGCGTTAGAGCGTTCGTGCTCGATGTTCAGATCCATACGGCTAACGTCGGGCTCGACGTCCTAGAGAGCTTGAAGGAACTCGACCGCGACACATTTGTGTGCATTTATTCGCAGTACGTGGAGACGCCGGTGCTGCGCCGCCGCGCGGAACGACTGCATGCGGATTTCATTCAGCCGAAAACTGAAAACCCAAGACAGGATTTAGCCGTTGTTGCAAGTGCCTTGCTAAGGCACCAAGAACGTGTGATCAGAAGAACTCGGGAGGTCATCGATCTCCACATAAGGAGATCCAGAGAGGGAGAACCCCCGTTGATCGATTGGGAAACAGGCAGAATTAATCACGCCCTTCTCAATGAAGCGGCTGAGTGGGGGTTCACCGGCACAGCGGCTGCAGGGGAGATCGAGGCAGACGACAATATCCTTACATTCAATAGACTGATCGCGGATAGCGAATGGCGGAATTCACATCTGGGAAAGGCCGTCGGTATTGTCCATGGTCGACTTGTGTGCGTGAGCGATACTCTTCAAAACGCAGTCGAGTTGATGCGGAAACAGTATCCGAATGAGAGCCGTTTTGTGACTACTGTCGAGCAAGAAGAGAACATTTTCGATATACCAACGCCCTTCGATGTGGAGGACTAATGCTTTCTTATGGTAATACCCAGTCGGCGGTGCTGCCTGCACCGGAGATCGAAATCGAAGCAATTTCTCCCACAAATGACAGACTAAGAGTGAAATTTGTTTGTGTAGTTGATACCGCTGCCACGATTAGTGCGATACCGCGCAAGCTCATTGAGCGCATGGAGCCGTTGGATTATCAGACTTGCCAAATAGCATGGGGTAATGGCCAAACACAGCGGCACAAAAAGGTGCTTGTTGACATCAAGATCGGAGGAATCAGGTTTCAGAATCAATGGGTCATCGCCAATGACAAACACTATGGTCTGATAGGTAGAGACCTTCTAAATGCCTATATATTGACGTGTGATGGACCAAAGAGAATCTGGGAGACGAACCCCAGTTGGTTATGATCAAACGTTTTCTGCGGCATACGTTCATCTCGCGAGAGGCTGCGGAGTATCCCTCCATCGAACCGACTTCTGATATGCGGCATGCCGGTCTTGAAGTAATCGATGAGATTCCGGACATTAAGCACGCGACTACCGCGACAGTGATCTTAACTATTAATCGCGTAATTGCAAGTGTCTTGATTGTCAGCCTCCTATTTATGATCGTGGCATGGCTGTGGCATCCAGATCGTCGTGTTCCAGACGTGATCCCGAACCTAGTGACCAGCACCATGGGATATTTTGTGGGCGCGCTAACTAACTATCTGGATAAATCGTCGGGCACGAGAAGCAGAGCAAGTAAAAACAGACGAGTCTAGTATTGGACTCGGAATAAGTGCATCGAAGTGCTTATCCGCCAAGCAACTCATCGGACAAGCACCTCGAATGGGCGCATCATTTCGTTGTCTTCATGCTCCAAGATGTGGCAGTGCCAGACGTAGCAGCCGGCGTATCCGTCGAAGGGGATGATGATACGGGTGACCATGGCGGGGTCGGCGCGCACCGTATCTTTCCATCCCATTTCTTCAGGCGCGGGCGGACGGGCGGGTCCGAAGAAATGCAGCGTTCCCTTTGACTGATATTCGAAGGTATCGAAGGGACGGCGGTCGAGGATCTGGAAGCGGACCAAGTGTAAATGGATGGGGTGGGAGTCGTCGGTGAGGTTGACGAGCTCCCATATCTCCGTGGTGTGGAGGACGGGCTTTTCGGTGATGGGGGCGTGCCACGGGGTGTTGTTGAGCAGCATGCCCATGGAGTGCTGGATCATGTCCATGCGCTCGTCGAGGGTGAAGCGGCGGGTGCGGACGGCGGCGGACTCGGGGATGCGGGGAGTGTCGTGAAGGGTGGTGGGGATTTGCGCCGCCAACCCATGTCCCAGAATCGGGACATGGGGCACGCGGTTCCGTGGAAGAAGCAGGTGCGTCGACTCTGACGCAGAGCTCAGAGCACAGAGCTCAGGGCTCGGATTTTCAATTCCCGCCGTTCGTTTCACCATCCCATCGCGGCTCGTGGCGATGTGTCGTCCCTGGCGGGACTCGAGAAGTTCTGCGTTCTGGTACCCGGCACTTCCGTGCCGCGCTATGGATTCTTTCGTCCCTTCGGGACTTGTGAGGAGCAGGTCAATTGGCACCGCTGACGCTTCGCTCGGGGTGGCAGGTGCCTTTAGACGCAGGTCCTCCCCTTCACTTCGTTCAGGGTCGCTCAGGATGACATCGTTCTTGCTTGTGCTGGGCGGTTCGCTCAGGATGGCGGCTTTGTTGTTTGCCGGTGCGACGCGGAATTGCAGGATGGAGAAGCTGTCGCTGATGAGCTCGATGTGCTCGCCGGGCATGGAGCTGAAGTCGATGAGGATGTCGGCGCGTTCGGCGGGGGCGAGGGTGATGCGGCGGAGGGGGACGGGTGCGGCGAGGAGTCCCTGGTCGGAGGCGATGGCGTGGAAGGGCGCCTGGTTGCGGAGGGAGAAGCGGAAGAAGCGTCCGTTGGAGCCGTTCATGAGGCGGAAGCGGTAGAGGGTGGGCTCGACGTCGAGGTGGGGCAGGAGCTTGCCGTTGGCGAGGATGGCGTCTCCGAAGACCTCGGGGACCCAGACTTCGCCGGGCTTTTCGGAGACGGGGTAGTCGAGCTGGCCGTCGGCGCGGAGGATGCGGTCGCAGATTAGCAGCGGGATGTCGTGGGGGCCGGTGGGCAGGCGGAGGGCGTCTTCGCGGGAGTCGCGGAGGATGCAGAGGCCGAGCATTCCGGCGTAGGTGTTGAGGCGGTTAATGCCCATGGTGTGGTCGTGATAGAAGAGCGTCGCGGCGTGCTGGAGCGAGGGGTAGTGGCAGGTCTGTGAGTTGCTCGGGGATCGGCCGGGGAGGGTCCAGTCGTCAGGGTATCCGTCGCTGGCAGCGGGGGTGCGGCCTCCGTGGAGGTGGATGACGGCGCGGACGTCGGGGGTGGTCTTCTCTGCTCCGTGGAGGGAGTGGTCGATGGTGAAGAGATGGCGGGAGGGCAGGCGGTTTTGCCACTCGACGATCATGCCCTGGGCGATGGGCGATTCGAGGGTCAGGCCGGGGAATGATCCGCCGATGGTCCACATGCGGGTGGGAGGCAGATCACGGTGGAGCTTGATGGGGGTCTCGGCGATGGGGAGACGGTAGAAGGGTATCTGCTGTTTGGGGTTGTCAGGATCGGGGCGGGTTCCGGCGGGCTGCGCGATGGCGGGGATGGGCAGCGGGTCGACAAAGGGCGCGAGGGTGGTGGGGTCGAGTATCGGGGATTTGGGCTGGGCGTGTAGGTCGGGGCTCAGTGCAAATCCGGCGAGGGCGAGGGGGCTGGAGGTGAGGAAGGTGCGGCGGGTGAGCTGAGGAAGGGACTTCAAGCGGGGTGGTTCTCCTGAAAGAAAAAGGGTAGCAGCACGGGGCCGCTACCCTTTCGTGCATGGGTTTGATGTTTACTGGGCGCCGCCCTGGTTGGTGGTGACGAGGCCGGTGACGGGGTCGAGCAGGTATTCGCCGGAGTTGGACGGGCTCTTGAAGTCGAACATGCCATTGAGGGTTCCGGCGAGCGCGTCAAAGGAGCCGGTGATGCGCTGGCCGCCGAGCCAGTTGTCCTCGATGAAGCGAAGGATGGAGGACTGATCGGTGACGGTGTGGTCGACGTAGTTGCCCTTCGCGTAGGGAGAAATCACGATGAGGGGAAGGCGCGGGCCGTAGCCGCAGCGTCCCTGGGCGTGTTCGGCGCTGACGCCGGCGAGGGCGGTGTTGGCGCTGCTGCCGCACTGGCCGGGAGCGGTCAGGGCATCGGCGGCGGTCTGGGACTGGTTGACGATGGGACCCATCTGGTGGTCGTACCATCCGTCGGAGTCATCGTAGGCGATGATGACAGCCGTGGACTTCCATTCGGGAGTGCTCTGAAGGAAGTTGATCATGGTGACGATGAAGTACTGCTCGTCGAGCGGAGTCGAATAGCCGGCGTGCCCATCCTGGTAGCCAGGAGCCTTCAGGAAGCTTACGGCAGGCATGTTGTGAGCCCTTACCGCTGCGCCGAAGTCAAAGAGGTCGTATTGGTGGTTGGCCTGGTCACCATCGACGCCGATCAAGTTCACTGAGGTCGGGGGGAGATGGTTGGGATTGGCAGTCGATTTGTAGTACTGGAAGGGCTGGTGGTGCGGGATGTAGTCAGCCTTCGGAGTACCCACGGCTTTGGACATGCTGGAGCGCTTGCAGCCGGTGGTTCCGTTGGGGTTGGTGACCGACAGATTGAAGCCGCCTTCAAAGAATCCCCAGCTGATACCGCGAGCATTGAGCAGGTCGCCGATGTTCTGGCCGCCGAACTGCACGAGTGCACCGGTGGTGGTGGAGCACTTGTCACCGATCGGGTCTGCGTCGCTGATCAACGTGGTGCCCCCCGCGCCGTCGTCGATGACATCACCGCCGGCATTGGATTGATCGGTGACACCGTTGGTCTGGCCGGCGATCAGATTGATGGCGCCCGGGGTCGAGGGACCGAAGTTGGTGCCGTAGGAGTTATCGCTCATGGCATAGCGCTGGGCATAGTTCCAGAGCGCGGTTACGGTGTTGCCGTCATAGTAGCCCATGACAAGGCCATTGGTTGACTGCCCGGTAGGCGGAGGGCCGGGGGTTCCGGTGAATTGCGGGAACGAGTCCATCAGGCCGCCGTGAAAGGCTTGTTGCTCGGGGGTGTAATCGTGGTCCTGATCGGCGGTAGCGGCTTCAGAGCGGTCAAGACGGAAAGGATTCGAAGCGCCGCCGGCATTTCCAGTTTTGTTGAGCCAGTTGGGATTGTGGAAGAGGAGACCGTCGGTGTAGCCGTTCACGGTCGGTGTGCCAGGCTTGGCATAAAAGTGGGGCTCGTTGGGCAGATTGATCGCATTCGGGTACGTACCGAAATAGTGGTCGAAGGAGACGTTCTCCTGGTAGATCACAACAAGATGCTTGATTGGGGTGGAAGTCGAGCCATAGGACTGCGCCTGGGCAGGCACAGATCCTGCCATCTGACCGGCAATCATGAGTGTTGCCAGCGATATTGCAAGAGCTTTTTGCATCACGGTTCCTCGGGGGTGCGGCGTGTTGCCGATGACCGTACCAAGGAATAAACGTCCGAGTGTGAGGGAAACTTTACGAAATGGTTACAGGACGGAGAAAAAATCGGAGTGCCCGGAATTTGTTGGTGCGAGCAAAAGCGGCGATGCCTGGCGGCGCGTCTATTAACAGCTAATTTGGGCCTTGACGACACAGGCGCTATCCAACTCCCGGCAAGTAATTCTCCTGCCAATCAGCCGCGACGGGCAAGTTACCTAGGAGCCTGAATTCCGAAACCAACGCTAAATACTGGTATCGACCGCAGATCGCAGTATTTTGTACCTGAATGGGTAGCGTTTTCTCTGCGGGCGGAGCAGATGGTGTGTCCTGCTCTGTCCGAAGAACGGAGGGTGTCCTAGCCGGGAGTCTTGACGCGCTGTTTGAGCATCTCGACGGCCTTTTCGAGGCGGCGCGAACGCGTCTCTTCCTTTTTGGCTTCGGTGATCCAGCGGCAGTACTCTTTGCGGTGGGTGTAGCTGAGGGATTCGAAGAAGGGGAGCAGACCTTCCTGCTCCATCAGCTTAGCGAAGGGCTCGGGAACTTCGAGGATGCGTTCGGATTCGTCCTTCCAGACAACGACGTCGATGGTGTCGCCGGGTGATTTTCCGAGCTGCTCGCGGATGGCTTTGGGCATGTGGAGGGTATGCTGCGGGAATCCGTATTTGATCAGGGAGCCGGTGTAGGGCACGCCGTCGAAGGTGGCGTGGATGGGAACCCTGCCTTTGGTTCCGAATTCCTGGTGGGTGTCGTAGGGGAAGAGGACTCCGGCTCCGCCGCCGTCACCAGCGATTATCTTTGCCTGGAATTTGTATTTCTTCATGGCGCAACCATTTTGTCACTGCGGGGGGTGCGATCCAACTGGTTTCTTCTGTGCCGTGGCTCACAGGCGGGATGGCTTCCGTGCAACAAGAAGACGCGGGCGGCGGCTCGAAAATGCGCATCGGGATGCGGCATTTAACGCCACGGGCTTCTCTCCTCCGAGGATTGCTTGTATCGCCGGTGAATGCCACCTATCGTCTTTGTAAGTCGCCTGCAAGAGAGATATCGCTTGCGACTCTGCGACGGCGTGACTGGCAAGATGGATTTCCCACACGAGAACGTGGGCCAAGGTGACTGGATTGCATTAGCTGCGTTTCTTGATGGAGACGATCCTGCGCACCGCTTGCGCGAGGTTACGACAGTTGGATACATGCTGGCGTACGCTCGCCAGACAGACGCAGACATGCTGGCGTTAGCCGACGGAAAGCCGGGCGCTTATAAACTGTTGTTTTCCTTCGGATCGCATGACAGGCTATACGACTTTCTGCGCCTGCTTCACCTGAATGAAGCCACCGCACAGGCAGAGATCCATCTTCCAGAGGCCAGCGAGATCCGCCTGGCGCGCCCGTTACCGAGCGTTCTGCCGATGGATCTGGTTCCGCAGATTATGCAGTTTGCGGACGTGCTCCTGAGCTATCGGGATCAATCGCTGGACATGGGTGGAATCGCATAGTCCTGCCAGAACCTGCCAGTGGGTTGCCGCTTTGTTCTTAGGACGCTATCGCTCCGGATCGTCGATTCTGCCGGTGAAGAGTATCTGTCCGCTGCGCTCATCGCGAATGGCGACAAAGAAGGGACGATCGACGACCATGTGGAAGGGCGGCGGCTCGACTCTCATGGCGAGCGGGCGAATGCCGATGCTGGTGGCGGCGGCGGCCTCAGTGCCTTCCTCGTCGACGCGCAGGAACGAGGCGTGACGCACCTCACTGATCTGCAACTGACGCGACTTCTGAATGCCGGCGAAGTCGGCGGTGTCGCCGAAAGCGATGCCCATGCCGAGTTGCTTGAGGGCTATGTTCAGGGTAGCGCCGAATTTGATGGTGAAGCGGGGCAGCTCGATGGTGCCTTTGCCTGTTTGGAGGGATGAGGTCAGCTGGTTGAATGCTTCCGGCGTTAACTGGTCGATAAATGACTGCATGCGGCCGGCGTCTTTGGGAAGGATGACGTACATGGCGAAGGCGCCGTCAGTGTAGGGCAGCCGGATGGCTTCGAGACCGTTTGCGCCCGCGTGGGCGTATTCGGCTGTGTGCTTCATCATCGGGACGGAAAGCACTTTGCCGTTCGCGCAATTGAAATCATGCGGCTGTGTGGCCTTGGGGTCGAAGGGGACCGTCCATTTGCCTTTAAAGGCGACCGCGTTGGTGAGCATTACCAGCGTGGAGGGATCGATCTGATCGAGGAGTTTCGGAATACGATCGCCGGTCTGCTTTGCGACCCAGCCGTTGATGGTCTGGAGGGCGGCCGGATTGCGGAAGTCGACGTTTTCGGCCTGCGCGCTGTAATCCTTCTCGAGGATCTGTTGGAAGGATGGCTCTACTGGGAAGCCCTGCTCGAGCCAGAGGGCATTTGCCATGGAGAGCTGCACGGAGGTTGCGTGGCCGAGTTCGGCGACCAGGGCGCGATTGGCGGCGTTGAACGGGTCTATAGCCTGCGAGTCAGCAGATAGCGAGTCGGCGTGAAGGGTTTTGAGGATGGCGTCGCGGGTGGCTCCCTGCGCGCCGTTTGAGGTCATGGCAAGAGCGACGGCGATGCTGGCCGGAGAGATAAAGAGGTTGGTGTCGCGGTGAGCGGTGGCGAGTTCGCGCAACAGATCAAAGCCGAATTGCGCGTAGGGCTGCGCGAGGGCGCGCTGTGCGTCGGATGGATCGCGGCCCGGGACTGTGACGGTTGAGGACATCACGCAAAGCAAAAGCGCGGCAAACGACTTCATCATAGTAGAACACCAACCTAGAAGGCCGGGCAGGGACACCCGCGTAGAGCCCAATATTAAGACTGAAAGGAAGGTAGAGGGATAGCGGAATTTGTTGTGTCGGCGCGGTTCTATCGGCGCGAAGGATCGGACGGTGCGAGCGCCTCGTCACACTTTTTGCAGTTGAGAAGCTGGCCCAGTTTCGAAGCGCGGCCCTCGGGGGTTATGACCCAAGGGCGGCTCTGCCATGGCGGGTCGTGGCGGACGTGCTGGGTGTGTCCGCAGGCGAGGTCGGCAACCCAGTGTTGCTCTTCGTCCTGATGGAAGCCGGTGATCTTCTGGTTCATACGGGCGGGCGGTCGTTACAGTTGATTTTCTCAGGGAGTGGTCTTTGTCGGCGCGGGCTGCGAGCTAGTGGCGTCATTGGGCGTGCCTGTTAGATGATGGTCCGATGACTACGAAGGTGAATCGTCGGAAGGTTCTTCAGGGATTGGCGGTTGCGCCGCTGGTGGCGCGGGGCTGGTGGGCTGAGGCTGCGAAGACGGGTGGCGGAAATACGTTGTTTGTCGGCACGCAAACGAAGGAATCGAGCAAGGGAATTTACGCCTACCGCTGGGATGCGGCGAAGGGCGAGATTACGCTGATCGGGCTGGCAGCGGAGACGGAGTACCCGACGTTCCTGGCGCTGTCTCCGGATGCCAAGTATCTATATGCGGCGAACGAAGTCGATAGCTTTCACGGAGTGAAGGGCGGGGGCGTGAGCAGCTTCGTCGTGGATGCGAAGGCCGGGAAGTTGACGGCGATCAATGCTGTGTCGGCGAAGGGTACGGGGACGTGCCATGTTGCTGTGGACAAGACAGGGAAGGCGGTGTTTTGCGCGAACTATTCGGGCGGCAGTGCGGCGTCGTTTCATGTGAAGGCGGATGGCGGGCTGACGGAGGCGGTGTCGTTTTTCCAGTACAGCGGGCATGGTCCGAAACCCGATCAGGAGGCAGCGCATGCGCATCGCACGACGGTAACTCCGGACAACAAATATGTGCTGGTGAATGATCTCGGGCTCGACTGCATCCACATTTATAACCTGGATGCGACGACGGCCAAGCTGACTCCGCACGATCCGCCGGAGTGGAAGTCGGAGCCGGGTACGGGGCCTAGGGCGTTGCGGTTTCATCCGAACGGCAAGTGGGCGTATTGCGTTCTGGAACTGTCTTCAGAGGTCGCGGTGCTGCGCTGGGATCCGCAGGCAGGATCGCTGGCGACGGTGCAGACGGTGAGCCTGATTCCAGAGGGATACACGGGGAAGAAGCCTCACGCCTCGGAGATTGTGCTGGATCGGGCGGGGAAGTTTGTGTATGCGGCGGACCGGTTTGACGACGTGCTGGTGAGCTTCAGGGTGGACCAGGCGACGGGAAAGCTGACCAAGCTGGGATCGAGCAAGTATGGCGGGAAGACGCCGCGGCATATTGCGCTCGATCCGACAGAGCGGTGGATGCTGGTGGCGAATCAGGATTCGGACGATATTTCGGTGGTGAAGCGGGATGTGAAGACGGGATTGCTGGCGGAATCGGGGAAGGAATTTCCGATTGTGAAGCCGCAGTGCCTGGTGTTTGTTAGGGGCTAGGCGATGACGAGCGCAGCCGCGGCGCGGGCAGGAATTTTTTCCTTGAGCCGATCTTTCAGCTTTGACTTGGCCTGGCCAAGGGTGACGAGCTCCCATGCGGAGCGGTCTTTGAGAAGGCGGGAGACGAGCGCCGTGTGCATGGCGTGTCCGGCGCGCTCGGCGACGACGTGGCCGAGGATGTGATGGCCGGCGAGAGCGAGGTCGCCGATAAGGTCGAGGACCTTATGGCGGACGAACTCGTCGTCGAAGCGCAGAGGGCCGTTGAGGACGCCTTTGCGGTTGAGGATGATGGCGCTTGATTCCGAGACGCCGCGGATGAGTCCCATGTTGCGCAGCATCTCTTCGTCTTCCTTGAAGCCGAAGGTGCGGGCGGGTGCGATCTGCGCGGCGTAATCGCGGGTGGCGAGATCGACGGCGAAGCCCTGGCGTCCGATGGGCGTGGGGAAGTCGATCTTGTAAGAGACGCTGTAGCCCTCTCCGGGATAGACGCCGATGAACTTGTCGCCTTCGCGGACTTCGACGGTCCGGCGGATGCGGAGATATTCGCGGCGGCGGCGCTGGATTTTGAGGCCGACATCGCGGAAGGCCTCGACGTAGGGAAGCGCGCTGCCGTCGAGGATAGGGAAGCTCGAGGTTGTCGAGCTCGACGATGACGTTGTCGACTCCGGTTCCGATGAGCGCGGAAAGCAGGTGCTCGGTGGTGGAGATGAGGACGCTCTGGCGCATGAGGCTGGTGGCGTAGCTGACCTTGGCGACGTTGCGTCCGGTGGCGGCGATTTCGAAGTTGTCGAGGTCGGTCCGGCGGAAGAGAATGCCGCAGCCGCCGGGGGCGGGCAGCAGCCGCATCTTAACGGGAGCTCCGCTATGCAGGCCGATGCCGGAGAACTCGATGACGTCGGCTATGGTTTGTTCGAAATGACTGCTTTCCGTCAAACGGCGACCTCGTTCCCCAATCCTGCTACTGCGAATGGGTACGAAGGCATAGACTAATGTCAGAAGAACGAAGTTTCACTGTTGTATATTTGCCACAGTTGTGCGGGTATTTCGCACACAAGTAGAGACTGGTGTGGTTGCGGATTGACGAGGCTGGCAATGTTTTTTGAATCAATGGGTTGTGACGCGATCAATCTGCTGGAGGTGATGCGCCGGAGACAGGATCGCACGCTCAGCCTGCTCAAGGATCTTGTCGAACTTGAGTCTCCCAGCCATGACAAGGCTGCGGTAGACGCCTGCGTCGACCGGGTGGAGCGGGAGTGCGCGGGGCTGGGCGGACGGTTGCGGCGACATCCGCGGAAGGAGCTTTGGCGATCTGCTGGAGGTGCGCTTCGGGCGGCGTGGGCGCGGCGTGAAGCCGATCATGCTGCTGGGCCATCTGGACACGGTGTGGGAACTGGGAACGCTGAGGCGGATGCCATTCAAGGTGGAACGCAGCAGGGTGTGGGGTCCAGGCGTGCTCGATATGAAAGGCCGGCGTGGCGATGGCGCTGACGGCGGTGGAGTATCTGCTGGAGGCGAAGCTGCTCGAGCGCCCGGTGATTCTTCTGCTGGTGAGCGACGAAGAGATCGGCAGCACGGTTTCGCGTTCCCTGACAGAGAAGCTGGCGCGGGAGTGCGAGGCAGTGTATGTGCTGGAGCCGGCGCAGGGGCTGGAGGGGGCATACAAAACGGCACGCAAGGGCGTGGGCGTATATACGGTTCACGTGAAGGGAGTGGCGGCGCACAGCGGTGTGGACTTTGAACGCGGGCACTCGGCGATCGCGGAGCTGGCGCGGCAGGTGGACACGATTCAGGGGTTTACTGAGCTGAGGCGAGGCATCACGGTCAATGTTGGAACCATTCAGGGGGGAACGCGGTCTAACGTGATAGCGGCCGAAGCGAAAGCTGAGGTCGATGTGCGAATTGCGAAGGCAGAGGATGCAGTGAGAGTGGATCGGAAGTTTCGGAAGCTGCGCGCTTACGATCAACACTGCGTCCTGACAGTGGAGGGCGGGTTGAACCGGCCGCCGATGGAGCGGACGCGAGGAACGGCGGCGCTATTCCGGCGGGCAGCAACTCTTGCCGAGGCGATGGGTTTTGGCCTGCAGGAAGCAGCGACGGGAGGCGGGTCGGATGGGAATTTTACGTCGGCGCTGGGTGTTCCTACGCTCGACGGGATGGGCGCGGTAGGCGAAGGCGCGCATGCAGTGCATGAATCGATTGTGCTGAAGGAACTTGGCGCCAAGAACGGCGCTGCTGGCGGCGATGCTGTTGAAGCCGGAAGGGTGAACGGACATGCTGAGACTGGTGGAATATGGACTGCTGGCTGTATCGCTGCTGACGGTGGTGGGACTGATCATGATGTCTCCGCGGGGGCCTGATCCGAAGCCGGCAGAAAACTCTGAGGCTGAGAAGGGACAGACAGGGAAGGGTTGAGGTCAAGATTGAACGGTGGCTTACGCGTAGTAAGATATGTCTTACACGAGGTAAGCCATGTCCTTATCAGCAGTCGTCAGTTCGAAAGGCCAGGTTGTGATCCCCGCTGCGTTGCGCAAGAAATACAGGTTGAAAGAGGGAATGACGGTTTCATTCCGCGAGGAGAACGGGCGTCTGGTGATGGAGCCGGATCCATTCAGTGCGCTGCAAGCTCTTCGGGGGACCCTGCCAGACTACCCGTTTGAAGAGGCCCTGAACGAAGAACGCCGTGCCGCCCGTCTTCGTGAGGAGAGGGAGTGAGGGAATATGTCCTGGACGCCAACGCTGCGATCAGGTACTTCATGCCCGGGAAAACCGGTGGCAGCGAAAAAGTAGAGCAACTGATTGAAGATGCGAAAAACGGCCGGGTGAAAATCTGGATGTCGGTCGTAAATCTGGGTGAGGTGTTTTATATCCTTCTTCGCAGCCTGAAGGATGATTCGGCTCTCCAATACATTCATGCTTTACAGCGCGCGGTCCTTATTCACGAACCAGATACAAATCACACAATCTATGCTGCGCGATTGAAGCATGGATACAAGCTCGGCTATGCGGACAGCTTTGCTGCGTCACTCGCCCTCGAGAAGAACGCGACACTCGTGTCCGCCGATCCGTCATTCGAGAAGCTGGAGCGGAAGCTCAAATGGATGAAGTTGCCGCGGTTTCGGGGATAGAGGCAGCGGCTTTCTCGAGGCGGCGGAGGGTGCCTTCGATCATGCTGCCTGCGAGCGAGAGCGGCAATCCAACGACATTGAAATAGCAGCCGTGGACGCGCGGAATCCAGCGGGCGGCGCGCCCCTGGATGGCGTAGGCCCCGGCCTTGTCCATGGGCTCGTTAGTCGCGATGTAGTCTGCGATTTCCGGTTCGGACAAGGTGAGCATGGTGACGTGCGTGACTTCGGCGGCGGTTTCGAGGTTGCCAGGTGAGACGAGCGCGACTCCGGTGATGACCTGATGGGTGGCTCCGGCGAGCAGGCGGAGCATGCGGGCGGCGTCGGCGTCGTCGACGGGCTTGCCGAGGATTTCTCCGTTGGGGGCGACGACGGTGGTGTCGGCGCCAAGAACGAGGAGCCGGCTGGAGTCGCTTTCGCGATTAGAGTGCTGAGCATAGACGGCCTCGGCCTTTTCGCGGGCGAGTCGGACGACGTAGGCAATGGGCGATTCGCCGGGGAGCGGCTCTTCCGGGATATGTGCGGGCGCGACGGTGAAGGCGTAGCCGGCCTGCGCGAGGAGTTCCTTGCGGCGCGGCGAGGCGGAAGCGAGCACGAGCATAGATTGATTATCGCTGAAGGCAGAGTGGATACCCAGGTCCGAAAGTCCCGACCTGGGGCACCCAGATTGGTGGCAATGTTATTCGATGCGGGTGCCGGTTCGGGGGCCTTCTGTGGTGCAGATTCCCCAGGCCATGCGGGGCGTGTTGTGGGCGAGACCATAGCGGCCGTTGGGATCGAGCAGGATGATGCCGCCGTGTCCACCGAGGCGCTTGTGGAGGTAGGAGATGGCTTCGGGCGCGACCTCCTCGGGCGAACGGCCGAGTTGCACGCGATCGGTGGCCCATTTGCCGAGGACCAGCTTCATGATGGGCTCTCCCCAGCCGGTGAGAGAGACGGCGGCGGCGTGGTTGTCGGCGTAGCAGCCGCAGCCGATGAGGGATGAGTCGCCGACGCGGCCAGGATCTTTGTTTAGCGTGCCCCCCGTGGAAGTGGCGGCGGCGATGCGGCCATGCGAATCGAGAGCCACGGCTCCGACGGTGTCGTGGGATTCGAGCGGGGGCGCGGCGGTTTCGGGGGACTTGTCGTCGCGGAATTCGTCGCCGGCGAAGGTGAGATCGGGCAGGCCCGCCTGTTCTTTAGCCTGCGCCTCCGCGAGGCGTTTGCGCTCGCGGTCGAGAACAAGCTCAGAGTTGTCGATGAGGGGCATGCCGTGGGCGGCGGCGAACTCTTCGGCTCCCTGGGCGACGAAGTAGATGTGCGGGCTCTTATCGAGGACGAGGCGGGCAGCCTGGATGGGGTTGCGCAGGCGCTCGACGCAGGCGACTCCGCCGGCGCGGAGGGTGTGGCCGTCCATGATGAGGGCGTCGAGCTGGACGCGGCCGTCGCGGGTGAGGAAGCTGCCGCGTCCGGCGTCGAAGGTAGTGTCGTCTTCGAGTTTGGTGACAGCGGCTTCGACAGCGTCGACGGCGGAGGCCCCGCGCTCGAGGAGGGCATAGCCAGTCTGGAGGGCGTCAAAGACTCCCTGTTCGTGGGCCTCGAGCATGTCGTCGGGAATGGCCCAGGCTCCGCCGTGAACGATAAGGATGGGGCTGCGTGGCATATGTGGACTCTTGAGTATACGCGCGGTCGATGGCTAGGGTTCTCGTTCCCAGATTTCCTCGGGACGGGAGTTGTGGTCGATGGCAAAGGTGTCGGCGAGCGAGTAGTTCTGATGGATGTAGTCGCGGAAGGGTGCGGAGTGATCGCGAGGGTTGGGTGGGACGGTTTCAGGGTCGAGGGCGACGAAACGCGGGGGATTTTGCTGAAGGACGCGGATGACGGCGGTGACCTGTTCGGGCCGGGTGAAGTCGTCGTTGTTGACGAATTCCACGGCGGTGGGGTTGTCGAGAACGAGAGGTAGAGGGCGAGTCCGGAGTTATTGAAGAAGAGGTCGGACGGGTGGGTGCGCTGGGCGAGCCATTGGAATTCGCGGAATTCTTCGGGGTCAGTGAAGGCGGTGCGGCCGATGGGTAGATCGAGAATTCTATAGTGCTGGGCCTGGCGGTAAACGGGCAGCAGCAGGGCGAAGAAGAGAGCGAGTCGCGACCAGTGAGCGGCGCAGGGAAGTTCGGATTGAGCCGGGGCCCATGAGAAGCCAGACGCAGATGAGAATGGCGGGCGGGGCTACGGTGCAGAGGCGGTAGAAGCGAGGTCCGGCGGCGACAGCGAGGAAGAGAGCGAACCCGGCAAGATGGAGGAGGATGAGGGGCTGGCGTTCAGGGAATGCCGGGTCGCTTCGTCTGCGCCATAGCTGAAATGCGCCGAGGAAGTAAATGTATGGCACCAGAGCGTAGATGAAGAGATACGGGATAAGGCGAATAAGTCCGGCGAAGGAGTGGAGTGGCGGGAACTGGTGAAGATAGGCGCGAGGGGAATTGAAGTCTCCCGAGAGGTAATGCAGCGGGAATACAACGAGATCGAAGAAGAGTGTCTGCTGAGCCGGCCTGCCATGCGTAATAGCCGAGGATGCAGGAGATGATCAGCAAATAGGGGATGACGAAGGCGGTGGTTCGCAGGAGGAGCCTGGGCGCTTTTGACGAGTGGATGGGCCAGAGGAGGTATAGGAGAAGAGCTGCGAAAGTGAGACCGCCCTGGGTCTGGGTGAAGAGCGTGGCGATTCCGCAGAGCAGGCCGGCGGAGGAGATTCGCCAGAGAGTCGATCGGCCGGCGAGTGTCGCGACGGCAGCCAGCGCGGCCAGCGTGCTGAACCAGTGGTGGGTCGGGACCATGGCGACGTCGTAGTCGAAGACCAGGAAGAGCAGGCCGGGCAGCAGGATGAGCGGGCCGCGAAGGATTCGGCCGGCGAGTTGAGTGATAAGGCAGAAGACCGCGAGGCCGAGGGCGATGCTCCACGCCTGGAGAAGCCACGCATGCACGCCGAAGAGGCGAAAGCCCACGGCGTAGAGGAGATCTGTGCCGGGAGGGACGAATTCGAAGACGTCGCGGTAGA
>CAWAYO010000036.1:0-16744 GCA_963786085.1 uncultured Acidobacteriaceae bacterium
CCTTCGAACACAAGGCACGCGGCACCGACGTACGCATCGTCTATTCGCCAGCAGATGCTTTGCAGATCGCGAGAAAAAATCCTGAGAAGCATGTGATGTTCTTTGCGATTGGATTTGAGACTACGGCGCCATCGACTGCGCTGACGCTGATGCGGGCGAAGGCAGAGGGCATCAAGAACTTTTCGGTATTCTGCAATCACGTCACTATCATTCCCGCGATCCGCGCGATTCTCGACTCGCCCGATATGCGTCTCGATGGGTTCATCGGACCTGGCCATGTTTCGACGGTGATCGGGTGCCGTCCTTATGAGTGGATCGCCAGAAATGAGGGCAAGCCGGTTGTCACGTCAGGATTCGAGCCCCTGGACCTTCTGCAATCCCTGGTGATGCTGCTGCGGCAACTGCGAGCGGGAGAAGCTCGCGTTGAGAACCAGTACAAGCGAGTTGTGCCGTGGGAAGGCAATCGTGCTGCGCTGAAGGCGATGGCCGAGGTGTTTCAGCTGCGGCCGTATTTTGAGTGGCGCGGGCTGGGATTCATTTCTCAATCGGCTCTGAAGATTCGGGATGAGTATGCCGAGTGGGATGCCGAGCAGCGATTCCCGATCCCGGGTACGCGCGTGACTGATCCTAAGGCCGCGCAATGCGGTGAAGTTTTGAAGGGTGTATTGAAGCCTGCACAGTGCAAGCTGTTTGGTAAGGAGTGCACACCGGAACACCCGATCGGTGCGTTGATGGTGTCCTCAGAGGGTTCATGCGCAGCATATTACAACTACGAACATCGCAAAGCGGCCGCGATGGTGACCAGCATCAGCTCGGTGGCATGAACGGTAAATCCGCTGTCGAAAGCGCACGTGCTGCAATTCGCTTTCGAGACCCGCAGATTGAAATGGCGCATGGCGCCGGGGGCAAAGCGAGCCGCAGGCTGGTGGAGGGTCTGTTCGCTCCAATTCTTTTTCAAAATACAGGAGAATTTCTGGGCGATGCTGCGCGCGTCCGAATCGGCGGCTACGCGCTCGCCGTTACCACGGACAGCTTTGTCGTCAAGCCGTTGAGATTTCCGGGTGGATCCATCGGAGAACTGGCGGTGAATGGGACCATGAATGATCTAGCTGTCTCAGGCGCCAAGGGCCAGGCGATGGTAGTCACGTTTGTATTAGAGGAAGGATTGCCCACGACAGATCTTGAAGCCGAGGTGCGCGCGATGGCTGCCGCTGCTGAGCGGGCAGGCGTTGCCATTGTTGGAGGGGATACAAAGGTTGTCGAGCGCGGTAAAGCCGATGGTATGTACATCACGACGACCGGCATCGGTCGCTTTATGCCGCAGGTGACGGTCGATGCGAGATCCGTCCGTGCCGGGGATAAGGTTCTTCTTTCAGGACCGATTGGCGATCACGGCATTACTATCCTTCTTGCCCGCGGAGAGCTGGATCTTGAAGCGAATCTTGCTTCCGACACACGGTGCATCCTGCCGCTGGTGGAGGCGATGGCCCGGGATGCCGCGCCGGGAGTAAGGTGGATGCGCGATCCCACGCGGGGCGGTGTTGCGACCACTCTCAATGAGCTTGCCCGCGATTGTGGCCTGGGGATCGTTCTCTCGGAAGAGGAAATTCCGATGCGCGACGAGGTTCGCGGCGCATGCGAATTACTGGGGCTGGATCCGCTGCATATTGCCAATGAGGGCCAGTTTGTTGCGGTAGTGGCGCCCGAATATGCGGATGCAGCGCTGAACGCGGTGAATCAGGCAGAAGGCGGCGAGGACGCGTGCATCATCGGCGAGGTTCGGAGCGAGCCTGCGTGCGCCGTGCTCGTGACGACGCGATACGGCGGCAGCCGAATCGTTGACATGCTGGTCGGCGACCCCCTGCCGCGCATCTGTTAGGACTGGTGATGACAACGGCTTCGAAGCTGGCGGTACAGATTGAAGAGCGATTGCTCGCGCGCAACAAGATTATCGAAGCATTTTTCGGGCAGGAGGCGACGCATCTTGCGGAGGCCTGCCGCGAGATGTCGGAGCGCTTCCTCAAAGGTGGACGCTTGCTCGCGTTCGGACGCGGCCCTTATGCGACGGATGCGCAACATGTTTCGGTTGAGTTTGTACACCCGGTGATCGTGGGGAAACGAGCTCTTCCGGCACTGGATCTATCGATGGCATTCGGGCCATGGCTTGTTGCGATCCTCACCCGGGAGGACATCGTAGTGGGATTCGGTCCTCCGGAAGGCGATGCCGAAGTGGATGCAGCCCTGACTTCGGCTCGTGGCCGCCAGGCGATGACCTTTGCGCTGCCGGGCACCCAAGGCTCGTATGCGCTTCAGCCGGTCACGCAGGATCCGTTTGTCCACCAGGAACTCATCGAGATCTTCTACCACACGCTTTGGGAGACGGTGCACGTCTTCTTCGAACATCGCGAACTGGGGCAGGATGTGGGGCAATCTGAATTTCTTTATCCATTTCTTGGACAGAAAAAACAGGAAACGACGGCTGTGGTTGAAGAAGTTGCGGCTTCGATTCGAATGAAGGTCCATGATGATTCGCTGCTGCGCGCGCGATTGGCGGAGGAGCAGGCTGAGCAGATTGGAAATACAGCCGTAGCCATACGGCAACGCGTGTTGCAGGGCGGAAAGCTGATCATCTTCGGGAATGGCGGTTCAGCGACAGACGCGAACGACTGGGCACTCGATTGTGTGTTGCCTCCGTCAGGGTATCGCCCGGTTCCAGCCATATCGCTGTCGATGGAGCCGGCCAATATTACCGCGCTTGCTAACGATGTGGGCACAGAAGTGATCTTCCTGCGGCAGCTTATCGCTCAGGCGCGGCCAGAGGATGTTGCGGTCGGCATCTCGACCAGCGGGGGATCGCGCAACATCATAATGGCTCTGGAGGAGGCGCGCAAACGCGGCTTGCTGACCGTCGCGCTGCTGGGATATGACGGCGGGGAGGTCTATCGTCGCGGGCTGGCGGACTTTCCGATCATCATTCGGAGCGATTACATCCCGCGTATTCAGGAGGTGCAGGCATCCGCTTACCACATCGTGCGGGAGATGCTGGAGGTGCTTGAACGTGGCGAAGCTTGAGCTCTACGGCACTGCAAGCTGCCCATACACGCAGGAACTGCGCGAATGGCTGGAATGGACGCGGCGCGACTTTGAGGAGTTCGACGTGGAGGCTGATCCCGAAGCGCGAATGCGGATGCATTCGATTGACCGCAGCCTGCGCACGGTGCCTGTTCTTATCGAGGACGGCAAGGTGGTCCAGATCGGGTTGCATGGCCGCGGGTGCATCGTGGGCTCGGGGTCCTGATGGCGACTGCCTGCTCAGTTCGTGTACGCGGCGTGGTGCAGGGTGTTGGCTTCCGGCCGTTTGTCTACCGTCTTGCCCAAGCGCACATGCTGTCCGGATGGGTGCTCAATGGCGAGCGAGGAGTGGAGATCCATCTCGAGGGTACGGAAGAAGAATTGGCCGCGTTTGTGGAGGAGATGAGAGACAGGCCTCCGGCCGCCGCGCAGATTGCGGAGATCGAGATCGAGCCTGCGCCGTGGGAAGGTCTCAGCGCATTCACGATACGAGAAAGCGAACGGCTGGGCCGGCCAACCGTCCGCGTCTCGCCTGACCTGCCTGTCTGCGAGGAATGCCTTGCCGAGCTTTTCGACCCGTCAGATCGGCGATTCGGGTATCCATACATCAACTGCACAAACTGCGGGCCACGCTACAGCGTGATTCTTGCGCTTCCATACGACCGGCCGAATACCACGATGCGCAGATGGCCGATGGACCGCTACTGCAGCGATGAATACCGCGATCCGGGTAATCGCCGATTCCATGCGCAGCCGGTTGCGTGCCCGGAATGCGGCCCGAGCTATTTTCTTCTCGAGGGTATGGCGACGATCTCGGATGGCGCCGGGGCGATTGCTCGCGCGGCGCAGCTTCTTCGGGAAGGCAAGATCGTTGCGGTCAAGGGAATCGGAGGCTACCATCTGGCGTGCGATGCTCGAAATGCCGGGGCCAATGCTGCACTCCGCGAGCGAAAGTACCGGAAGGAAAAGCCGTTCGCAGTGATGGCGCGAGATCTGAATGCCGCGAACAGCCTGATTCACATGTCGCCTGCTACGGAGGCATTGCTTTTGTCGGCGGCGTGCCCAATTGTTCTAGACCGGGCCAAGGTGGAGTTGGACGGAGTCGCTCCCGGAAATGAAGAACTGGGCGTGATGCTTCCATATACGCCGCTACAGCACCTTGTTTTTTCCGCTGGTGCGCCCGATGCGTTGGTGATGACCAGCGCGAATCGCTCCAGCGAACCGATTGCCTACCAAGAAGATGACGCGTTGGAGCGGCTCGCGGGCATTGCCGATGCTTTTCTGATCGGCGAGCGCCCTATCGCGAGGCGGGTCGACGATTCTGTGGCACGCGTCGGAATGTTCGGTCCTATGATTCTGCGGCGAAGTCGAGGATATGTGCCGGGCGCTGTGGCATTGCTCCCAACACGGCAACCTATTTTGGCCGTGGGAGCGGATCTTAAGAACACGATCACACTGGTGGTAAATGGCGAGGCATTTGTCAGCCAGCATATCGGTGACCTGGACCATTACCAGGCATTCCGTGCCTTCGAAGAAACTATTAGCGACCTGATTTCCATGTATGACGTGCGATGGGAGGATCTGCTGGTGGTGCACGATTGCCATCCGCAGTATGCCTCGACGACGCATGCGCTCACGTTACCGGCGGGTCGCCGCTGTGCGGTGCAGCATCATCGGGCGCACCTGGCGTCGGTGCTTGCCGAGCGTGGCGCCTGGGAGGAGACCGTTATCGGGGTCAGCCTCGATGGCACCGGGTATGGAGACGACGAAAGTATCTGGGGTGGTGAAATTTTTGCCGGCAGCATGGCGAGTGGTTTCGCGCGGGTGGCCCATCTTCGCCCGGCGGCGTTGGCAGGCGGCGATGCCGCGGCGCGATATCCCGTGCAGGCGGCGGCGGGCTTTCTGTCGCAGCTTGACGATCTTCCGGATCTGACTACAGCACCGTTTCACTTCGGTCCCCGATACGTGAACGCAGTGCAACTCGTACTTCGCGGTGTGCGCACATTTTCCACTACTTCGATGGGACGACTCTTCGACACAGCTGCGGCGTTGCTTGGATTTGTGAGGGAAACCTCCTTTGAAGGGCAGGCGGCCATTTGGCTAGAGCAACTCGGCCGCAAGGCTGCGACGTACGATGCATATCCATTTTCATTTGCGGATGGCGAGCTTGACTTCCGTCCGTTGCTCAACGGGGTCATTCGAGACCGGCTTCGCGAGCGGCCCACGGCAGAGATTGCTCGCGCGTTCCAAAGAGGCATCGCGAAAGGATTGGTCGCATCCGTAAAGGAAGTTGGTGAGGAGCGAGGCATTCGCACCGTCGTCCTTTCAGGGGGAGTCTTCCAGAATGAGTTGCTACTGACGGATTTGAAGCCACTGCTCGAGGCAGAAAGGTTCCGGATATGGGTCAACCATCTGGTACCGCCGAACGATGGAGGTATCAGTCTGGGCCAAGCCGCGATTGCTGTATGTGAGCAGCGCCGAAATAGTGGTGAGCCTTATGCATGAGCTGTCAATCGCGATGAGTATTGTCGATATGGCGCTGGAGGAGGCTGGGCGACGCAATGTCACGATTGACGCTGTTCATCTCGAACTTGGTGCCCTGTCTGGAGTCGTTGCGGATGCGCTGCTCTTTTCCTACCAGATGGCTTGCGCTGGCACGCCGCTCGAAGGATCCCGGCTCGTGATTCGCGAAGTTTTGATAGAGGTGTACTGCCCAGCCTGCAAGGCGCAAAAGATTTTGAATTCGATGCAGTGGTTTTGCTGCCCTGAGTGTGGATCTCCCACTTCGGACGTTATTCATGGACGAGAGTTGGCAATCACTGCTCTGGAGGTAAGGGATGAGCGCCCAACCGCGGCTGTTGGAAGTTCGTAAGAATGTTCTGAAGCAGAACGATTTGATCGCCCGTGGACTGCGCGAGCGTTTTCGAGCCGAGGGAACATTCGTCGTGAGCCTGGTTTCCAGTCCGGGGGCGGGCAAGACAGCATTTCTCGAAAAGACGCTGTCGCTATTGAGACAGAACTATCGCGTGGCAGCACTGGTTGGCGACCTGGCAACGGAGAACGATGCTGTCCGGCTTGCGCGCAGCCAGGCGCCAGTGAAACAGATCACGACGGGAACGCTGTGTCATCTTGAAGCGGCGATGGTTGAGCGCGCGCTCGAGGACTGGGAGGTTGGCCCGCTGGATTTTCTTTTCATCGAGAATGTCGGCAACCTGGTCTGTCCCGCCTCTTATGATTTGGGCGAAAATCTCCGTTTTATTCTGCTGTCAGTTACGGAAGGTGAAGATAAACCTCTCAAATATCCCACCATCTTCAACAGCGCCGACGTGGCAGTGATCACAAAGATGGATCTGTGCGAGGCAGTTGAGTGCGACGAAGCAGTGATGAGAGCTAATATTCAAGGCGTGCGCCCGGGCATGCACTGCTTTGCAGTGTCGGCAAAAACGGGAACCGGTGTCGAGGAGTATCTGCAGTTTCTTATCGAGAGACTTACCGAAAGCGCGCGCCAGCACGCCGCTTTGAAGGAGTGATCGGCCTGCGGCTTCCAGCTTGATGCGGTGCATTCCTGGTGGTTCTGGTGGCCTGCCTTACGGAATCAATTCGCTTCGATCAGGACCGAATCGAGCGCAAACGAGCAGTCATCAGTGACTTGAAAATATCCGCGTATTTCCTGTGGAGCGTTCTGGAGCAGAGAGCGAATCGCTTCCACATAGACAGGAGTTGTCCTCATCCGTTTTACCCAAGCGTTGAAATCAAGAGGGAGTTTCCAGGAGGATTTTTCTCTTGGCTGAAATCCCGCCTCCGCGAGGATGGAATTCCATTCGGCCATTGAATAGTCCCGAACGTGTGATGGATCTCTCAACAATTCGATCGTCTGTAAATGCGTGTCTAACAAAAAGTCTGCTGGCGCACATATATCAATGATGATCAGAGTGCCGCCGTTCTTCAGGACTCGGCGCGCTTCACGGAGCGCTTTGCGAATTTCTGTCCAATGGTGAGCGCTGTAGCGTGTGCAAACCCAGTCGAAACTAGCGTTCTCGAACGGAAGCTCCTCGGCTCGGCCTTGCCTGGTAGAAATATTGGCAAGGCCTCGTCGGTTGGCCTCATTGCTGACAACATCAATCATTTCGCGCGACAGGTCGTAGGCGATCACCGATTCAACAAAAGGCGCGACGACGAAGCTGACGTGACCCGCCCCACAGCCGAGATCCAATACTTTTGCACGAGGTGTAGCCGTCACTTTGTCAGCGATAGCTGTAAGATCGGCTCCCTCACTATGCACCCTGCTTGACAAATACCCCTCTGCAACCGTGCCGAATTGCTTTTCCACTTTGTCCGTATGGCAGTCCATACTTTTCGCCTCTCTCGTTGACCTTAACTCCGCTGCTCCAAGAGGTCCAATTTGCCGATGACCTCCGAGTTGACGACGGGTCCAGTTGTTTCTAGCTCAGTTGACTTGGGATCAGCTTGTCGTTCCACTTGATTCATCGGAATATGTGAAGGAGTGATTGCAGCTATCGCCGAAGTCCGCATTGGAGGCACCCTGCTGTCTAACGCTTTGGAGAGGCTTCACGGATGATCGGATGGAAGTGAACCGGCGATCCTTTTATAATGTAGCTGGAGAGGTTAGTTTCCGGGGCCGTATTTTCGACGCGCGGAAGAAGTGAGGGAGCAGCTACGGTGTGATGGTCCGCGGGGTGACTAGTCTGCGGACTGACGAAGATTATTCCTGAGAGGAAACTCAATCATCGCCGGAAGCCAGTCGATGTTCAATGACCTCCCTCACCATGATCCTACCCGCCTCTAGCATTCAGTCGAAACATAGCGGGTCTCCTCCTTTTCGAGGGTGTCGCTGAGAAAGGAAAGCTCATGGAGAGAGCAACGCAGTCTCCCGTGCAATTTTCGTCGCGAGTTGAACAGGCGCAGAACGAGTCGGCCCTCTTTTCCAGCGATTCTGTACTTGGCATTTTAAGATTGATACTTGCTGGGTCTCCGCTGTCTGAAGTGCTCACCATCATTGCTCAGCTGGTTGAGTCTCGGGGTGACGGTACGCTTTGTACAATCTGGCTTCCTGACGGTGACGGAAAGCAACTCTATTGCGCGGCAGCTCCCGGTCTTCCCGGATTCAGCGCTCACGTAGGGTCAATGCTTATTGGCCCGAGAGGCGGATCATGCGGCACAGCCGTTTATAGAAAAGAGCCAGTATTTGTGACAGATATCCTCCATGACCCCATCTGGGATCACTATCGTCACCTGCTCTTGCCTTACGGAATTCGAGCAGTCTGGTCCCGGCCCTTGTTTACGAGCGATGGTAAAGTCCTTGGGACTTTCGCCATTCATTACCGTGAAGCGCGTCGCCCCGCCGCGGCAGACCTACAGTTGATCGAGAATGCCAGTCACATCGCGGGAATCGCAATTGAGCGTCACCTCAATGAGGAAAAGTTACGGCGCGAACACGATCGGTTGCGCTTGCTCCTGGAAATCACAAGCAGTGTCACATCCAGGTTGGACCTCCGGCAAGTGTTTGAGGCGCTTTCGGCGAATCTATTCAGAATAATGCGATGTGACGTGTCCGCCTTGCTGCTACCCGACTCTGAGAGCGGCGAATTACGCGTTACTGCCTTGTACAATCCCGACGCCAGAGGACCCTTCCGTGAGGGATCCCTGGTGCCGATGAATAGTTCGATCTCGGGCCAGGTATTGAGGAAGGGCAAGAGCATCCGCATTGATACCTTCGAGCAGGTCCGCGAGGATCCTGACATTTATGGAAATCCTGACGGCCAACTTCTTTATGAGCGCGTGATCGAGGAAGGCCTCAACGTGGGGTGTTATCTTCCGCTCGTGGGGCGTGATCGCGTGGTTGGCGTGCTTATGCTCTCAAGGCGTTCGGACAATGCTTTTGAGAAGGACGACGTCATCTTGCTCGAGCAGGTGGCCTGCCAGATAGCGATTGCGGTTGAAAACACGTTGGACTATGAAAAGGCGATAAAGGACAGAGATAAAGAGACGAAGCAAAGGCTCTATTTTGAGGAGGAAATTCGCACCGAATTCGGGGAAATCGTCGGAGAGAGTCCTGCCTTGAAGACCGCGCTGGACCTGGTGTCCGTAGTGGCACCTACAGATTCGAGTGTGCTGATCATGGGCGAGACGGGAACCGGTAAGGAGCTTATTGCGCGCGCCATTCACAATCTGAGCGGTCGTCGGGAGCGGGCCTTTGTCAAATTGAACTGCGCCGCGATCCCGCTTGGGCTTCTCGAAAGCGAGTTGTTTGGACACGAAAAGGGGGCATTCACCGGAGCAATTGCGCAAAAAACCGGGCGCTTTGAACTCGCGAACAAGGGCACGCTCTTTCTTGACGAAGTCGGCGACATCCCTCTTGAACTTCAAGCGAAATTGCTGCGGGTCCTGCAAGAGCAGGAATTCGAGAGACTGGGCAGCAACCATACCCACAAAGTTGATGTCCGCCTGATCGCCGCCACCCACCGTGATTTGGCTGCAATGGTAAAGCAGACGACTTTTCGCGAGGATCTATATTATCGGGTGAAGGTATTCCCTATCAACGTTCCTCCCTTGCGGCAACGTACTGAGGACATTCCGAAACTTGTTTCGCATTTCACAGCGTTGTACGCACGACGCATGAACAAGAGAGTCGACGAGATTCCTTCCGAGACGATGGATGCGCTTGTCCGATACCGGTGGCCTGGGAATGTCCGGGAGTTGCAGAACTTTATCGAGCGAGCTGTGATTCTTTCTCCTCATACGGTATTGCGGGCTCCAATTTCCGAACTGGAACCGTTCAGCGCTCACAAGAGAACCAACGTGCCGATGACTGGCCTTGAGGAAGTGGAACGAGATCACATCCTCCGTGCGCTCGAGGCGAGCAATTGGGTAGTGGGCGGTCGAAATGGCGCCGCAGCACGATTAGGAATGCAGCGTACCTCGTTGGTCTACAGAATGCGAAGGCTTCGCATTAATCGTCCGGCCCTCACCAGAAAGGTGCCATCGTGAATCACGCGGGCTGACTGATTCCTTACCCTCAGGGTACCCGACTCAGCCCTGCGCCAACTGGCGCGACAAGCCCCCCGTCAGTGGCGGACATCGGTCACGAATCCGTCAGCGAAGTCGAGTTTCGGGCCGATTATCCAGTACCCATATCTCTTGGGCGCGCAATAGTTTAGCCCCTGGCTTCCTGCTCGATTCAAATACGTTTGTCCTTGGCAGGCTGGATGCTCTGGAGAGCCGTGCCCCATGTGAGTTCAAGGCACGCGGGCCGCGTCGCTGGGCCATTGGCGTCGAAGTCTCAACACATGGGAAAGGCTCAATGTCTGCTCTCGCTTCGAAATATAGAGCCGTGCGGTCAATGACCAGTTCTCTCTTCGCGAATCTTTCCGCCGAAGACCAGATGGTGCAGTCGTGCCCGGAGGCTAGTCCGGTGAAGTGGCATCAGGCCCATACCACGTGGTTCTTCGAGACTTTTGTGCTTCGTCCGTTTCTGCCCGACTACAGGCCCTTTCACGAAGAGTTCCGTTGGCTATTCAACAGCTATTACATCTCACTTGATGAGGAGATTCCGGAGAAGAAGCTGCGCACTTCCTTTTCCCGGCCTTCACTTGAACAGATCATCGAGTTTCGCGCGCACGTTGACCATGAGATGGAGAGACTCTTTAACCGCTCCGTTGACGACGAAATGTCGCGGCGCATCATGTTGGGCCTGAACCACGAACAACAGCACCAGGAGCTGGCGCTGACTGATATCAAGCACGCTTTCTTCTCGAATCCTCTACATCCCGCGTACCGCCCCGCCCTTCTTCCTAGAGAGAATGGCCAATCAGTCCCTCAGCTTAGTTGGCATGGCTTCGATGGAGGACTGGTTGAAATTGGCTATCAGCTGAAGGCGGACAATCCTCTCGATTTTTGCCGTGACAATGAGACTCCTCGCCACAAGGTTTACCTGCGACCCTTCCAGATTGCAAACCGCCACGTCACCTGCCGGGAGTATCTGGAGTTTATGTCCGATGACGGATACACACGTTCCGGACTCTGGCTTGCCGACGGCTGGGAGACGGCAACGCAGGCCGGGTTGCAGGCGCCGCTCTACTGGGAACGCGATGCCAGCGATGAGACCGGCTGGCGCGTCTTCACATTGAGCGGCTGGCAAGGACTCTCCGCGCTACTTGATACGCCCGTGTGCCACATCAGCTTTTTCGAGGCTGACGCCTTTGCACGCTGGCGAGGTTGCCGGCTCCCAACGGAAGCAGAATGGGAACACGTCGCGGACCAAACACCGCTACGAGGAAATCTGCTCGATTCAGGGAGACTGCATCCGGTGACAGCGAACTGCAAAGGTGTCAACCGACTCTTCGGTGACTGTTGGGAATGGACCGCCAGCCCCTATATCGCATATCCGGGATACAAGCCCCTACCTGGAACGCTGGGCGAATACAACGGTAGGTTTATGTCCGGCCAGATGACTCTGCGGGGAGGGTCTTGCGTCACGCCTGCGGATCATGTCCGTGCGACTTATCGCAACTTCTTTCAACCGGCAACGCGCTGGCAGTTCACAGGAATACGTTTGGCCGTCTAGAAAATCCGGTGGGATGACGGTCTCCTCTCAGGCGTTCACGCGCGTCGCGCTTCCGTCAATGCGGATGCGTGAAAGGCTCACGTGCGCGGTCCTGACTCTTCCAATTCCTACTTTCACTCAACTTTAGACACTCGTGGAACGAGTTCCATCTCAATTCATTTGGTCATCCGCGAAGTGCCCACAACGGCTAAAGTGGCACCGCGCCGAACGACAGGAGTCGCGACCGAAGCTCGTCACTGTTGGGCATTAGTCGCGAATTCGTCAGCCAGAGCTCTAGCCTGTCCGCTGCTCTTAATAAGAGATCTGGCCAGTTCAAAACAACTTACCTCTGCCGCCGCCTCCCGAAGGGATCGGTTTACTTTTTTTGGCATTTCGGGTGCAGTGGAAAGAAAGATGTGCAAGCCCGCATCGGGTCAGCATCTCATATCGGCTACGGCAGTGGATCGAGTTCACCGCGCCAATATTGGGCATACTGACCGCGGAGAGGCCTTGCGCGCCTGCGGGGATGTCGCTCTGCATTGTGCAAAGCTGCACCACGCCAATAAGAAACGCTGTATCTTCCACCGCGGATATGGAACAGCGAAGGTCCAGGATTGTTAAATCCAGAGGAGATACGAAAAATGAAAGAGTGGCAAGTGGTTATTCCCGTCCTTGTCATCGCGCTGTTCGTCGCCTGGTACGCGTTCCGACCAGAGAGGCTTGTCGTCAATCAACGCGTCCAGGAAGAACTGCCAAACAAGCAAGGCGGTGTGCCTGGTCAGACGCTTGCATCTGGATCATTTCATTCCATCTTGCATCCCACCAGCGGCACTGCAACCGTCTAGCGAGGCGGCGATGGGAGTTCGCGTTCTTCGGTTGACGGATTTCAAGACATCAAATGGTCCTGACGTTCACGTCTACATGGTAGCCGCCGACGATGCCAACGAGAGCACAACAGTGGAGCATGCCGGGTTTATCGATCTGGGAAGCATTAAAGGAAACGACGGCGATCAAAACTACGCAGTCGGTCCTGATGTGGACTTATCTAAGTATCGCGCGGTCTCGATCTGGTGCAAACGATTCAGCGTCAATTTTGGAACCGCACCGTTGGTGGCGAATCAGACAATCTCGCAGAAGTAACGGCCACCCTCTGCTGTGGCAGGATGTCTAACAGCAGATCGCCCATACGCAATCAGCTAAATGAGGAGGAATTCCATGACTCAAGTTATTTCAACCCAAGAAGCCAAAAGCAACCTTCATCCAGGGGGGCCAAAGTTCGCAATACCCTTGACAACCGTTCACAAGGTCGAAGCGGACGGTGTGCAGGTCTTCTATCGAGAGGCAGGTGAACCGGGTACACCCGTGGTTCTTCTGCTTCACGGGTTCCCGACATCGTCGTTCATGTTTCGTGAACTCATTCCCCGTCTTGCTGATCGCTACCACGTGATCGCTCCTGACTTGCCCGGTTTTGGATTCACAGAAGTACCGGCCGGGCGGAAGTACACCTATTCGTTTGACGCCCTGGCCCATACGATGGAGGCCTTCACAGATGCGCTTGGCCTCACTCGTTATGCGATTTATGTTTTTGACTACGGAGCACCTACAGGCCTGCGTCTGGCGATGACCCATCCGGAGCGGGTTACAGCGCTCGTTTCACAGAACGGCAACGCGTACGAAGAGGGCCTCGGCGACGCGTGGGGACCAATCCGGAAATATTGGTCTGCGCCGACGGCAGAAAATCGGAACGTCCTCCGGAAAAACATCATGACCCTGGAAACGACTCGCTGGCAGTACACGCACGGAGTGGCGAATCCGGAAGCGGTTGCGCCTGAATCGTACACATTGGATACGGCCTTGTTCGAACGTCCCGGAAACATAGAGATTCAGCTCGATCTGTTTCTCGACTACGCATCGAATGTAAAGCTCTATCCGAAGTTTCAGGAGTATTTCCGCAAATCGCAACCGCCCTTGCTCGCCATCTGGGGAAAGAACGATCCGTTCTTCATTCCCGCCGGCGCGGAGGCATTTCGGAAAGATTTACCAAAGGCGAAGATTCAGTTCCTCGATACCGGACATTTTGCAATAGCAACACATGTCGAGGAAATTGCCGAGGCGATGAGGGAGTTCCTCGAGGAGTACGACGTATCGCGTGGCGCGGATAAGGTGGATGCGCGATGAATCTCAATCTTCAAAACGGTACGGTCGTGCTGGTTCACGGTGCATGGGCCGACGGATCATGTTGGAGCAACGTCATTCTGCCGTTGCGACGCCAGGGTCTCAGCGTAACGTCGGCACCGATTCCTCTGACGTCCCTCACGGATGATATAGCTGCTCTCAATCGTGTGGTGGAGAGAACGAGTGGGCCGGTGACTTTTGTAGGTCACGCATACGCGGGCGCGGTGATCGCCGCGGCCCAAGATGATCGGGTGACATCGCTCGTCTATATAGCGGCGTTGGCACCCGACGAAAACGAAACCGTTGCAGATGTGTTTTATCGCGCCGATCCACATCCGGAGGCCCCGCGGCTGGCACCCGATCGGCACGGTTTCATCTGGATGCCGGAAGAGGGATTTGGTCAAGCAGTAGCACACAAGGCTTCCTCGGACCAGGCCACGATTATGGCGGCCGTGCAGCGTCCGATCGCGCTGAAATGCATTCAGGAGAAGGTTCCAAAACCCGCATGGCGGACGAAGCCGTCGTGGTTCCTCATTGCTGAAGAAGATCGCATGATCAGCCCGGAAACTCAGCGCTATATGGCCCAGCGGATGGGTGCGACGGTTCAGTCGCACAGAGTGGATCATACCCCGATGTACACGCGGCCAGATCTGGTCGTTGACATGATCCTGGAAGCGGTTCGCTAATCGGTTTTGCCGACGGCGGTTTCCAGGTAGTGAATTGCCGTCCGCATTGATCCCAAAGGAGAGAGCTGTGAAGAACAACTCTGTCGCCATCGTCACGGGAGCAAGTCAGGGAATCGGCCAAGCTACTGCATTGCGTCTCGCCCGTGACTTCTCAGCCGTCGTACTCGCGGCGAGAAAGGAAAGCGAGTTGCAAAAGACCGCGGCCGGCGTCAGGTCGGCCGGTGCCGAAGCGCTGGTCTATGCACTTGACCTGCGCGATCCTTCGTCTGACGAAATCCTTGTCAAAGGCACGCTTGACCGTTTTGGCAGAATCGATGCGCTGTTCAACATTGCCGGCGCTGTGCCGCAGATTGATCTGTTCGAAATGACGGATGCGCAGTGGGAGGATGGGATGGCACTTAAGTTACATGGCGCGCGACGCCTAACGATACGAGCCTGGGATGCATTGAAAGCCTCGAATGGGTCTGTCGTTTTGATGTCCGGTAGCGCGGCGCTCGATCCCAAGCCCGGATTCGCTGCTGTGGCAGCCGTGAACGCAGCAATCATCGCGCTAGCGAAAGCATTCGCGGAGCAGGGAATCAAGGACGGCGTGCAAGTCAACAGCGTTGTGCCCGGCGCCGTGATGACCGGACGCAGGCAATCTTTCTTTGAGAAATGGGCGCCAGCGCACAACCTTACCGTGGAAGAGGCTAAGAAGAAGTTCCCGGAGGAAGTGGGTATTAGCCGCTTAGGCAAACCAGAAGAGATTGCAGAGCTGATGGCTTATCTTGTATCGCCCGCGGCGAAGTGGATGACGGGTTCGTCCGTCCGTATGGATGGCGGCGAGATCAAGGGCGTATAGAGCAGGCCATCTCAGCGTCGCCTAAGGGGCGCGCTAAGCGCATATTCCAGGTAAGTTGAACTGCAGGAGAGAGGCGATGTCTTCACCGCATGCAAGCCAAGCACGCGCTTTGGAAAACTACGATCTGGTTTTCCTCGGCGGCGGCACAGGATCAACGATTGCCGCGTGGACATTTGCCGGTCGAGGACAGCGCGTTGCGGTGATCGAGCGCAAGTACATAGGAGGATGATGCCCGAATATTGCCTGCTTACCGAGTAAGAACATTCTCCACAGTGCGAGGGTAGCGTCGTACTTTCGTCGGGGCAAGGAGTTCGGCATCGTCGCAGACGGCTTCCGCGTCGATATGCCGGCGGTGCGCGCCCGGAAACGTGCCATGGTTTCTGGCCTGAACGAAACGTATCTCGACAACTTCAAGCAGACCGGAGCGGAGTTTATTTGCGGATCAGGGCGCTTCGTAAGCCCGAAAACTCTGGAAGTCACTCTCCCTGATGGAACGATTCGCCTCCTCCGCGGCGCCAATGTAATTGTCAGCACTGGTAACGGGCTGCGTTGGAGTCAATTCCTGGCCTGGCCGAGGCGCAGCCGCTCACGCACATCGAGGCACTGGAACTGGATCAGACTCCCGGACACCTAATCGTGATCGGCGGCGGGTATGTCGGGCTGGAACTATCGCAAGGGATGCGCCGGTTGGCAGCAAGGTCTCCGTCATCGATCGAAATGACCGTTTGCTGCACAAGGAAGACGATGACGTGACCGAAGCTCTTGCCAATTTGTTCCAGGACGAGGGCATCGAAACTATCTTGAATGCGCGTGTGAGACAGATTTCCGGGAAATCAGGAGATTCCGTGACGGTCGTTGTTGAGCAGGGCGGCGTAGAAAGGACTCTTACGGGCACGCATCTGCTTGTCGCTTCAGGCCGACGGCCAAACACGGAAAATATCGGATTGGAAATGGCAGGTGTCGAAGTGACAGACCGCGGCTACATCAAGGTCAACGACCGGCTCAAACCACGGCGCCCGGCGTCTGGGCCATCGGCGAAGTAGCCGGAAGCCCTCAGTTCACGCACGTCAGTGTGGATCACTTTCGTGTGGTTCGTGACAACCTCACAGGGCGCAACCACGTGACAACAGGCCGGCTAATCCCCTACACGCTCTTTACAGACCCGGAGCTGGCACGAGGAGGCCTGACAGAGAAAGAAGCCAAAACACAAGGGATCCCTTACCGGTTATTCAAGACCCCAAATGGACAGGACCTCCGAGCGCGCACTCTTTCCGAAACACGTGGATTCAAAGGCGTTAGTCGAGGTAAACGGCAATCGCATTCTTGGTTTCACGGCCTTTGCCGTGGATGGAGGCGAAAATATGGCCTCGGTACAGACCACCATGATAGCGGGATCGCCTTACACCG
>CAWAYO010000037.1:0-13586 GCA_963786085.1 uncultured Acidobacteriaceae bacterium
TAAAAGAAAAGCCCACTCTTCGGAGTGGGCTTTTTTGCGTTTAGGATGGATTTCTCTGCGGCACGGTTGCCTGCGGGTGATTTGTACCGGTTGCGCGCGACGACGCAGATGAGCCGATCCGCGCTGCGGTTCGAACTAGGGGCTGTAGACGAAAGCTCTTTTCCGAGCAGAGAGTGTTTATCTATACTTTCCCTCAATGATCCGGAAAATTTCTCTTCTGCTAGCGGGCTTGCTGGCTGTGCCTGGGTGTGCAACCGCGCTCTGTGCGCCTGCGCACGCAGGGCAAACTGACGCAATCTCGGCTTCTCCTGCGGTTGCCAGCCCCTCTGGTCCCACTGCGCTCATGGTGCAGGCGGCCCGATTGAACGGGTTAGCTGGGCTTCTCGTTCCCTGGCACTTGGAGGCGACTTATCAGACCTTCGACGTTGATGGGAAACCGAAAGATGAGGGAACCTTTAGCGAGTGGTGGGCGGGCAAGGACAAATACAAGACTGTGTATTCAGGTTCAAATGGCCTCAATCTCACGACCTACCAGTATGACAAGACAACTACGAGAACCGGATCGCCAGGGTGGATTCCCTTTCAAGCGCAGATGGCGCAAGGCTACCTAGTCTCTCCTGTACCGCCACCCAGCGCGGTGGAGAAGCTGGCGTTCAGCATTATGCCGATGAACGTAGGCCAGGTAACGCTCCAATGCCTGAGATCTCCTAAGTTTGAGCCTGACGCTAATTCGTACCGTCTCTACAACGATCTGCCTGCTGTCTGCTTGACTGGGGGTAGCCCCATTGTTCGCGCAACGGTAAATGACGGCAGCTTTTTTGCGCTCTACAACAAGATTGTGCAGATTGGCGGACGCTACGTTGCGGAAGATCTCAGTGTCAGGGATTCTGACCGAACCATCGTAAATATGCAAGTAACCGAGTTGGAGCTTCTATCGAGAGTGGATAATTCAGATTTTGTGCCTCCTCCCACAGCCTCTATTCTTCCGGCCGGAGTTGTTGTCGACGGCCGTTTAGTTGCCAAGAACAGAATCGGGGGCGACAATCCGGAGTATCCCGCAATCGCGAGGTCGCAACGAATGTATGGAGTGGTGCGCCTGGATGCGGTGATCACCCCAGAAGGGAAGATCGCCGAGCTGGACGTTATAAGTGGTCCCAAAGCTTTGCAGCGTGCGGCTTATGACGCGGTGAAAACATGGAAATACAAGCCATTTCTGCTAGATGGAAAGCCGGTTGAGGTTCAGACCGAGATCGGAGTGATGTTCAATCTTCGTTGATGCCGAGCCGTCGTCGCCCGGCGAAAGGAATGATCAGAGACTGGTCTAGAAAGCACTACGGTGTCGCGGTCCGAGGGGCAAGTTGGCGCAGCATAGTCTCGGGGCTGACCCCGCATACACTCTTATCCGACGGACGAGCCTCGCAAGAGACGTGCCGGCATATCCAGCCGCTGTTGCTGTAGCCGCACCCCGACAGCGAATATGCCTCAGCGCGCAGACTTGAACAACGCAAAGGCCGCGCCCTGAGGATCAGACAGAACTGAAAAGCGGCCGGCTCCTTCGATGTCGCTAGGTGGAACCCACACGCTGGCCCCCAATGACTTCGCCTTCTCTGTTGACGCGTCGCAATCCGATACCAGGAAATAGGCCAGCCAATGGGCAGGAGCTCCAGACGGCAGAAATTTGGAAGGTGTTGCGCCGCCGATAAACTCCTCGCCGTTCTTGATATGCAGATAGCCGCCCATGTCGCCGTCTTTTCCCGGCTCGAATTTCCAGCCAAAGAGTCCGGAGTAGAACGGAATAGCTTTGTCCCGGTCAGGCGAGTTAAGGTCGGCCCAGCAGAGAGTGCCATCGACCCCGGCAACTTGTATGCCAGTGTGCTGCTTCGGTTGCCAGATCGAGAAGGATGCTCCGGTGGGGTCCTGGATGATGGCCATGCGTCCGTGTTCGGCAACGTCGAAGGGCGGCGCCAGAAGGGTTCCACCCAGACCGGCCACGCGCTCGGCGGTTTCATCTGCATTGGTGACCGCGACGTAGAGTATCCAATGCGTTGGCACGCCCCGTGTCTTTTGCGCGGCATCGAGCTGATAGCTGGCGGCGGTGTCCCGGCCTCCAAGCTGAAACAGCGTATAGATCTGATCCGGTCCCATCGGCACGTCGAAAATTTCCCAGCCGAAGAGGGACGCATAGAAAGACTTTGCCGCTGCCTGATCGCTGGTGGCGAGCTCAATCCAGGAAAATCTGCCCGGCGCATGTTGATCGATGTTTGCCATGGCCGGAAGTATACGTCCGGGCTGCGAACGCCGCGTATCAAAATGTCTTGAAAACGGCGGGATTTGGGTTAAGAGCCCGATCGATTTGGTATCATCGGCGGCTATGCCAGGGAAGAAGCAGCCGGCAGAGAAACGACCCACCTCGGCAAAACCCGCGAAGCCCAAGAAGGCTGACCCTGCGGAGGCGCAGCTCGATGGGTTTCTGGCGAAGTTCACGCCCGATGTTGAGGACACGGCGCGTCAGGCGCTCAAGAAAATGCGGCTGCGGCTGCCGGGAGCAATCGAGCTCGTTTATGACAACTACAATGCCCTGGCGATCGGATTTGCGCCCACCGAGCGCGCATCGGATGCGATCTTCTCGATCGCGCTCTACCCGCGATGGGTGAGCCTGTTCTTTTTAATGAATGGCCCGAAGTTGCACGATCCGGAATGCCATCTCAAGGGCAGTGGCAGAGTGGTACGCCACATCGTGCTTGAGAATGCCGCGCTTCTGGACGATCCGGTGGTCCACGACTTGATGGCGCAGGCGCTGGAACTCTCCCCGAAGGCGGTCGATGCGAGTCAGCCTCGACGGTTGATCATCAAGTCGGTCTCGGCGAAGCAGAGGCCGCGCCGGTCCAAATAGTTTTGGACATTTGCGCTAGTCTGAAGACAGAGCACACATGCCACCACTCTTCATGGCCAGAATTCTGCGATCAACCCTTTGTTTTCTGCTTCCCTTCTCCTTGTTATCGATGGGCCTGACGGCGTCGCCTCACCAGCCTGGCCCTACCATGCCGCTATGTTCGCGGCAGATCGAATTCACGGCCAGCTATCTGGTGGAGACCGAACGGGGCGCGGGACCGGGATTTCTCTTCCGCATCGACAATGGAACGGCGAAGCCGATCACGCTGATCGAGCCGGTTCCTTCGAGCGCGCACTGGTATGCGCGGGTCGGAAACCGCTGGCTGTGGCGCGCTTCGAGCGGAGCCGGCGGCAGCTACGTGGATGCGATCAACGAGAAGGGCGCGGTCTTCGCCTATCAGCCGAGCAAGGCCCCGGCGGATCCGAAGTACATCACGGTTCCAGCACACGGACGCTATGAATGGACGGCGGGCGAGCGCCAGATTCCCGCTCTTGCCTATAAGCCGGGCTGTGCGCGCTGTAACTATCCGGGCGAGCACGAATACAAGGCGGTCTTCGCCTATGCCTATTTGCCACCGCCACAGGAACACAAGGACGGGTTGCTGGCGTGCGGGCTGCGGTCAAATCTGGTCGATATGCCCCCCAAGGACGTTCCCAGGCAATAATTTCACAAAGAAAAAGCGCGCGCGGGTGCCGTCCTGCAACGAAGGCTTTCGCGTCTAGTTGCATGAAACACCCCGCAACCGGAATCTTCCGGTGGGGTTTCTATGAGTGTTGGAGGAACAACACATTATGCGAAACACACTTTGTACTCTCGCACTTGCCGGCCTTTTATCAGTGGCTGGCGGTGCTGCTCTTGCTCAAGATAATGCCGCACCGCAGCAGGGGCAGGGCTACGGGCATCACGGGATGAATCCCGATGCGCAACTGCAACACCTTACCAAGCAACTGGATCTGACTGCCGACCAGCAGGCGCAGATCAAGCCGATTCTTGAAAGCCGCGATCAGCAGATGAAGCAGCTCTGGCAGGATCAGTCGCTCGCCCAGGCCGACCGCCATGCCAAGATGAGGTCAATTCAGGAGGATTCGAAAGGCAAGATCGAGGCTGTTCTGAACGATACCCAGAAGCAGCAGTTCGAGGCCATGCAGCAAGAGCACGCATGCATGAGCGATCAGCACGGTGGAGAGGCTCCTCAGGCGCCACCTCAATAAGTGCCGGACGATATCCCGTCTATAAAGGCCGCGCCGGTTGCTTCGCGGAGCGGCCTCTGTATTGCCTAGAGAAACATCTCCATGAAGACATTGGCGCGCGCATATTTCGATGCGTGTTCCGGCGCAGCCATGTGACGGAAACCAACCTCTTCATAGAGGTGGATCGCGCTTGCGGCCTTGGTGTTCGACTCGAGGTAGAGCCTGTGGGCATGCAGGACACGGGCGACCGCGATGGCGAAGACGAGCAGCCTGCGACCGACGCCCTGGCCGCGCGCCCTTTCCGAGACAGTCATCTTGGCCAACTCGAACTCGCCCGGCTTCATCGGGACAAGGGCGCAGCAGCCGACCACTTCGCCATCGAGTTCCGCGACGCATATCTGTCCGCCTTTAGACAGGATCTTGCCCTGCGGATCGTCGAGGACTTCGTGATCGCCGGGCTCAAGAGTAAAGTCGCGGCTGATCCACGCCTCGTTCAATTCTTTGAAGGGCCTCTCATCGCCGGGCTGAAACCTGCGCAGCACCGGCCGGCTGGTTAGGGGAATCGCTTCAGTATCGACTGCCATAACAGAAATCTAGCCTGCCCGTGTCCATACGTCCAATATCTTGTTTATTGCGATTGATATGATTATGATATGGATGAGATCGAGGTACGCCACCTCCGGTATTTCATCGCGGTTGCAGAAGAACTGCATTTCGGCCGTGCCGCCCTTCGACTGCACATCGCACAACCACCGCTATCACAGCAGATTCGCAGGCTGGAAGAGATGCTGGGCCACGCGCTCTTTCTGCGCACATCGCGCGAGGTGCGTCTGACGGCAGCAGGCGAAGAATTGCTGGAGCGGGCGCGGCACACGCTTCGGAAGATGGAAGCCGATGTTTCAGCAGTGAAGAAGATCGGGCGCGGCGAGGCGGGCACTCTCACCGTGGGCTTCGTTGGCTCGGCCATGCTCACGGCACTGCCCAGGATGCTGGGACGCTACCGCAGGCGCTTTCCGCAGGTGGATCTGCAGCTGCGCGAGCTGTACACGGCCGGCTTGATAGACGCATTGCTGAACGGCACGCTCGATGTGGGGTTCATGCGCGATGCCGGAGCCGTCGAGGGCCTGCAGGTGGAGACGCTGCTGGCGGAGCCGTTTGTGGTGGTGCTTCCGCGCAAACATCCTTTGGCCGGGCAGAAGACAGTCGCGGTGAAGAGCCTGCAGCATGAGCCCTTCGTCCTCTTTGCGCGCTCCTATGGCAGCGTGGCGTGGAAGAAGACTGTGGACGTGTGCGAGGCGCACGGTTTTACGCCGCGCGTTGTGCAGGAGGCTCCGCAGTGGCTGACCATCATGAGCCTGGTGGGGGCCGGGCTGGGCGTGACAATTGCGCCGGCGTGCGTAAAGCAGCTGAGCGTGCCCGACACCGTGTGCCGCACGCTACGCCCCCAGGCTGAGCTTACGCAACTGGAGTTGGCATGCAGGATGAACGAGGTGCGGCCGATTGCAAGAGAGTTCAGCGAGATGGCGCGGCGGACGTTTGGTCAGGGCTGAGATGCGGCCGGTTTGGCGCCCGGCTGCTGCTGGGCTTCTGCATGAAAGACCTCGTACTGATCGTCGGTCACGCTGATGTCGGCACGAAAGCCGATGATTCCAATGGCATGTGCGACGATGTGAGCCTGGCCGCTGGTCGGCAGCCACAGCTCGTTGTTCACCAGCCTCTGATCGAACGTGAAGTTGCTGCCTTTGCCGACAGAGAACAGACCAAAGCCCAGATGGAAGTTGTCGTCGAAGCGGGCGATCATGCGGCGGACTTCGCGATCCTGCTCATCGACCCAGAGTGTTCCTGACAGCTTCTTGGAGGCGTCTTCTGCCATGCCGTGGGTTTGCGCGTGGGGATCGCCGACAAAGTCGAAGGCTATGGTGCTGCGACCCTCGAGCATCTCGCGGCGCGGGTTGGAAACCTTCATGATGGTGAGAAGCCGGCTGATGCTCACGTCGTTTTTATCCATCGTTTTTCCGGGCGGCGTCTTCTGTGCCTTATCAACCTCTTTCATCACCCGTTCCTGCTCTTTCTTCTGCTCGTCAGGAGAAAGATCTTTGCCGTTCTTCTTCACCTTGCGATCGATCTCATGGGTGTTCACGAAGAAAACTTCACTCTCTTCGCTTTCCGTTTTCTTCACATTTCCATTCTTGTCGAGCTCGTGCGTGACGATGATCTCGCGATAGGTGTAGTTCTCGCGCGTCTGGTCGAGTTTGCGCTGGTGGTCCTGAACCTGGTTCATCAATGTAGGAACGTCGGGGATGGGGGCTTGACGCGCAGACGCATTTTGTCCCGAGCAGGCGAGCGTCGCGGCGGCAAGAATCAGGGAGATGGCGAGAAGTCGCATACGCAGAAATATCCCTAGTGAGTGATACGCTGGTACGACTGCGGCGGTTCCTGCGTTCGCGAGAGATGCGCACATGCAGGCCGGCTTCAAACAAACGAGGTTGTCAGATGCTTCGACTTTTGCTGCGGTGGTTTCTGCAGGCAGGCGCATTGCTGCTGGTTGCGTATTTCGTTCCCGGCTTTCATGTGCGCAATTTTCCGGCTGCCCTGATCGCGGTGTTGGTAATTGGACTGCTGAATGCGACGCTGGGATTGCTGTTCAAGCTCATAACCCTGCCGCTCGGAATTCTCACCCTGGGCCTGTTCTTCCTGGTGATCAACGCGATCATGCTCGAGGTAGCGAGCGCAATTGTTCCCGGCTTTAATGTAGCGAGCTTTGGTGCAGCTTTCATTGGCGCGGTGGTGCTGGCAGTGCTGCACATGATCGTAGAAGCAATCGCCGCCGACTAGGTTGTGGTTCATTGCGCCGGCGAAGGGCTCCTGGGGACCGCCACTCCAGCCGGCTTTTGCGATTGCGGCGAGATGACGGCGCGGCCTGCGGGGAGGCGACGCACAGAGCGCGGGCGTCCTGCCGGGGACGGCTCGATGGGATGATTCGCGGGACGCGCTGCGCCGGCGGACCCCACGGCCCCGGACGACGGCGGGCTGACGAAGCCGGGCAGAACAGGCTGAATTCTGTGCGAGTGGCTGACGCTGCCGGCAACGATGGCTGCACATGCGATCGCGGCAGCCGCCGCTCCGAAAGCGAAGCGGGGGATCACGAAAAAGCGGCGGCCAGGCGCCGGCGCGGACTGAGCGCCGTGTGCCTGCGCGAGACGGGTCTTGATGCGGTCTTCGATGCCCGGGGGCGGTGTTGCAGAGCCGAGTCGCCGAAGGGCTTCGTTGATGCGGCGGTCGTGATTCTGGCTGGTGTGTGCGACGTGTGAGTTCATCGCGACACTCCTTCCTTCTCCAGCAATGCGGAGAGTTCTCGGCGCGCGCGAAAGATGCGCGAGCGAATGGAGGATTCCGTTGTGCCGAGTACTGCTGCAATCTGCACCGTGGACAGCTCTTCGACGGCGGAGAGCAGCAGCGCCTGGCGTTCTTTCGTTGGCAGGCGGTCGACGAGGTCGAGGATTCGGTTATGCTCCTGCGAGGAGATCAGCGATTCGTCGGCGCGAGGATCGTTTGAGGGCAACACGCGGGCGAAGTCGGCGATGTCATCGTTTTCCGGGCGGGTTTTGCCGCGCCGTTTTCTGTCGAGCACGACGTTCCAGGTAATGCGAATGAGCCAAACCCGGTGATCGCGGATGTCTTCGAGCTTGTCGCGGTGCTTCAGCACGCGCAGAAATGCCTCCTGTACGGCATCCTCCGCCTCGGCGGCGTTGCGCATCACAGAATAGGCAACCCGATAGAGGGTCGCCGAGTACTCCGTGACGAGGGCGGTGATCGTTTCGCTCGAATCCAAAGTCTTCGCCGGCGCCACCCTTGCATTCGTTGCCGGCGCCATCTCAGATTTCAGAGCCGGAGCCATCCAGCCGGTGAGCTGCCCGGGAAATGTGCTCATCCTAACTCCCTGCTCTAAGGACGGAGGATACCGCGTTTGCGCTCATGAAAAACAGTCTGGCGGAAGAGATATCAAAGAGATGCAACTTGGGTAGAATCCGGTGAGCCGAGACTCGGTGGCCGCCTGATGCAGAGAAAAGCGTGGTTTGAGATTCACGACCATCCATTGTTCCCTCGGATTTCTCCGCGATCTGGTGACGGAAGCCCTGGAAGCGATGTGGAACGCGCAGGACTTTTATGGGCCGGTCGCGGCGCGCCTCAGGCGTGCGCTGGACGAATCGGGGGCGACGCGGGTGGTGGATCTCTGCTCAGGAGGAGGGGGTCCGTGGCTGCGCTTTTCGCGCGATCTGGCGGGAGAAGACGGCAGCGCGCCGGCAATCCTTCTGACGGATAAGTACCCGAATCAACGCGCTTTTCAGCAGATCCAGGAGGCGACCGGAAGAGTGGTCGGTTTTTATCCCAAGCCGATGGACGCGATGCGCATCCCGCCGGAGCTCGCCGGTTTCCGCACCATGTTCTCAACCTTTCACCACTTCGGTCCGACGGACGCGAGGGCGATCCTGAAGGACGCCTTCGATCAGCGGCAGGGCATTGCGGTCTTTGAGGCGGCTAAATGCGATTGCCGGACCCTCGCGGCGGTGTTCCTTGTGCCCCTGCTGGCCTTACGGCTTGCGCCGCGCATCCGGCCCTCCCGGTGGGGGCGGATCTTCTGGACTTACTGCCTCCCGGTGATCCCGTTTACGCTGTGGCTGGACGGGCTGCTCTCGTGCCTGCGGTCGTACTCACGGGCGGATATGCGGGAGCTGGTCGAAGGGATGACCCATGAGAACTATAGTTGGGAGATCGGCGAAGAGCGCCGCGGCCTGATTTCAGTCCGTTATCTGGTAGGCTGCCCCATCGGCCGCGCGGGAACAGTACACTTGCAAATGAAAAGGTCCGCCCAGCAGACGCCGAGCGGGCCGGTAAGTGGCGGCTACGCTACTGCAGGGGTTGCTTTCCGCCGTTGAGCTTCTGGGTGGCAATCTGGCCGGCAGCGGTGGTCTTGTCCTGATCCTTGATTTCTGCGTAAAGCTTCTTGGCCTCGGCAGGATTCGTCGCCTCGTAGAGCTGCGCCAGCTCGAGCTTGGCGGCAGAGGCGGGGACGGTGTTGGTCGGGTTCTTGATGAGCTGCTGGTAGAGATCGACGGCCTGACCGGTGCGACCCGTCTGGCGATAGAGCCCGGCGAGAGCCATCTTGGCCAAGGCCGCTAGGGCGCTGTCGTGAGACCCGGCAGCCTTCTGCAGGGTGGCTTCGGCAGGCCCGGTCTGGCCCATGTCGAGATAGGTGAGGCCGGCGAAATACTGCGCGTTGGCGCCGACCTTGAACCAGCCGTAGCGGTTGGCGACATTGACGAAGAGTGGGTTGGCAGCCTTGGCGCGTTCTGCAGCGGTCTTGTAGGTCGGCTGGCCGGGCGCGACCGGTTGGCCGGGCTGGAACAGCGGCGTGTTGTAGATGTCCATGGCCTGGCCGAAGGCGATTTCTGCGCTGGCTGAACGCGAATTGTAGACCAGGACGCCGGCGACGATCAGCGCCAATACAACAACTGTCGCAATGGCGATCCTGATGACATTGGTGCGGTGGAGCTGCATCCAGCCGAGGCCGGAGGCCGTAGCTTCAACAAAGCGGTCCTGCTTTAACGCGCGACGTGTCTGTGTATCCAATTTGGAGGTCCTTCAGATCCTTCTGGAGGGGAACTGGCCTGATCAACAGGCTCAGGCAGACAGGCACAAGTAGATGGGCGGTCTGCTCTTGAGATCACTTAAGTTTACCAGTGGGCGGAGGGCGGGGTCAAAGCCCGGTGCGCGGTAGGCGGCAAGGCAGGGCGCCACTGGCCGCCAGCGCGAAGCATCAACAGCAACCCGAACGGCGCCTCAAGCGGCGCGAACCGGGTCCTCGATCTCGCCGCTTTCGATCTTTTCCTGGCAGTCGATGCAGTATGGCGTCCACGGCAGCGCTTCCAGGCGCTTGGCGCCGATTTCCGTGCAGCAATGGATGCACTCGCCGAAGTTGTCTTCCTTGAGCCGGTTCAGGGCCTGCTGCACCAGGCGGAGCTGCTGGTGGCCGGTCGTGCCCTGGCTGAAAAGAAACTCCTTCTGATACGAAAGAACCGCCTGGTCCGCAACATCCTGCGTGTCGTCGCTTACAGTTTCGCGGCCTTGCTCGACGGCGGTCGACATGGCCTGCTCCAGGAGCTGCTTATGCGCGAGCAGTTTTTCCTGATAGCGCCGGGTGGATTGAGGGGTGAGGGCCACGATGTTTACTCCTTTGCAATAAAGTTCAAACAGCTTTGACGGCAGATGTGTCGATGAAGGTTTCGTCGGAAAATGCGATTTCTTGTTTAATCGGTTATCGCCGCGATTCCGCAGTCTCTAGACTTGATGCCGCGACGTTGGGCGATTAGGCTTGTGATTGCCATGTACGAAGACTTTCAGGTGAAGGATCGCTGGACCGGCGCTGATCTGCACTGCCACTGGATCGGGAACATCGTCGCCATTGCAACGCGCCACGCCGACGCCGTCGATATCCGGTTTGATGTCAGCGGGCGGCCGGTGTGGATCGCCATGCCCTGCCATGCATGGGTGGAGCAGAAAAAGCGTACGGGCAACGTTATCACCGATGCGCTCGCTGCCCAGATCGCGGGCCGCTACCTCAAGCAGTCGATCGAGTCGGGCTATGACAACGGCCGCGAAATGTACACCATGAGCGTCGAAGAGGTGCTCGATCATCTCGATCACGTGCTGCGCGAGGCCGGTCACACCAGCAATCTGCCCCCGTTGATACCTCTTGACGACGCGCAGCCCCTACCCTGAGCCCCCGAGACACCGCTGAAGTCTTTGCCATCCCTCATCCTCGAATGGCACAATAAACGGTTTGCCTGAACGAGAAGGAGCATTTGATGGGAGCAGCGACCGTCACCCGCGATCTGAAAAAGCTGACGGAGGGCCCGCACGTCCACCGCAATCTTTCGACACCGCAGCTGATTGAGGCCGCGATTGCACGCGGCGAGGCCAGCCTGGCGGCCAATGGCGCGTTGGTGGCGCTCACCGGGTCTCGGACCGGACGTTCGCCGCGGGACAAGTTCACCGTCGAGGATGCGGAGACCACAAATCGTATCGACTGGGGCAAGGTTAACCAGCCGTTTCCGCCGGATAAATTTCAGACGCTGCTCGATCGCGTGGTCCAGCACATGGCGGAACGCGATCTCTATGTCATGGATCTCTACGCCGGCGCGGAGCCGGAGTATCGCCTGCCCATTCAGATCATCTGCGAATATGCCTGGCATGCCCTGTTTGTGAAGCAGCTATTTGTACGGCCGGGGCTGGCGGAGCTTGCCCATCACGTAGCGGAGTTCACCGTCATCGCGGCGCCGGAGTTCGAGGCTGTCCCTGAGCGGGACGGAACGCGGTCGAGTACGTTTATCCTCGCGGATTTCACGCGCAAGGTGATCCTGATCGGCGGCACCAAATACGCGGGCGAGATGAAGAAGTCGATCTTCGGCGTGATGAATTACCTGCTGCCCGGGCGCGACGTCTTTCCGATGCATTGTTCGGCGAACATCGGGGAGAAAGGGCAGACGGCGTTATTTTTCGGACTGTCCGGAACAGGGAAGACCACGCTTTCGGCCGATCCGCTGCGGCGTCTAATCGGCGACGATGAGCACGGATGGAGCCCGAACGGAGTTTTCAACTTCGAGGGCGGATGCTACGCGAAGTGTGTCGATCTCTCAGAAGAAAAGGAACCGCAGATTTATCACGCCATCCGCTTCGGCTCGGTGCTCGAAAACGTGGTGATCGACCCGCGCACCGGCGAGCCCGATTACAGCGATATCCGCTACACGGAGAACACGCGCGCGGCGTATCCGATCGATTTCATCGCGAACGCTGTGATTCCAGGCGTGGGCGGCCATCCCAGGAATGTGCTGTTTCTGGCAGCGGATGCATTCGGCGTGCTGCCTCCTATTGCGAAGCTCTCGCCGGAGCAGGCGATGTATCACTTCCTCTCCGGATACACGGCGAAGCTGGCCGGGACGGAAGCGGGGCTGGGCAGCGAGCCGGTACCCGAGTTCTCGGCGTGCTTCGGGTCGCCATTCCTGCCGCTGGCTCCCAAGGTATATGCGGAGATGCTGGGCCGCCGGCTGCGCCAGCATGACGCGCAATGCTGGCTGGTGAACACGGGCTGGACGGGCGGCGCGTTCGGCGTGGGACAGCGCATGAGCCTGAAGCACACACGCGCGATGGTTCACGCGGCGCTCGATGGACGGCTGGCGAAGGCCGAATACGTAACCGAGCATGCCTTTGGGCTCAGCATCCCGACGAATTGTCCGGACGTGCCTGCCGAGCTTCTGCACCCGCGAAACTCGTGGGCTGACAAAGAGGCGTACGACAAACAGGCGCGCTTGCTGGCGACGAAGTTCGAAGAAAATTTCCGCAGGTTCGATGCGCCGGAAAATGTGCGCGCCGCGGGCCCGAAGCCGCGTCGATAGCTCACTGGAGCAGCGATGTTCCTACGCAAGCTTCGAGTCGATCGCGTGGATAATCAGGGCCGGACGCAGCCCTGTCCGATCGCGTGGATCGACAACTTCGCCATGCGCAACTTCACCAACGACGCTGTCTTTGATGACACCCTGCCGGCCGGCGATGGGCTGCTGGAGGCGGGCTTTCGTGTGCCACTGCCGCAGTTACAAATTGCGATGGAAGACTGGTTCCGGCGAAAGGGCTATCTGAAGCCGCAGGAAAAGCTGCGGATTGAAGAGGAGCTGCCGGTTTCGGAATGAAAATCTGACGCAGGCAACCGATGACCGGGCCGCAGTATCCAAGCGGCCTCTTGCTTGTCGCGCATTTCTCCGCGCCTATCGCACCGAAATCCTGATTCCACTTGCGCCGAGGCATCCGTGCGCATCCCACTAGTGTTCGACTTACTTCTCAAAACCCAAGGGAGCACTCTGATGAAGATGGAAACACTGCGCGCGTTATACATCGAAGAACTGAAGGATCTGTACTCTGCGGAGACGCAGATCACCAAGGCTCTTCCCAAGCTGGTCGAGGCTGCCACTAATTCCGCATTGCGGCAGGCTTTCGAAAGCCACCTGGAAGAAACCAGGAACCACGTAACACGTCTGGAGCAGATCTTTGCGGGATTGGACGAGAGTCCCAAAGGCAAGACCTGCGAAGGAATGAAGGGTCTGCTCAAGGAAGGCGATGAGCGGGCAGGCGAAAAAGGCGATGCGGATGTGCTGGATGCGGGCATCATTTCGGCTGCGCAACGGGTGGAGCATTACGAGATCGCAGGTTATGGCTCAGCTCGGACGTATGCCGAGCTACTCGGCGAAAAAGAGGCGGTACGCCTGTTGAGCGAGACGCTGGAAGAAGAGAAAGCGGCGGATACCAAGCTCACCCAGGTTGCCAGAAGGATCAACGTTGAGGCGAAGGCTGCATAGCAAGCCGAGGCGCCGTGTGCGGACACGAAACTCCTTCGTGTCCGCACAAAATCTTCAAGCGCCAAGCAAACCCTGATTGGGCGCCGTCATCCCAAA
>CAWAYO010000038.1:0-46260 GCA_963786085.1 uncultured Acidobacteriaceae bacterium
AAGGCCCAAGTCAGCGAGTACGTCGACCGCGGCAAGGAATACATCGACCGCAGCCGCGCCCAGTGGGACGACTTCGTCGCTCAGGGCCGCCAGTTCGTCAACGATCAGACTGAAAAGGTCTCCGCAGCTGTTGACGCCGGCAAAGAAGCCTACCGGCACACTGCTGCCACCAACGAAAATGAGCAGGCGCCGAGTTAACTCGGCGCACGCATCCTAAAGACGTTGGTGACGATGGCCGGTCGCCATCGCGGAGCAGCCATGGCATCGCAACTACCACCGATTTACTACATCATCTTCACGGCAATCACTTCGCTTGGCGTGCTTATGCAGGCCGCTGTTCTGCTTGCTATGTACCTTGCCGTCCGGCGGCTTACCAACAGGTTGCACTCGATCACCGACGAACTGCAGCCGCACATCGTGCCCACCGTGGCCGCCGCTCGCAATCTCGTGGAAGACATATCGCCTAAGCTGAAGGTCGCCACCACGAACATCGTTGAAGCCAGCCACACGCTTCGCCGTCAGGCTGACCACGTCACCGCAACCCTCGACGACCTGCTCGAAAAAACCACAGCTCAAGCCAACCGCGTCGATGAAATCGTCACCGCCAGCATCGACTCGGCAAGCCACGCCACACAGGCCGTGCAGCATGCGTTTTCAGTGCCGGTCCGCCAGGTGTCCGCGCTCATTGCGGGACTTAAGGCTGGATTCGATGTCCTGCGGGGCACGAATCACTCGCGGCGCCCGCCGGAAGACGAATACGGCGAATAACCGCCTAGACGATCCAGCCCCCGCCGACTACTTCATCTCCGTCAAAGAAGACCGCGGCCTGACCGGGCGTTACCGCACGCTGTGCTTCGTCGAATACGGCTTCGGCCTCGTCCGCTCCACTCATGCGCAGCGTCGCCCAAGCCGGCTCATGCCTGTGCCGGATCTTCACCCGCACCCGGATTTCGCCCTTGAGCTCCGGGATCGAGATCCAGTTCAGCTCCCGCGCCCGCACCGTCTTCGACGTCGCCTCATCGCCGCTGCCTACCGTTACTCGGTGGCTTGCACTGTCGATCTGCAGCACATAAAGCGGATTCGCCGACGACACGCCCAGCCCCTTCCGCTGGCCGATGGTGAAGTTGTGAATGCCTCCATGCCGACCGAGTACCTCGCCGGATGTGCTCACCAACTCACCCGCAGTGTCCGGAATCTCGTCGCCCTGCTCATCCAGATAAGCGTCGATAAACGCCTTATAATCGCCCCCGGGAATGAAGCAGATCTCCTGCGAGTCCGGCTTGGCTGCAAGCGTCAGCTTGTGTGCTGCGGCAATCTCGCGCACTTCGGGCTTCCGAAAGCCGCCCAGGGGAAAGAGCGTCCGCGACAACGGCTCCTGCGTTAGCCCGAAGAGGAAGTATGTCTGATCCTTCGTCAGATCCGCCGGACGCTTCAATATCCACCGGTTTCGCACTGGATCGTATTCATTCCGCGCGTAGTGCCCCGTGGCAATCCGGTCTGCGCCAATCTGCCGCGCCCGCACCAGCAACTGATCAAACTTCAGATGGTTGTTGCACAACGAGCAGGGAATCGGCGTCCGACCGGCCAGGTACTCCGAAACAAATGGCCGGACCACGTCGCGCTCAAAGCGCTCCTGCTCATTCACCACGTAGTAAGGAATTTCCAGCGTTTCCGCCACGCGCCGCGCGTCGTACACATCATCAATGGAGCAGCACCGTCCCTGCACCTGCTCTGGCATGCCCTCATGCCCGGCCAACCGCCGCTGGTTCCACAGCTGCAGTGTCAGGCCGACAAGCTCATACCCCTCGTCCTTGAGCATCGCTGCCACCGTCGAAGAGTCCACACCCCCCGACATAGCGACCGCAACCGTATTGTTATAACCGTAATTCACGTCAATAACCATTATTATAGTTGCGCGCTGACGCAACTCGCCCAGAGAGACCTGCACGACGCTTAGTGATATTTAGATCAGTCAGCGCAGCGGCTTCCCTATCTCCCAGTGATGCCCAAACGGGTCGGCAATCCGTCCCACGCGCCAGCCATAGGGCTGATCAGTCACCGGCGATACGACCCTGCCTCCAGCCGCAACTGCCCGCTCAAACGCCGCATCCGGATCATCGACAATCATCACCATTCGAACCGTTCCGCCGCCCAGCGTGTCCGGACTGAAGTTCAGGTGCTCTGGCGACTCATCCGCGACCCAGAAGACCGCTCCGCCAACAGACAACTGCGCAACAACTCCGCCGTCTTCTCCGTCGAGGCGAAACAGCGTCTCGGCCGCAAACGCCGCTATGTAGAAGTCGACCGCCTTCGCGCCGTTTCGCACCGAGAGCATCGGCTCGATGGCCATCCTCTGCGCCGGCCCGCTCATCGGATCCTAACCCAGCGTTCCCGCATTCACCGGAGCAAGCTCGCGAAGCCGGTTCACCGCAGCCGGAACAATCTCCAGCGCGGCATCTACATCCGCATCGGTATTCAGCTTCGTCAGGCTGAAACGCAGGCTCGCGCGGGCGCGGTTCGTCACCAGTCCCATCGAGGTCAGCACGTGCGAAGGCTCCGACGCTCCCGACATGCATGCCGACCCGCCGGAAACCGCCAGGCCCTTGAGATCAAGAGCGATGACCAGAGCTTCGCCTTCAAGATAGTCAAACTGAAGGTTCGTCGTGTTGGGCACGCGCGGAACGCACCCTGCATTCACCGTGCAGTGCTCTACCCGCCCCAGGACACCCTGCTCCAGCCGGTCGCGCAGCGCCGCAACGCGATCCATCGCGCCATTCTTCAGCGACTCGTACGCTAACTCAGCAGCCCGGCCCAAACCTACGATCCCGGCCACATTCTCCGTCCCTGCGCGGCGCTGCCGCTCGTGCGATCCGCCAAAGAACAAAGGCTCAATATGCGTCCCCTTCCGGACGTACAAAACACCCGTCCCCTGCGGTGCGTGCATCTTGTGCCCGGAGATGCTCAGCAGGTCGCAGCCGATCGCATTCACATCGATATCGATCTTCCCCGCCGCCTGAACCGCATCTGTGTGGAACCAGACATCGGCTTCCTGCGCGATGCGCCCGATCTCTTCTACCGGCTGGATCACGCCCGTCTCGTTGTTCGCCATCATCACGCTGATCAGCGCGGTATTCGGCCGCAACGCCTTCCGCACCGCATCCGGATCCACTCGCCCTTCGTGTGTGACCGGCAGAAATGTCACCTCAATACCCCGGCCGCACAGCCGTCCCGCTGCATGCAGTACGGCATGGTGCTCGATCGACGTAGTGATGACGTGATCGCCCGCCTTCACCATTCCGAACAGGGCCATGTTGTCGCTCTCGGTCCCGCCGCTGGTAAAGACGACCTCCGATTCGCGGCAATTCAGCAGCCGGGCCACGCTCTCTCGCGCATGCTCCACCGCGGCTCGGGCTTGCTGCCCATGCTGATGAATCGACGAAGCGTTGCCGAACTTCTCGAGCAGCCACGGACGCATCGCGTCCAGCACCTCCGGCAACAAAGGTGTAGTGGCATTGGCGTCCATGTAAATTCGGCGCATGTGATTATTTTACGCAACAGTCGGGAAACTCGCGGAGAACTTCGTGCCAGCCTCCGCACACATCAGGTTCGTCACAAATCCACGGGCATTTGACAACTGTGCGCAACCCTTCTGCTACGCTGTTTCCGCAATTACTTTGAGGAGGATCGAATCCACGTGAAAAGAATCCGCTTCCTGTTACTCGGTGTACTTTGTTGCCTCATAACCCCCGCCGCCCTCACCTACGCACAGGCTCCAGCCCAGGCAAAACCGGCCGACGTCTACGACCACCTCCTGACCATAATGGAGAAGCAAATCGTCGGCGCCGCTGACGCCATGCCCGCCGACAAGTACAGCTTTGCTCCCACCCAGGGCGATTTCAAAGGTGTCCGCACCTTCGGCGAGCAGGTGAAGCATCTGGCCGAGGCCAACTACGGCTTCTTCGAAGGTTGGGGTGTCCCCAACGCCGTGAAAGATGCTGACATCGAGAAACTGACCACTAAGGATGACATCATGAAGGCGCTGCGCGACTCCTACACCTACGCGCATGCTGCCATTGCAACCATCACTGCCGCCAATGCGTTCGAGGAAATGGGCTCAGGACAGCGCAAGTCCACCAAGGCTGGCCTGGCAACCTTCTGCATCGCCCACTCGATGGACCACTACGGACAGATGGTCGTCTACCTGCGGATGAACAGCATCATCCCGCCTGCCAGCCGCAAGCCATAACAAGAAAGGCGTCCGTTCAGGACGCCTTTTGCATCTGACTTCGCAGAATTCTATCGCGCGTTCAACGCCACATACTTCGTCGGATACTCCGGCCCGATGTACTCCGCGCGGGGCCGGATCAGCCGGTTGTCGTCGAGCTGCTCGATCACGTGCGCGGCCCATCCCGCGATGCGGCTCACAGCAAAGATCGGCGTGAACAGATCGAGGTCGATGCCCAGCGTCGTGTAGGTGGAAGCCGAATAGAAATCCACGTTGGCGTTGAGCTTCTTTTCCGCCTTCACAAATTCCTCGATCGCGATCGACATCTCAAACCACTTCGCATTGTTTGCCGAACGCCCCAGGTCTTCCGACATCTTCCGCAGATGCGTCGCCCGCGGATCTTCGGTGTGATACACGCGATGCCCGAAGCCTGAAACCTTCTTCTTCTGCGCCAGCATTCTCCGCACATACTCGACCGGGTCCGCGCCCTTCTTGTCGATCTCGAAGAGCATCCGCATCACCGCCTCATTCGCGCCGCCGTGCAGCGGACCCTTCAACGCGCCGATCGCCCCGGTAATCGCCGAATGCACATCCGCCAGTGTCGCCGCAATCACGCGCGCCGCGAAGGTCGACGCGTTCAGCTCGTGATCGGCATGCAGAATCAGGGCCATATCGAATGCTTTGGTCGCCGTCTCCGACGGCTTCTCACCGGTCAGCATCCACAGAAAATTCCCGGCGTGCGAAAGTTTCGCATCCGGCGCGACCACATCCTTGCCTTTGCGAATCCGGTCGAATGCCGCCACCAGCATGGCAATCTGCGCTGTCAGATCGAACGATTTCCGCACATTCGAGTCATGATCGACCGCCTTCTCGTCGGGGTCGTAAAAGCTCAGCGCCGAGACCGCCGTGCGCAGCACCTCCATCGGAGTGGCGGTCTTCGGGAAAGAGCGCAGCATCTCCAGCGTCTGGGGAGGCAAGCGCCGCGCCGCCGCGAGCTGCGCCGAAAACTCCTTCAGCTCGGCCTGCGTGGGCAGCTTCCCATGCCACAGTAGGTAGGTCGTCTCCTCAAAGTTCGAGTGCTCCGCCAGTTCGTGGATGTCGATCCCGCGGTAGGCCAGCACGCCTGCATCGCCATCGATCCAGCAGATGCCGGAGTTGGCTGCAACAATTCCCTCAAGCCCTTTCGCTGCTACCGCGGTTGCCATTCGTCTGTCCCTTCCTCCACTCTGATTCCAAACCGTGCCACGACCGGCGTCCCCGCTCTGCCAACCTTTGTCGCGTCCTACATTTTTGTGATGCCACCGCGCAGGTCAGCGCAGCACCAACTGTGCTGATGCGCCTTAAAGCGAGTCAAAGATTGTTTATAACTTAGCGCGACAACCATTGTCATTCTGCTCGCGCAACCCCTTCTCAACAATGGACGGCCGAGGAGGCAAATCGGCCGCATCGAAATTCCGCCACATCCACGCTCAGCGGCTCTCCCAGAATCATCTCCCGGAGCACCCGCGCCGTTCCCGGAGCCAGCAGAATCCCGTTGCGAAAATGCCCGGTCGCAATCCAAGAGTGCTCACCGCAGGCGTCAATCACCGGTAGTTCGTCCGCCGTAGCCGGCCGCAATCCGGCCCATGACTCGACCACCCGCGCCTGCCGCACCGCCGGCCATATTTCCGCGGCTTCATCGAGCAGCCGAGCAACCGTTGCCTCGTCCACCCGCTTGTCGAAACCCGCATCCTCAACCGTCGCCCCGATGACAATGCGCCCGTCGCCGCCGGGAACAAGGTCAGGAGGAACTAGCCCGCGAGGAACTAGGTAGATATCCGGCGTCCGCAGCACCACCTTCAGCCGTTCCGGACCAGCTTCCTCAACCACCACCATCTGACCCTTGCGCGGAACAATCGGCAGTCCCGTAAGCTTCGCCGCCCATGCGCCGCTGGCGTGAATAAATCGCTCCGCGCCCCATCGACCCGCCCCAGTTTCAATCTCCACTCCCGCGCTGTGTTCATGGACCGCCGTGACTTCAACGTCTTCCAGCAGAACAACGCCCTCCGCCCGAACCGCCTTCGGCAGAGCGCTTGCAAGATCGCGCGGATCAAGGCTCTCCTCGTCCAGCGAGAAGAACCTCAGTCCGCCCGCAACCAATCCCGGCGCAGTCGTCTCCAGCTCAGCTGCGCTTAGCTCGGAATAACCCTTCGGCACTTCGCGTCCGCCCTGAACCACCTGCGTTGTCCGGATCGGCACGCGCTCGCCCGACAGCCGCTCCACATCCGCAAGAAATCTCGGATACACACTTCGACTCAACCCCGCCAGACCTCGCAGTCCGGGGGCATTTTCCGGATCGCCCGCCGCCAGCATTCCCGCCGCCGCTGTGGACGCCTCCGCCATCGCGCGCCCCCGCTCGAAGACCGTCACCGGCACGCCCGCCGACGCCAGCTCCAGCGCAGCTGAGAGCCCGATAATTCCTGCGCCCGCGATTGCCACCTCGGTCTTATTCACACGTCTATTCTATGGCCCAGTTCGGATGCGTTTATGGCCCAGTTTGATGCCATTCATAGCTAAGTCCGGTGCGACCTGGCCGCCTCCCGTTTCCCGAATCTGCCGTTTCATCACCTGAAGGTCGAAATGAGTCGCAGTTTGCTGCTGACACGTCTATAAAAATGCTCTAATCTCTGGCTCATCAGCTCAGACGAACGAAAGGGAAGCAGATCATGGGCGAAATACCTGTCCCACCTCCAGCGCCGCCACCGGAGCAGCGCAACTACTCGGGACTCTTTCTCGGCGTTTTGGCCGTTGCAGTCATAGCAGCCATCGCCGGCCTGGCGTGGAGCTATCACCTCTCCGGACGCGTCACTAACGCCGAAGCCCAGCTCTCCCAGGCGCAGCAGCGCAACGAAAAGCTTGCCGCCGCGCTCGACGAAACCAACGCCCGTCTCAAAGTCACCACCGAAACCTTGGGACACTCCCTCGGACTCACCCAGCAGCAACTTGAAACCAGGGCTCAACAGCTCTTGAAGCGCCAGGAGGCGCAGGAAGCCGAAGCCAAGCGCCTCGCGAGTGAGCAGGCAGCCACCGAGCAGCACGTCAGTTCAGTTTCCAGCGATGTATCCAGCGTTAAGACCGACGTCGGCGGCGTGAAGACCGATCTCACCAAGACCCAGGCCGACCTCAAGACTGCCGAGTCGCAACTGCAAAGCATGAAGGGTGACCTCGACGGCCACAGCACGCTCATCGCCCGCAACCACGACGAGCTTGAAATCCTCAAGCACAAAGGTGACCGCAACTACTACGAGTTCACTCTCACCAAGGGACAAAAGAAGCCCGTCTCCACCGTGAGCCTCGAGCTCAAGAAGGCCGACGTCAAGCACAGCCGCTACACCCTCGAGGTCTACGCCGACGACAAGAAGATCGAGAAGAAAGACCGCGGCCTCAACGAGCCTGTGCAGTTCTACACCGGCAAGGACAACCTGCTCTACGAGCTGGTCGTCAACAGCGTCGACAAGAACCAAGTCAAGGGCTACGTGTCCACTCCCAAGAACGCGCCCGTCCCGGTCAGTACATCCGGTCAGTAGTTACCTCGTTGGCCCAACCTGCAACACCAGCGGCTTCTGGTGCAGGAAGCTAAACGTCAGGTCCATCCCTGTGCGCGAATCCCACTGCGCCTTGCTGATCGGATAGCTGTAGATCACCATGCCCTCCACCTGCTGCCCCGGCGTAAGCGTCAGATCGCGGGGCAGCGGCACTTTCTCAAACTGCTTCAGGTCTGGATATGCAATAAAGACCTTCTCGAAATCTCTGCCTGAAACCGCCAGGCTGCGCTGGTCATCATCCGGCAGATGCACCACACCAGACATGTCATGCAGGAACAGGGGGATGTCCGTCTGGTTCTTGATTTCGACGTCGGCCAGCACAATCATCTCGTCGTAGATATCCGGCTGCCCTGCAACGCCCTCGGTCCGAGACCCATTCACCGGCCCGGTGCCAAGCTCGCGATGGATCGGATACACATTCACGCTGAGCACCTTCCCAGTTTGCAATGCAGGCCTGGTATAGAGCCATGCAAAGACGCCAGCCGCGGCCAAAACCGCAACTGCAATAGCGACTATCACCGGGAACCACGCTTTGCTGGTTATCTTCTCTTCGCTCATCTAATCCCTGCTTCCTGCCGGGTGCCCCAGGTCCCGATCTGGGACCTGGGTTCTAATCCCCAATCCCCCGTCCCTACGGACGAGCTCGCAACCCCGCCAGAAACTCTCCCGCCGGCCGCGTATTCAAAACATCTTCCTTCTCTAGCCACGCGCGCCTCAGTTGTTCCACTCCGTACCGCATCTTTTCGAGATGACTCGTGTGGTGCGAATCCGTATTGATCACAATCCTGCAGCCCATTTCCTTCGCCATGCGGAGATCGCGGTCACATAAATCCAGCCGGTCGGGATACGCATTGTGCTCCACCGCCACTCCCAGCTCCGCCGCGCGCTTCAACACCAGCTGCAGGTTAATTTTGTATCCCTCTCGTCGCAGCAGCAGCCGTCCTGTGGGATGCCCGAGGATTCGCACATAAGGATTCTCAATCGCCCGCAGCACGCGCTCGGTCATCTCCTGCTCCGGCATATTGAACAGCGTATGCACGCTCGCAATCACCACATCGATCTGCGCCAGCGTCTCGTCCGCCAGGTCGAGTGCGCCGTCGCTCAGAATATCCACCTCGATGCCCGGGAAGATGCGAATCCTTCCGCCCATCTCCGACTCGGCCTCGCGAATCTTCTGGACATGCGCCAGCGCCTCCTCATCGTTCAGCCCCATGATCATCGACAGGTTCTTCGAGTGATCGGTGATGGCCATATACTCGTACCCGCGCGCAATCGCCGCTTCCGCCATCTCCTGGATCGTATTTTTTCCATCGGTCGTCGTCGTGTGCATGTGCACATCGCCGCGAATATCCTTCAGCTCCACCAGTTTCGGCAGCTTGTGCGCTTCCGCTGCCTCAATCTCGCCGTTGTTCTCCCGCATCTCCGGAGGAATCCAATCCATCCCCAGCGCCGCGTAAATTTCCTGCTCCGTCCGGCTCGCTACCACCGATCCGTCATCAATGCGCGAAAGCGAATACTCGCTCAGCGTGTATCCGCGCTTCAGGGCCCGCTGCCGCAGCGTCACGTTGTGCATCTTCGAGCCGGTGAAGTACTGCAGGGCTGCGCCGTAGGAAACTTCCGGTAGGAGCCGCACATCTACCTGCAGCCCGCTGCGCAGCCTGAAGCTGACCTTGTTCTGTCCTTTCGCCAACAGATCTGCCGCCGGAGGATACGCCGCCGTATACTCCACCGCTGCATCAACCTTGTCTTCCGCGCACGCCGGCCCGGTCACAAGAATGTCCAGATCGCCGACCGTCTCGCGTCCGCGCCGCAGCGAGCCCGCCGGCTCAATCACCTGCAGCCCAGGAAATTTCCGCAGATATGCAATCAGCTTTTCCGCCGCTTCTTCGGCATCGTCTATCGGGAATCGTCCGCTGGTCTTCTTGTATTCCTCAATCCCTTTGCGCAGCTTCTCAATCTGTTTCTTGCCGAAACGCGGCAGGTCGTTCAGTCGGTCGGCCGCAATCGCCGCCTCCAGATCCTCCATTGAGGCCACCTGGATCGCATCCCACAGGAACGCGACCGTCTTCGGACCCATCCCCGGCAGCTTCATCAGCTGCAGCATGCTCGGCTTGTATTTCTTCAGCAGCTCATCGCGCAGCGGCAGCGAGCCTGTCAGTTCCATGTCGCGAATATTCGCCGCCATCCCCTTGCCGATGCCGGGAATTTCCTGCAGCTTCTTCGCATCATTCGCAATCTCGCTCAACTGCGTCGTGCACGATTCCACTGCCTCCGCTGCCCGCCGATACGAGCGGATACGAAATGCATCGCCGCCATCGATCTCCAGCAGGTCGGCGGTCTCGCCCAGCAACTGCGCATACGTGCGGTTATCCATTGCGAATCTGATTATTGTCTATCCAGATAGAAAACCCAAACCGCGGAAGCGCAGTTGAGTCGGCCCCAAAAAGAGAAAAGCCGCGTGATCGCGGCATGAAGTGAAGTATGGCGTGAAGCATGCGCACGCAGCCCGGGCTGTTTGCTCAAAGGCGCGCGCGCATCGAAGGTTCCGAATGTGGTTAAGCGATCTCTTTCAGACGAGTGACCTGGTCCGCCTGGGGTCCCTTCTGTCCCTCCACGATGTCGAACTCGACCTCGTCGCCTTCTTTCAGGCTTTTGTAGCCATCGATCTGGATCGCACTGTAGTGCACGAAGACATCCGGGCCATCATCACGCCCAATAAATCCATAACCCTTTGCGTTATTGAACCACTTCACCTTGCCCTTGTATTGAGCCACGTGCGCTAGCCTTTCTGAAAGCAGATTGCGGTTGGGGAATCCAACCTGCCTGCAAATAGAGACGCAGCATGTCGCGCTTTGGTTTTCTGTGAAGTCCGACGCCATTCCGCGCCAGCACGTGCGGGGCCTTCGATCTATTTCTTCTTCTTTTTCTTCCTCAATCGGGCGTAAAGCATTACAGACACGAGCGTTTTGCCGTCGCGAATCTCCCCCGCGTCGATCAGTCGCAACACCTCCGACAGGGGCACCTGGTAGATCTCAAGTTTTTCATCATCCTCAGGTTCGGCTTCACCCACCGTCAGCCCTTCGGCCACAAACACCTGCATCCACTCGCCCAGAAATCCCGGACTGGCAAAGTACCGCGTCAGTTTCGTCCACTTCTTCGCGCGATAGCCGGTTTCCTCGATCAGTTCCCGCTTCGCAGCAGCCAGCCGGTCCTCGCCCTCATCAATCTTGCCCGCCGGAACCTCATACAGAAACTGCTGCGCCGCATGCCGATACTGCCGCTCGATCACGATCAGCGGATCCTTGCTCTTTGAATCATCCACAGCCAGAATCACAACCGACCCGTTGTGCCGGATCACGTCCCGCCGCACCTTGTGGCCGCCGGGCTCCACCACTTCATCCGTGTAGACGTTAAACAGCGGTCCCTTAAACGACAGCTTCGACGATTCAACTTTGGCCGGCTTCCCCGGCTCGATCGTGAATTTCCCCTTTACGACGATCGCCCCATCGGCCGTCTTCTTGTCTCTCTTCTTCGCCATGCACGCTCCTGATCCAACATTTTCTTTACGGTACCATCCGATGAGGATCGAGCATGAAGCCCCCGCGCAAGCCGGCACGTAAAACCGACATCGCCATCATTGGCCTCGGCAACTGGGGAACATCGCTTGCTGCCGCCCTCAACCGCGCCCGCATTCCTCTGAGCGAAGTCATCGTCCGCCGCCGCAAGTCCTCGTCATCCCTCCCAACCGTGTCGTGGAAAAATGCCGCCCTCGACGCCGGCATCCTGTGGCTCTGCGTGCCCGACTCCGCCATCGCGGAAACTGCCGCACAAATCGCCCGTCACCACCCCGACCTTCGCGGCCAGATCGTCATCCACTCCAGCGGCGCTCTCACCATCGATGCCCTCGATGTCGTCCGCCGCGCCCCTGACCACAGACACGGAGCCGCCATCGCCTCCATCCATCCCGTGATGACCTTCCCGACCCGCAGCCCCGTTCCGCTCGACGGCGTGCTTTTCGGAGTCGAAGCCTCCAGCCCCGACGCGCGCCGCACCATCCATCAGGTCATCCGCCAACTCGGCGGCCGGCCCTTCGACATCCCCTCAAAGAACAAGGCCCTTTACCACGCCGCCGGTACCCTCGCTTCGCCGCTGCTCGTTTCCCAACTCACCGCCGCCATCGAAACCGCCCGCCTCGCCGGCCTCGATCCCCGAACCGCCGCGCAATGGGTCGAAGCCCTGGCCACCGCTACTGCCCGCAATCTCTTCGCCCGCGGCCCGTCGCGTAGTTTCAGCGGTCCCTTCGCCCGCGGTGATGCCCCTACAATTGATCTGCATCTTCAGGCCCTCCAGCAGCATCCGATTCTCGCGGACGTTTACCGTTCGCTGGCCTTGCACGTTCTCGCCACTCTGCCCGTGCGGAACCGTCAGGTCCTCTTTGAAGCCCTGCGCAAACAACCAGCGCAGAAGTCGGACGTACCACCCGGGAAAGCGGCAAAGCGTCCTACCCGCATGAGAAACTGAAGCAGCCAGGCACCAGATCGGGCAAGCCAGAGAGAACCGAGATCAGACGAGAGAGCCAGCGCCTTGCACACTGAGTGTTATCCCATCTCGATCCTCCCCCGGCTTAGCCGCCTCTTCCTCGATTACGCCGAGAGCCGCCAGCCTCTCACGCCCTTTTACACGTCCAGTCCGTACGGCCACCAATGGACCGCACCCACCCAGGATCCGGCCATGCGTTCCCGCATCGCCGATCTGCTCGAAGCCCAGAACCGCACCTTCGGCGCCGGCGCTCCAACTCTTGAAAACATCGCCCGCCTCCGGCAGGGAACCCCAGCCATTGTCACCGGCCAGCAGGTCACTCTCTTCGGCGGACCCCTCTTCACGCTCTTCAAGGCCGCGACCGCCATCCGCAAAGCCAAAGATACCGGAGCCGTTCCCATCTTCTGGCTGGCAACAGAAGACCACGACCTCGACGAAGCCGACCACGTCATTCTCCCCACGCGCCACGAACTGCAAACCCTGCGCCTCGAACACGCAGCGAACAATCGTCCCGTCGGCACCATCCCGCTCGGCCCCGGCATCCGCCCGCTGCTCGATCAGGCCGCTGAACTCCTCGGCCCCGGTCCGATCCTCGACGCCATCGAAGCCGCCTACACGCCCGACGCCACCTTCGCCCAGGCCTTTGCCCGCCTGCTCACGTCGATCTTCGCCGAACAAGGTCTGATTCTCATCGACGCCGCCTCCCGCGACTTTCACGCCCTCGGAGCGCCCGTCCTCCGCTACGCCATCGAGCACTCCGCCGAACTCGAATCCGCTCTCCTCGAGCGCAGCAAGCTCCTCAAAGAGCGCGGTTACCACGCCCAGGTCCTCGTCGCGCCCTCATCCAGCCTGCTCTTCCTCATCGACGAAGACTCCGGCGCACGCCTCGCCCTCAAGCGCAAGAACGGACACCTTGCCCTTAACGGCGGGAACGAGTATTGGATAGCAGGGAAGAAGTCCTACTCGACCGACGACCTCCTCACCATCCTCGACTCCGCCCCCGAGCGCCTGAGCCCCAATGCGCTGCTTCGCCCCGTCTTTCAGGATTTCCTGCTGCCCACCGCGGCCTACATCGGAGGACCCGCCGAGATCTCTTACTTCGCGCAATCCCAGGTCGTCTACGACGCGATTCTCGGCCGTACCACCCCTGTCATCCCGCGCCTCAGCGCCACACTCGTCGAGCCTGCCGTCGCGACCGTCCTCGCCCGCCATGAAGTTCAGCTCGACGACATTCTCCACTCGCATCCTGACGAACTCGCCCAGCGCCTCGGTGCCCGCGCCATTCCCATCGAAGGCAAGCGCAAGCTCGCCTCCGCCGGCAACGCCCTCGACGAAGAGCTCACCAGCCTTACCCAGTGGATGCACCAGCTCGACCCCGGCCTCGGCCGCTCCGCCGATGTCTCCGCATCCAAAATGCGCTACCAGATGAACCGCCTCCGCCGCCTGGCCGCAAACTACCAGCTCCAGACCGAAGCCAGCCTCCTCCGCCACATCGACGCGCTCTACCTCAACCTCTTCCCCGACCAGCACCCGCAGGAACGCATCATCGGCGCCGCCGCCTTCCTCGCCCGCTACGGAGACAGCTTCATTCCCCAACTCATCGACCAGGCCGCGCAGGAATGTCCCGGCCACAAGGCGATCTTCTTGTAATCTCTCCTCACGATGTCATCCTGAGCGAGCGCCGCAGGGCGCGAGTCGAAGGACCTGCTTCTCTGTCAGCCAGATACCTCTGAAGGTGGGGACGCACAATCTCCTCGCTGCCCACCTCAGTCTCGCGCAGCGACGCCCGGTAGAAGCCCCCGGCTTTAGCCGGGGGATAAGGTCCGGTCCGCAGGACCGTCCCTCGCTGCCGTAGGGTGGAGCGCAGCCGTTAGGCGTAGCGACCTCCGGAGTGGGGTTGAACTTCGATGTACTTCGCAAATCGGATTAGAATGTCTACTTGTCCGCCAAGCACGCGGTCAGGTTGGCATTATGAGTCCAAAACAGCCCGAAACCCTCGAAGTCGCCTGCCCCGAATGCGGCGCCACCCTCAAAATCGACGTCGCCACTCGATCTGTCATCGCCCACACGCCCGCGCCCCGCAAGCGAACCTTTGAAGATTTCGAAACCGCCGCGCGCCACATGCGTGACCAGGACGATCGTCGCGAGAGCCTCTTCCGTCAGGCCGTCGACGCCGAAAAGAACAAGGAAGACGTGCTCGCCAAGAAATTTGCCGAGGCCATGCGCAAGGCTAAAGAGACACCCGACACAGGCAAACCGCTCCGCGACTTCGATCTGGACTAAATTCGCATCACATAGAAAGCAGCTGGAAAGCAGCACGGAAGTATCCGAATGACACTTATGAAAATGCCGAAGCAAATCGAAGCCGTTCGCGACTCCCTCCCCGAGATAGCCGCGGAGGTCCCCTGGACCCGCGCCGTCGCCGCCGGATCGCTCGTCGCCAGCGCCATTCTGCTCTTTACTGGCCGCCGCAAGTCGGCTCTCGCCATCGCTGCCGGCGGAGCCGCCGTCGCCCTGCTCGAAAAACCGGAAGTGCTTCAGGAAATATGGAAGGGAATTCCCGGCTACCTGCACTCTGCGAAAGACATGCTGGTCCGCGTCGAAGAATTCGTCGACGACGTCGCCGCCAAAGGCGACAAGCTGCGCAAGACGGTCACCAACTCCTGAACTCCTGAGCTCCTGAGCGTTACTCAATACCCAGCTCTTTGCGGGCCGCCATGCTGATGCGATGCGGCCCCCACGCCGGCTCCCACACCAGGTTCACCGCCGTCGCGCTGATGTCGCGCACCCCCGCCAGCCTGTTCCTTACCTGCTCAATGATGCGCTCATGCGACGGGCATCCCTTCGACGTCATCGTAATGTCAATCTCCACCTTCTGCCGCGGAACCATCCCCGGCGCATCCGGATCAGGCGCAATCGCCACCCGATACACCAGCCCCAGATCGACAATATTCACCGGCAGCTCCGGATCATAAACATCCCGCAACGCCGTCAGCACATCCTCTTCCGTCAATGCCATTCCCCTTGTAAATGCGGGTGCCCCAGGTCCCGACTTTGGGACCTGGGTTCTAAGCCCTGTTCCCTAAGCCCTGTTCCCTAAGCCCTGAGCCCTGCCTTTAATTCGTTCTCTCCACCAGATACCGCGCCACCGCCTTCAATCCCTCGGCAGCGTCACCATACGGAGCCAGCACCGCGAATGCCTCCGCAATCAGCTTGTTCGCGTGCGCTCTCGACACCTCAATGCCGAATACCGCCGGCCACGTTGCCTTGTCGCTGGTCAGATCTTTGCCTGCCGTTTTGCCCAGATGCTCCGAATCCTGCGTCACGTCCAGCACATCGTCGACGATCTGGAACGCCAGTCCCGCCTTTCGCCCGAACTCTGTCAGCCTGCGCACATCCTCCGCATCGCCTCCGGCATACACGCCGCCAGTCACCAGGCTCACGCGAATCAGCGCTCCTGTCTTCGCGCGATGAATCGCATCCACGCTCTCCGCCGTCGGCTTCGTGTGCTCGCCTTCGAGATCCAGCACCTGACCGCCGATCATGCCTTCCACGGTGCCCGTCGCCTCCGCGATCAGCCGCACAATCTCCACCGTCGCTGTGGCCGGACACCGGAGCTTCGATAAAGTCTGGTACGCTAGCGTCTGCAGCGCATCCCCGGCGAGAATCGCAATCGCTTCGCCGAACACCACGTGACACGTCGGCTTGCCCCGCCGCAGATCGTCGTTGTCCAGCGCCGGCAGATCGTCGTGGATCAGCGAATAGGTGTGCAACATCTCGATCGCCGCACCCAGCTCCTCGACGCCCGCAGGCAACTCGCCCCGCCCAGCCTTGCGGAAGTAAATCATCCGCGCCGCTTCCATTGCCAGGATCGGCCGAAGCCGCTTCCCGCCTGCAAAGGTGCTGTGCCGCATCGCGCGATGAATCGACGACGGAACCTGATCTTCACTGGGGAGCAATCGTTCCAGGGCGCGGTCCGTCAACTCCACGCCGGCGTGCAAAATCTCTCTTACCTGTACTTCAGCTTGCATTCGTTTCATGATAGCTGCTGCGCCGCTGCCTTGCAGCCAGCCCAAGCCATAAGATAGCCGCTGTCAGCGTCAGTATCCGCCCCGCCCACACGTCCCGCGTCGCCCCGTACCGCACTTCAATCTGCGAAACTCCCGCCGCCACCGGAACCACCATCAACCCATCGTCCCGCCGCGGCCTCGTATCCACCGGCGCGCCGTTCACCGTCACCCGCCACGCCGGATAATCCATCACCCGTAGTACCGCGAACCCCGCGCCCGAGCGCTCCGTCGCGCTCATCCGCTCCACATCCCAGCGTCCAATCTGTACCTCCGACGGTAGCAAATCCGCCCCGCCCGCCTGCCACTCGGGATTCGCCCCTGCCGCACTATTCCCCTCATCGCCGTCAGCGGCCCGCAGCAGGCGAATCCGCGGAAGATCCTGCTGTATCGCATCGTTATCCGCCGCAGCCGCCGTGTACTCATCCGTTCCCTGGAAGCCGCCGTCGCGAAACGTCGCCGCCTGCGCCCGGACATTGTCCTCGTCATCGCACTGCTGCCAGAAGTAAAACCACGCCACACCCGACACGCACGCCGCCACCACAACCACCGCGCCCACCCGCATCAGATTTGCCCGCCGCGTCCTCGCGCTCTCACGCAGTGCCAGCCCCACCAGCGCCGCCAGCACCAGGCTCAACACCAGCAGCCATCGCCACGGAAACTGCAGAAACCTCAACTCCGGCGCAAGCCGCCACACCACATCCGAGAAGGGAAGCAGCAGATACGCAATTACCACCGCCAGCGCGACCAGTGCAGCCCACAACCCCCCTCGCTTCCTTGCCCGATACGACAGCACCGCAGCGATCGCCGTCGATGTCAGCACCACCACCGCGATCCACGACGCCGTCCGCAGCACCTGATCATGAAACGCCTCGCCCGTATGCCCGAAGAGAAAGCTGTCCTCAACCCGCATCCCCTCGCCGATCGCCCGCTGAATCTCCACCCATCGCTGCTCAGAGACCGCTGGCACCAGGTAGAATCCGGCCAGGCCGAGTCCCAGCGCCGCCCCACCCGCAGCGCGCCCCACCAACACCCAGCGCCGAGCCCTGTCGCGACCCAGCACGACCGCCACAGCCACAATCACCGCCAGCGCATAGCATCCCATCACCGCCGCGGGAGCATTCGTGAGCCACAATCCCGCGGCGACCACCGCCAACTTCAACATCCCCGGCTTCGCTCGCAGCGCGTATAGCACCAGCAGCGGCATCCACGCCCCAGCCAGCAGCTCTCCATAAGCCGCGCGCTCGTACGCGACAAACAGCACATAAGGATTCACCACATAAAGGCACGCCGCCAGCGCCGCATTGTCTTCCGGCATCCACTCCCGCGCCATCCGGAAAAAGCTTGCGCCCATCGCCGCCAGCGCAATCAGCGTGAAGGCCAGCGGAGTCCATGTCCACAGCATTACCAAACCCAGCAGCGCACCCAGCATCCACGACAGCGGCGGATAGAACACGAACCGCGGCTCACCCGCGCCATAATTCGCTGATGCTGCCCAGTGCGGATACATCACTCCCTGCCGCCACTGCCGCAGCACTTCCATCCACGACTCAAGATGAAAATCGAAATCGTGCCCGCACGACGTGCCCCGCCACGCCAGCGGCAACACCGCGATGCCCGCCGCCGCGAAGATCAGCGACAACCGCCGCCTTCTCGCATGGAGAGCTGCGGTCGACGGCGAGCAGCCCAAAGTCCTCACGGCACAAGCTGCAGCGTGTGTGTAGTCTGCGCCGTTACCGCTGCCTCACTGAATGGCCACGCGAAGGTCGTGCCTCCATACCAGTACGGCCACTGGTCGCCGTAGTAGGCGCTCAGCGGATCACCCGACTCGCCCATCACGATGTTCTCCGTCGCCTGGTCCACATTGCTCCAGTCAATCGTGAACCGTTGCGACGGCCCGAAGGTATGCCCCACCTGCTTCACCGTCGTCGTGTCGCCCGACTGCGGCTGCTCTCCCGTCCCCGTCCAGTCCTTGAACCACGGCAGCATACCGTACAGCGGATGTTCCAGCACCACCGTGTGTGTGAGCCCGTAGCGCCACTTCGCCAGATCGGTCGGCGCATGTCCCTCGCTCAATCCCTGCCGCACAACATCCGCCAGAAAATCATCCCAGCTCGCATACTTTGCCGGCATCCACCCCGGCGGCGGATGCATTACGATTTCCTCCCGCGCAAAGCCGCTCTCCGGCCACCGGTAAACCTTCCAGTCCTCGCCGATCTTCGGAGCCAGCAGCATCGGCCAGAAGACCGCCTTGGCCGCATTCACAATCGCCGCCGGAGCCGACTCCACGCTGACCACCCCGTCCCACGACCGCATCAGATCCGCGGCCTGCTGCAGCCGTGCGCCCGGCGTCTTGGCGTGATCGATCGCATAAGCCAGCCGCTGCGCCAGTTCCTGATCAACCGTCGAATACACATCCGTCTGCAGCTTCAGCATGTCCGGCGGAGTCAGCTTGTCCTTGCCTGCCAGCCACTTCCATATCCGCTCATTGCGATAGGGATCAGACCACGCCAGCGTCAGCTGGAACGGATACCCATCCGGAGTGATCCGCGAATTCGCCGTCGCCAGCACTCCATTCGCCGGATCGAGCGTCGACGGTAGCTGTTCAAAGGGCACAAAGCCCTGCCACTCGTGATTCTCATCCGCAATCGGCACACCCGAAATCCCCTGCGGCCGATAGGGAATAAACCCCACCGCCTGATATCCAATATGCCCTTGATCGTCTGCATAAACGATATTCTGCGAGGGCCCCCACCACTTGCTCATCGCCGCGCGAAACTCCTGCCAGTTCGCCGCAGCATCCAGGTCCAGCAGCGGAATCCCGCCCGACTTCGGGTCATACGCAGCCCAGCGCAGCGCCAGCACCCGCTTTTCGCCGGGAATCAGCTGAGATATCACCGGCCCATGCCCTGTCCGCTCCGTCTCGACTACAACGTCCTTGCCAAAGCGCACGTGGATCGTCTCCCGACCGTGCTCCACCGGATGCCATCCATCCGCCGCCTTGTACTCGTCCTGCGCATTCACCTTCTCCACGTAGACATCCTGCATATCGGCATACAGCGCCGTGAATCCCCACGCGATGTGCTCGTTGTGTCCTGCAATGATGTAAGGAATCCCCGGCACCGTTACGCCCGCAACATGAAAATCCCCGGCCTTGAGATCGGCCTCATACCAGATATTCGGAATCCCATGCGGCAGGTGCATATCGTTCGACAGCATCGCCTTGCCCGACGCTGTATGCGCGCCCGACACCACCCACTCATTCGACCCCGCCGTGCACTCCTCGCATCGCGCACTCGGTCCATGCAGCATCTCGTGCAGATGCAACAGGTCGTTTGCGGAACCGCCCAACTTTGTTTGGGTCTCATCCAGAGGCACATCGGGAATATTCTCCTGCGGAGCCGTCAAATCCGGAGGAGCCTGCGTCGGCGGATGATCGCGCCACGACCCCGTGGGGTAAAGATTCGCCGCCAGCGTCGGACCCAGCCTCGCCGTCACCCGTTCGCGCATCACCTTCAGGTCCCAGTCCTCATCGAGCAGCTGATTCATGCTCATCACCACCAGCATCGAGTCCACCGGCTGCCACGGCTTTGGCTTGTAGCGCAGCAGTCGAAACTCCGGCGACAGATTCCTTTCCCTCTCGGCCTGATCTATGAACGCGTTCACGCCCCGCGCAAAGTCTTCAAAGTACTTTCGATCGCGCTCGTTCAGCGTCGTCGTCAACCGTTCTGCATTCGCGCGAATTCCCAGCACTCGCTCGATCCGGTCATGATCCACAAGTTTCGGGCCCAGAAGCTCCGCCGCCTCGCCCGCCGCCATCCGCCGCGCCATATCCATCTGCCACAGCCGGTCCTGCGCCGTCACATAGCCTTGCGCTTCGAATAAGTCATCGAGATTCGCCGCTTCAATGTGTGGAATCCCATGCCGGTCGCGACGGACCGTGACCGGAACCTTCAGTCCCGGCAGTTGCAGCTGCCCATCAAGCTGCGGAAGCGCCACATGCATCGCGTGCTTCAGCCACCACGCGCCGCCCAGTGCCGCCGCCCCAGCAAGCACCACCAGGATCACGACTATCGTCAGTAATACGCGCAGGACAGGCCGCCTGCGCCTCTCGTCTTCAACCTCGACACTCCGTCCCAAAACCATCGAGGACATTGTCTCATCGCGTGCGTAGATAGTACGCGGCTAAACCCCTTCACGATGTCATCCTGAGCGAAGCTCGCCGCGGCGAGCGCAGCCGAAGGACCTGCTTTTGCTTACCGCGCGATTACCGCTCTGCGCCGTCTGAATACAACGTGCAAATAAACCCTTGATTGACTTTCCTATGTAAAGGAAAATGCAAGGCAACTGTGAGACTAGATGACTGTCGAAGAAACAACTAAAGCTCGAACGTGGGCTGCAACGATGGGGACAATCGTTGGGTTCTCATTGGAATTTTTCTTGATACCTTTTGCTCGTCATCCTGGGCCACAGGTAGGAGGTTCGATCCAGACGATCCTCACGTCGAGTGATTTCTATTACGCTCTCGTTTCTCCGCTGGCCGTGTGGTGGTGGTTTGCGATTTTCCTCCGACGGAGAGCACTTAAGTCGCGAGAATTAAGCATCGCTTTTTTCATCTTTGGCTTTTATCTCTCGTCGGCCTTGCGAGCCATCGCGATGACTGTCGTTGGGCTTTTACACTTAACAACTTGAACGTGATTTTCGACCCACGGTTCGGATTTTGGAACCTGGAAAACGAATGAACCTCAGCCTATTGCTTGCTGAAAGGCGATATAGAGTGTCTGTTTAATGGCTAATGGCTAATGGCTAATGGCTAATGGTCTGCCTTTACGCCGCCGCCACTCTCCGGATCAGATCCTGCTGTTCTTTCCGATTCTCCGCGCCAATCGTGAACGCATCCAGCACGCGCTGACTTCAGCGCAAACCGGATCGCCTCATCCTGCCGCGTCCGCATCGCACCCTGCCCGAGAATCTTCATCCCGATGATGCCCTTGCCCTGCGCACGCATCTCCTTCACCACCCCGATCACCGTCTCCGGATCGGCATCCATGTACGCGCCCACCGGATTCAGCCGCACCAGATCCACTTCCACCCAGGGAGATTTCGCCGCCGCCCGCAGCGCCTCGATCGAATGGCACGAAACACCATGCGCGCGAATCTTCCCCTGTTCCTTAGCCTGCTCGAAGACATCCATCACCCCGCGATAGCGCGTCGTCCAGTCCGCCTCGGTCACGCAGTGGATCAGGCAGATATCGATGTAGTCCGTCCCCAGTTCGCGCAGATAGCGATCAATATCCGCCTTCGCCTGCTTCGGATCGCGATCGTCGCACTTCGTCATGACCACGGCCTTGCTTCGCCCCACCTGCTTCAGCGCCGCCGCTACCTCGGGATGGCTCCCATACGAATCCGCGGTATCGAAAAAGATCAGCCCGCTGTCGTATCCGCTCACCAGCAGTTTCACCAGCTGGCCCATCCGCGTCTGGTTTGACCCGCCTGCGAAGCCGACCGTCCCCGTGCCCATCGCCAGGCGGCTCGTCTTGATGCCGGTCTTGCCCAGCACAACGGTATCCGTGGCCTGAACCTTGTGTTGTTGACCTGGGGTATCGAGAACCGATCCGAAAGCCGACGGCTTGATGTAAGCAGTGCCAAGCCCGGCGGCTGCTGCGGTGAGGAATTCCCGGCGATTCATGCGATCTTTCCTCCTGTGCTCGATTGTGAAGAGATTCTACCTCTCATTTAGACGCGTCCCCCGTTCATTCCGCGCGGAATTCACAATTGTTTACAAATTTTGCCTCGTGAAGGGACTCAGCTCGATGCCTTTGGTGCGCATCCTTTGCGCGAATTTAGCGCGTAGGGGTTGGAAGCAAACAAATTTACGATGTCATCCTGAGCGAAGGTCGCCGCGGCGACCGCAGTCGAAGGACCTGCTTTACTTTCTGCAGCTGAGCTCTGGGGCCACACCGTCTCAACTGATCCCGTGCAACACCATCTAACTATAGGTTATTGCCTGCCTCTTCCGTCCCCACCACAGCCACATCGCCAGCGCCAAGAGGATCACCAGCGGTACAATCAGCAGACTTCCCTCCGGCCCCGTTGTCCCGCCCGCCCATAGCAGCGACCCCGTCGGATGCTCTGACAGCAGATGCCCTGCCGCGGGAATGCCGCTGTTCGGCGTGCCATAGAAATACGTCTCGCCCCAGTCCCACGCCGCATGAAACCCGATTGCCCACCACAGCGACCCCGTGTACCAGAGGCTGATACACAGCACCAGCCCGATCGCCGCCGCCGCAAACAACCCCACCGGAGACTCGCCCGCATTACCCGAATGAATCGCGCCAAACGAAGCAGAGAGAATCAGCGCACTCCACCAAAATCCAAGCCCACGCGTCAGCGTGTACTGGAGATACCCGCGCAGCAGCGACTCCTCGAAGATCCCGACAAAGAAGAACGCCAGTGCCCATTCCGCGGCAAACTTCCACGCAGCCGACCCACCTAAGAGGCGATCCATCGAAAGCCAGCAGGTGTGACCTCCACAACGCAACCACCAGGATCGAAATTGCTACAAATCCCCAGACACTGCCCCAGACAAACCGCAGAAGCTTCGCCTTTCCCGCATACCCATACACTCGCATGGGACGCTTCTCGATCCGCGACATGATCCACGTAGCCAGCAACACCAGCGCCGCCGACATGCCTTCCTGCACCATGGCCACGTACGCTGGCTGCGGATCGCCGCGCTTCACCTGGAAGTGAATGAACGAGAAGAAGGGAAGTGCGCTGATAAAAACCAACACGACAAAAATCGCGAGAAAGATCAGCGCGCTCCATCCCGCGCGTATACCGTTCTCGCCAACGAATATTGATCGGGATCTACGTTCCGGCGAAGTCAATGCCACTTCGCTTGTATCGCAATTCAAAACCGGGCTCTCCTTAAATTTGCAACCAGTCCTGTTACGAAAACAAGATCCCGGTAGTTCGCAGATTAGCTCGCTTCGCTCAGCGGAGGACTGCTCACCTGTGCTTCGACGACCGCCGGCTTCCGGCTCCACGCCGGCCGCCATCCACTCCCGGCAAACGGAGACACCACCCTGCGCCCCCACCAAAGCCACATCGCCAGCGCAATGATCAATATCAGCGGGATCACCAGCAGGCTTCCCTCCGGCCCGGTTGGGCCTCCGCTCCATAGCAGTTTGCCCACCGGATGCTCCCCCAGCAAATGACCCTGCGCCACCAGCCCGCTGTCCGAGGTCCCGTAGAAATACGACTCGCCCCAATCCCACGCCGCGTGAAAGCCCACCGCCCAATACAACGATCCCGTGTACCAGAGGCTCAGGCAGAAGACCAGCCCGATCGCGCCCGCCGCAAACAATCCCACCGGCGATTCCCCCGGATTGCTCCCATGCCCGAACCCAAAAAGGAACGACAGCAATAGCGCTCCCCACCAGAACCCGATCCCGCGCGTCAGAGTGAACTGCAGATAGCCGCGCAGCAGCGACTCCTCAAAGATCCCGACGATGAGAAACATCACGCCCCACTCGGCCGCATATCTCCACATCAGTTCGCCGTGCAGAAGCTGTCCGTCAAATCCCAGCAGGCCCGCCTTCCACAGCGTGAATACCAGCGCTGAAATCGCCACAAATCCCCACACCAGCCCGAACACAAACCGTGCCGCACGCGCCGTCCCCTGGTACCCATATGCGAGCACCGGACGCCTTTCGATCAGCGCCATCACCGCCGTGGCTACAAAGACGCAGAATGCCTGCAGCCCCTCCGAGATCAGTCCTATCCTCGGAGGCAGATCCGCATTCCTCGGCATCGGTTTCGGATGCAGAAGTAACTTAAGCAGGCTTCCCAGCAAAAATGCCGCCCCCACAAAGATCAGCGCAAACAGCAGCATGCCCCATCCCGCGCGAATCCCGTTCTGCCCCACAAACACCCATCGCAACCCGCGCTTCGGAGGTTCAATCACTTGCTGCGTTGTTGTCACCAACGTCTCTGGGGACGTTGTAGTTACGGGGATCTCCGGTTGTGGTGTCAGTTCGTCCAAGTGCAGCTCTCCTTAAGATTGCTGCTCATACTACGCGCGCAACCCATCATCTGTTCAGAGAAATCTCTACCTCCGGATCTCACGATTACTGATTGAAAAAGAACGGTGCAGTCAGCCCAGTAGGGTTCTCAAACCCAATACCGTCGCGCCAGAGCGCCGTGCTAGCATGTCAACCAACTGAGCGGGCCCGCCCAGTGTTTCCCTTAAAAATGTTCATGCCCGCGGCTTTGGAGACCGCATGAATATCCAACCCCTTGCATCCCGCTTTCGCGGAGAAATATTCACACCCGCATCCGCTGAATACGAAGCATCTCGCAAAATCTGGAACGCCATGATTGACCGCAGGCCAGCCGCAATCGCCCGCTGCACCGGACCGGCAGACGTCAGGGCTGCCGTCCAATTCGCGGTCGATCATGACCTGTACCCCGCGATTCGCGGTGGAGGACACAACGCCGCCGGCCTCGCCATGGTCGACGATGGTCTCGTCATTGATGTCTCACCCATGAAAGACATTTCCGTGGATCCCGCAAATCACATCGCAACCGCGCAGACGGGACTCACGTGGGGCGAGTTCGACCGCGAAACCAACATCCATGGACTCGCCACTACTGGCGGCCTGATCTCAACCACAGGCATCGCCGGGCTCACCCTTGGAGGAGGCGTCGGTTGGCTAATGGGCCGGTGCGGCCTCGTTTGCGACAACACCTTGTCCTACGACATCGTCCTCGCCACAGGTGAACTGGTCCGTGCCAGCGCGACTGAGAAGCCCGACTTGTTTTGGGCCCTGAAAGGTGGAGGCGGCAACTTCGGAGTCGTCACCTCGATCACCTACCGCATGTACCCGATCACGACGGTTATCTCTGGCATGGTCATCCATCCGCTGGCCCACGCCCGCGATGTGATTCGGTTCTACCGTGACTTCGTGACTTCCGGCCTGCCCGACGAACTGATCGTGTATGCTGCAGCGCTCACGACGCCCGACGGACATTGTATCCTCGCGGTCATTCCCGCTTGGTGCGGAGACGTTGCCGACGGAGAAAAAATACTCGAGCCGCTGCGAAAATTTGGCTCTCCGATTGCCGACACGATCAGCCCCATGCCTTACATCGCCATGCAGCAAATGATCGATGGCGCGGCCCCATTTGGCCTTCGCAGTTATTGGAAGAGCCGTTTTCTTCGCGACCTGCCTGACGACGCGATTGACACATTCGTTCAGTTCGCCGAATCGTGCACCTCGCCACGCTCCCTCGCCATCCTCGAGCACGCTCATGGCGCCGTCTCTCGGGTTTCCCCTGAAGCGACCGCGTTTCCAAATCGTGCCGCTTCCTTTGACCTTGTCTTGATCAGCGAGTGGACCGATCCAAGCGAGGATGCACGACACATCGCCTGGACCCGCGAATTCTATTCCGCCATGCACCCGTGGTCCGCAGGACTTGTGTACGTCAACGCCCTTGATCAGGACGACATGGCCCGCATTCCCGAGGCTTACGGTCGGAATTACGCGCGCCTTCGCGCCATCAAGGCCGTCTACGATCCCGATAACCGCTTCCGCCGCAACCAGAACATTCAGCCCCAGGCATGGGGCGTACCATAAGACCACCCGTGACTTCCCTCATGTCGGGGAACCCTGCGCCAGAAGAGCTTATGGCGGAAAAAGTTGATCTCTACGACAGCGCCTACTCCCACTATGAGGCCGAGGTGTACCGCCAGGTTCGCATGGCGACCTATGGCCAAGATCTTGGCCAGACAAGCTGGGTTACAAACGAGGAGTCAGCCGAAATCCCCCGCATGCTCAACCTCACTCCGGCCTCTCATGTCCTCGAAATTGGCTGCGGCTCAGGACGATACGCCCTGCAGGTGGCCCGGACCATCGGTTGCTCCGTTGTCGGTATCGACACCAACGCGCCTGGCGTCGAGAACGCCAACAGCCTCGCCCGCGCCGCAAATCTGTCTGACCGTCTTAGTTTCGAGCATTGCGACGCCTCTCAGAAGCTGCCCTTCTCCGACGCTGCATTTGACGCCGTCTTCGCCAATGACGTTATGTGCCACATTCCCGGCCGCCAGTCCGTGATGCACGAAGTCTTTCGCATCCTGAAGCCGCTCGGCCGCTTCCTCTTCAGCGACGCCCTGGTCATCGGTGGCATCGTCTCGCACCAGGAAATCGCCACACGCAGCTCCATCGGCTACTACCTCTTCAGCCCGCCCGGCCATAACGAGGAGCTGATCCGGAAAGCCGGTTTTCATTTAATCGAAGCCCGGGACACCACCGGTCAGGCCGCCGCCATCGCAAGGCGCTGGCGCACCGCACGGGACGAACATCGCGAAGCTCTTATCGCTGCCGAAGGCGAAGCGAATTTCGATGGCGTACAGCGGTTTCTCTCTTGTGTCCAAACGCTGACAGGAGAGAATCGCCTGCTCCGCAACCTCTACACGGCGCAAAGACCTGCCTAAGCCCAAAGGCAATGCTTGACAGAAGCTGATCGGGAAGCGTATTTAACACATTAGTTATTTATCTGATATGTTAAATACGGCGATGCCATCCGATCACCTCAGCACCACCTTCGCCGCGCTTGCTGATCCAACCCGTCGCGCCATCCTCGCGCGCCTCGCTCTCGGCGAGACATCCGTCAACGAGCTCGCCCGTCCCTTTGAGATCAGCCTGCCCGCCGTCTCCCGGCACCTCAAGGTCCTCGAAAAGGCAGGTCTCATCTCCCGCGGCCGCGACGCACAATGGCGTCCCTGCAAGCTCAACCCCGGCCAGCTCAAAACCGCCGCCGACTGGCTCGAGGAATATCGAAAGTATTGGGAGGAGAGTTTCGACCGGCTGGATGAGTACCTCAGGAAACTCAAATCGTCGAAAGATCAATTGAAACCGAAGGAGAATCATCATGCCCGCACCCGACCCCGAAGCAACTAGCGCCGCCAAATCCTCAGCGCAGAAGGCGGACCGCCCCCAGCCGCACCCGGGATTGATTGACGCCGGTCTGATTGCTGCGGCAGGCGCCGGAGCGAAGCTTCACGAGCTCTCGATCGTCCGCGTATTCGACGGTCCCCGTGAGGTTGTCTATGAGGCGTTCAGCAACCCTGCTCACGCCCGGCAATGGGCCGGTCCGCGCGGCTTCGTTGCCACACACTTCGAACAGGACGTCCGGCCGGGAGGCAAATGGCGAGCATGCCTCCATCAGACCGAGGCGTGGAAGGGCAAAACTTTTCCGGACCTCTGGCAAGGCGGGGTCTTCAAGGAGATCGTTCCACCCGAGCGTATCGTCTATACATTTGCCTGGGATGGCCAGGCCGGCCAGCCGACTCGCGAAACCGTCATCACCGTTCGCTTCACTGCACTGGACGGCAACCGCACCAAGATGGAGTTCCACCAGGCCTTCTTCGATTCCGCCGAGATGCGCGATGGCCACAACACCGGCTGGAACAGCAGCTTCGACCGCCTCGAGGACCTGGTGAAAAACTGGAACAAGAGCCTCGACCGCCTCGACGACTTGCTGAAGGAGATGTGAACCGTTCAGAAGTCCTCCGAACGCCAGCCCAAAAGCCGATCGCCCTCTTGCCGCTAGGCCGTGATCACTGCACTACCGTCCAGGTCTTGTCGGGATTGAACTCTGTCATCGCGGAAGCAACCTGATCTGTCGACTGTCCCAGGTCTTTCTGCACAATCACGCCATTCTGGTTGACCATGAACGTCATGACCCCGGAATCGCCGTACATCGCCGGATACGCCACCACCGCGAAACCTCCCGTCATCTTCCCGTCGACGATATAGTCTTTCGCGCCGCCATTCGCTCCCGCACCCTGCTTGTTGAGCATGACAAAGTAGTAGCCGTGGAAAGGCTGATGACGGTTGGGATCGGCCTTGTATCCTTCCGCCGTGGCATTCGCCGCCAGCGGTCCCAGCGGACTCCTCGGCTGACCCTGAACCTCCGGCCAGTACAGGCCATTCTGCTGCCCGGGGTCGCTGATGAACTTCTGCGCGTACTGCTTCACGCCCCCGTGCTTCTGTGAGAAATACTGCGACTGTGCATCGGCCACTGCTCCGCAAGCCTGAATGACGGCCAGTTCGTTGCGTCCGACGCGCCGGTTCAGCACCTCTTCCTTCCCGGCAGCCGTGTCGAAGTACCACTGGCCATCATTGTTTTTCTTCAGCGGGATCGGGAATGGAAAATTGTCCGCTCCCACGATAAGGTCCTGGGACCCATCCGGCATCTTGCGCCAGCGATGCATCACGTTGTACCAGTTCACAAACACGGCGCCGGTGTTCTTGTCCTGTACCGGATCCCCCGAGGAGATCAGATCCTTCGAGTCAGGGCCGAAAATTGCCAGCAGCGTGTTTTGGTCGCTGGCCTTTACCGCCTCGATTAACGCATTACCTGCGTCGTCGGGGTTTGCAAACGTCCTGATCGAGGGTTTCTCCGATTTGTGACAAGAGGCAACTGGGATGACCAGCGCTATAAGCAGCAGTCGAGCTATCAGCGCTGTTTTGCCAGATTCGAACGCCATGCAAATCCTCCACAACTCCGAGTGTGTGCAGTCTCCAGATCATTTGTTCAGCCAATCCGCCCGCTGTGTCTTACCTTCGGCGGCCACCGTATCCGCCGCCACCGCCCCCACCGCGGCTCCACGACCCGCGTTCGCTGTCCGCCCTCGATTGCCAGCCGCCTCCGCCGCCTCCACCAAAAGCCGACGATCCTCCGCTGCTTTTCGCCTGGTCTCCCCATCCCTTTGATTCAGCTGAACTGGACCCATAGCTGCCGGAGCTGGGCTTCTGCACGTTGTTCCAGGTTCCGTTGTCGTTCTTCTGCCAGCCGCTGCCCGTGTTCTTGTACTGGTTGCCGTTCGCTGTCGCGTATTTGTCGCCGTTGGCCGTTTGGCCGTAGGCCCCGCTGTTGCCGTTCTTGCCAGTCGCACCGTAAGCCTGGCCGCCATTCGACGTCTGCACGCTTCCCGCCGAACCGTTCGCCGTCGTCTGATGCTGTGTGTACGCAGTATTTCCGTTTTTCGAGACGACCGAGCTGCCGTAGTTTCCATTGGCATTCGAGGTCTGATGAGTCGCAGCATACGCCCCGGTATTCGGGTTGTAGGCCTGTGCGGCGCCTGAAGTTCCGTAAGGCGTCGATACCGATCCGCCGCGCGCGTAGGTTCCGGTCGAGGGGTTATAGCCTTGGCTATAGTGCGCGCTGCCGTTGGGTCCATACGCGCTTACGCTCGACCCGTAATAGCCGCCGTGCCACGCGGCATTGCCATAATAGGCGCCGCCGCCGTACACCACGGCCCCGCCATGCCAGTTGCAGCCCCAGTAGCTGTAGCCCCATCCGCAGCATCCACCGCTGATAGCCGCGCCAACCGCGATGCCCGCTCCAAATGCCAGCAGACCCGTCGCGACTACAGCACCGGTGCTATAGCCGGGCGTCGTGTAGGGAGTCCCATATACCACCGTTGGGTTGTACACCGGCACATACACCACTTGCGGGTTGGTCGGCTGAATGACAATCGTCTGCGGAGACTGCTGCACCACCGTTATCTGCGAGCCGGATTTCAGATTGCCCGATGCATACGCCTTGGCCCGCAGCGTCTGCACCGCGGTCATCACATCGCCCGCCTGCGTGCTGTAAGCTTCGCCCAGCGAAGAGGTCCAGCTCAGGTTCTTCGCCATGTTGTCCAGCACCGACGGAAACTGCGTCAGCGCCTTCACGCTTGGGTCCCACGGCTCCGTATCCACGGCCTTCATCAGATTCGACCCGGTCAGATTCTGGTTATTGTGAAGCCAGCTGTTCGCGTCTGCTATCTGGTCCGGAAACGTCGCCGCTCCCAGAATCTGGGCTACCAGCGCGTCCGGATAAAGAGCGATCGGCGCAACCAGGCTCTGCAGGTCTGCCGCACTCAGTGGCGCGCCCAGTCCCGACCCTCCAGTCTGTTGTGCCTGCAACAAAGGGCCATCCGGAATCGTTGCAACAACCAGAATCAGGCTCAGCAGACACGCCAGACTCTTCCTCAACTCGATGAATACCGGCTCCATACCGTCCTCCACCCGCGCCCTCAAACATGACCACCAAAAGAATCGCCTCACGCGCGGCTTCCGCACCTTGTGCGGTAGCCATCATAGCCCCACCCCGGACTCGTGGATAGAGCTAATCGCCCGCTTCGCAGCCTTCATCAACATGTAAAGGAGCAAGCCGCAACGTTCCACTGGCAGAACTGACAGCTGCCCGGCGGCAGCAGCGAAGCAGGGAACTGACACCGGTAAGCAGTCGCGAGACGGCAGTTCCGCGGCGCAAGCCGCGATTGCCTGGACGGCCCAGTCCCGCCCCAAGATCGTCGTCTGCACGGCCCTCCTGCGCCGTCAGGCGCCCAACGCCTGGACGGCCAGTCCCGCCGCAAGGCGCGTTCTCCTATGCTCTCATTGCGCTGCAAGGCGCGTGTGCCCCGCGGCGAGCGGCTTGACTTCTAGGCCGGACCCGGCAATCCTAGTCATTTCCCGATCAGAATTTTATTTCCGCTGGAGCAGCCCCCTTTTTGAACGTCCGAGTCTTCTACCACGACAAGTGTTTTGACGGAGCCTGCTCCGCGTCGCTCTTTGCCCGCTTTCACCGCGAGTGCATCACCAATGATGCCGCCTACACCTACCACGGGCTCGTCCACCGCGCCGGAGCGCTCTTCAACGAAGCCGACTTCATCGGCGACGAGAACGCCATCGTCGACTTCAAGTACTCCGCCTCGCCGCGCATCACCTGGTGGTTCGACCATCACCTCAGCGCCTTCCTTACGCCCGAGGACCAGGAGGACTACCGCCACGGCATGGCCGACGGTCGCTACGTCAACCGCCGCTTCTACGACCCCGCCTATACCTCCTGCACCAGCTTCCTGGCCCACATCGCAACCATAAAGTTCGGCTTCAATGCCGAGCCCGTGAAGGAGCTCGTCCGCTGGGCAGACATCGTCGACGGAGCCCTCTACGAAAGCCCGCGCGCCGCCGTCGAAATGGCCGAGCCCGCCATGAAGCTCACTCTGGTCATTGAATCCACCCAGGACCCGGCCTTTATCCCGCGCCTCATCCCCCTGCTCACGTCTATGTCCCTCGCCGAGGTCCTCAAGCAGCCCTTCGTCGCCGAGCTTCTCCCGCCGCTCCTCCAGCGCCACGAAGAATCCCTCTGCCTCATCCGTGACCGGTCCGAATCGAAGGACGGCACCATCTACTTCGACATCAGCGACCAGCCCATGGAGGGATACAACAAGTTCATCCCCTACTACGTCCACCCCGAGGCCACCTACTCCATCGGCCTCTCGAAATCCAGCTTCCGTACCAAGGTTTCCGTAGGCTCCAATCCCTGGACCAAGGCCGATCCTGCCAGGATGCTCAACCTCGCCACCATCTGTGAACGCTACGGCGGCGGAGGACACGCCCGCGTTGGCGCCATCTCCTTTCCCCCCGACCGCTCCGACGAAGCCCGCAAAGCCGCCGCCGAAATCGTCGCCGAGCTCCGCGCCCACAACCCCTGCTGACGGAAAATCCGCATCTTCATACAACCATTTGCGCCAATCGAATATTCTGAACCGGCGTCTCATCATCCGCGATCACATACCCGAGCCCAGAACTTAACGAAGGAGAACGCAATGGCCGACATCCTACCCGCAGGAACTCCCGCCCCTGACTTCACCCTCCCCGTCACCCCCGACCAGAAGTTGTCGCTGAGCGAACTGCGCGGCAAGCCTGTCATCCTCGCCTTCTATCCTGCCGACTGGAGCCCCGTCTGCGGCGACCAGATGGGCCTCTACAACGAAGTCCTGCCCGAATTTCAGAAGCACGGAGCCAAACTGCTCGGCATCTCCGTCGATGGCGCCTGGTGCCATGAAGCATTCGCCTCGGCCCGCGGCTACCGTTTCCCCTTGCTCGCCGACTTCGAGCCCAAAGGCCAGGTCGCCCGCGCCTACGGAGCCTATCGGACGAAGGACGGCATCTCCGAGCGCGCCCTTTTCGTCATTGACAAGAACGGCGTCATTGCCTGGAGCTACTGCTCACCCATCGCCGTCAATCCCGGAGCAGACGGCATCCTTGACGCTCTCGAAGCCTTGCCCAAATAGGAGCCCCATGACCAAACTCCGCACTCCCATCGGCCGCCACGATCACGCTCAGGGCGACGCTGACGCCCCTGTCACCCTGGTCGAGTACGGAGACTACGAGTGCCCTCACTGCGGTCGCGCCTACCCCATCGTCCAGCGCGTGCAGAAGCACTTCGGCGACCGCCTGCTCTTCGTCTTCCGCAATTTCCCTCTGACCCAGAGCCATCCCCACGCCGCATCCGCTGCCGAAGCCGCCGAGTTCGCCGCCACCAAGGACAAATTCTGGGAGATGCACGACGCTCTCTTTGAAAATCAGGATCGCCTCGGCTCTGAACTCTACGAGGAGCTGGCCAAACAGCTTGGCCTCGACCCCATCGCCCTCACGGCAGCTCTCGATAGCGGCGAATTCACCGATCGCGTCCGCGCCGACTTCAACAGCGGCATCCGCAGCGGCGTCAACGGCACCCCCACCTTCTTCATCAACGGCCAGCGTCACGATGGCCCCTTCGACTATCCAGCCCTCGTCGGCGCCATCAACGCCGCCCTGGCAGAGAACTAGATTTTTTCACACGCTTAATAAAACCGGTTTCCCGTCCGCAGCACTCTGGCTAGTACTTCTCTTCCTGAGCCCTGTTCCCTAATCCCTATTCCCTGATCTTCTGTTCCATGAGCCCTGACCGCTGCCTTTCGAACCCTGCTTTTCACGTCACCCTCGCCCCGTCGCGCTCATCTAGGGAGTGCGTTCACAACAAGACACGGCGTATTTCGCCACCAACGAAAGGACCACTCATGCCTACCATCACTACCAAAGACGGAACCGAGATCTTCTACAAGGACTGGGGTACCGGACAGCCCCTCTTTTTCCACCATGGCTGGCCGCTCTCGGCAGATGACTGGGACACTCAGATGATGTTTTTCCTTGAGCGCGGCTTTCGCGTCATCGCTCACGACCGCCGGGGACACGGCCGCTCCACTCAGACTTACACCGGCAACGAGATGGACACTTACGCCGCAGACGTCGACGAGCTCGTCAAGAAGCTCGATCTGAAGAACGCCATTCACATCGGCCATTCGACAGGTGGCGGAGAAGTGGCCCGCTACGTGGCCCAATACGGCAAAGGACGAGTCGCGAAGGCAGTCCTGATCAGTGCGGTTCCACCCATCATGGTTAAGTCCGACAAGAACCCGGGCGGAACCCCGATCGAAGTCTTCCATCAGATTCGCCAGGGAACCGGATACAACCGAGCCCAGTTCTACCAGGACATCACCCTCCCCTTCTACGGTTACAACCGCCCCGGAGCGACCATCTCTCAGGGCGTTCGCGACAACTGGTGGCGTCAGGGCATGATGGGCGGAATCAAGGCCCACTACGACTGCATCAAGGCATTTTCGGAGACCGATTTTACCGAAGACCTGAAGAAGATCGAAGTGCCCACATTCGTGATGCACGGCGAAGACGACCAGATCGTCCCCTTTGCAGACGCCGGCCCACTCTCAGCCAAGCTGCTCAAGAACTCCAAAACGAAGTTCTATCCTGGCTACCCCCACGGCATGCCGACCACCCACGCCGACGTGATCAACGCCGACCTGCTAGCCTTCATCAAGTCCTAGCCAACAACCTGGGTGCCCCATCCTTGCGTAGCAAGGGTGGGACGCACTGTTCTCCTTGTGCGACTTAGCCACATCCCCTTGATGTCATCCTGAGCGAAGGTCGCCGCAGCGACCGCAGTCGAAGGACCTGCTTTTTGCGAATCATTCCGCGAATCTGGGGTGCCCCATCCTTTCGCTTCGCGAAAGGGTGGGAAGCACACCTTGATTCATCCAGGTGTCCCAAGCCACGAACCGTGAGGGCAGTGTCCACTTAATGGCTAATGGCTAATGGCTGTCTTTGACACTCAGCACAGCCGTCATCGTGTGCTTCTCGCCTGCGCCCAGCTCCACCGCATACGCGATGATGTTGCTCGCCTCGACGCACGCCATGACGCGCCACTCCTCGTCGCCGAAGTCGGCCAACGCCTTCGCGCCTTCCCGCCACGGATTCCACACCACCGTCGTCCGCGAATTGCTCTTCTCCGTCCGAATCCGCCGCCGCAATACCGGATCCACCACCTCCAGCGTCTCCGTCGTATCCAGATACGCATTGTCCGTCTGCGCCCGGAACACCACATCGCCCGTCTGCCGCTTCTCGCGGTTGCCGTCCATGTTGTCTAGATACGCCGTCCCGTTCAGCCCCGTCACACTCACCTTCTCCGCATCACCCACCCGGTGATACGTATGCAGAGCCTCCTCAAACCGCATCCCCGACCCGCCCGTGTTCACCACTGTCAGCGCCAGACTTAATTCCTTGCCCACCCGCACCCGATACTCCACCCCAAACTCATGCGGCCACCACTTTCGGCCCGCCTCGTCGTTCTCGGTCGCCAGCGTCACTGTCACCGCATCGCCTTCCTGTGCAATCCCCGTTAGCTCCCACTCCTTCGTCCGCACCACCCCATGCGCCGGAGCCTTCGCATCATCCGCCTTCCCCCGAAACCACGGAAAGCAGATCGGAATCCCGCCGCGAATCGCCTTGCCATCCACCCACAGCGACTGCTTGCTGACGAACAGCACCTCATCCGCGCCCACCGGTCGCCATGACGTTACCTGCGCCCCATGCAGATAAATCTCCGCGGTCGCCGCGTCTGTTGTTATTCGCACCATCGCCAGGCCGCCCTGTCCGGCCACGACCTCGGCCATTCCCGAAATCCCGAAGCGCTCATTCCACTCGCTTACACTTGTCATCCGTTAAGCCCTCGCGGACACAAGTCTAATGGTATCTGTTACTGATCTGTCGTTTACCAATAAAGGCCGAGGATTGCGGTCGCGGATTTCGCCTTTTTAATTCACAACTTTTTGCAATTTGTTGCTGCGGTGTGACATATCGCCCGATCCAGTGATCTATCCTTCAGACCGGGTAGAACTCAGGAGTTGTTGCAGACGCTATATGTGGAGGCTTCGAAAATTTCGCTGGTCTGAGCGCCCGCGCATCCTCATGCTAATGCTCGCGGTGATGCTGCCGGCTTCCGCGCTGATCGGCTTCGGCGTCTTTTCTCTTCGCAACATGCAGCGCGAGAAGGTCATCGAGGCCGCATATCAGGTCGAGTACGAGCACACGCTCGCCATCGCCGAGAAGCAGATCAACGAGCGTGCGTACGACATGGCAGATGACGCCAGAATGCAGTTTCCCGATATGGATCGTTCCGACGCAGACCAGCTTGATAGCTTCCTGACGGCGCACCCCAATATCGCCCATGCATTTCTGTGGACTGGAAAAGATCACTTTATCTTTCGATCCCAGCCCAGCCGGATGAGCAGCGGCGCATTCTGCGCCGAGGATCAGACGCTCGCGTCGGATTTCGCCAACTGGTGGAACATGGACGGCAAGACGTACATCAACAAGCTGAGGTGGCACGAAGCAAATGAAGGAACGCATTTTTTCTTCATGGATCATTGGATTACCAGAGGCGACAAAATGCAGTATCAATCCCTGGTGCTCTTTCTGCCCCGCGGCTCCAGCCCCGAGCGTCCCGCCCTCGCTGGGTTTATCTATGACACCGACTATCTGAAGAACAAGTTTTTCCCCACGGCCCTGAACCAATTAATGCCCGATCAGAACCAGGGCGATTCAACGCATCCGCGAACGGCGTTCATGGTTCGGACGGAGAAAGACGATGTCCCTCTCGCCGCTTCTGCTTCCTGGGATGGCGGGTCAGCTGAAGTCGAACGAGCTTTTCAAGATGTCTTTTCCGGTCTGATTCTGGGAATCAAGCTGCGCGGGAACACCATCGCAAATATCAGCGCTCATTTGCTGCGAACCCACTTTCTCGTTCTCGGTGCGCTCTCGCTGCTGATGGGCGCGGGCATGTTCTTTACCTATCGCAGCGTGGCGCGTGAGCTCGCGCTGGCCAAACTGAAGTCGGATTTCGTCTCCAACGTCTCGCACGAATTGCGAACCCCACTTGCGCTCATTCGTCTCTATGCAGAAACACTGGAGCTCGGGCGTATCTCCAGCGCGGGCAAGCAGCAGGAATACTACGAGATCATCCGCAAAGAGAGTGAGCGGTTGACGTCTCTCATCAACAACATCCTCGATTTCTCGCGCATCGAGTCAGGCAAGAAAGAGTACAACTTCCGGGAAACAAACGTAGCCGATCTGGTTCGCTCAACGCTCGAATCGTATCGGTTTGAAATCGAGCAGAGTGGCTTTAATTTCGAACAGAAAATTGATAGTGACGTACCGCCGCTGCTCGTGGATCGTGAGGCGATTGCCCGCTCGCTGCTCAACCTGGTGAACAACGCGCTGAAGTACTCCTCGACTGAAAAATACCTTGGGATAAAACTCTACCGCCAAAACGACGCCGTGAACCTTGAAGTCATCGATCACGGAATCGGCATTCCCGCCAAGGAGCAGCCCAAAATTTTTGAGAAATTCTACCGGGTAGGTGATCCCTTGGTGCACAACACCAAGGGAAGCGGTCTGGGCCTGTCGCTCGTCAGTCATATAGTGCAGGCCCATGGAGGCGAGGTTGCAGTCGAGAGCGCACCCGGAAAAGGCAGCAAGTTCACCATCACTCTCCCCGTGCAGCATTTAGCAGGATTCCAGTAAGCGAACGAGGCGCCCGCATGAAACACCAGGAAAAGACAAAACCAGCCGAACCATCCGTAAAGATTCTTGTCGTCGAAGACGAGCCCAACATGGTTCAGGGTCTTCGCGACAATTTCGAGTTTGAAGGCTATGAGGTGATTACCGCCAGCGATGGCGTTGAGGGTCTTCAGAAAGCGCTCGACGAATCCCCGGACCTGGTGGTGCTGGATGTCATGATGCCCCGCATGAGCGGACTCGAGGTATGCAAACAATTGCGTGCCAAGCGCGCCTCACTGCCGATCATCATGCTGACGGCACGAGGCCAGGAAGTAGACAAGGTGGTCGGCCTCGAGCTCGGAGCCGACGACTACGTGACCAAGCCGTTCTCGATTCGAGAGCTGCTGGCACGGGTAAAAGCCATCCTGCGGCGGGTGGCGGCTCCCAAAAATCTGGAACATCACTCCTTCGCTGACATCGAAGTAGACCTTCGACGCTGCCGCGTCGTCAAATCCGGTAAGCAGCTCGATGTTTCCTCCAAGGAGTTTGAATTGCTCAAGTACTTCATCTCGCACTCCGGAGAAACCCTCAGCCGCGATCGCCTGCTCGAAGATGTCTGGGGATACGACAACTTTCCAACCACGCGCACTGTCGATACGCACCTGGTGCGTCTGCGCCAGAAACTCGAACCCGATCCCGAGCAACCGCAGTACTTCCTCACCGTACATGGAACCGGTTATAGATTCGTCGGTTAAAGGACTTATCCAGAAACGAAACGAGGTGACTCTTGCGCGCGGAGAGATTCTTGCCGCCAGCCAATGACGGGTTGCAATCCACCAGCGATTACCGTGATTGGAACACGCTTCCCCCGTCAATACTGTCCTTTGTAGCGCCGCCACCTGCGCCGGTCGCGGCGACCGGCTTGCTGCAGGATGAGTTAGACCAGCTCCGCCGCGAAAAGCTTGACCTTCACACGCAGCTATTCGAGGCAGCCCAGATCCAGCGCAAGTTGAGCGGTCCGCGCCTGTTGTGCCATGGCGAACTGCAGTTTGCCAGTGAGGTTTTCGCGGCTCGCTTTCTCTCTGGCGATTTCGTCACGATTTCGCAAAATGGCTCCAGGGTGTTTGTCGCCCACGGAGATATCGCCGGCAAGGGCGTCGCGGCCGGCATGTGGTTCACCAATCTTGCGGGACTTCTGCAATGCTACGGCCGCCCGGATTCCGATCCAGCGATAATCGCCTCGGAAGTGAACCGTCACCTCTGCTATCTTCGCCCGGTCGCGCCGTTCGTCACGGGATTCATCGCCCAGATCGACTGCGATCACGGAGCGATTACATATTGCAACGCCGGTCATTTTCCTCCCATGGTGCTTCGCGCAGATGGACGGACCGATCTCCTCGATCAGGGCGGACCGCTGCTCGGAGCGATAGAGCAGGCGGAATTCAGCTCCGCATCGGTGACTCTCGGACCGGGCGATACTCTCGTCGCTTACTCCGACGGTGTGCTTGAGTGCTGCGACCCTTCCGGAGAGGAGCTCGGAACGGACCGCCTGATAGAAACATTGCGCTGCACCGAGAGCCAATCTGCTCACGCCAAGCTCATGACCGTCCTCGCCACTTTGCAGGACTTCGCCAACGGCAGCCCTTTGCGCGACGACGTCAGCCTGACGGTGATTCAGCGCGACGCGAAGAGCCCGCAATTGGTCTAACCAGTAAGCGCTTCCAGGGTTCGCGTTCTCTGGTTCACCTCCACGGCAATGCCTGCGGGGATGTGGCCTGGTTGTGTCTAACTCTGGCGCTACTCGCAGAAGTCACTGCCAGCCTCCGCCTGATGCGAGTGAAGCTGCTTCTTGTTGTTGAGCCTGAGCAAGGAGCAGGATTGATCAGAAATCAATAGGAAAAACGACTGGCAGAGGCTAATACCAAAGTATTGCCACACTATCGTCTAGTGGATTTGCCATGCCCCTTATGGTTCAATCCCACTGTGCCCTAAATCCAAATTCATCGAAAGGAAAGTGTAGCGTGAGCTTGCTTGTCTCGGTGAACGTCGGCCTTCCGGTCGATGTCGAATGGCAAGGTAAGGTAGTCCACACCGGCGTCTGGAAGCGGCCGGTAGCGGGCAGGGTAATGGCGCGCCGTCTCAATCTTGACGGTGATGGTCAGGGGGATCTCGCGGGCCACGGTGGAGAGCACCGTGCTGTGATGGTCTATCAGCTCGACTCCTATCGCTACTGGGAAACGCACCTTCAGCGTCACGACTTCGAGTATGGGCAGTTCGGCGAGAATCTGACCGTCGAGGGTCTTGGTGATGACGAGGTCTGCATCGGAGATCGCTACCGGATCGGCGGAGCGCTGTTTGAAGTCACGCAGCCGCGCGTCACGTGCTATCGCGTCGGAATACGGATGAACAACCCGCAGATGGCTGCGCTCTTGGTATCGCATAAGCGGCCGGGCTTTTATTTCCGTGTCATCGAAGAAGGGGAGATCGGCGCGGGCGACGAGATCGTGAAGGTTGCCGAGGGTCCGGAGCGTGTCACCGTCCAGGAAATTGATGGACTGCTTTACTTGCCTGGCCGCTCGCTCGATCGGCTGCAACGCGCTCTGCGTATTCCATCACTCAGCGCCGGCTGGAAGGGGTCGCTCGCGGCACTTGCTACGGCCGAGGAAAACAATAAGCAGGATGGAAATGCGGGACTAGCCCCATCTTCCGCGCCGCCACCTGCGTGGCCGGGCTTTCGGTCACTGCGAGTTGTCGTGGTAGAGCGGGAGAGTGCTGACGTGCTCTCCTTTGTTCTCGAGTCGGAGGACGGAAGCCCATTACCGGAGCCACTTCCGGGTCAATTCCTCGTCTTCAAGCTCCAACTGGGTGGGGGCTCATCTCCAATCCTGCGAAGCTATTCGATGTCGGGTTCGCCGGGTGCGGGAACATACCGCGTTAGCGTGAAGCGTTCCACCGGAGTGGGGAGCCGATACTTTCATGACTCCATTCGACAGGGAGACCTGCTTCAGGTGAGCGCTCCGCGGGGCAGCTTCACGCTTGCTCCGGGCAACAAGCCCGTTGTCCTGCTGAGTGCCGGGATTGGGGCGACGCCGGTGCTGGCAATGCTTCATTCGCTTGCGGCTGCCGGCACAGATTCAACGCGAGAAGTCTGGTGGTGTTACGGTACTCGCAATGGCAGGGAACACCCATTCGCGGCGGAAGCGCGGGCCTTGCTCAATGACCTTCCGCACAGCCATGGATTCGTCGTCTATAGCAAACCAGAGGAAGCTGATCGGCAAGGCCAGGACTACGATGCCTCGGGACGTCTGTCTATCTCATTACTGCAACAGCTTCAAATACCGAAAGAGGCGGACTTCTATCTCTGCGGACCAGCTGCTTTTCTTTCTGACTTTACGACGGAGTTGAGGTCATGGGGTGTCCCCGATTCCAGCGTGCACTCCGAGAAATTCGGCGCTGAATCGTCCATGACGCCCGGAATCGCAAGCGCCACTTCCATGTCCCCGCATCCGCCTTCCGGAACCGCAGGCGCGGGGCCGATGGTTTCCTTCACGCGCAGTGGTCTTACGGTGCCGTGGAGCCCCAGGTATGGAAGTCTCTTGGAATTCGCGGAGGCATGCGATGTCCCGGTCAGATGGGCTTGTCGGACTGGTGTCTGCCACACCTGCGAGTCCGGGCTAATCGATGGAAAGATCGGCTACGCACCCGAACCACTTGACCGCCCTGCCGAAGGGAACGTTCTGATCTGTTGTTCGTCTCCGCTGACGGCTGTTGAATTGGATCTCTGACAGCTGGCTGTATGACCCCGCTCACCACCAACTAATGTCAAGTGGCCGACAAGCTGGCCATCCGTAAGTACAACCATGCGGTAAGGATGCTTATGATGACGGAAAGCGCAAAGCACACGGGTTGTTGTGCAAATGGTTGCTCTCTCAGAAACGCGAGAAGTACGCTTTTTAAGGTGTTTCCGTCCTAGAGTCGCGGGGAGTGGGGAGTGGGGAATTTCAAGCCCAAAAGCAACCATAATAAATTTAGATTGTTTTGGTTGCGGGGGCTGGATTTGAACCAGCGACCTTTGGGTTATGAGCCCAACGAGCTACCGGGCTGCTCCACCCCGCACTCTTATATTAGCAATTGAATAGGGCAGGGTCAATCCACCCGCCGGCCTTTACTAGTGCGCGCGGGCGATGTTTCTACTGCGCTGAAGCCACCTTGAAACTGTACGCGTACATCGCCTTGTCGGGCTTAGCCGGAAGCTCCAGTTTCAGGCCATCGGCATCTTGTTTGAAGACGATCTTCCCCGTCGAGCCGAGCAGCGTTACATCGCCCACCTTGAAATTGCTCCCGGTTGCCAGCGAGTGAATCGTGAGATGGCTGTCCGGCGGCCAGCCCAGCGCGATCGCATACAGGGCCCCATTCTTCGTCGTGAACCGGATGTCCTGTGCCGTAAATGCGCCGCTCGCAGTGTCGTGGAAAGATCCCGCAACCACCTTGGTCGGACCCTCACCGTACGTCGTCCACGGGCGCGTGCCGTAGATGGCGTCGCCGTTCACGTTGAGCCACGCGCCTATCTGCCGCAGAATCGTCTGCGCCTCCTCGGGAATCGTCCCGTCAGATTTCGGCCCGATATTCAGCAGCAGGTTGCCGTTCTTGCTCACGATATCGACCAGTTGCCAGACAATCGATTCCGCCAATTTGTAGGTATCGTTCTTTACGTATCCCCACGAAGCATTGCTTATCGACGTGTCCGTCTGCCAGTGCTGCGCGCGTATCTGGTCCAACTGTCCGCGCTCGATATCCAGCACCGTAGTTCCATCCGGAAAAGCATCGTTCTTGCGAAAGAGCACCGGCTGCACGCCTTCCTGCGCCCCGCGATTGTAGTAGAAGGCCGCGAACCGCTGAAGATATGGCTGGAACTCCGGCTGCTCTACCCACCAGTCGAAATAAACCAGCTCGGGATTATACTTCTCCACAATCTCCGCGCTACGCGCCAGCCAGTCGTTCAGATACGCGCTATCCGGATGCAGCACGCCTTTATCGCCAGGGTTCTTGCCCGCCGGCGCAATGTGCGCCGGACCATAGAACGCCGCATATTTCGGATCCTGCACATCCGACGGAAACATCCTTCCGCCGTCGAGGAACCAATAGTGCTCGGCCCGATGCGACGAAGCCCCGAAATGAAGCCCCTCCGCGCGAATCGCGTTAGCCAGATCGCCAATCAGGTCGCGCTTCGGACCCATCTTTGCAGCGCTCCAGTCGCTCAGCCCCGTGTCATACATGGGAAACCCGTCATGATGCTCTGCCACCGGGATCACATACTTCGCGCCTGACTCCTTGAACAGCGCCGCCCACGCCGCCGGGTCGAAGTGTTCAGCATGGAACATCGGGATGAAGTCCTTGTACCCGAACTTCGTCTGCGGCCCGTAGGTCTCCACGTGATGCTTGAATTCCGGCGAGCCTTGCACATACATATTCCTCGGATACCACTCATTCCCGAACGCCGGCACCGAGTACAACCCCCAGTGGATGAAGATCCCGAACTTCGCGTCCTGATACCAATCGGGAATCTTGTAGTTCTTCAGCGAATCCCAGTTCGGCTGGAACGGGCCTTCGTGCGCCTCCTGATCCACGGTCTTCAGCAGCGCCGCTCTCTGGCCGTCATACTTGGCTACCGCCTTCTGCCAGATCAGATCATCAGCGTTGGGCTGCTGGGCGACAGCCGCCAAAGCCGTCAAAATGAACACTCCGATCAACAAGCATTGCCGCACTGGAAGGGCCCGCATCAGTTCGTCGCTCCTCGAAGGGGATAAGTATCAGAACTGTCAGCTTATACCCTTCGAGGACTCGACACCTTTATCAAGCTCCGACTGGGCCCGTCGCCTGGACGATTCGGTGTGGGCTCGCCGCCGGCCACCGCCTTGCCTGCGCGATGCAAATGATGTGCAGGATCAGAAACAACGGCACTCCGAAACTTGGTATCAGGCTCAGCGGCAACTCAGTCATCGGAGCGGTGGTTATTCCCTGGGGATGGAGCAACGAAGAGAGTGCTGCCATGGAAAGCGCCACCGCAAGGTCGAGTATCCCGAGCAATTGCCACGCGATGAACGCCCGCCGGTGATTGGGAATCAGTCTCGTTGCGGCCAGATATGCTGTTGCTCCGATTGCGATGTCGCCCCACCCAGCCGGAAGCGCGAACATCCCAGGCAGAAGCTTGTAGGTGTACATCGCGAGAAAGACCAATCCGCCGATTCTCTCTGCATGAATCAACGTCAGAGTCCGAGGACTCAACGACAGCACCCACTCTCGAAATGGCTTTGAACCGCCGTACCAGATAGAGAACGCGACGACGGGAGTTAAGACCGCGATCAGTATCGGAATCGGCGGCTGTCCCGGCGCCCCTTTTAACAGGTGGAGGGCGGACGACGCCACCGCTGTAACAAACCAGGCGGCTATCAGCACGCCGGTGAGCTTCGTATAGTTCGTTTTCATCTCAGTCATCACACATCTCCTGAATTTTGTTGCTGGATTTGTTGCGCGCAGGCTCGCCCGATTCGTGAGCCCGTCGCTGATTAGTGCTTCACGCTGGATTGCGCAATGAGGAACCTGAGCGGCATCAGCGGTCCGACGGAATGTATTCGTAGTCCATCAGTCCTTCCTTGGAAAGCGGAAGGCTGTCCATGAGAGCGCGGGCATCCTCGACATTCTTGGAGTCAAGCAGGAAGATCACGCCACGAGCATCGCCGCGCGAATACCATTCGCGGATCCTGCCATCGAGATAAAGTTTTACTGTGTCGCGAACCTCATTCGGGAGAATGCTTAAGATCTGCTCGCGAGAGACTCCCGGTTTCGAGGTGAGAATGACGAAAACACCGGTTGTGGTTGGGGTGAAGGGCTGCGCCTGTTCATTGCTGGGTGTAGTCATGACGGCTCCTGTCAGTTAACGGTTTGCATCTTAGAATTACTTGCGTAATCTAATGACGCCAAAAAATTTCAACTGCCTCCTCGTACATATCTTTCAATGAATGAATCCCGGGCATTGGCCAGCATCTTCTCCTGGGCAGCAGGATCGGCCAAAGTGCGGGCAATAATCAGAACGCCCATCATGCTTGCATAGAGGAGGCTGAATGTTGCGATTCTCTCCTCGGGAGTCTTTCCGTGCACGTATGGTGATAAGCGTTCACGATATCGCTGCATCAATTGATTGATCTGTCGCCGCACCGCGACAGGCTGCCGGGCAATGTCAGAACCCAGTGTGGACAAGACGCATCCAATTGCCGGAGAGTTCAGGTGCTCCTTACTAAGGTAGAGGCGGATCATCGCCTCAAGTTCGTGTCCTTTCTTTGCGCCTCTTGCAGCCCCCGTCATGGTGTCACCCATTTCTGAGAATGCCTTCTCTACGGCCTCCAAGTAGAGTTGGTCGCGGTTCTTGAAGTGCCGATAAAACCCGCCCTTGGTGAAGCCAATCTCCTTCATCACCGAGCCGATTCCGTTGCTCTCCGCCCCGCGCTCGCGAAACATTCTCGACGCAGCAGAAACAATCCTGGCCTTCGTCTCGGCCTTTTGTTGTGCGGGGTACCTCATATCCTCATCAGATTACAGCCGTCATCAAAAGGATCAAAGATTTTTGCATGAGCCGGCGATTCCGTTGCCGGATCGCTTCCACGGCACGATCCCCGGAGAACCTGGTTTGGCCCTTGGCTATGTAGGGCTGCGCCGCCGCGGCTGATAAACTTGAGTGGTCCCTATGTTTGAGAACCTTTCAGAAAAGCTGCAGCGCGCCTTTAAGAATCTCCGCGGCCAGGGCACCGTCACCGAGGAGAACATGCAGGAGGCCCTGCGCGAAATCCGCGTCGCGCTGCTCGAAGCCGACGTCAACCTCAACGTTGTCAAGGACCTGATTGACCACATCCGCGCCAAGGCGCTCGGCCAGGAGGTCCTGACCGCGCTTTCGCCAACCGAGCAGGTCGTCAAGATCGTGAACGACGAACTGATCGCGCTCCTCGGCAAGGACACCGCCCGTTTCCAGTTCGCCTCGCGTCCTCCGACGGTCATCCTCATGGCCGGCCTGCAGGGCTCCGGTAAAACCACCACTTCCGGCAAGCTCGCTGCTTGGCTGCAAAAGGGCGGACACCGCCCCTTGCTCGTCTCCGTCGACGTCTACCGTCCCGCCGCCCGCGAACAGCTCAAGGTCGTCGCCAACTCCATCAAGGCAAAAATCTACGAGGGCGATATGAAAGGCGAGGCTGCCGGAACCCCGCTTGTCGAGCGCCTTGCGAAGGAAGCCCGCCGCGAAGCCGTCAACAGCGGCTGCGACACGCTGATCGTCGACACCGCCGGCCGTCTCCACATCGACGCCGATCTCATGGACGAGATGGCGAAGCTCAAATCGCTGCTCTCGCCCCAGGAAATCCTCTTCGTCGCCGACGCCATGACCGGCCAGGACGCCGTCAAATCCGCCGACGAGTTCCACAAGCGCCTCGCGCTTACCGGCGTCGTCCTCACCAAGATGGATGGTGACGCCCGCGGCGGCGCCGCGCTCTCCATCCGCCACGTCACCGGCCAGCCCATCAAGTTTATCGGCACCGGCGAGCGTCCCGACGCCTTCGAGCCTTTCCATCCGGACCGCATCGTCAGCCGCATCCTCGGCATGGGCGACATCATGACGCTCATCGAGCACGCCGAGGAAAAGCTCGATCGCAAAAAATCCGAAGAGTTCGCCCGCAAGGCTCTCAGCGGAGATGGCTTCTCGCTCGAAGACTTCCGCGATCAGCTCCGCCAGATCCGCAAACTCGGCTCACTGCAGAACATCATCAAGATGCTGCCCTCGGTCGGCCCTTTCCAGGGCATGTCGCAGATGGCCGATCAGGTCGACGAGAAGCAGTTCACCCGCGTCGAAGCCATCATCAACTCCATGACGCCGAAGGAGCGCAACCATCACGAGATCATCTCCGGCAGCCGCCGCAAGCGCATCGCCAACGGCTCCGGCACGACCGTGCAGGAAGTGAACCAGCTCCTCCGCCAATATGCGCAGATGCGAAAGATGTTCAAAGGTGTCGGCAAGGGCGGAATGCTCCAGCGCCGCGCCATGGGCATGCTCGGCGGCATGAAGGGCA
>CAWAYO010000039.1:0-110858 GCA_963786085.1 uncultured Acidobacteriaceae bacterium
TTGTCCGGTAAGAACGGCGTAGTAGACGTCGTATCCCCGGTTGTCTCCGAGCTGGATCAGGGCGTGGGCGGCAGCGATGATCACGGAGGGATCAGGGTCCTTAAAGGCAGCGTACAGCTGTCCCTTGGCATCCTGGGCTCCCATCTCCCCCAGAGCCTGCGCAGCCGCGGCGCGCACCTGGGGCTGCTTGTCGCTTGACAGTGCAGTGAGGGCTGCATCTTCCGCCTTCGTGTCACCTTGGAGCTCTCCGAGAACGCGGGTTGCCCGTGTGCGCAGGTCGTTGTTGTTGTCCTGCAGCCCCGCATTCAAAACCGTCCACGCGGTCTGTTGTGGAGTCTGAGTAGTTGCATCCTGCGCGATAACAGGAGTTGCCGTGGCGCAAAAAATAATCAGGCTAAAAACGCAAACGAACGATCTCAATTTTCTTTCTCCCATCGAGCCTCACGACGGCCTCGACAAACATAGAAATATGGTAGCGGGTTTCGAAATAAGCGTGGCTTGCGGAAAGGCTATCGAGGGACCAGAGTGTTCGCCGGAAGGGAAGCGACGTCGTCGGACTCGGATCCGTCCGCGAGGCCGCCGTAGCGGCGTTCGCGCTTCTGGAAATCCTCGATGGCTTCGAGCATGTGGATGCCGCGGAAGTCGGGCCAGAGGCGGTCGGTGACGAAGATCTCCGCATAGGCGATCTGCCAGAGCAGAAAGTTGGAGATGCGCATCTCGCCGGAGGTGCGGATCAGCAGATCGGGATCGGGCATGTGCGCGGTGTAGAGATGCCTCTGGATATCCTGCTCGGTGATATCTTCAGCTTGCAGCTCGCCCCGGCTTATTTCGGCTGATAACGCGCGGAAGGCGTCCACCAGCTCCGAACGGGAGCCGTAGTTGAGTGCCAGCGTGAGCACGGTGCCGGTGTTGTGCTTGGTCGCGTCTGCCGCCCAGTCCATGCGTTCGCGCACTTCTTTGTCCAACTCGTCAGTGCGGCCGATGTATTGGATGCGGACGTTGTTATCATTCATCCGCTGTACGTTGTTGGTCAGATAGGTGCGCAGCAGGCGCATGAGAAAGCTGACTTCGGTCCGGGGACGCTTCAGATTGTTCTCGAGCGAGAAAGCGTAAAGCGTGAGCCAGGGCAGCCCGATGCGCGAAGCAGTCTCGACGACATATTGAACGGATTCGGCGCCCTGCTGATGACCCAGGAAGCGCTTCAGGCGTCGCTTGCCGGCCCAGCGGCCGTTGCCGTCCATGATGATCGCCACATGTTCGGGCAGGCGCGCCGCGTCCAGGCGGCGATAGATCGCCAGCTCATCGGGCGGCAGTTCATGAACGCGGCTGAAGTTGAGCAACGGCTTCCCCTGCGGCATTTTCGGAAACATGGTGAATCGAGCCGCTAGCGTAAAGTCGACGCGACCCGCAGGGCACGGCGACCCTGCATGATGAAAAAGGGGATGAAAATTTCCCAAAATGCCTTGTCTCGACCGTAGCACGCCTACCGGGGCAGCCGCAACGACGCGAGTAGAAGATTCACATCTGCTTTTCGTTCGATGCAAGCGCTCTGACGGAGCCATGACGATCTCGTCATTTTGGGCGGGCCATGTCAAAGCGGTCATGGGTGCGGACGTAGGTCGGACCACCCATTCTGCCGATGGCTTTCAGCTTGTCGGGATCGATCTTGTAGTTGTCAACGATGGTCTCGTCGACGTGAAACCGCAAGACGTCTCCAAAGATCACTGTGCCTCCACCCGGTGCGTCGCCAATCGGCAAAAGCTGCCGCAATCGGCATTCCATCTGCGCCCGGCTCTCGCCCACGCGCGGAGGCCGGACCAGCTCGCTGGCGATGGGTGTCAGTCCCGACAATTCGAACTCGTCGATCTCGGGGGCAACTTCGGCCGAGGTAAGGTTCATCTTGTCGGCGAAGTCTTCGGAGACGATGTTCACGACGAACTCTTTCGTCGCGGAGATGTTGCGCAGGGTGTCTTTCGTCGGAGTTTCGGCCTTGCGGTAGGAACTCACAAAGCACAGAACAGGCGGATCAGCCGTGCAGGCCATGAAGTAGCTGAAGGGAGCAAGATTGCGGATGCCCTTTTCATCGAGGCTGGAGACAAACGCGATCGGGCGGGGAACGACCATCCCGATCATCAGCTTGTAGATGTCTGTCGCCGAGCTGCCGGCCGGATCGATGCGAAGCATTGTCATATTGCCCGATTGTATCGAGCAGCCCGATCGTGGCGGCAATCGCCGGCGTCATGTACCGTCCGCGACTCTACGCCATGCGCCTGCGTCCCGAGGCCATCTCCCGAACCTGATTGAGGACCATCGACCGCTGGAAGCCGTCCAGTTGCGACACCATCGATGCGATCTCGGCGAGAAACGGATCGGACATGATTGCCACAGTCTCCGCCTGGGCACGGCTCCGCGCATCGCGCAGCAGCGCACAGATATCGACTTCAAGCGCGTTCGCCAGTCTTTCGAGCGAGGACAGCGTCGGCATTGCCTTGGCGTTCTCGATCTTCGAAATGTAGGTGCGTGGCACCTGCATGCGGCCGGCAAGCTGGCGCTGGCTCAATCCGCGTACGCGGCGAATGTCGAGTACAGCCTTGGCGACGTTGATCTCGTCCTCGCTGGAAGCAGGATTCGCAGTTGCCACTACCAACTGAGGCAATTGCGGCTCCGGCTCTTCGATTTCGAGTGGTTTGTGGCAGCGTCTGCAGAGTGAATTCGTCGTTCGGAATTGCACCAGGCTGCAGTGTTCGCAGCGAAGCACCTCACGTGCTTCGACGGTGGCTAAGATAGTTGCCATAAGTTGTACGGAGTGCCAGAGCAGGCTCTCCAGGCTGGAAGAGGCAGCGGATTATAGCCGCTATCCCGTCCAACTGTGATTCACCTTGCATCCGGGGTATCTTTGTTGTCAAGTGAAAACTGTGAGTCAGCCGAAGAAAACCCCAAGAAACCCGAAGAAACCCAAAATGGAAATTTGCAGAGAGAGGATTGACGATGGCCGATGAGATGTACACACGCGAACGCGCATGGCAACTGCTTCAGCAATGGACGCAGTCGCCCAGCCTGATCAAGCACGCGCTCGCTGTTGAAACATGTGTTCGCGCATACGGAGGACGCGAGGCTGATGCGCGCGGACTAACAGGCGGCGAGCGTGATGCATTTGTCGAGATCTATTCCATGACCGGATTGCTCCACGACTTCGACTACGAACGTCATCCGTCTCTCGAGGAGCATCCCTTCGTCGGCAACCGCCTCCTTGTCGAGCAGGGATGGCCCGAAGCGATTCGCACGGCAATTCTCGGACATGCCCAATACTCCGGCGTGCCGCGCGAATCCCACCTCGCCAAGGCGCTGTTCGCCTGCGACGAGTTGGCGGGCTTTCTTACCGCCTGCTCTCTGGTCAAACCCACAAAGTCGATTTTTGATGTGGATGTGGCGGGCGTGAAAAAGAAAATGAAGGACAAGGCGTTTGCCCGAGGGGTCAACCGCGACGACATTACGACGGGTGCCGCTGAGCTCGACGTCCCGCTGGAGGACCACATCGCCTTCTGCATCCTGGCGATGCAGAGCAATGCCGACGCACTGGGCCTGCGGGGAGTCGCGGCCGGGGGGTCTTAGCGATCGCGAGTTACTGTGCCGATGCCGATTCGAGTAGACTACGTTCCTTGGACGTCGATCCCGTGAACCGGGAGTGATGGAGGAACCCGCGCTTGGGAAGATGGTTGCGGCTGGGGCTCAGCGCCCTGCTGGTCGTTGCAGGAATCGGCTTCGTCCTCGGCATTACTGCTTTCCTCTGGTTGAGGTACGTTCCACCGCCTTCGCTTCCTCAGTCCAGTCTGCTTTCGCCGGTCAGTGAAATACGAGCCACCGCGGGGCAGGGAATCATCTCGGTCGACTGGACGCCGATCCCGAACGCCATCTGCTACCAGGTACAGCGCAGCGAAAGTCCGGGTGGCCCGTTTTCGCTGGCCAGTTCTGTTTATGGAGTCATGCCGGTATTCGTCGAGCGTGCGATGGAGCGCTACCTGCCCGGTGAGCCGCTCGGCCGAGTGCCGTACGGTCCGTGGGTTGACTCGGACATCCGGCCCGGCCACACCTACTATTACCGGGTGCGCGGCAACGACGGCACGGCGTGGAGCCCGGTCGGGGCGACTGCCTCCGCAACTGCATTGACGCCCTCGCAACAGGAGCCCATCGTACAGATTCGGGTCGACGCGGCAAACCCCGCAGGGCCATTCGAACACAAATGGGAGATCGCCCTCGGCTCCGAACACCTGAGCTACATGTTCAAGGGCGACATCAACGAGCATGTGAAGGCCGCGGGAGCCGGTCTCCGCGCCGGCAATAAGCTCGCGCACAACACGCTGGGCATTCAATACATCCGCGCCCACGGCATTCTGATGGACGACCTCGGCGTATATAGCGAGGATACGGCGGGCCGTCCGCATTATGACTGGACGAAGGTCGACCAGCTCTACGACATGCTGCACGAGGATGGCCTCAAGCCCTTCGTCGAACTGAGCTTTATGCCGGCCGCCCTGGCCGCGGAATCGGACGCGCCGAAGATTTTTCAGTACAAAGGTAACAGCTCGCCTCCGAAGGATTATGCGAAGTGGCGGGCGCTGGTTGCCGCGCTCGCGCAGCATCTGATCGACCGCTACGGGCGTGCGGAGGTCGAGACCTGGCCCTTCGAGGTGTGGAACGAGCCCGATGTGAAGATTGAGGTGACCTTCTGGAACGGCTCCCGCGATGAGTACTTCAAGCTTTACGACTACGCTGCCGACGGCCTCAAGTCTGTCGATCCGAATCTGAAGGTTGGAGGGCCGGTAGCTGCCTTCACTTATTTTCAGGAGCCGTTTCTGCGCCACGTGACGCGCGAGAACTTCGCGACGGGAGCAAACCGCGCGCCACTCGACTTCCTTGACCTGCACAACTACTACCTGCCGGCATCCGACTACCGGCCGCTGCTGCGCCGGTACGGGCTGCCGGATTTGCCGGTCTACTATACCGAATGGGGCGTCTCTCCCCAGTACGGAGACAAGGTCAACGACACGGCCTACTCGGCAGCCGAAACCATCTCAGGCCTCGCCGACAGCGTCGACCAGGTGGCGTCGATCAGCTACTGGACGGCCAGCGACTATTTCGAAGAGAGCGGCGATCCCAAGGCACTGTTTCACGGCGGCTTCGGGCTGATCGGCCTTGATGGGCTTCGCAAGCCGCGGTACTGGGCTTACTACCTGTTGCACCAGCTTGGGACAGAGAAGCTGTCTGTTACCGGCTCTGGCGATGGCTTCGGAGGCCTCGTCAAAACGCTGGCCACGCGTGGGTCTGAAGATGGCGTGGAGATCCTGCTGAGCGATGCGACTCCCGAGCATGGCAAGGCGCTGGGTAGTGCTCTCCTGAACCGGCATATTGCGCTGACGGTCTCAGGACTGACTCCGGGCGCGTTGTATCGTGTGGAACACGACCGAATCGATAATGCCCACTCCAATGTTTACGGGGCGTGGCAGGCGATGGGCTCTTCGAAATGGCCGGACGCGGGACAGATGGCATCGCTACATCAGAGAGATGAGTTGCAGGCGCTGGCCCCCTCCAGCACGGTCACGGCAAACGCAGTGGGAGAGGTCACGCTGGAGTTTGATCTGCCGATGCCGGCGGTTTCGTTCGTGAAGTTTGTGCAGCTGCTCAAATAATTCGTGGGAAGCGCAGTCGCCTGGACGGTCAGTCCCGCGAAGCGTCTTTGCCTGGACGGCCAGTCCTGCTAATCTGGCGAGTCCGTTATGGCCGATTCCAACTCAACCACCCTGAACACCGCTCTGTCTTCCAAGCTTGACCCCAAATCCCCACGCGCCCGCAATAACGCCGCCGGTATGGTCGCTCTGCTCGGACAGATTCGTCAGCAGGAAGCCACGATCCGCGAAGGTGGAGGCGCGAAGGCCATCGAGTCTCAGCACGCGAAGAAGCGGCTGACGGCACGGGAGCGGATCGCGCTGCTTGTCGATCCCGATACCCAGCTATTCGAACTGGCCCTCTTCGCTGCCTTCGAGATGTACGAAGAATGGGGCGGCGCGCCCTCCGCCGGTACCGTCACCGGCCTTGGCCGAGTCGCCGGACGTCTCTGCATGATCATCGCCAATGACGCGACGGTGAAAGCCGGAGCGTTTTTCCCGATGACTGCGAAGAAGGTCCTCCGCGCGCAGTCGATTGCGATGGAGAACCGCATCCCGACGCTTTACCTCGTCGACTCTGCGGGCGTTTTCCTGCCGCTGCAGGAAGACGTATTTCCCGACCAGGATGATTTCGGGCGTATTTTCCGGAATAACGCAGTGATGTCGGCGATGGGTATTCCGCAGATTACTGCGATCATGGGGATGTGTGTTGCCGGGGGGGCTTATCTGCCAGTCATGACCGATCACGTGCTTATGACTGAGGGCAGCGGTCTTTTCCTCGCCGGGCCTGCGCTCGTGCAGGCAGCTATCGGGCAGAAATACTCCGCCGAAGAGCTGGGTGGCGCGACGATGCACGCGGAGATCTCTGGGACGGTTGATTACAAAGAGCCGAACGACCACCTGTGCATCGCCCGCCTGCGGTCGCTTGTCGCGAAGATCGGGGAACGGCCTAGTGCGCCATTCGATCGGTCGCCCTATGATCCTGCAAAGGACGCTCCCAGGTATGCGGCCGAGGATCTTTATTCATTGCTCGATCCCGATCCCGCCAAGTCCGCGGTCAACGCCTACGACATGCACGAGCTTCTGGCTCGAATCGTCGATCGCAGCGAGTTCGACGAGTACAAGCCCGACTATGGGCGCACTGTCTTATGTGGATACGCGCGCATCGGCGGTCACGCCGTTGGGATCGTCGCCAACCAGAAGCAGCACCAATCGCAGATCAGCCATACGGGAGAAAAGCGCACGGAGTTCGGTGGAGTTATCTATGCCGAGAGCGCCGAGAAGGCGGCGCGCTTCATCATGGATTGCAACCAGAACCTCGTGCCGCTCATTTTCCTGCACGATGTGAACGGCTTCATGGTGGGCCGCGACGCCGAGTGGAGCGGCATCATCCGCGCCGGGGCGAAGATGGTGACTGCTGTTTCCAACTCCACCGTGCCCAAGATCACTGTGATCGTAGGCGGATCGTTCGGGGCTGGAAATTACGCGATGTGCGGCAAGGCTTATGACCCGCGCTTTATCTTCGCGTGGCCGACAGCGCGCTACGCCGTGATGAGCGGAGCCTCGGCAGCGAATACTCTAGTCGAGATCAAGATCAAGCAGCTGGAGCGCGGAGGCAAAAAGCTCAGCGATGAAGAAAAGCAGGAGCTATTGGCTTCGATCAAAGCAACCTACGACCAGCAGACGGACTGCCGCTACGCCGCTGCGCGCCTGTGGGTCGACGCCATCATCGATCCCGCAAAAACACGCGAGGCCATTCTCGCCGCGCTCGATGCCGCTGCGTTGAATCCCGATGTGCCTAAATTCAACGTTGGCATCCTGCAGACATAAAAAGCCAAGAGCTTAAATCGCTTCCGAAACCATGGACATAATGCACGATCGATGAGCGCTTCAGGATCGTTTTCTCATCAGCAGCCCGTGTGCTCTTATAATTCATCGAACAACGCTGTTGGTATGAGGATCTATGGCCAAGAAAGTATGGGAAGTTTTCGGAATAAGCAACGACGTGTTGCCTGATTCATATGTCGATAGAGGGGCCTTGGATGAACAACTAAGTGAGTTGCTGATGCGCGGTAAAGTGCATGTAGCCCTCAGGGGCGCATCCAAGTGCGGAAAGTCGTGGCTGAGACGCAAGATATTAGACAATCCGATTGTGCTACAGTGCCGCCTCACGAAGAGGGTTATAGATCTGTATACAGATGCTCTGTCTCAGTTGCAAATAGACTTTAGAACCGAATCGACATCCTCCAAACAGTTCAAGGGAACAGTAAAGGCTTCGGGGGACCTTGGACTCAAGCTTCTCGCAAAAGCTGGCTTCGAAATATCTGCTGAACCTGAATTCGGCGTAGATCATAAGCGAAACCCTGTGGGAAGAGATATAAACGACCTTCGCTATGTCGCGGAAATCTTGAAGGCTTCTGAGCGCCGACTCGTTATCGAAGATTTTCACTATTTGTCACTGTCGGAACGGAAGAACTTTGCCTTTGATCTTAAGGCATTTTGGGATTGGGGTATCCAAATCATCATCGTTGGGCGTATGGAGCGTGGACAATATGCTGCTTACCCTGAATCCAGACTTATCCGGAAGGATGGAGGAGATATCAATTACCTGGAGCAATGCAGACCTTGCGAGGATCATGGAAAAAGGAGGATCTGCTTTAAACATCCAATTTGGGGACCCACTGCGTTCAAAGTTCGTCGATTCAGCGTTCGGAAATGCTGGCCAGCTGCAGACCCTAGTTCTGCGCGCGTTGGATGATCTGAAGGTTAAAGAGGCCCAGGAACAAACTCTGGACCTTAGCAGCGGTCAAGTTGCCGAGAGTGCCGCGATGGAGTATGCCGAACAGCTAAATCCGCTTTACCAAACATTTGCTACGAATATTGCTTCCGGAATTAGAGCGCGCAAGAATTCAACTGGTATATATGCGCACGCGATGGCAGTGATAATGAAGGCTTCTGACGACGATCTCATCAATGGACTCAGTGTTGATCGTATCTTTGCGGCGGCCAGCAAAAGAGAGCCTAGAATCCTACTAGGTAATCTTAAAAGTGTGCTTGCCAAGATCGAGTCGCTACAGATCGATGAGGACGGCCGCGGCCTGGTTTTGTCATATAACCCGGACAAGGGAATAAGCGTGGTAGATCGCCAACTCTTGCTTTATAGACGATTCGCCACAGTCAGTTGGCTTTGGGAAGCAATGATCTCTCAGGTTGGGCCGGCAGACTTATTCCAAGCTGACGATCTCTAGAACTGATCGAGAGAACGGAGAGCGCCCCATGATCATCCTCGACAACGAAGCCGTAGAACTCTCGACTGCTTACGGGCCGATGCGCATCCACATCTTCCGGCCGGTCGCTCCGGGAAAGTATCCCGGCATCGCCTTCTATAGTGAAATCTTTCAGGTTACCGGGCCCATTCACAGAACCGCCGCCATGCTTGCCGGGCACGGATACATCGTCGCTGTGCCGGAGATTTATCACGAATTCGAACCCGCGGGCACCGTGCTTGCGTATGACCAGGCCGGGTCGGATCGGGGCAATCAGTGGAAGACCACCAAGGAGCTCGCCAGCTACGACGCCGACGCCCGCGCGGTTCTCGATCATCTCAAGTCGCGCGAGGACTGCACGGGTCAGCTTGGGGCGATGGGCATCTGCATCGGAGGCCATCTTGCCTTTCGTGCTGCCATGAACCCCGACGTGCGAGGCGCGGCCTGCTTTTACGCGACGGACATACATAAAGGCAGCCTGGGCAAGGGGATGAAGGATGACTCGCTGGAGCGCGCCAAAGACATCCGCGGCGAGTTGTTGATGATCTGGGGACGGCAGGACCCGCACACCCCGCTCGAAGGCCGCATAATCATCCAGGCCCGTCTCAACGAAGTCGGCGCGAAGTTCAGTTGGTACGAAGTGAACGGTGCGCATGCATTTATGCGGGACGAAGGCCCGCGCTACGATCCGGAACTGGCCCTGCAACTCTACGGGATTGTATTCGATTTCTTCCGCCGCCGTCTGGGCTCAGGCGATCTTTCCGTACAACCTGCGGGCACGGCAGAAACGCGGCACTAGGAGGACGCTTCTTGCGTATCAGGAAGAATGGTCCCCATACAAACTCGGACTGCCCCGGCGTTGAGAGAAAGGCGATCCCCGCTCTGGGCGCGCGTCGGCTTCTGGGTATGCACAGCAATCGCCGTTGCCGTGGTCATTCGACGGATATTCGCGCTTGCCCTTCCTCCGCCTTCGGCCGCGCCCCAGCTTGCCGCGCTCGACTCTTTCTTTGCTTCCCACACCGCGCTGACGCTGGCCCATATCATTCCCGCGCTGGCATTTGTGCTGGTTGCGCCCTTCGTGGTTTTTCGAGCATTGATCCGCGCCTGGGCGGGGCAACTTATTTATCCCCTCGGAGCTGTCGTTGGCATTACCGCGTACGCTATGAGCATCCATGCTGTCGGCGGATGGATTGAGCGGTCGGCGGTGCTCTTCTTCAACACCCTCTTCCTTGTCTCGCTGATCCGCGCATATCGTTACAGGAGACAGAATGTTCCGCTCCGCGAGCGCCCATGGCTGTTGCGGGCCATCGTGGTGCTGCTGGGCATCGCGACCACCCGCCCGGTCATGGGAGTTTTCTTTGCGACCAGCCGGCTCACACACCTGACGCCACACCAATTCTTCGGGATAGCATTCTGGATCGGCTTCTCAATCAACACGCTGGCCTTCGAATTATGGATTCGCTCGCGGAGGCGCCAATTGCAAGTCGCCTGAGTCCGCGAGCGAATTGTTACTGACTTATTGCCTGGATCGCCAGCGTGGAGAACATGGAGTGTCCAAAGATCGTCGGGTGCTCCAAATCCCAGAAGAAATTGACATAGGGATTGCTGCACACCGAAGGTGTCGGAGAGGTAACGAGACATGGATCGGTTACATCGGTGAAGCCGAGGTGGAAGGGGTCGGCGAAGACGCCCTGCAGAAAGTCATAGGTATCCAGCCGGTAAATGTGCGTCTGCGGTGAAAACGATTCGAGCAGCAGCCAGAAGCTCATCTGCCGGTTGATCACCAGGGTCGTCGCCGTGGCAAAACTGGAGATTCCGCCCAGCTGCGCTGCCGGCAATTTGCCCACATCGAAGAGGTTCGGAACCAGCAGATGGCGCGCGCCGGCGCGTTCCAGTAACTCGATGCTGGCCGCCAATCCAAAGGCCACCTCAGCCCCTAGCTGTTGAGGAGAAGTGCCGGCCGGAGCGTTCAGAATGTCGTTGCCGCCGCCTTCCACGATGTACAACGCTTTGGGGTCGGCCTTTCCGTTGTGCTGGGAGAGATACAGCGCCACCTGGTCGGGAACGCTGGGAATCGATTGGCTGCCCTCGGGCACCGCTGTCGTAACCTCCGCACCGCCGAAAGCATAATCGGTACCGTTGGCCAGGGAGGGCGTCACCGTTACTCCGAAGGCGCCGGCCAGGTGATCGATCCAGATGGGACCATTCGAAAAGCGGCCCAAGTAATACGGCGCAGCCGGCTCAGCGCCGCTGGTCACGATAAAGATGTTGCCGACATCGCAGTAGCTGTCGCCGAAGACATAGATCGCGTCGAACGCTGGTTGTGAAGCGTGAGCTGCAACAGAAATGGCCAGGAACAGAGCCGCGATTGCGGTCGTTCCCACACTCTTGATTGTTGACATTGCAAGCCTCCTAGAAATTGCCTCGATCTCTGTCGCCTCAGGGGAGACAGGCAGCAAGCCCTACGTGCGCCTACGGGATCCTTTGCTTCCAGTGACAAACAGATCACCCCTGTCGCGGCGCCTGCGAATGTAGCCCGTGACGCGCTGCACGGTCAAATCGATTGTCTGTCTGCGCTGAGAGCAGTGATTTCAACCCTGATACCTTTGCGGATCGTCCGCTGTCGATGTGAGGCAGAAAGTCCCTGTGGTCTAGTATTCTCATGGCATGCCCGCCACCACAGCCGCACCTCGGGAGAAGCGCCGCGCCGTATCTCGGAACACTTCGCGTAAGCGCAAGAGCAAGGGCCCCGGTTTTCTTGCAGCGTGGTGGCCGTTTCTCGTCGGTATTGCCGCAACGCCCTTTGCCATCCACGCGGCCAGTATCATGGCCCTGGCAGGGCCTGGCGCTTTGATGACGCTGTACCCATGGGTGCTTCTGCTTAAGAGTCCCGCTATCGGGCTGGCTCCTCTGCTCGGAGATAATCTGTCACAGTTGCTGATGTATATTCAGTTTCCACTCTACGGAATGCTCATGGCGTTGATTCTGCGCTCGAAGCCGTGGTGGACCGCGCTCCTGATCGCCGCGGCGGTGCATTTCGGGGCGATTGTCGCGGTGTTTCTCATGACGAACTCGCACGTTCTGTAACCTGGCCGGCAAATGGTGAACGCAGTCAAACTGATCGAATGTCCCCGCGATGCCTGGCAGGGGCTGCCGAAGCCCATCCCTGTGGATGTGAAAGTGGAGTATCTGCGGTCGTTGATCGATGCCGGCTTTCGGCATATCGATGCCGTCTCCTTTGTATCCTCGGCCGCCGTTCCGCAGATGGCCGACTCGGAGCAGGTGCTCGGTTTTCTCGACGCGCCGGACGACGTCGAAATCATCGGCATCGTCGTGAACAAAAAAGGCGCCGACCGTGCGATTGCCACCGGGGCCGTGAGCACGTTGGGATTTCCCTACTCCGTGTCGCCCACCTTTCTCCAGCGCAATCAGCGGCAGACGCCGGAAGAGTCACTTGAGGCTCTTGATGCAATCGGGGAAGGCGCTTACAAGGCGGGTGTGAATGTTGTTGTCTATGTCTCCATGGCCTTCGGAAATCCATATGACGATCCCTGGAGCATCGACGAGGTTATCTCCGCCTGTGATCTGCTGACTGACAGCGGGATCGAGCAGATATCTCTCGCCGATACGGTGGGTCTCGCGTCTCCGGCTGACGTCGAAGCTCTCGTGGCAGCAGTTCTGCCGACGCTTCCTGGGAATGTTGAGCTCGGGGTGCACCTGCACGCCCGTCCTGACAATGCCTCGGAAAAGGTATCCTCTGCCTATTTGGCGGGCTGTCGCCGATTCGACACAGCTCTAGGCGGCCTAGGGGGATGTCCCTTCGCGCAGGACGCGCTGGTTGGAAACGTGGCGACGGAGATCGCTCTGGCTGAGCTCGGCAGGCTAGGCGCTACGCTGCCACCGTTTGGTCCGCTCGACAATCTGCTCGCGGCCAGCCGTGCTATTCAGCAGAAATTCGCTTCGATGCCACAATAGTCGAATAGCTGGCTTCTGACGCTTGAAGTACCATTGTCTGTCTCTGCCTCGGAGGGAAAGACCATGCGGCGCTACGCCACTCTGCATACCCACTCGGAAAGCGGCATCCTTACCATCACGATGAATCGGCCGGATAAGCGTAATGCGCTCAATCCCGAGATGATGGAGGATCTTACGCACGCCTTCATCTCTGCCGGCGACGATCCCTGCTGCCGGGTTGTCATGCTTACGGGCGCGGGTTCTGCATTCTGCGCGGGGCTCGATCTCGACCATCTGGAGACGCTGCGTGCGAAGACTCCCGAAGAGCATCGTATCGATTCGGCACGAATCGCACGCCTGTTGCGCACGTTGTACGACCTGCCTAAACCGACGATCGCCGCTGTTAATGGAGCCGCAATCGCCGGTGGGATGGGCCTGGCTACTATCTGCGACTTCACTCTCGCCATCCCGGAAGCCAAATTCGGTTACACCGAGGTGCAGATTGGCTTCGTTCCTGCCATTGTCTCGGCGTTTCTGCGCGGCCAGGTGGGCGACAAGCGCTCTCGCGATCTCCTGCTGACCGGCCGCCTTATCAAGGCTCCAGAGGCGTTCGATCTGGGAGTGGTTACCCGCGTCGTTCCGGAACAGGATCTTATGGTTGAGGCGCGGCGACTGGCCCACTCGCTGCTTCGGAACAGCCCTGCGGCGATGCAGGCGACAAAGCGGCTGCTCAGTGAGCACGCGCATCACCACCTCGACCAGGAAACCGAATCAGCCATCGCAGCCAATGCCGAGGCGCGAACCACCGAAGATTTCAAGGAAGGAATTCGCGCTTTTCTCGAAAAGCGTCAGCCTGAATGGCCTTCGCTGCACGCCGAGAAGACTTCAGCCGGTCGATGAAGGGGCGACAGGGGCGAGAGGTCGTAGGACGAGAATCGGAGGTCGCAGAGGGCAGAGATGGGCGCGCCTGTCAGCGCAAGCTCAACATTAGGCGCACCCGTCCCAACTTGAGTTCCTTCCCCCGAGAACCAGCTATCCGGAACTCACTAGGGTTGGATACGAATCTGCTGGCCAGAAAGACGCATCGGGATGACGACGCGCCAGCACGGTGTAAATTCCTCCAACTACATGGCGAAGTGATGAGCGGGGGAACTACGAGCGAATTGGTCGTAATTGCGTTATGATTGAGAAGAGAAACAGGTCAGGCACACTTGAATGCGCTCAGTGAACTCGGCATTGGGAAAATGGCGATTGTTGAGCGCCTGGACCTGCCGGAAGAGGTTGGACATCACCTTATGCACATGGGCTTTGTTCCCGAGGCGAGGGTCGTAGTGGTCCGGCGCGCGCCCGCCGGCGATCCTACCGTTTATGCCATCGACGGCTTTGAGATTGCCCTACGCCGGGAAACCGCCCGCTCCATTCGCGTTCAGGTGGTTGAGGAAGGGCTCTGATGAGCGACTGCTGCGCCACTGAAACAATTGAAATTAAGGTCGAGCCTCGGATTCCGGGCAAAGTCCGCACGGTCGCGCTCGTGGGCCCTCCAAACTCCGGCAAGTCAACTCTCTTTAACCGCCTTACCGGTCTGCGCGCAAAAGTTGCCAATTATCCTGGGGTTACGGTCGAACAGCACTTCGGAAAGCTGAGCGGCATTGGTAGAAGCGACCTGACACTTATTGATCTTCCGGGTATTTACGGTCTTGACTCCTATTCAGAAGATGCCCGTGTGGCGGTTGATGTTTTGCACGGTGAGATGCCCGGCACGCCGGCGCCGGACGCCATCCTGCTGGTACTGGATTCATTGCACTTGCGGCGCCAATTAACGCTCGCTGCGCCGGTGCTGGCATTGGGATTGCCGACGCTGGTCCTGCTCAACATGAGCGACCTGATGGAAACTCGCGGCGGTGAAGTTGACACTCTGGCCCTGGCCCGAGAACTCGGCGTTCCAGTGGCAAGAATTAGCGCCTCGCGCGGCACCGGCCTTGATTCCATCTCTCATTTTCTTGACCGCAAGAGCGAGACGTTACAACCCAGGAATCCGGCAAAGCTGGAACTGCCGGTTGTGGGCAATGCGCGGTCCTACCGACAATGGGCAACCGGGATCAGCACGCGGACCAAATACAAGGCGCCTCTATCGTCAGAGTGGACGCGGAAACTCGACCGTGTCCTGCTGCACCGTATTTTCGGTCCGCTGCTTTTCCTGGCCGTCGTGATCAGCGTCTTCCAGGTGGTATTTTCCATCGGCCAGCCGCTGAGCAATGATTTCGGCGACCTGCTTAATGCGGCCGGAAACAAGATCGGGACGCTTTTGGGCCACGGATGGTTTGAATCTCTTCTTATCGACGGCATCTGGAAGGGTGTGGCGTCGGTCCTCGTCTTTCTCCCCCAGATCCTGCTCCTCTTCTTGTTCATTGGGGTGCTCGAAGATTCGGGCTATCTGGCCCGCGCAGCGCTGATCGCCGATCGGGTCATGCGGTCTATCGGGCTCAACGGCAAGGCTTTTATCCCGCTGCTATCCGCCTATGCCTGCGCGGTTCCGGCGATCATGGCTACCCGGACCATCGAGAACAAGCGCGACCGCTTTGCGACCATTCTGGTGGCTCCGTTCATGACATGCTCGGCGCGACTGCCCATCTACCTGCTGATGATCGCGGCATTCGTTCCCAATAAGCCGATCATTGGCGAATTCTTCGGCCTGCGTGCTGCGGTAATGCTTTCGCTCTACCTGCTGGGATTTCTTGCCGCGCTTGGTACAGCGCGGTTGCTCAAATCGTCGATTCTGAAGGCCGCCTCTGCGCCGTTCATTCTCGAGCTGCCACAGTACCGGCTGCCGACCCTGCGTTCGCTTGGACTTCGCGTCGTGGATCGCGGCAAGGTGTTCTTGAAGCAGGCGGGAACGATCATTCTCTGCGTGACGGTGGTGCTCTGGTTCCTGAGCCATATACCCTTCCACTCGACTCTGCCCGACAGCGTTATTGGACATGTAGGCCGCTGGATCGAGCCGGTTATCCACCCGCTCGGCTTCAACTGGAAGATCGGCATCGGCCTGCTCAGCTCCATCATCGCGCGCGAGGTAATCGTCGGTACGCTTGGGACACTCTACGGTGCCGATCCGGCGACTCAGTCGCTGAGCCTGCAGGCTGCTCTGCGCCATGACCTTACACTGGGCGGGGCGATGGCGCTGGTGGTCTTCTTCGCCTTTGCCATGCAGTGCACCTCGACGCTGGCTATCGTTCGGCGCGAAACGAACAGCTGGAAGTGGCCGGCGCTGCAGTTTGCATACATGAGCGTGCTCGCCTACACGGCGGCGCTGGCGGTAAACCAGATCATCTCGCATCTCTTTTAAAAGAAATCCCGCTTCTTCGATTTAAGATAGTGGGACAGGCCAACATTCGCAGGTTCTCGCACTGCGTCTCCCAGGCGCACGCAGAACTTCGCGGCCACAACATTCAATACGGAAGCACAATGATTTCAGTCAGCAATATAAGCATGCGCTACGGCGCCAAGATTCTCTTCGACGACGTGAGCATAACGTTTACGCCGGGGCGCCGCTACGGCCTCACTGGACCTAACGGTGCCGGCAAATCCACTTTCATGAAGATCCTTTCCGGCGAACTCGACGCGCAGAAGGGAACGGTGGTGCGTCCGAAAAAGCTCGGCATCCTGCGCCAGGACCAGTTCGCGTTCGACGCTTACCGGGTCATAGACACCGTCATCATGGGTAACAAGGGATTGTGGGCGGCTCTCGAGGAACGTGACGCCATCTACTCCAAGGCCGAACTCACCGACGATGATGGCATGCGTTTAGGTGAGCTTGAGGGAATCGTCGGCGAGGAAGACGGCTATACGGCTGAGAGTGACGCCGCGGTGTTGCTGCAGGGCCTGGACATTCCGGACGAGCTTCACGAGCGGAAGATGAGTGAGCTGCAGGGTGGCCAGAAGGTTCGGGTGTTGCTTGCCCAGGCGCTCTTCGGTAATCCGCAGGCCTTGCTGCTCGACGAGCCGACGAACTATCTCGACCTTGACTCGATTCACTGGCTGCAGGATTTTCTCTCCAGGTTCGAAGGCACGCTGATTACGATTTCGCACGACCGGCATTTTCTCAACAGCGTGACCACGCACACCGCCGACATCGACTACGAGACGATCATTACTTACACCGGCGGTTACGACGAAATGGTTGTGGCGAAGACGCAAATTCGTTCGCGTCTCGAATCGCAGAACGAGCAGCGCGAGAAGAAGATCGCGCAGCTGAACGAATTTATTGCGCGCTTCGCCGCCGGCACACGGTCGAGCCAGGTGACCAGCCGCAAGAAGGAAGTGGAGCGGCTGCAGACAACGGAACTCGCGCGGTCGAACATTCAGCGCCCATACATCCGCTTTGACATGGTTCGCCCTTCCGGAAAAACCGCGTTGGAGTTTGAGGATATTCGCAAAAGCTACGGCGATCTGACCGTGATCGACGGATTCAGCGCGAACGTGATGCGCGGCGAGAAGGTCGGTTTAATGGGCCGCAACGCCCAGGGCAAGACAACGCTCGTCAAATCTCTGCTCACGACTTCTCCCGATTTCGCCGAAAAGGGCTTCACGCTCGACGCGGGCACGATCAAGTGGGGACACGAGGCGCAGATCGGCTATTTCCCTCAAGATCACACCGGGATCATCGAGCACGGACTTACGGTTGCCGACTGGTTGCACCAGTGGGATCCGAAAGCGACCAAAGAAGATATTCGCGGGATTCTTGGCCAAATGCTGTTTCGCGGAGAGGAGGGACTGAAGCCAACGGCTGCGCTCTCTGGCGGCGAGGCTGCGCGTCTTCTCTTCTGCAAGCTGATGCTGCAAAAGCCGAATGTCCTCATCTTTGACGAGCCGACCAATCACCTCGATCTTGAATCGATTAATGCACTCAATATTGCCCTGCAGCGATATGAAGGCACGGTGTTGCTCGTTACGCACGACTACGATCTGATTGACGAAGTGGCGACCCGCATCTGGCACTTCAATCGGGGCGTCATCGACGATTTCAAGGGGCCCTATGAGGAGTACATTGCGGCCACCAGCACCGCGCGCTAGCAGGAGAAGAACTTGTCTCTGCTGCTGAATGCGCAATCGGTAACCAAGACCTTCGGCGCGGTCACACTTTTCCGCGAGATCTCGTTTACCGTCAACGACGGCGATCGGATCGGACTGATTGGTCCGAACGGCAGCGGCAAATCCACGCTGCTCAGGATGCTCGCCGGCGAGGTTGACCCTGATTCCGGCGAGATCACTCCGCGCAGGAATCTGCGTATGGCGTACGTTGAGCAGGATTCCAGATTTGCATCCGGCGCTACCGTTCGGCAGATTATCGAAGGCGCGCTCAAGCGGGCTGGCGTGCATGAGACTGATTGCGAAGCGCGTCTGCGCGCCACTCTTGGCGCAGCGGGCTTCACTGATTTCGATACAGTCGCGGATACATTTTCCGGCGGCTGGAGAAAAAGGCTTGCCGTCGCCGAAGCCCTTGTTCAGAAGCCCGATCTGCTGCTATTCGACGAGCCCACGAATCATCTCGACCTGGCCGGGATCGAATGGCTGGAGGAACTCCTGGCAAGCGAGAACTTTGCCAGTGTTGTCATCAGCCACGATCGCTACTTCCTTGAGAACGTCGCCACGCAGATGGCAGAGTTGAATCGGGCATACCCCTCCGGGATGTTGCGCGCCGAGGGCAGCTACAGCCAGTTTCTGGAAGCGAAGGAAGCATTCCTTCACGCGCAGGCTCGCCATCAGGAAGCGCTGGAGAACCGAGTAAGGGTCGAGAAGGAGTGGCTGCGCCGCGGACCCAAGGCCCGGGCGACCAAGGCCAAGGCCCGCATCGACAATGCCAATCGGCTGATTGCGGAGCTGGCGGACGTCAGCAGCCGCAGCCGCACGGCCACCACGGATATCGACTTCAGCTCGACTGGACGCCAAAGCAAGCGGCTCGTCGAGCTTGAAGATCTGAGCTACACGGTCGGAGACCGGACGTTGTTCGACCGGTTGAATTTTCACCTGACGGCCGGGATGCGCGTGGGGTTGGTGGGGCCGAACGGCAGCGGCAAAACCACCCTGTTGCGGCTGCTCACTGGAGAGATCGAGCCAACGTCGGGCGGTATCAAGCGGGCGAGTCAGCTTCGCATCACCTACTTCGAGCAGAACCGGCAGCTTGATGGTGATCAGACTCTGCGGCGGGCGCTAGCTCCGGACAGCGACTCGGTTGTCTATCAGGATCGGGTGATCCATGTGGCGTCGTGGGCGGCGCGGTTCCTGTTCACGGGAGAGCAGCTCAACCAGCCGGTCGAGCGGCTGTCGGGCGGCGAGAAGGCGCGAGTGCTGATCGCGCAGCTCATGCTGCAGCCGGCCGATGTGCTGCTGCTCGACGAGCCTACGAACGACCTCGACATTCCGACGCTGGAGATTCTGGAGGAGGCGCTGCTCGAGTATCCGGGATCGCTGGTGCTGGTTACGCATGACCGTTACATGCTCGATCGCATCGCCAACATCGTGGTCGGGCTCGATGGGCAGGGCGGCGCGGCGAGCTTTGCCGATTACTCGCAATGGGAAGCGTGGATGGCGGAGCGCGAGCAGGCCAGGAAACCTGCGCGACCGCCGGAACGGGTTCCGACTGCGACGGCGAATTCGGCGAAAAAGAAGCTGTCGTACCTGGAGGCCCGGGAGTGGGCCGGGATCGAGGATCGGATCGGCGAGGCGGAGGCGCGGCTGGCGGCGGCGCGGACGACGGTCGAGGATCCGGCAGTTGCGACCGATGCGGCTCGGCTGGTCGAGGCACTGGCCGAGCAGGAGAAGGCACAGGAGGCGGTGGACTCGCTCTTTGCCCGGTGGGCAGAGCTTGAGGCCAAGCAGGCCTGAGCCGTCAGGTTGGGTGCGGGTCGGGTCAGACTCGCCAGTGGTCGGGGCGCCAGTTGACGATGGCCTTCTTGATGTCCTTGCGGGTGAGGTGCTCGTTGAGGGCGCGCTGGGCGAGGGCGGGGAGTTCCTCGTCGGGAGCGAAGCGGAGGCCAACCAACTGGTCCTCGGTCAACTCAGGGATACGCGCGCGCTGGGATTCCGGCAGAAGGGCGTAGAGGCGGAGCCGCTCTTCGAGGCGGATGACGCGGTCCTGTACCTTCATCGGGTTGACCCTCACCAGGGTGCCCATGATGAAGAGACCGACTGCCATTACCAGATACCAGACCGAAGCGAATCCGGGGTTGCGTACGAGCCAGACAATACTGACGATCAGGTTGATTAGCAGGATCGGCGCCAGGACGAAGTGGAAGATAGGGTGAAAGCGTCCGTGGTTCGCATAGGTCTGAGACGTGTCGGACATCGTGGTTCTTCCTTTCCAGAATGGGCTCCGACGGTAATGTTACTCCGCCACAGTCGCGGGTACCCCCCTCCCCCCCGGTTTATCTACTTCATTCATTTTATGGAGTTTAAAGGACAGGTCAGCCGCATGTCCAAAGGAATCAATCGGTTACAGACACTTCATACAAAATAAAGGAGTTAGACGGTGCGGATCCGCGATCGGAAAGTGGAGTTTGCTCTCTATTTCAATTTTACCGGTTGCGGGGAAATAGTTGGCCACCCGTGCCCGTCCATTTCTCGCCCGGAATGAATCACTTACGGGCTGCGAAGAGCGGCGGGGCTTGACAAGCGCTCCGGAGCGGAAGGGAGTCGCCTAACAATTCCTCGAATCATGGATCGGCTCCAGAGTTAGATCCTGATGATCAGCGGCTGTAGAGGAAGAGGCCGCAGACGTCGGTGGAGTTGGCGAGGGCATCGGGCGTCATTACGGGCGATTTGCCTCCGGAGAAGAACGCGACGTGCAGGTCCCGGCCCTGAAGCCAGGTGGCCATCCATTGTGTGTCGTCGTTGCCACAGAGGGTGTTTTTGTGGACAAAGTGCTTAGTGGCCGGGATATCCATACGGTACAGAAAGCCGCCCCCGGGAGCGCTGGTCTCCGTGCTGAAGAGCGCGGCGGCTTCGGCGGGATCGAGCTTACGTATTTCGGCGATGGTGAATGTGGAGAAGGTGAGCGACAGCTTGTCGTCGAAAACCCCTATATCGCCGGTGATGGCAGTGGCGTTGGAACTGGTGGCGCGCCAAGGCCCCTTGTCCTGGGCGGAGGCCAATAGGGAACAGGTACCGAGCAATCCCGCCGCAAGGCCGAGCAGTGTTGTTTTTCTCATCTCTTCGAGCATGACATTCGGAGAGAGTCAAGACAAGCAGGAGTGGCTTGCGGTAGGGCTGGTGTTCTCAGGGGAGCACCACTTCAGAAAAAATCGTCCGATCGGATCGAACAGCCGGAAGCAGAATTTCCTTCCTCCCCCACTTCAGAATATCGCGCTTTGGGGAGCTTGTGGGAAGACCGGGGTAATGGTGCACCATCGTCGCCTGAAGCAAAAAAACGACTCAAAGCGGAGGGACGATGACTGAACACGCGGTGGTGATCGCCGGAGGAGGTCCGACGGGGCTGATGCTGGCGGGCGAGTTGGCGTTGGCGGGGGTCGATGTCGTCGTTGTTGAACGACGCGAAACTCAGGACCTCGAAGGATTGCGGGCAGGCGGCCTGCACGTCCGGACGATTGAGGTGCTGGATCAACGCGGAATCGCCGATCGGTTCATTTCGCAGGGACGGGTGATTCGCAGCGCACCGTTTGCGCTTACCGCTCTTGACATCAGCGACCAGCCCACCCGCCATAACTACTATCTCGTGCTCTGGCAGAATCGCATCGAGCGTATGTTGGCCGACTGGGTTAGTGAACTGTCGGTGCCAATCTACCGCGGAAGCGAAGTGACGGGGTTCAGCCAGGACGACACGGGCGTGGACGTGGAGCTGTCTGGCGGCCGATCGTTGCGAGCGAAGTATCTTGTCGGTTGCGACGGGGGGCGCAGCGTGATCCGCAGAAAGGCGGATATAGACTTTCCAGGGTGGGATCCATCCGCCAGTTATTTGATTGCCGAGATCGAGACGGTCGAAGAGCCGGAGTGGGGCGTGCGCCGCAACGAAAAGGGCATCAACGCCATCGCCAAACTTGAGGACGGCAATCACGCGCGCGTCGTTTTGAATGAACGGCAGGTCAGCCCCGGCGGCGAGCCGACGCTGGGCGACCTTCGCGGGGCGCTCATCGAGATCTATGGAACGGATTATGGGCTTCGCGGCGCCAGCTACATTTCAAGGTTTACCGATATGGCCAGGCAGGCAGCGCGCTACCGGGAGAGACGCGTGCTCCTGGCCGGCGACGCGGCGCATGTGCATTCTCCGGTCAGCGGACAGGGACTCAATATTGGCGTGCAGGATGCGGTGAACCTGGGCTGGAAGCTGGCCCAGGTGGTCGATGGAACATCGCCGGAGAGTCTTCTGGATACCTACCATACCGAACGGCACCCTGTCGGTGCGCGCGTGTTGCGTAATACCATGGCACTCACCGCCATCTACCGCAAGGACGATCGTATTGACGCGTTGCGCGAGATGATGTGCGAGCTGATGCAGAAAGATGGGCCTCGCAAGCAATACGTGGCGATGGTGTCCGGCCTGGACGTTCACTACGATTTGGGTGAGGGCCACCCGCTGCTTGGCTACAGGATGCCGGATCTCGGCCTGGTCACGGTCGAAGGCTCGCGGCGAGTCTTTAATCTGCTGCACGATGGCCGCGCGGTACTCCTCAACCTTGGTGAGGCGGGCGCGATCGAGATCGCCCCGTGGGCGAACCGGGTCAAGGTGATCGACGCCGACTACGGTGGTGCATGGGAGCTTCCGGCAGTAGGAATGATTCCTGCTCCCACCGCAGTGTTGATTCGGCCGGACGGATACGTGGCGTGGGTGGGAGACCTGAAACAGCAGGGGCTTGCCGGCGCATTGACCACCTGGTTCGGACCGCCTGGTGCAGGGTAGCCGGCCGCGTTCGATGAGCGCGAAATCTCCGAGTCAGTGCGCCGAGTCAGAAGACTGACAGAGGAAATAGTCAACCGATAGAGCGAATTCCCAGTGCTATACTCTGCGTGCAATTTTAGAGAGTTAATCTGAGAGACATCCCCGGTGCGGATCGCTGACCTCATCCTCCCTGTATTTGCAGTGATCCTGACCGGCTGGATTGTTGCCTATACGGGCTATCTGTCGCGGGCGTTGTCCGACGCGCTGATTCACTTCGCCTATAACATCGCAATGCCGGCGTTGCTGATCGTCACCATTGCACAGGAGCCAAGTCATTCGCTGATCAACTGGCGCTTTCTTGTCGCCTTTGGCGGCGGCTCTCTCCTCTGCTTCATCCTCGTGTTCGGCGTCATGAGCATTCGTGCTTCCCGAACTGTTGCGAGCCGAACGATGCATGGGATGGCGGCGTCGATGACCAATACCGGCTTCGTCGCCTTACCCGTCCTGCAGGCGATCTATGGCCAGCACGCGGTGTTGCCGGCCGCGATCGCCACGGTATTCGTGGCGGTTGTGATGTTTCCAATAGCCGTGGGCCTGCTCGAAGTGGGGCAGCGGGACGCGCAGGGAGCACGCAAGAACCCAATGGTCACGGTCAAGCATGTCGTGCTCAACCCGCTGGTTATATCAACGCTGATCGGCATGCTTTTGTCGGTGCTTGGTCTACGTATGCCCGGGCCGGTCGTCGTTTATTTGAACATCATGGCGGATGCGCTCACGCCTTGTGCTCTATTCGCGATCGGACTGGGGCTGTCGATCGACGGATTGCGCGCCAATGTTGGGCGAGCTTCGCTTCTCTCGGCGGTCAAGCTCGTCACCATGCCTGTGATCGTGTACGGACTGAGTGTGTGCGTTGGGGCTCGATCCCCTCTACACCATTTCGGCCGTCATCTGTGCCGCTGTACCCACGGCTAAGACTGTGTACATTCTTGCGGGAGAGTATCACTGCGAGGAGATGATGGTAGCGTCTACGGTCTCGATGACCACTCTGCTTTCCGTCATCTCTCTGGTGATCTGGCTTTATGGGCTGTCCGGGCTCGCGGCGCGCATTGGTCCCGGATAAGGGCAGGAGGGGTGAGACGTTCGCCGTCGCTTGCGCACGGCGTCAGCGATCTGGGTACCCACCGCATCGGTACCCTTGATATGCCGATTGACGTAGCAGCGAATTAGCTGGATTGAAGGCAGCTTAGTGCTGTTAGCGGGTGTGTTTCACGGCTCGTGATATGCTTTTGCGCGATATCCCCCACTCACTGAATATGTCGAATTCAGGTCGTTTAAGGTCTTAAGCTCGAAGGGTGATTCGGATGAAGAAGACGAACGAAGTGGCGGGAAGAGCCGCAAGATTGTTTCTTATCACCGCACTGGTGTTTGGCGCATCGACCGTCGCACTGGCTCAATATGGACAGGGCGGAAGACAGGAAGATCACGGCGCATGGCAGGACAAGGACGACCATGGCGGCAGAGGAGCAGAAAAGGTTCTGTATATCTGGGCGCAGGATCAGGCTCATGTGGCACCGGATTTCCTTGCAGTGATCGACTTTGACGAACAATCTCCCAAATACGGAGAAGTAATCAACGTCGTACCGCTGCCGCCTCCCGGTAACATCGGCAACGAACCGCACCACTGTCACCTGAATTCGAACAAGACCATTCTGGGATGCGGGGGACTGCTCAGCCTGTTGAAGAATCAGAACGGGATTTTTTTCTTCGACGTAAGCGATGCGAAGCACCCGCGATTTCTCTTCTCTACCAAAGCCGTGGAATCGAGCATGACCGACGACTTCCTGCCGATTGAAAACGGCGGCTTCCTCATCTCGCAGATGGGCTCTTCCACCGGCATGGCGCCCGGCCGCATTGCAGAATACGACGGTCACATGCATTTCGTCGCCAACCACTTTGGCACTTTCTCGTTGTTTGAGGAGTGGCCCACCAGCCCGCCGCTCGATGGGTTCAACCCCCACGGCATCTCCGCGCGTCCGGATATGAATCTGATGATGACCTCGGACTTCATCCTGCCCAGCAGCACGCTGATGGGTTCGATGGGGCCGGTCCTGCGGGGCTCCGTGCGCATCTGGAACTACCGCGAACGCAGAATTACCAAAACCATCGATCTGTTTGCGCCTGACGGCACTCCCGCGCAGGGCACCATGGACGTGAAGATGCTTCCCAGGGACCCGCACGGCTACGGGTACACGTCGGGTATGTTCGACGGTCACATCTATCTGATCGATCCCGCAGGCTCCGGCGTTCCCGTGTTTGATCTCTCCAAGGTGAAGCCCCACGTAGACACACCGGTGCCCGGCGGAATGGGCCAGATCATGGCGACACCGCAATCCGGCGATAGGCTGATTGTGGGCACGTTCATGGCCGGGCAAATAGTCATGCTGGACACCACAGACCGCTTCAGTCCGAAACAGATATCGGTGGTCAGCTTCGGCGCGAACGCCGGACCCCACAATCTGGTGCTGAGCGAAGATGATAGCCGCCTTGTGGTGACGGACTACTTCCTCAACGAAGACGCTGCCGGCATTATCCACTTCGAAGGAGACCATAAAGTCCACGTTCTCAAAGTCACGCACAATACGCTCACCGAGGACAAGCGTTTCAAACTGGACTTCAACACGGCTTTCAAAACGGGGCCAGCGCGTCCCCACGGCATCGCAATGAAATAGTTCCAGCGCTCCACCATCACTTTCAATTTCGACGATGCTGGGCGGCTGGCGTGGTCACTTCGTTACTCAAGTTCTTCGCAGAAGGTTTCAACCCAAAGGTGGAGGCAAAAACCGTCCATCCGGTCCAAGACATGAAGCGTTGCGAGTTCTAATCTGTATTCGTCTCTTGCATATAAACACCTCCTGACCCTGATCGCCAAAGATCAGGGTTCTTTTTTGGCAGGGATCAGGGCAGCAGGGAACAGGCGGCTGAGTATCCTGTTGGATTGCGTATCAATGTGGCTTGAAGGTCTTGCCGGTTTCGATCAGCGTCTTCATGCGGGAGAGTATGCGCGGCCATCCATCGGCGGTGGCAGCATAGGCGCTATCGTCCTCCGCCCACTGGTCATGGGTGACTGAAACCTTCGTAGCCTCAGTCTCCGGCACAAGTTCTACCGTGACTCGTGAGAATTTGCTGGAAGCGCCCATCGCAAAGCTGTATTGCCACAACTTTGGGGGCTCAGACCGGAGCACTTCGCCGTGAACATAGGTGGTGCGCTTGCCATCGGGCGCGGTGCCGACCCATTTCATGGGGCCTCCGGGCTTCGGATCAATTTCCAGTTCGGCTCCCATAAACAAAATGCGGTTGGATTCGGGGGATACGAAGGCCTCCCAGACTTTGTCCGGAGGCGCGGCGATGTAGAAGACGAAGTGCAGTGGAATTTGCTCGGCCATGACTTCTCCTTCGAGTGGTGGGGATCACCGGAACACGCAGGTGAGTCGAGTATATTGCTGCGGTCTCGAGTTATTTCGGCTTCGCCGCGGCCCCGTAAGCGGCGAGCACCGATCCGTCGGATTTGCGGAGGAGAATGGCGGCTCCGCGTTGGGCGGGCAGGGTGAAGCGGATGGTGGCGTGAGAGGCTGCGTCCTCGATAGCGACCGGCTGGGCATCAAGAGACTCGTTGGAGAAACTGTAGAGCACGGCGTCGTCGAGGACGGTGGGGAAGGCCAGGACTGCCGGTGAGAGTGGTGTGAGCTCGCGCAGTACGGGAGCGACTCCGGCGAACTTGAGAGCGTAGCGATAGAGCGCAGCGGTGGGCTCGTAGTCCTCGGAGAACTCGATGGGATCGCGTGCCCAGAGGATGTGTCCTGAGCCGTGCGGGACGACCTCGACGGATTTGCCGTCGGCGAAGCGCATGACATCGATGGGGAGCTGCTGGACTTCGGTCGGGAAGGTGATCTGGATGGGCGGCTGGTTGTCGAGCTTCAGGTCGGACTGGCGGACGGCGAGGGTCTCGGTCTGCGCCTTGATGCCGAGCGGGGTGAGGCGGTCGACGAACTGCCAATGCTCGTTGCGCTGGACGGGTCCGGTGACGAGGAGTGTGCCTCCGGCGTAGACGTATTTGAGGAGAGCGGTCCAGGCTTCGTCGCTCAGGGCCTGCGCGGCGGGGAGGATGGCCAGCTTCGGAGAGCCGAGGTCGGCGATGCGGTTCTCGGCGACGAAGCGGAAGGGCGTGTGGTCGTAGTAGGCGAGGGCGCGCAGGGCGTGCTTCTGCGTGTCGATGGCGAGCGGGTTCATGCCGCTGTACTGCAGGGCCTGCGAGGTGACCATGGCCACCTGCGGCGGCTGGATGTGGGTGAAGCTGGACGGGCTCTTTGCGGCGAAGGCGGCGAAGGCGCTGAGGATCTGGGCTTCGGGCTTTTCGGTTCCGTCGGGGCGGACCGCTCCGATGGGGATTTCGTTGTCGTTGGACATGTAGCTATTGACGTTCCACACCCACTCGAGCGCGCCCGGCGCCCTGGGCAAAAGCGATAGCCAGCTTGCGCTCAAGCTGCCAGCCTTCTTCTTCGGCGGTGAGACGGAGGTGGTCGTCCTGCGTGAGACGGCGCTGCTCGCCGGTTTCCTGAATGAGCATGGGCTTGCCGGGGAATTTGGCGGCGAGCGAGGCCCAGAGGATGGCGTCGAAGTCCCACCAGGTGTGGTCGGCGGTGAAGTCGATGAGCTGCGAGTAGAAAGCTGGGGAGAGACGCCCGGCGACGCCGTTTTCTTCCTGGCCGACGGTGATGAGCTGCGTGGAGCCCTGGGCGCGGATGAGATCGCGGGTGCGCTGGACCCAGTCGGTGAAGATGGACTGCGTGAAGAGGAAGTAGTCGTAGACCTTGAGCGGGTTGTAGCCGGAACGGACGGCGTCGAAGCCGAAGGCACCGGCAGCGGGCAGGGCAAATGGATCCTGGGCGGCGGTTTCGGGCGAGGCGGTGGTCGGGTGAAGCTGGAGGTTGCGGCCGATTCCGAAAGAGGGCTCTGCCCAGGCGTCGAGGAGCGCGGCCTGGTCGGGATAGCGGGCGGCGAGCCACTTGCGCCATACGGCTTGTTCGAAGGCGTCTCCCGAGGGCTGGGTGCGCCAGAGGTTGGTGTTGGCGCTGGGCTCGTTGATGAGGTCCCAGGCGACGAACGGGACGGCGTGGAAGCGCTGGGCGATGCTGGTGACGTATTCTGCCTGCGCGTGCCAGGCGACGGGATCGAGGTAGGGGTTCTCGCCGCCAAGGTTTTCCGGCAGGAAGGCGAAGAGGTTGAACTGGACGGGCAGATGGTTGTGGCGGGCGCACATGAGGAAGGCTTCGATGGTGCGCAGCGCGTCCTCGGTCATGGCGCCGTTGGGGCCGATGAGCGGGTCCCAGCCGGACCAGAGGCCGCTGCGGATCATGTTGAGGCCTTCGCCGTGGATCTGCGCCATGTCCTGGTCCCAGACGTACGCGTTGGGTTTGGAGAGGTAGAGGCGGGCGACGTCGCTCGACATGTAGGTGGTGCCGACGACGGGCAGGGGTTTGCCGTCCAGCTCGAAATAATCGGATCCGACGGTGAGTTTGGGGCCGGAGAGCAGGTAGTCCCAGTCGTGCATCCAGAAACCAGAACGATAGATGCGGAGGGGCTTGCCATCGCGCAGGAGGGTTGCTTCGACGGTGTGGAGACCCTTGCCTGCGGAAGCGCTTGCGGGCAGCACGACGGGCTGGGTGGAATTGGCGGGGATGGTGAGATCGGTTGGGGCGGCGTTGTCTTCGGAAGTGACGTGGATTTTGAGTTGATCGCCTGCAGGCGGGCTGGAGTCGTAAGGCGCGAAGCTGAACTCCAGCGGCTCGCCGGGAAGGAAGAGCGGGACGCGCGGGCGGAAGGTGAAGCGGTCGGCTTTGCGGGTGGCGAGGTCGGCGAGCTTCGCGAGCAGCTGGGTGTTCGAGAAGAAGGAGGCGTCGAGGTCGGCGGCGGCGAAGATCCAGCGGCCTCCGACGAAGCGGTATTGGTTGTGATCAATTTCAAAGACGGGCGCGGCGAGCTTGTGGCCGTCGCGGGTTCCCCAGGCGAGTGTGGTCAGGTCGAAGTCCTCGTCGCCGGTTGAGCCGTCGCGGTTGTATTTCGGGACGACGGAGAGGCGAAGGACGGGGCTGAAGGCCTGTTTCCACGAGAAGGCGGGCAGAGCGGGAAGGACGTCAGGATTGGGCTGGAACTTGAGCTGATCGGAGCCGGGGGTTGGCTGGTAGTCGTGGATGAAGAGCTCGAGGGAGGCGGCGACGCTGGGCGCGCACAGGTGCCAGCCAGAGGCGTCGTGAAAGGCGGCGCGGGTGAAGGGCCGGCCGCCGAGGACGAGCAAGTTGCCGCCGCGGTCGAGGTATTCGAGGATGGGCTGCCACTGGGCTTCGGGCCAGGCAGAGCCGTAAGGCATGACGAGGAGGTCGGCGTCGGCGAGCGCAGTGGGCAGTTGCGAGGCGGAGGCGAAGGTGGCTCCGGCGAATGCGGCCTGAAGCTGGGACTGACTCGGGGTGGCGGAGTCGGCGGAGGGGAAGCCGGCCTCGGAGAGGACGACCACTTTGTTGGCGGCGTGGGCGGCGAGGGCTGGAAGCAACGCAAGGAGCAGGAGCAGAGAGCGGGAAAGGATTTTCATGCGTGTCAGAAATGGCGATCGGGCGAGAACGATACCAGACTGAAGATTAACGCATGATTGCGGCGAGGGGTTGGAGCGGGGCTGCTATGGCTGCTTAGGAGGGTCACCCGCGGGAACCGGGGTGGAGGTATTCCGCTGCCCGGCCTTTTGAGCGGCCTGAGCGGCCTGCGAATCCTGCTTGGCAGCCTGGCGGGCGAGCTTGGCGGCGCGGTTCTTCTGGTAGTGGCGGACCCAGTCAGGCCAGAACTCGATCACTTCGGAGCCGATAATTCCTTCTGCGGTAACGGTGAGTCCGCGGGTAATGGTGTCGCCGACTGTGCGCTCAGATTGTGGATAGTAGACATTCGCGATGGCCGCACCAATGAGATTGCCGACTACATTCGAGTAGTTGGGACCCCAGGAGCCGTTGTCGCGTCGACACCACACCGTCGACGTGGAGGCCCAAAGAATTCGGCTGCTGATGCTGCCAGTGCCCTTCTGGAAATATCGGGGGTCCTCGTGCCAGAGGCTGGGCAGCACGGCGTTGCCCCAGAAGTTTCCGATGAAGGCATCGGAGTAGGTTGCACCGAACCGCTTGGCGTAACCCTGCATGCCTTGGCCATATTCGGCGGGGCTATTGTCCGCTTGGTTGATGCCGGCGATGACCGCGGCCAGGCCGAAGGGCCAGGGATCGGTCTGGCTCTTGAAGAAGAGCTGGAATTTCTGGCCAGGAGTCAGGGGCAGCGCGTCGCGGTTCCGAGTGGTGTTGAAGGCTGCCATCACACCCAGCACACGCTGGTGTTCTTGCAGTTTGAGCTGCTCGTCGGACGATACCTGGCCGGGATTGGCGGGAGCGGGAGAACCGGCTGCGGGTTCGGGCTGGGTTGGCTGGCTCTGCTGCAAGGGTGCGGAGGGGTCATCGGGGAGATCAAGCGTAGGGAGGGCCGGGTTGTCTACAGTGGGCAAAGCGACAGGGATATCCAGATGGGCGTCGGTTGCCTGACCGGGCGACGCATGCACAGCGAGCAGTGAGACAAATATGAGCGAAGTGAACGCCAGACAACGGTTTTGCAACAATACCAGTACCTCAATCCTGTGAGTGGATGCCTGCCTGTTGACGATGCTTTCCCGTATAGACGAGGAAATTCGCAGCCGGGGCGAGGCGGCGTTTATGAAATCAGATGCTTCGGAGGTGGGATCCGGAAGGCGGCTGCCCTGATGCCAGGGTGCTTCTATGATGCTACGTGATTTTGGCCGGTTTTTGGGGCAAATTGCGGCTCCGAAGGTGGCCGCGGGCGTGGCCGCGAGGGGCCACCCCCGAGGCAGATATTCGGGGCACGCAATGTGCTACCATCGTCGAACATTCCGCGCTAAAGCGACACGTTTATGGCGAGCAACAGTTGGATCGACAGCAGCGCACACGTCCCGGCCAGCCATCCTCAGTTTGATCTGCGGCCGCTTTCGACGGGGGAGGTGCTGGACCGGACTTTTCAGCTCTACCGGCTGCGTTTTGCGCTGTTTGCCGGACTGGCAATACTGCCGGCCGGGGTGAGCGTGGTGACGCAGTCCTTGCGGCTCTGGTACGCAGCGCACGAGAGTGTGCACATTCACACTGGGGCAAATCTCTACAAGGTACAGATCATTACGGCACTCCTTACAGTCGCGTCGGCGGTGATTTCGCTGGTACTTTACGGGATTACCCAGGCGGCGACGACGTGGAGTGTTTCGGCGGTGTATCTGGGCGAGCCGGCGACGATCAGAACGGCATATCAGAATGCCATGACGCACTGGTTCCGCTACACGCTGATCGTGCTTCGGCAGATATGGGCGGGGTTCTGGCTGCCGGTTCTTCTCTTTGCTTTCGGGCTGGGTCTGCAGTTTGCCCGGCGGGGATCGCCGAGCGCGAATGTCACGGCGGGCCTCATTTATATTGTCGCGTTCTTCAGCCTGGCCTACGCGGTATGGGCTTATATCCGTGTGTCCCTGGCCGTTCCGGCGGCGGTGATGGAATCGCTTGGCGTGCGGGCTTCCATCAAGCGGAGCAAGCAGCTTCTTGTTGACCGCAAAGTGCGGGTTTTTTTGCTGCTGGTGTTTCTATTCGCACTCTATCTGGTGATTGGCGCCATTCAGACGCCGCTCGCCATCATGGCGGTGCGCACGCGCGGAGCACAGGCGTTCCTAACCCACGCCATCAGCCTGGCGATCGGGTTTGTGACGGGAACACTGGTGGGACCGATAGGCGCGATCGCGGTGTGCCTTTTCTATATAGATGAGCGCGTGCGGCGAGAAGGCTTCGACATCGAATGGATGATGACCAAGATTGCACCGGTGCCTTCGTTACCCCCGGCTGATGCGGCGACCGATGTGACGCCGTCTGCGGAGAACGGCTCCGCTTCGATCTAAAGGGTCTCTGACGCTGAGGACTATGACACGTGTGGGGGCACTGGCGAGCCGAAAAATCCCTCTACTGCTAATGCTTGTGCTGCCGGCGGTTCCCGCGCTTGCGCTCAGGCAATCGAGCATGGCGGAATACACCGCGCATCTCGAGAGCCTCCGGTCGCTCGTCGAGAGATGCCAGGCCAGTGCTACCGCATGCGACGTGGCTCAGGTGGGAGACGATGACCGGGTGACGCTGCAGTCGCTGGGATCGGGCGCTAACGTGAACGAATTTGAGGCGCGTTACGACTGGCTGAGAGCAACGCTCAAGGCTGCAGGCGACGCCAAGGCCAGCGGTCGCGAGCGCGATCTGGGAGCGGCTTTGAGCCGGATTGACGACGCGTTGCGTGAAGCCGGAGCTCAGCCGGGGGATAAAGGATTTGCCCAAGCGCGGCATCAAGCCGACGCCATCCTGAGCCATCAGGAATTTGTAACAGTCAAAGAACAGAGTATCTGGGACAAGCTGATTGCGCGGTTCTTTCTGTGGCTCGACAGCCTGTTCACAGACGTGGCCAGATTCGGCCAGCGCTCGCCGTGGATTGGCCCGCTCCTGGAATGGGGACTGATTGCGCTGGCGCTGGTGGGTCTGGCCTTGTGGGCGATGCGGGCTTTGCAGCGGCAACGGCTGGCAGTTCGCGTGGAGGCGACCCGGCAGATTGAATCGTGGGAAGAAGCTTCGCGCAACTGGCGCAACATGGCGGAGGAACAGGCGGCACGGCACGATTGGCGCGAGGCGGTGCACTGCATCTACTGGGCGAGCATTGTGATGCTGGAGGGACGGCGCTTTTGGAGTCCCAACCGCTCGCGCACACCGCGTGAGTATGTGGCGTTGCTGGAGGCGGGATCGCCGCGATGGAAACTTCTTCACCTGCAGACACGCGGGTTTGAGCGCATCTGGTACGGGCTGAATCCTGCGGCCGAGACCGATTACCGTCAGGCTCTCGAACTGCACGAAGGTTTGAGGTCCGCGTGACGAAGCTTTCGAGCGATACCCGGATTCTGATCTGGGTTGCTGCGGCGGTAATGGTCGTAATTGTCGCCGGGGCTTTTCTAGCGCCGGCGCGCGAGGACTCGGACTTTACTCCGAGTACCTACAACAGCGGCACACATGGAGCGAAGGCGGCGTGGCTGCTGCTGAGCGATCTGGGATATCGGACGGATCGATGGGAGCGGTCGGCGAAGGACCTGAGCGAGGCTGGACGCGCCGCAGACAACTCTGATTCTGGCGGATGCTTATCCGTTGGATCTGTTGAAAGAGAAGCCGGGTGATGTAAGATTTCTTGAACCGGGGTGGGCGGGTTCTCGCGACCGGTGCGGTGAGTACGGCGATGCTGCCGGAGGCGAATATTACGGCGCCGAATCATATCTACAGCGAACTTTGCTATACGACTCCGCAGGGACTCAGCCCGATGGCGCGTGCTGGCCGAGTGGGGATGCCGGTGCCGATACGTTGGAAGGCGGACGGCGTGATCCTGCACATTGACCAGAATTGCGGGGACGACGCGGTTGTTGTTCACTACGCATCGGGCAAGGGCGAGGTGGTGTGGTGGAGCTCGTCGGCTCCGCTGAGCAACGGCGGCCTGAAGGAAGATGCGAGCCTCAAGCTTTTTCTGGCCAGCATTGGCGGACCGGACCGGACGGTCTTATTCGACGAGTACATTCACGGCGCGCGCCCGGACTTATGGTCGACTGTGGCGGGAACGCCGGTGCGGGCTCTCGAGTTGCAACTGGCGGCGGTTGCGGTGCTGCTGATCGTCAGCCTCGGGCGGCGCAACGGGCCACTGCGTGCGCTTGTGCGCCGCTCTGCGGACCTCTCCGCTTGAGTTTGCCGAATCGATGGGCGATTTGTATCGAAAGGCTGGAGCGGTGAATGTAGCGACGGGCTGTGCCGAGCGCCGGCTGATGCAGTTTCTGGAGCATGAGGGCGGGATTCCGCGGGAGACGCTGCGGTCTTCGCCGGAGACGATTGCACAGGCTGTGGCGGACCGATTCCGCTATTCTTCAGCCGATTTTGTCGAGGATCTGAAGGCGGCGCAACAGGCGGAGTTCACGAAGTACAGCGCGCGGAGCGGGCTGAGACTGGTCAAGCGTATTGACGAACACATCGCAAGGTTGACGGAGCTTATGAGACATTCTCAACCAGCAGGTGCAAACGATGGAGAGACTGCGTGAGTGAAGGTGCTACAGAACAACAGCAACAAGCATCGTCGGTGAGCGGCGCAGCGGTTGCTCTATTTGAGAAGGGACGGGCCGAGCTGGGCAAGGTGATCTCCGGGCAGGTGGAGATGATCGACCAGGCGCTGCTCACGCTGCTTTGCGGAGGGCATGCACTGGTGGAAGGCGTGCCGGGCGTTGCCAAGACGCTGACGGTGAAGACGCTGGCGCGATTCCTGTCCCTCGACTTCCGGCGCGTGCAAGGGACGCCGGACATGATGCCGGCGGACATACTGGGCACGAGTGTGTTTTCGCTGAAGACGAATGACTTCAGCTTTCACAAGGGGCCGGTGTTCACGCAGTTTCTGCTGGCGGATGAGATCAACCGGATGCCTCCGCGGACGCAGGCGGCGCTGCTCGAAAGCATGGAAGAGCGCCAGGTGACGATGGATGGCGAGTGCCACATTCTCGACGAATACTTCACCGTGTTTGCGACGCAGAATCCGCTGGAGTTTGAAGGGACGTATCCGCTGCCCGAAGCGCAGCTTGACCGATTTCTGCTGAAGATTCAGGTGGGGTATCCGTCGGCCGCGGAGGAAAGGACGGTGCTGGAGCGGCATCATGCGTCGACGGAGGCGGCGCAGCTTGAGCACTCACCGATCGAGAGCGTGAGCTTTGCTGAGCTTGCTGCCGCAAGGCAGGAGGTCAGGCGAGTACGTGTTGAGCCGGCGATGTTTGATTATCTGCTGGCGGTGGTGCGGCGGACGCGTGAGTGGCCTGCCGTCTCACTGGGTGCGAGCCCGCGCGCTGCGGCCGGATTGCTGATCGTGGCGAAGGGATATGCGGCGAGGGATGGGCGCGATTACCTGATTCCGGATGATGTGAAGGATGCTGCGCTGCCGTGCCTGCGGCATCGGCTGATCCTCAAGCCTGAGGTCGAGTTGGAGGGATTCGATCCGGACCGCGTGCTGAAGGACGTACTGGCGGCTGTGCCGTTGCCGAAGTAGACGATGATCCAGACGCTTGTTCCTGCGCCCGTTCGGGCCACTGCGCGAGGCCGGCGACTCGGTTATGCGCTTACACCGCGTGCGCTGCTCCTGCTGGTTGCGGGATGCCTGCTGGTTGTTCCGGGATTTTTTCATCCGCGCTGGACCTGGGCGATGGTCGCGTGGGACGCGCTGGTTTTGCTGCTGGCGATCCTTGATGCGGCCATACTGCCGGCACCGCAGAAGATCACTGTGGAGCGTCGGTTCGAGAACTCGCCGGTGCTGGGCGAGCGGACCGAAATCACGATTGAGGTGACGCAGGAGTCGAATCAGATTCTCGAAATGCGGGTGACGGACGCGCTCGATCCGGCGCTCGATGCGATGCCAGCGGCGAAGCGCGTGCTGGCGTATCCGCGGGATGCGGCGCGGGTCATGATCGAATGCACACCCAACACAAGGGGAGATGTTGCGCTCGGTGAGGTTTTCCTGCGCTATCGCGGAGCGTTGAAGCTGGCGGAGCGGTGGGCTTCGGTGGATCTGGGACAGAATATCCGGGTTTATCCGCCGATGGAGAGATCGCCGGAGGATACGAAACTCTATCTGTTACGAATACGGCAGATTGCGCTTCAGAAGCGCCGGCTGAGGCTGCGCGGGGTGGGGCGGGAGTTCGAAAGCCTGCGGGATTACCAAAGAGGAGATGAGGTTCGGAATATCGCGTGGCCGGCGACGGCGCGGCGCGGAAAGCTGATTACGCGGGAGTTCACCACGGAGCGTAGCCAGCAGGTGTGGATAGTGCTCGATGCCGGAAGGCTGTCGCGGACGGCGTTTGAAGTACGGAGAAATATCCAGGCCCCAGGTCCCAGAAGCGGGACCTGGGGCACCCAGGATTCTGGTGATCGCCGAATTGGGACGGGCACCCAGGCCGGGGTAATTTCAGACGAGAATTTCAGGCTCATGCTTACGCAGCTTGATCAGGCGTCCGGTGCGGCGGTGGCATTGGCGCAGGCGGTGATGCAGGCGGGCGACAAGGCTGCGCTGCTGGTGTACGGGCGAGGGATTCAGCAGCAGTTGTTGCCGGCAATCGGGCGGGGGGCATCTGCGGCAGTTTGTCGATTCGCTTTCGCAGGTACGGGCTGAGAGCTCGGAGGCGAATCATCTGTCGGCGGCGGCGCGGCTGAAGCATCTGCAGCGGCGGCGCGGGCTGATCCTCTGGATCACGGAGCTGGCGGACAGCGCGCGGCGTCCCGAGGTGGTGGATGCGGCGGTTGATCTGGCGCGGCGGCACCTGGTGCTGCTGGTGGTGCTGGGGCATCCCGAACTCAAGGAACTGGCCGAGCGCAAGCCGGAAGATGTGGAACAGATGTTTGTGTCGACGGCGGCCACGGAGATTCTCGAGCGGCGGCGGGAGATACTGGCGCGCCTGCGCGCGCAGGGCGTGCTGGTGGTGGAGACGACTCCCGGAACGGTGAAGGCGGACGCGATCAACGAGTATCTCGAAGTAAAAGCGCGCGGCCTGTTGTAGCTACTGACGAGTCGCCCAGGCGAGGCCGTCAGGCTCACCGCCGACGTCGATGTGGGCTGTGACTTCAAGCGACTTGAGGTCAATGGTGACGATGTAGTTGTCGGGCGAGCAGGCGACAAAGGCCCGTGAGCCGTCGGGCTGCATCAGGATTCCCGCGGCCCCGTGGCCGATGGGGATGCGTTTGATGACTTTGCGCGTGGCCGCGTCGAGGACGAGGACGTCGTCTCCGCGAAGGGTGGAAACGAGGACCAGTTTGCCGTCGAGGGTGAACTTGAGGCGGTTGGCTCCGACCGCGTTCACCGGCAACGTGTCGATCAGGTGCTTTTTGGCGATGTCGATGATGGAGATGTTGCCGTTCTGGGCGTCGGCGGCCCAGAGCTCCTTGTGGTCGGGCGAGACATCGAAGCCTTCCGAGCCGACGCCGACGGGGATGACGGTTTCATTCCAGTCACCGCCGGGCGGCAGGATGAGCGGAGGAGGTCCGTTCAGTGCTCCGGCGGGTGGGGGTCCGGGCGGCGGCCCGGAACGGCCTTCGACTTTCTCGATGATGCTGACGGTTCCGGAATTGACGTTGGTGGTGGCGATCCACTTCATGTCGGGGGCGACGTAGATCATGTGGGTACGGTTCTGGCCGGTGCCGAGGATCCAGTCGATTTTCTGCGTGGCGGGATCGAAGCGGGCGATGGCTTTGGCGACCTCGGCGGTGAACCAGAGTTTGCCGCCTGCAAAAGCGAGGCCGTGGGGACCGACAAGGGCTCCGAGGTCGATGGTGTCGAGAGGCTTCTGGGCGACGAGGTCGATTGCGGTGATGGTGTGGAACCTGCCGTATCCGTAGTTGGAGATGTAAGCAGTTTTGCCGTCGGTGGAGGCGATCACCTCATGCGGGTCGTCGCCGACGGGCACCTTGGCGAGGACTTTCAGGCTTGCGGGGTCGACGATGGCCAGGGTGTGGCCTTTTTTCGAAAGGGCGAGGAGCGCGTGGGGAGGGGTGTCCTGAGCGGGAAGTGCGGCCGGGATAAAGAGGGCTGCGAGGGTGAGCGTCAGAGCGATTCGGTCCTTCATGGTATGCGCCTCCGGACGCTTCCATCTTAATCGCGAACGCTTAACCGTGAACGGTTTACGGCGGCTGGTCACATCTTTCCAGCGCTCTGCTCACATGTCCTGTCCCGCCACGTCTCACCGCTGACCTCGTGGCGTGATCACGCGGCCGTGAGCGGGAACTCCGGGCGCTTCCAATCCGTATAGGTAACTAACGCATGCAGAGTCTGGGCGATACCTTCGGGCAGGTCTTCCGCGCCATCTGGGCGAACAAGCTGCGTTCGTTTCTGACCATGTTCGGCATTGCCTGGGGCGTGGGATCGATGCTGCTGCTAATCTCGGTCGGCGAGGGCTTCCGGTCGGGGAACCATCGCCAGCTGGCCAGCTTCGGCAACGACATCATCATGATGTGGAGCGGGACGATTCCGGCGGTGCCGAATCAGCACACCGGCATGCGGCCCTACAACCTGACGCTGAGCGATGCGGAGGCGATCCGCACGCAGGCGCCGGATGTGAGGGCGGCGGTCGCCCTGATCAGCCGCGATGACATCAAGCAGCAGAGCCAGTATCAGACCGCCGGCGGCGACGTGATCGGAACGGAGCCGAACTATGACACAATCCGCTTCCTGCCCATTGCGCAGGGGCGGTTTCTGAATGTCGATGATATGACCAACCGGAATCACATCATCGTGCTGGGGCAGAAGAGCGCGCAGCTGCTTTTTCCGGGGCGTCCAGCAATGGGCGAGATTGTGACGCTGAACGGCACCCGGTTCACGGTGGTGGGAGTGGCGGACAAGTTCGGGCACGGGAACAACGACAGCGAGAATCAGAAGGTTTATATCCCGCTATCGGTCATGCTGGAGATGTTTCCGATCAAGGGTGAGAACATTCCCGCCGATTCGGTGACATCGATCCAGTACCAGCCCCGGATTAGCACCGAGAATCTGATTGCCAAGAAGCAGGTGCACCAGATCATTGCGCGGCGGCACGGCTTCGATCCTGAGGCTCCGGAAGCCTTCAACGAATGGGACACGATTCGAACCGAGCAGATGGTCGGCAAGATTTTCACGGCGATGGATGTGTTCCTGGGTGGCGTGGGGGTTGTGACGCTGGCGCTAGGGGCGGTGGGGATCATCAACATTATGCTGGTTTCGGTGAGCGAGCGGACGCGGGAGATCGGACTGCGCAAGGCGATCGGCGCGACCAGCCGCAGCATTCTCTTCCAGTTCTTTCTCGAGGGGCTGATTCTCACCGGCGTGAGCGGGCTGTTTGGGATTGCCGGGTCGGCGCTGTTCATGTACCTGCTGCGTCAGGCGATCGGGCAGGGTATTCAGGGCTTCGATCCTCCGCGGCTGGTTCCGTGGTCGGCGGCGCTGGCAATTGTGGCGCTCAGCGTGAGCGGCATTGTTGCCGGGCTGTATCCAGCGGGCAAGGCAGCGGCGCTTGAACCGGTCGAAGCGCTAAGGCGCGAATAAGGAGCGAGAGATGCTGCGCGATCTTTGGAGGCAGGCTTACGAAGCGATGGTTTACAACCGCCGGCGCACGTCCATCACCATGGTGGGCATGGCTTGGGGCATTGCCACGGTGGTGTTGCTGCTGGCCTACGGGTCGGGGTTCGGGCGAGCGATCGAAGCCATCTTCGCGCAGTGGGGCACGCAGCTGATCGGCGTCTTTCCTGGCCGGACATCAGAACAGGTGGGCGGATCGAAGGCCGGGGTGCAGGTGCGCTTTACTCAGGACGATGTGGATCGGCTGCAGCAGACGGTTCCGGGGCTCAAGGACATTACGCCGATGCTGTCAAAGGATGTACCGGTAGCGAACGAACTGCATACGTACACGTGGACGGTGAACGGCTACCGCCCGGTGGTGCAGAACATTCTGGTGCTGGATATCGCTGCCGGGCGCTTCTTTTCCGAAGACGACGAATCGAACCGCGCGCATGTGGCAGTGATCGGATCGGAGGCCAAGACAAAGCTGTTTGGCGGCCTATATCCGATCGGGCAGCGCATTCGGCTGAACGGCATCAGCTTCGAGGTGATCGGCGTTCTTCAGCCCAAGATGCAGGAGGAGGGCGATAACGTAAATCGCCAGGTCTATATTCCGTTCAGCTCCATGGCGGATATCAAGGATCCGAAATACCTCGACGGCATCTGGCTGAACTACAACGGAGATCACGTGGCGGTGCAGCAGTCGGTTCGCAACACACTGGCGGCAATGCATAACTTCCGCCCGTCGGATCACCAGGCGATCTTCGTTGCCGATCTTGAGCAGCAGCTTACGCAGTTCAAGATTGTGACCATTGCGCTGGAAGTACTGCTGCTGTTTATCGGTGCGCTGACGCTGGGCATTGCCGGAATCGGGCTGATGAATATCATGCTGGTCGCTGTGCAGCAGCGGACGAAGGAGATCGGGATCGAGAAGGCGCTGGGCGCACGCAAGCGGCATATCCTGATTCAGTTCCTTGCCGAATCGCTGGTGATTACCGGGATCGGCGGAATTGCCGGTATTGTGCTGGCCTACGCGGTTTCGATCGGGGTGGGGCGGATCACCTTTTACAGCGCTATGGCTTCGAATGCGCAGGCTGCCGATATCCAGCTGCTGATTTCTCCCGTTATCGTGCTGATCGCAACCGGGATCCTGGTGGTAGTGGGACTGGTGAGCGGGATGATTCCAGCGCTCAAGGCCGCCAGCCTGAATCCTATCGAAGCGTTGCGTTACGAGTGAAAGCCAGGTCGATGGGGTCCCGCAGTGGTTGATCTGTCACATCTGCCAGTTTGACGCTCAGCCAAAAGCCTTCTATCGTTGCGTGCATGCACCGCGGAGTTACGGCTTCGCTGTAGCTTCTCACGTCTCACCTCAGAACGGAGGGCGGAATGCCCATGCGAAATAGAAAGACAGCAGTGCGTTTATTGCTCGTATCGTCGCTCCTGACCACGCTGCCCATGTGGGGCGCGGATAAAACCAAGGACGAAGAAACCATCAGGAATGCCGCCTCAGTGTTACAGGCAATGGTCAGTAGCAAGGATGTTCCACACAGCGTGTTGGCGAAGGCCGATTGCATCATCGTTCTACCCAGTGTGAAGAAGTTCGCGGTTGGCATTGGAGGAACCGGCGGTCGCGGGCCGATGAGTTGCCGCACAGGCAGCGACTTCAGGGGCAAATGGTCCGCGCCCGCTATGATGAGCATCGGCGGCGCCAGCGCCGGGTTCCAGATCGGCGGTACATCCACCGATTTTGTCATCGCCATTCTGACTCAGGGTGCTGTGGCCAAAGTGGTGAATGGCAAGGTCAAGGTCGGCAGCGACGTGAGCGCAGCGGCTGGACCTGGTGCTTCCGCTGGCGCCGGTGCCGTGGGCGGGGCTGACATGTTGACCTATTCCAGGACCTCGGGCCTTTTCGCCGGCGTGTCCCTGAACGGCGCCAGTCTGTCACCGGACGGTGATGCCAACCAGCGTCTCTACGATAAATCGGTCAGCGCGATGGATATCGTACGCCATGGCGACGTTACGGCTACCCCCGCGGGCGAGTCCTTTGCGTCTCTCCTGAACAGCAAGGTGCCAAAGCACACCGATTAAGAGACCCGGAGTAGGAAGGAGCCCGGAGTGTTTCCGCGGGGCGAAGTGTCCTTAATCAGGACCACGCTCCGGGCTTGCGTTGTGATTCGAATCCGTCATGTACCGCCCGGCGAGCGCCTTCTTTGCTGAGTCCTGGAAGGGGTCGCCGGGGCGTGTCTTTTGATCCTGTTTCCCGAGAAAAATGAGTAGTGAAGGGCGGAGATGCTCGCCGTGGTTATCTGCATGGAGCATCGTGCCCGGGTGTTTCCTCCGAGTGGACATGGCGCAAGTCGCGAAACACACATCTGAGACAATGGCGCTGAAATTGTTGTAGGCGTATGAGGGCCTTGGATGAGTGTGAAGGACTGGTTGCTGGCGGACATTCGCCCGCACGCGGCGCACAGCACGGCAGAGCCGGAACACGAATGGTGGCGGGTGATGTGCCTGACGGGCGTCGATTATTTTTCGACGCTCGGCTATCAGCCCGGGATTGCGTTTCTGGCGGCAGGCGTCCTGTCCCCGGTGGCGACGTTTGTGCTGGTTCTGGTCACCCTGGTTGGTGCGCTCCCGGTATATCGACGGGTAGCGGAAGCCAGCCCTAACGGGCAGGGAAGCATCCACATGCTCGAAAACCTTTTTTCGCACTGGAAGGGCAAGAGCGTGGTGCTCATCCTGCTGGGATTTGCTGCGACCGATTTCATCATCACGATGACGTTGTCGGGCGCCGATGCAGCCACGCACTTTGTGCATAATCCGATGACGCCGCCGGTGCTGCGGAGCCAGATGGGAGTGACGCTGGTCATTCTCGGGTTACTGGGTGCTGTGTTCCTGGCGGGTTTCCGCGAGGCGATCGGCATTGCGGTGGTGCTGGTCGCGGCGTATCTGGCGCTCAACGCGGTGGTCGTCGCGGTCGCGTTGTGGCACGTGTTCGAGCATCCTGAGCTTATCTCCGGCTGGAATCACTCTCTATTGTTCAAAGCCCACGGGCATCCGATGGTGATTTTGGGCATTTCGCTGATCCTGTTCCCCAAGCTGGCCCTGGGCCTGTCGGGTTTTGAGACTGGTGTTGCGGTGATGCCGCTGGTGAAGGGGAAGGATCTCAAAGAGCGCATCCAGAACACGCGCAAGCTGCTGACAGCGGCGGCGATCATCATGAGCGTCTTCCTGATGGCGACGAGCATTGTTTCGACGCTGCTGATTCCGGCCAGTGCGTTTGAAAAGCACGGCCCTGCGAACGGCCGCGCGATGGCCTATCTCGCCCATCAATACATGGGGAATGCTTTCGGGTCGCTCTACGACATCAGCACGATCTTGATCCTGGCGTTTGCAGGCGCCTCGGCGATGGCCGGGCTGCTCAATCTGATTCCGCGATACCTGCCCGGGTTTGGCATGGCTCCGGAGTGGGCGCTGGCGTCGCGGCCACTGTCACTGGTGTTTACCGGAGTGGCATTCACAGTAACGTGGCTCTTCAGAGCGGATGTTGACGCGCAGGGCGGGGCGTATGCGACGGGCGTTCTGGTATTGATCACCTCAGCGGCGTTCGCGGTGACGCTTGCAGCGAAGAGTTGGATGCGATTGCCGTTCGGGTTCATCTTCTTGTTATTCGTTTATACGACTCTGGTGAACATTTACGAGCGTCCTGAGGGCGTGAAGATCGCGTCGTTCTTTATCGCGTCGATCGTCCTGGTGTCGCTGATTTCGCGAGCCGTCCGCTCCACGGAGCTGCGCATCACCGGGATTCACCTGGATGAAACTGCGAACGACATGATTTGCGAGGATCCTGACGGCATCATCCGGATCGTGGCGAGAAATCCGCAGAACAAGTGGCCGGGAGCGTTGGATGTTGCAGACGCGCGGGTGCGGGAACTGCATAATCTCAGCTCTGAGGAATGCCTGTTGTTTTTCGAAGTGGAGAGAAGCGACGCGTCGACGTTTGAGGCCACGCTAAGCGTGCATGGAAGAAGGGATGGCCGCCACAAGGTTCTCTACGCGAGCAGTCCGGTGGTCGCCAATTCTATCGCGGCCCTGCTGATTGAGGTGGAGAAGAGAACAGGTCACGTCCCCCACGCCTACTTCAGTTGGACGGAGGGGAACCCGGTGGCGAATATCATTCGCTATGTATTTCTGGGCGAAGGCGACGTGGCCCCGCTGACGCATGAGGTGCTTCGCCGCGCTGTCCGGGACCCCAAACGCTGTCCCATTATTCACGTGAGCTAGGGCATTCACGTCAGCTAGAGCGCGGCGCGGCGAGAAAGCGTCTTACTTGGAGAGTAGAGCCGTCTGCACGGTTTCGACGGCGGGCTTGGACTGGCTGAGGTATTCGCTGACGCGCTGGCGCTCTTCGGGAGTGAGCGTGGGAACGAGGGCAAGGATACGGCGCAGGGTAACTGCGACGTCGTCAACGTAGTTCATCATGCGAATGGCTTCGCCGGAAAGGGGCATACGGGCTCCTGTGGTTTTGTCGAGATTCATAAATCATCTCCAAGTTGATTTTCAGCGAGGGGCGGTCAGCAAGTAAAGCGCGCGGCCTTAAAGCGGAATCAGGTTCTTTCCGCCTCCGGCTGGGGCGTGGCGGGCGGCAGATCGGTTGGCGGCGGAAGATCCCGGTCGGCTACTTCGGTGATGGCGGCAAGCTGCTCGGCGATCTCCGGTGTAAGAGCGCCTTCGGGACAGCGCCAGCTCCAGTTGTCTCCGGTGCTGGACGGCATATTCATGCGTGCCTCCTCGCCCAGCTCGAGCAGGTTCTGCACAGGCAGGATGCAGGTGTCGGCGACGGATGTTTCGGCGGCGCGGATCATCGCCCAGACGACGTCCTTCTTGCTTGTGCCGAGGTAGGTCTTCACCGCACCTTTTTCGGCTTTGGTCGCCTCGTGATCCCACCAGCCGCGGGTGGTGTTGTTGTCGTGCGTGCCGGTGTAGACAACGGTGTTGGTGACATAACGGTGAGGGAGGTAGTTGTGGGCATTGCGGTCGGAGAATCCGAACTGAAGGATGCGCATGCCCGGCAGGTTGAACTGCTCGCGAAGGGCATCCACCTCGGGGGTAATGATGCCCAGGTCTTCAGCGATGAAGGGCAGTTCTCCCAGCACGTCGCGGAGGCGCTGGAATAGCTCGGCTCCGGGAGCCTTGATCCACTCGCCGTGCTCTGCCGTCTCGTTCTCGGCGGGGATGGCCCAGAAGGCCTCGAATCCGCGGAAGTGATCAAGGCGGATGATGTCGTAGATCGATTGCGCGCGGCGGATGCGGTCGACCCACCAGGCAAAGCCCTGCTCCGCGAGGATGTCCCATCGGTAGAGTGGATTTCCCCAGCGCTGGCCGGTTGCTGAGAAGTAGTCGGGCGGAACTCCGGAGACGCGGATGGGCAGGTGATTCTCGTCGAGCTCGAAGATACCGGGATTGGTCCAGACGTCGGCGCTGTCGTAGTTCACGAAGATGGCGACGTCGCCGATGATCCTGATGCTTCGCTGGGCGCAGTAGGCGCGCAGCTTGCTCCATTGCTCGTCGAAGGCGAACTGAATGACCTGGTGGACCGCCAGCTCTTCGCCATGCTCCGCGCGGATTTTGTCGAGGGCGGCGGCCTCGCGATGCACCAGTTCGGCAGGCCATGTGTGCCATGAGGCGCCGTTGAATTTGCGGCGCAGTACGCTGTAGAAGGCGTAGGACTCGAGCCACGTGCCGTTCATGCGGCAGAAGCCTTCGAATCGTCCCCAATCCGCGGCGCTGTGATGATGCAGGAAGTTGCGAGCTGCTTCTTCGATCAGAGGAAGCTTGCGGGTGAAGACGTCTTCCCAGTGGACTTCGCCGGAACGTCCGGGAAGGTCGGCGATACGGTCGCGCGCGATCCATCCCCACTGGACGAGGTAGTCAAGAGAGATGAGCAGCGGATTTCCGGCAAAGGCAGAGAGCGCCGCGTAAGGCGAGTTGCCGTATCCGGTGGGACTGAGCGGCAGGACCTGCCACAAACGCTGTTTCGATTCAGCAAGAAAATCGGCGAAGTCATAGGCGGCAGGACCGAAGTCGCCGATGCCGCCATAAGAGGGAAGTGAGGTGACGTGAAGCAGCAATCCCGAGGCGCGATCAAAAGGCATGGAAAGAAATCCTGAATGGCAGAAAAAAGGCCCGCGCTTCGAAAGATTCGAAAACCACGGGCCCGGTTGTACTCCTCAGCCTTCGCCTAAATGGGCGACCGGCCGCCGCCGAAGGGAGAAGAGCCCTGCGCTTTGCGATTCATGCGGATGCGACCCTCCTTCTCATACTTTTCCTGAAGGGTGGTGATGAAGACGGCAAAGGCTTCTTCGCGACGCTGCTCCAGCTGGGCCTCGCGTGTCTGGTCGAAGTTCTTGGCGATCTCGTCGCCGGTGGGCTCCTGCTTGTCGACGAGCTTGGCTACGATTCCAGTGCGGCCGGTGTTGATGGGGCCGCTCAGTTGTCCCACGTTGAGATCGAAAAGCTGCGGGGCGGCGCTGGCCAGCGCACCGATATCGGGCACTTGCGCGTCGCGGCCAACTAAATCACTAGACTTCAGGGTCGCGCCCACTTCTTTCGCTGCCTTGGCGAGGTCGTTCTCCGCCTTGGCCTTCATGGCCAGCTCATTGATCTTAGTCGCCAGAAGCTGCGGCAACTGCTGCTCACGATAGTCGTCGAGGATATGCGACTTGTAGTCAGCGAAGGTCGGAGCGTGTGCGGCCTGGATATCCGTGACCTGGAAGACCGCGTAGCCCTCTCCGGTGGTTGAGACCTGAGGAGCATCGCCTTTCTTTGCGGCGAAAGCCTGAGCGAGCAGCTTCGACCCGTCGGGCAGTCCGGGAACAACGGCAGCTTGGGAGAGGAAATCAGTGGTCACAACCTCCAGGTGATGAGCGGCCGCAGTGGCGGCGAAGCCGGTCTTCTGCGCTTCGGCGGCCAGCTGCTGCGCATAGGCCTGCTCCTGCTGGCCTTCCTTCTGGCGGGTGAGCGTGGCCTGGATCTCGGCCTTCACCTCGCTCAGGGGACGCGTGTGCGCGGTCTGCTTCTCTTCAACCTGGATGATGTGGTAGCCGTATTTCGAGCGGACAAGCCCGGAGGTCTGTCCCGGCTGCAGAGAGAATGCAGCCTTGTCGAACTCGGGGACGGTCGCGCCGTGCTTGAGGAAGCCGAGCTCGCCGCCCTGCTCCTTGCTGCCGGGATCGTCGGAGTATTTCTTCGCCAGCTCGGCGAAGTTGCCGCCGTGGTGGAGCTGATCGAGAACGTCCTGTGCCTTGGCCTTGGCAGCGGCGTCAGCCTTGGGGTCGTTGCCGTCGACCTTGATGAGGATGTGGCGGACCTTAACCTGGTCGTCGACCTGGTAGTCCTTCAGGTGCTGGTTGTAGTACTGCTGAATCTCGGCGTCGGTGACCTGAGGAGCGCCCTGGGGGAGATTGGTGTCGGTGAAGGCGATGTACTGAATCTTGCGCGCCTCAGGGACGGCGTTGGCATAGCGGGCGGCGTTCTTCTTGAAGAAGTCCTCGAGCTGGGCGTCGGTCGGATTGATCTGCTTCTGCAGGTCGTCAGAGCTGAGTACCGCGTAATCGAACTTGATCTTCGTCGCCTGCTGGCGGTAGTTGTCGCGAACTTCCTGGTCAGAGATGGTGACGCCACCGGTGATAAGGGCACGAAGGCGGTTCTCCGCGATCTCCTTCTTTACCTCGTCCTCAAACTTCTCGCGGGTCATGTTGAACTGCTGCGAGACAAACTCGGCATACTGGGCGTCGCCGATGTAGTTGCCGCCGGGGAAGAGCACCTGTCCGAAGGCTCCGGAGTGCAGAAAGCGGCGTACATCGTCGTCGGTGGCGGAGAGGCCAAGGTGCTTGGCTTCGAGCAGTTCGATGTGCTGCTGAATGAGTCCCTGGGCAACGCGTGGCATCATCAGGGGCGCGTACTGCTCAGGCAGTCCTTGACGCTGCAGCATGCGCGCGGCGGTCAACTGCACGTCTGCGGTCGAGATGTCGTCAACAGCAGGCAGAAAACGGCCGAGCGGCCCGCCGCGGCCAATCGTCGCATAGGTGTCGGCGGAAGCGGTCTGATCGAAGACACCCGGCACCAGCGTGATGACCATGGTGATGCAGGCGACGGAGATGATGACGACAAAGATGCCCTTGGTGAAGCGGCTGTCCTTTTGCAGGAAACGGATCATAGGTGAGTGACGACCTTTGCTGTTACAGCGCTCGCGGCGAGGCTCGGAGCAGGCCCGGCTGGCGCGAGGAGATTTTCCTGGTTTCTACAGGAAGCTCTTTCAGTATAAATGACTGGCAGGGATGGTTTCGAAAGCAGCCGATTTTGGGCTTCGAACTCAGCAACTTAGCGAGGGGCTCATCCGTCAACAGGGGTTGCACGGTTGCGGCCCCAGGTGCGCCGATGCTCTCACGGCTATTGTTGACGGTTCTGGTCATTCTGGTCTTGGGCCTTTCCACGCCTCCCACTCAGTCCCAATCGCAGCAACCGCCTCCCCCGTCACAAGACCAGCCTTACACGATCCAGGCCAATTCGCGGGTAGTCCTTACGGATGTGACTGTTACCGACAAAGATGGAAATCCGGTTCGTGGCCTTCCCGAGTCGGCTTTCCGGATTTTCGATAACAGCAAGCCACAGGGTCTTGATTCTTTCGAGGAGCATACCGGAACACCGACAGCTGTATCGATGGAACGGGCGAACGGGGTCTTCAGCAACGATTATTTGCTGCACCCGCCCCCCGCGCTGAACGTGGTGCTTTTTGACATCAGCAATCTTGAAATTGCCGATCAGATGTACCTCTATTACGAGCTGGCGAAGTTTTTCAAGGAGCAGGCGGTCGGCCAGCCCCTGGCTATTTATCTGCGCGACGGCAACGGCTGTTTTCTCGTGCAGGACTTCACCACCGACCGGGAACTGCTGCTCACGGCCCTTCAGCGAGCCATTCCGCGCATTCGGCCTGACAATACATACCTAACAGACATCGATACGCTGAATCAGATCGCCGGCCATCTCAGCCAGCTGCCGGGAAGAAAGAATGTCCTGTGGTTCAACGGTGGTTCGGCTTTCCACCTGAGCGACAACTTTGACCTTGCCATAGCTGGCAATCCCGCTGCGTGGCGGGACCTTTACGATGAGTTGGAGCAGGCACGTATTGCGATTTATCCAATCGACGCGCGCGGTCTCATGAATATTTCGCTTCATCTGTCGCCGCTCCTGTGGGCGCAGTGGGCGGAGATGAACCAAACGGCGAGAGCAACCGGAGGTCAGGCGTTTTACAACAGCAACGGGCTGACGGAAATCACTCATCACCTACTCCGCTCTGATAACAGCTTTTACACGCTGACGTATTCGCCGCACGACTTCCACTTCGACAACAAGTGGCATAAAGTCCGCGTTGCTCTGAACGAAAAGGGCTACCAGCTGAGCTACCGCCGCGGGTATTTCGCCGATGGGAGCACTGGCAGCTCAGGGCAGCCGCAGAAAACGACCGCCAGGACCCGTCTGTTGCCCGACGGCGAGAAAGTAGAGCTGAATGCTATGCGGAGCGAGCCGATTATCTTTCAGGCGAGCGTATTCCCCTCGTCTGACAGGGCTGTTATCTCCGCGCCCGGGTCCACAACCTCGGTTACTGCTCCTCCGTCCAGAAAGGGAGGTATTCCATTCTTGGTCCGCTACTCACTGCCAGTGAATGCGCTGACACAGCAAACGATTGACGGAAAGCAGGAAGTCACCTTCCGGGTTGCGGCGATTGTGATTGATCAGTACGGACGCGCGATTGACAGCCACGTTGAGCAGGTGACGATGGCACTCAATGAGAATGCAATGCGGCTTCATCCCGACGCTCCGTTGACTTTCGACCAGCGATACGACCTGAAGAAGGATGATGAATTTCTCTATCTCGCGGTGTGGGACATGACCAGCGGACGCCTGGGGACTCTGCAGGTTCCGGTGCATGTGCGCAAGCCGGAGAAGCAGGCGCATGCAAATTAGTCTTTCGTTGGAGCTGCAGTGTGAATGACGAACCCCTCCGCGGGTTGGTTACGCCGAAAGTCAGCAACTTACCGGTCGGCTGATCCGTCAACCCTTGTTGCACAGCAGCCCTGGTGAACCGATGCTCTCGCGATTCTGGTTGGCGGTTCTGATCTTGCTGGTTCCGGGCACTTTCTTCAGCGCTCAGGCTCAGTCTCAGCAGCCACCCCCGCCGCCCGCCGTCCAGCCGTATACGATTCGAACCATTTCGCGGGTGGTGCTCACGGATGTGACGGTCACCGACAGCAAGGGGAATCCGGTGCACGGGCTGCCGCAGTCGGCGTTCCAAATCTTCGATAACAAGAAGCCGCAGGCGATCAGCTCTTTCGAGGAGCATAGCGGCACCCCGCCTGTCGCGACCATGGAGACGGTGGCAGCAGCGAAGGGTGTCTACAGCAATGATTACCTCGAGTATCTGCCGCCGGTCATCAGCGTGATCATCATCGACATCGCCAATCTCAGTGTCCCGGACCAAATGTATCTGTACTCCGAGCTGACGCAATTCTTCAAGGACCCGCCTTCCCAGCCGTTGGCGATCTATCTGCGTGCCGGCAATGGCTGTTTTCTCGTGCAGAACTTTACGACCGACCGGGGGCTGCTGGCGGCCGCCGTGCGCAAGGCGATTCCGCGAGTTCAGCCGACCGGACGGGAATACCTGAGCGACATCGATACGATGTACCAGATTGCTAATTATCTCGGCCAGTTGCCGGGCAGGAAAAACGTGCTGTGGTTCTCAGGAGGATCGACGTTTTACCTGCGCGAAGATGCCAATCTGTACGAGGATCCGCAGGCGTGGCGCAATCTATACGATTCGCTTGAGCAGGAGCGCATTGCCGTTTATCCCATTGATGCGCGAGGTCTGACAACATACTTGAGTCCTGGGATGTTGAGCCAGGACGCATTGATGAATGAAACGGCGATGGCCACAGGCGGGCAGGCCTTCTACAACAATAACGGGTTGAAGGAGATCACCAGCCATGTGCTCAATTCGGACGGCAGCTTCTACACGCTGACCTATACGCCGCATGATTTTCATTTCGACAACAAATGGCACAAGATTCAGGTGAAGCTGAACGTCGACGGCTATCAGCTGAGTTACCGGCGCGGATATTTTGCCGACGGAAGCCCGGGGGGCGCCGAACAGCCGCAGCAGGAGACCAGGCCGAGAACCCGCCTGCTGCCGAGCGGCGAGAAGGTCGAGCTGCCGGCGGCGCGGAGTCTGCCGATCATCTTTCAGGTGAGAGTGCTCCCGGTGTCAGATCCGGCGATCAATGCCAGCCCCGTGGTCTCGGGAATCATCCAGGCGCCGCCTCCGAAAAAGGGCGCGGTTACGTATTCGATCCTTTATAAGCTGCCGGTGGACGCGTTCATGCGGCCAATGGTGGATGGAAATCCGGAAATCACTTTAGGCGTGGCGGCTATCGTTCTGAATGGTGACGGCCGCCGAGTTGACGCCCACGCCGACCGTGTGAAGATGACGGTGAACGCGGATTCATTGCGACTCCATCCGGACTCTCGCATTGCGATCGATCAGCGGCTCAATCTCAAAAAGAATGACCAGGCCCTGTACCTGGCAGTGTGGGATATGACGAGCGGCAGGCTGGGAACTCTGCAGGTCCCTTTGCAGGTTCCGAAGCCGGGCAAACCGGTGCGCAGCAACTGATCTTCGTTGCTATGCCAGCGTTATCAGTGTGATTTCCGGCGGACAGTTGAAGCGGAAGGGGAGATTCACCGTGCCTACTCCGCGATTGACGTAGAGCTGGGTTGGGCCGAGACGGTAGAGGCCTTCGACGTAGTGCTCTCCGAGCGGAGGCAGGAACATGGCCGGCAGGAAGGGAAAGCGCACCTGTCCTCCATGGGTGTGGCCGGAGAGCATCAGGTCGACGTTGTGGGTGGCCACAATGGGGAGAACGTCGGGCTCATGGGCAAGCAGGATGACAGACTCTCCGTCTCTGCTCGCGGGCGAGGGCAACGCTTCCTCAAGTTGGAAGTCGTGGCAGAGGGCATCACCCGTTCCGGCGAGCCACAGGCGGCGGCCATCGCGCTCAAGAGGCACCGAGCGGTTATCGAGCACCGGGATGCCGTGTGACTGGAGGGAGTCGGTGACGGCGGCGGCGTAGGGTTTGACGGCGCAGTCGTGATTACCGAGGACGGCGTAACGCAAGGGGCTCTGGAGGCGGCTGAGTATTTCGGCGCATTCTCCGGCGAAGCGGATGGTGGCCTGCTCGGACCAGAAGCCGGTCGTGATGAAGTCGCCGGTGAGGGCTACCATGTCGGGCTTGAGGGAGTTGACTCGCTCGACCACCCGCTTGATGAAGAAGGCCTCGGTGTATTCGGCGTAGTGAAAGTCGGAGATCTGCGCGATGGTGAATCCGCGAAAAGCCTCGGGCAACTGACGGAGCGTGACCGTGATGCGCTCAACGCTGATTTCGTGCCGCGAAACCTCGCCCGCGTAGAGCGGCAGGCCAACAGCGGCGATTCCTCCGAGCTTCAGGAAATCGCGTCGGGAGAGAGGCGCTTTCTTTCTGCGCTGGAGGGTAGAAACTTCCACTCTTCCATTTTAACCGTTCGCTTCGGAAGCCCCGGCTTACATGGACCGCGAATATTAACTTGGAGTTGATTGCTATCGAAACCCGCGGCAATTATGCTTCTCTCCGCATTCCGGACGCGATGAAATTCGCAGTCTGACGAATGCATTCGAAAGAGAGGAATCCCCCAATGGCGAACTATCTGATTCTTTCCTGTGATGGCGGCGGAATACGCGGCTATCTTTCGTCGCTGCTTCTGCAGCGGCTTAACAATGACCTTGGTATCTTCGGTTCCAACAACCAGAACATCGACCTGTATGCCGGGACCTCGACCGGCGGCCTCATCGCTCTTGCGCTGGCACAGGGCAAGAGCATCGACAGCATCGTGGACCTTTACGCCACGGCCGGGAAGGATATTTTCTATCCCGCAAGCTTTCAGCCCGGCTGCTTGCTGGGAGAAGCGCCCGGCGCCGCGGCCGGCCTCACGGATGTTAAAGGTCTGTGGCAGGTTCTTTACGACGACACCGGCGATCCCTCGGTGCAGAGTGTTATTGAAAGCTTCATTCCCGGAAATCCGCTGCTCAGTTCTCTAGCCAACAACGTTATGGTGACGACCTTCCAACTGAGCGATTCGGCGACTCCTCCTTCGTGGAACCCTCTGGTGATTGATAATTTCGCGGGCTCGCCGGGAAGCAGCACCTATCTGTGGGACGCGGCGCTCAGCACCTCTGCGGCGCCGGTGTACTTCCCGCCCTATAACCATCCGCAGTTCGGATGGTGCAGCGACGGCGGGCTGTTTGCGAACAATCCCGCTGCTGTGGCGGTGGGCCGCGCGATTCAAGCGGGCCAGCAGCTCGACAATATCGTGCTGCTCTCGATTGGCACGGGTCTTACGGCGGCGTCCATACAGGTTACAGAAGATTCGCGCCTGTGCTACGGGCTGAAGTACTGGGCGTGGATTGAAACCTACGGACCAACGCCGCCGTTCGCCATTCTGAATGCCCTGATGGACGGCGCTTCGATCAGCAATGACTCCTTAACCAGTAGTCTGCTCGGCGGGAGCCAGAACGGCGGGCGCTACATGCGGGTCAATCCGACACTGCCTGAATCTGTGCCTCTTGACGACTATTCGCCGAAAGTTCTGAAGATGTTTCGGGATGTAGCCGACGACTACTTCAAGTCGAGCCAGTGGAGCACGATCGAGACGTGGGTCAAGAGCACGTTTCACAAATAGGGAAATGGTAGAGGCAGGACTTCGGTCCTGTTTCTACTGCCCGAGCAGTCCCTTTTTCAACTCCGGATTGGGCGGCTTAGGTCCGAACCAGACAGAAAACAGCAATTGAGCAAAAGCCGGGCCGGGCACGGTCAATTTCTCGCCTCCGTTGAGAACGAAGATCGTGCCTGTGCCCGGGATGTATGTGAAGGCCATCTGATCGCCGGAGTGGACGGCGTCGAGCTGGCCGAGGAAACGGTCCACGTCGGCCTTTAACGCCGCCTCGGCGTCGGGCGTGTTGTCCCGAAACGATTCGCTGAATGCGTCGGCCATCTGGCTCTTGCTCGCTCCATGCAGAAACTGCATGACGATCCGCTTAGGCGTGTCGGATTTGACGATGGCGTCGGGATCGGGTGACTTCTGCTGGAGATAAAGGCCGGCGACGTAGATCTTCATGCCGTACTTTGTGCGCAGTCCCATGCCATTAAGTACCAGCGGTGTGCCGCGCGCCTGAATGGTGTCAGGAAGGGTGACTCCGTTCAAGGTTCCTGAATGAAGATCGAAGGTGGCTGCGAACAGAAAGGCTGCGATGGTGAGCGATAGGGCGGTCTTGCGCATGCGGAACTCCGTGGGAGGACTGGGTGGAGGAGGATGCGAGACGCGATGGTAGCACAGCGCGCAGATGCTGGCTGCAAAACAAAAACGGCCAGGCAACACGAAGTCACCCGGCCGATGCGCTACTAAGAGTTGATGCTAGTAAGGCCGTCCGTAGTAATAGGGATACGGCCCATAAGGATACGGATAGTAGGGATACGGTGCGACGTACATCGGCGGCCGGTAGGGACGCTGCACCAGGCGCGGCTGCTGGGGGACGCTGGAGGCCAGGCGCTGCGCTTCCTGCCAGGAGACGGGCTGCACAGTGACTGGGCCAGTCAGGTGGAAATCCACCTGCGCTTCAGCAGGCAGGATAAGGCGAGGGCCATTGGTAGCTGACGAGGCTGCGAGGCCGCCTACTCCGCCAACGCCGGCGCCGATGGCCGCTCCGGAGCCGCCGCCGATAAGGCCGCCGATGATTGCTCCGAGCGCTGCACCGCCGGCGGTGTTGCCGACGGTGTATCCAGCCTTGTTGGGTCCCTTGCTTGACCAGACGTCAGATGCCAGCGGAAAGACCGTGCCGCCGAGGTTGACGCTGTCGAGCTGCAGCCGCAATTCGGCCGAACCGCCGAGATCGCCAGGCTTCTTGGACTCGATGACCTGGCCGGTGAGAACAGCGCCGCGCGGGATGGCGAGCACGCCGTTCTGGTAAACGTCAGCCGCGGCTGTTGCCTGGAAAAAGGTGCCCGTCTTCAGGTGGGCCGTGTCCAGCGTTTCGGCCAGGCGCACGCGAAGAAGCGTTCCAGCAGGAATGGTTACAGGGCCGCTGGGAGGCGGTGGGTTATAGCTTTGCTGAGGAGGATAGTATCCGCCCTGCTGCGGCTGATACGGAGGCCGTGCGCCGTTGTATGCCGGCGGAGCTGACTGTGGCGGGGCGGTCTGGCTGTACGTCGGAGAAGGGGTCTGCGGAGCGGACTGGGCATTCGGCTCCTCGTCGGGTGGAGGAGGGGGAACGTTGGCCTCGGCTCCAGGCGCCAGCGTGTCTGCAGTTGCCTGCTGGGTGTTTGCTGGTTCGGGCGAGTTGGGGTTCGCCACCTTGATGTTGTTGACGATTCCGCTTACTCCGGGAACATTGCCGGCAACCGTTTCCGCCTGCTGGTACTGCTCGTTGGTCTGGACCGTGCCGGAAAGCCTGACTGTACCGTTGATCGAGATGCTGGTGATTTGTTGGCCCTTCAGGATCGAGTCGTGGGTGAGCGCAGAATCCACATCGGATTGAATATCCGCGTCGGTGCGCGCTTTCTGCTGCGCCGCTGATTGTGCGGAGGCGGAGTTGTCCTGCGCTAACGTCACAGCTTGGGTAGAAAACCATAGGCAACCGGCCAGCAATCCCATGAAGGCTGTCCGGAAAATCTTGTTTTTGTCGCTCCGATGAACGCTCATGTCGTTGCAACCTCTACGCTTCGTGAACTATTGCCTGCGTTGACCACCTACTGAAATGGACGCAGAACGGAATGAAAGCGTTACCTCTACGAACCCCAGCGGGCAAGAAAAGTTTTGGGGACAGGCTGCGCCCGTCCCCATCGACCAAAGGATGCGCCGGGCTTTAGCCGCGCTGCTTTTTGTAGCGCGCGATGAGGGTGTTCGTCGAGCTGTCGTGTTTGCCGCCCGGGTCTTTTCCTTCGAGTTCGCCGACGATTTTCTTGGCGAGCACTTTGCCGAGTTCAACACCCCACTGATCGAAGGAGTCGATCTGCCAGATAGCTCCCTGGGTGAAGACGCTGTGCTCATAGAGAGCGACGAGCTTGCCGAGGGCCTCGGGGGTGAGCTCGTCGAGGAGGATGGTGTTTGTGGGGCGGTTGCCCTCGAAGACACGGTGCGGCACCAGCCAGTCGGGAGTGCCCTCGGCTTTGACCTCTTCGGGCGTCTTGCCAAAGGCCAGGGCCTCGGCCTGGGCAAAGACGTTGGCCATGAGCAGGTCGTGGTGGTCGCCGAGCGGATTGAGGGTCTTGGCGAATCCGATGAAGTCGCAGGGGATGAGCTTGGTGCCCTGGTGGATGAGCTGATAGAAGGAGTGCTGCCCGTTCGTTCCGGGCTCACCCCAGAAGATGGGGCCGGTCTGGTAGGTGACCTTGTCGCCGCTGAGGGTCACGTGCTTGCCGTTGCTCTCCATGGTGAGCTGCTGCAGGTAAGCAGGGAAGCGCTTGAGGTATTGCTCGTAGGGTAGGACGGCGACGGTCTGCGCGTCGAAGAAGTCGTTGTACCAGACGGAAAGCAGGCCCATGAGTACGGGCAGGTTCTTTTCGAAGGGCGCGGTGCGGAAGTGCTCGTCGATGGAGTGGAAGCCGGCGAGCAGCTTGCGGAAATTGTCGGGCCCGACGGCGAGCATCGTTGAAAGGCCGATCGCCGAATCCATCGAGTAGCGGCCGCCGACCCAGTCCCAGAAGCCGAACATGTTGGCGGTATCGATGCCAAACTTGGTCACCTCCTCAGCGTTGGTCGAGACGGCGACGAAGTGCTTGGCGACGGCCTTCTCGTTCCCCAGCTTCTTGAGTGACCAGTCCCGCGCGGTGTGCGCATTGGTCATGGTCTCGAGTGTGGTGAAGGTCTTCGACGAGATGATGAAGAGCGTCTCCTCGGCGTCGAGGTCGTGCGTGGCTTCGGCGAAGTCTGTGCCGTCGACGTTGGAAACGAAGCGGAAGGTCATGTCGCGGCGGCTGTAATGGCGCAGCGCCTCATAAGCCATGACCGGGCCGAGATCGGAGCCGCCGATGCCGATGTTGATGACGTTCTTGATCGCCTTGCCGGTGTGGCCCTTCCATTCTCCGCTACGGATGCGGTCGGAGAAGGCGGACATGCGGTCGAGCACTTCATGAACGGCGGGAACGACGTCCTCGCCGTCGACGAAGATCTTTTCGCCCTTGGGCGCGCGCAGGGCAACGTGCAGGACGGCGCGCTTTTCGGTGATGTTGATTTTCTCGCCGCTGAACATGGCGTCGAGACGCGCTTTCACGCCGCTTTCTTCGGCGAGTTGCAGGAGGAGCTTGATGGTCTCATCGGTAATGCGGTGCTTCGAGTAATCCAGGTAGATGCCTTCGGCTTCGGCCACCAGGCGGGTACCGCGGTCAGGATCGCTCTTGAAGAGATCGCGGAGGTGCTGGGTCCGGATTTTCTCGTAGTGGGCGGAAAGGGCTTTCCATGCGGAGAGCTGTGTGAGGGGCGTAGCGGGGGCGGCGGTAGCAGTGCTCATAATCGATGCCTCAAATCTCTCGGAATGTACTCTTTGAGCCTTATACACCTTGGATTCGGCCGATGTCCGCTCGGTCACGCAAAAATACGATGACAGAAAGCGGGCGATGCGGCCGGAGCTCTCCCAAGACCTCTGGCTCTGGTACGATTTCTGCGGAGGACTGCCCCATGTTCCGATATTCAGCCGTTACAGGTCTTGTCCTTTTGAGTGCCGCCCTCGTGGCCGCACAGGCACCGTCCGCTGCTCCGACTCCTGCTCCAACACCAGTGAAGCTCAGCGCCCCGGCAGATGTGCAGCGCGGCTATAACGGCTTGAAAGCGAATATCCTGAAGGCCGCCGATAAGATGCCGGCCGACAGCTACTCCTTTAGGCCCACTCCTGATATCCGGACATTTGCACGTGTGGTCAACCACGTAACCGAGGCACAGTTGCGCTACTGCGGCGTGCTAAACGGAACCGCTCCGGGTGCGCTCCCGAAGGTGCCCCCGGAAACTGCGGACAAAGCAGCGATTGTGGCGGCACTGCAGGCTTCGTTCGCGGAATGCGACAAGGCCTATGCCTCGCTCACCGACGACAACCTGCTGCAGATGCTCACCATTGGGCCGCTCACCCGCACCCGCATCGGCTTCGCATGGGGCAATGTCTCCCACGACAACGAACAATACGCCACGCTCGCGCTGTATATGAGGCTGAAGGGTCTTGTACCGCCGAGCAGCGAGAAGTAGGGCCGGCTCAGAGAACCAGCACTTCCACACCTCTCGTCTTCAGGACGCGATCGAAGGTTACAAGTTTCAAACCGCCTGCCGCTGCGAAGGCTAGAAGATAAGCATCCGCCCAGACTTTGGGAGAGCGGCTTGCCAGATTGGATCGCCGTCGAAATTCGTGATCGAGGCCGTTCGGCTCGGCAAGAAGCTCGATCCGATCATCGGACTGAATCTGATCCAACAGCTTCCATGCACCCGCCATTGTCTCGGTGTCCTCTGCCATGACGCTTTCCGTGGTGAGAAGCCTTAACACCGCAAGCTGGGTAAATCGACAGAGGAAGAATCTTTCCTGTGCGGCTTCAACAAACCATGATCTCGCGCGTTCCGCGTGAACATGACGACTCACACAAAGTGCTAGCCAAACGTTGGCATCAAGGAAATTCAATGAGCTCATAGATCCGTTCGTTTGTGAGGTCGATCTTTGGACCATCGGAGATGATGAGTGGGAATTGCACTCGCCTTGGGCGGGGTCGCTGACCTTCAATCAGAACCTTTTGCGCACCCAAAACGATGAGCTCTCGAACCGACTTCCCGCTGGCGGCTGCTTGAGCCTTTAGCTGGCGGTAGAGGGGAGCGGGAATATCGATGGTAGTACGGACTGATTCCTGCTTCATGGAGTCAGTATCGCACCGATGCCATAAATATGGAACAGGTGGTTATCGCGCCAATTTAGTCGCCGGTCGGGAGGATGCCTGCATTCTCGACCATCAGGATGACGGTGCGTTGTGGTGCACGCGTGCGATGAGTAACGCCTTTGGGAACGACGAAGCCCTGGCGGGGTGAAAGCTCGACAGTTCGATCCTCGAAGTCGATGAGCAGCGTGCCCTCGACGACATAGAAGAATTCGTCATCGTTGTCGTGCTTGTGCCAGTGGTATTCGCCCTCGATGATGCCCACGCGCACGACCGAGTCGTTCACCTTGCACAGTGTCTGATTGAACCACTTGTATTCGCAGGCGTCGGCGAGCGCCTTCTCATCGATGACTTGCATCGGCGGGTAGAGGATGTTCAGCCGTGTTTCGTAAGGATATGCAGGAGCGGATTGAGCCATTGCGCAACACCTCGGAGTGGGTTCGGCTCTTCATGTTACTCCGGCAGGCGAGAGCTTACGTAAATGACTGGCGACCCGCTCTGCCTGAGGCTGGTTCGTTACCCCAGACTGCTCATGGCGAAGGTGCGAGCCGCCTCGAGCAGCTTGGCGACGGATTCCTTCGAGCACGACTCGGAGTAGATGCGCAGCAGCGGCTCGGTTCCCGAGGCGCGGAGCAGGAGCCAGGTCTTGGCTGCGTTCGGCTTGGTCTTTCCCTCGGGATTGTCGAGGTAGAACTTGATGCCGTCCAATGTCTCGACGCGCTCGACGGGCATTCCGGCGAACTCCTTTACGCCGGCTCTGGCGCGGGCGATGGTGGCGTTCTTCAGATCGTCGGGAATGTGCAGATCGATGCGGCCGTATTCGTGCTGGCCGTATTTTTCCTGAAGTGTCGCGACAAGCTGGCCGAGGGGCTTGCCTTCTTCAGCCATCACATTGGCGAGCAGCAGGGCGTTTAACAGGCCGTCGCGTTCCGGCAGATGGCGCTGAATGCCGATGCCGCCGGATTCCTCGCCGCCGATCAGGATGTTTTTCTCGAGCATGAGGTCGACGACGAACTTGAAACCGATGCCGTGCTCGTGAAGGTTGCGTCCGTAGCGGGCGCAGATGCGGTCGATCATGCAGGTTGTGTTGAAGGCGCGCGTGACGTCGCCGGGCCACTTCTTGCGGGAGAGAAGCCATTCGAGGAGCACGGCGAAGATCTTGTGCGGATCGACGAAACTGCCGTTTTCGTCAGCGGCTCCGATACGGTCGGCGTCGCCGTCGGTGACCAGGCCGGCGTCGCATTTGTATTCAACGACTGCGTCCTGAAGAGCGCGCACGTGCGGCTCGATCGGCTCAGGATTGATGCCGGGGAACAGCGGATTGTGCTCGGCGCGAATCTCGACGTAGTCCACGCCGATGCTCTTGAAGATGCCGGCCAGGATGCCGGCGCCCGCTCCGTACATGCAGTCGACGGCGAATTTGAAGCCGGACTTCGCGATGAGGTCGAGATCGGCGAAGCTGCGCAGCGCTTTGAGGTAGCCGGGGAGCAAATCGACCTCTTCAATCGGAGCCGGCGAAGCGGCCTTTGGCAGCGGCTTTTCGAGATACGATTCGATGGCCGTCATGATCGAGGGCTTGCCTGAGCCCCCGTACCAGGCTTTGTACTTCACACCGTTCCACTGATACGGATTGTGGCTGGAGGTGATCATGACGCCACCCGCCGCTCCCAGCTCGCGCACTGCGTAGGAGAGGGCCGGTGTGGGCGTGATCCGGTTCGCCAGCTTTACCGGGATTCCGGAAGAAGCGAGGACTTCGGCAACGGCACGTGCGAAGAGCGGCGACTCGAAGCGCGTGTCGTAGCCGACGCAGACGCCTTTTGCGGGAGCCTCTTTTGGATCGGCGCTTACGTGCAGGTAATTGGCGATGGCGGCGGCGGCGATCCGGACGTTTTCAAAGGTAAAGTCGTCGGCGATGATTCCGCGCCATCCGTCGGTGCCAAATTTCACCGGGCTGCGATTTTCCATGCCTCTCCTTGCGTTAGAGAATTCAGGCCAGTGCTTTCGCTCAACTCGTTAGAAAAGGATTCTGAACAGTGAGCGACTCAATCTTCTGTCCATGTTGCAGGTCTTCCGAATACAAAATGCCGCATCGGTTCTCGAGAGCCGATGCGAGAATCAGGGAATCGTAAATGTGAAAGCCGTACCGCTTCGCGATCTTAAGCGCGGCGGCGTGGGTCTCGACCGTCAGCGGCGACGGCGGCGAGCAGAGATCGCGTATGTTGGCCAGCGCCTCTTCGGTCTCTTTCCAGCTCATTCCCAGCTTGCGGCGCGCAACATTCGCAAACTCGTTGAGGACCTGCACGCTCAAAACACCTCCACCGGCCAGTAACTGGTCAGCGACCGCCGACTTCTTATCGCCTTCTTTCAGGATGTAAACAAGAACCGTGGTGTCGAAGAAGACGTTAGCGGGCATTCGCCTCGTCCCTGTCAAACTTGAACCCGGGTGGAAACGGACGACGCAGCTTCCGCAAGTTTGCCAGGGCCCGCGCACGGGTCTGGTCGCGGCTGACCTCGAATTGCCGGTCGCCGGCAATGCGGATCTCGATCTGGTCGCCCTCCTTCAGGTTCAAGGCTTCAACAACTGTTGCCGGCAGGCGCACCGCAAGGCTGTTTCCCCATTTCGCTACCTGCATCTCGTCCTCCGCTTGGATATACTTTTCCAAAGTATATCATTCCGAGTTCCGGGTTAACACTCTTCCCCTGACTCTGCGGGCAACGTCAGATGAGGTCGTTGCGACCGCGCGCCACCAGTTCCTTGACTACCTTACCGACGTCCTGTGAATGCTCGCTGGTGGTGATCAGGATGGCGTCGTCGGTCTCGACGACGACCAGGTCGCGAACACCGACGAGGGCAACGAACTTCTTCGGACTATACACATAGTTGCCCTTCGCTTCGATGGCGATTCCGTCCGCGGCCTCGATCACATTTGAGTGCGCATCGGTGTTCAGGTTTTGCTCGAGCTGGTGCACGTAGAGCGCTGCCCAGGATCCGAGGTCGTTCCAGCCGAAGTCGGCCGGGAGGCAGTAGAGATGGGAACGACTTTCGCCTTTCGCCGATCGCGGTTCGAGGATCGCATAGTCCACGCTGATGTTTTCGCACTTCGGATATAACTCGCGAAAGACGCGGTCGAAATCCGGGGTGCCGTAGGCGGCGGCGATCTGCTCGAGCAGCGGAGCCATCTCCGGCAGGTGCTCGCGCACGGCGTTGGCCAGAGTGCGCGCGCTCCAGACGAAGATGCCGCTGTTCCAGTGATAATTGCCGGCGGAGACGAACTCCTCGGCGCGTTCGCGGTTAGGCTTCTCGGTGAAGCGGCGCACGTGCAGCACGCCATCGGCGAAGACTTCACCGGTTTCGATGTAACCGTAGCCGGTCTCGGCACGCGTCGGCCTAATTCCCAGCACGACCATGTTTTCGCCTGCGGCGGCTAACTCGATTGCGCGCTCAATCGACGCGAGGAAGGCCGGCTCATTGGCGATCACGTGATCCGCGGGGAAGATTCCGAGTACGGCTTCCGGCGACGAGCGCTCGATAAGGAAGGCGGCGAGACCCGCAGCCGGGGCGGTATTGCGCGCAGCCGGCTCGCATACGACGTGGTCTTCGGGGACGGCATCGAGCTGGCCGCAGATGGTATCGGAGAGCAGGGAGTTGGTGATGACCCAGCAGTCTTCCGCACGCGCGAGCGACTTCAGCCGGTCGACGGTGCGCTGAATCATAGTGCGCTCACCGTCAAGCGCCAGCACCTGCTTGGCGCGGGCCTTGCGGCTGCGCGGCCAGAATCGGGTCCCGCTGCCTCCCGCGAGAATGATGGGGCGAAAATCGATCTTCAATGGCATCGCCTTCTGATGAGAGATTGTGTCTAGACCGCTTTCGGCAGAATGCGGATGATCTCGGCTGGAGATTCGACGCCGACGCGCACGTCGCTCGCCAGCGCGGGAATGACTGCGAGCTCGCAGCGCCCGACGGGGAACGCTCCGCCGGCATCGGAAGATACGCTGACCGAGCCGCTGGCGACGAAGAGCATCTGCGCGGCACCGGTGCCGGCTGTGAGGCCGGCCGGGGCATCTCCTGAGGAGAGGGGCCAGCGCTCGATCTCGAAATATTTTTCGTCAATCAAAACGGAATGGCCGTTGACGGTGTGCGGCGGGATCTTGCCGGCGCCGGTTTTCAGCTTCATGGCTTCGAGTGATTTCTCAAGATGCAACTCGCGCGGGCGCCCGTAGTCGTACATGCGGTAGGTCAGGTCGCTGGTCTGCTGGGTTTCGAGAATCACCACGCCCGGACCCATGGCGTGAACCGTGCCCGCATCGACGAAGAGCATGTCGTTCTTCTGGACCGGAACCATCTCCAGCAGGTTCTCGAGAGTTGAAGCCTTGATAGCTGCGCGAACGTCTTGGACGGTCACGCCGGGGCGGATCCCCAACGCCACGGTCGCCCCGGGTTCGGCGTCGAGCGCGTACCAGCACTCCGTCTTGCCGCGCGGTTCGGCATACTTGCGCGCCATGGCGTCGTCGGGGTGCACCTGGACGCTCAGCTTCTCCTTCGGGAAGAGGATCTTGATGAGCAGAGGAAATTCGCCGTCGCCGAGGGCGCTCCCCAGCAGCTCGGGTCCGTGAGCATCGGTGATGGCACGGAGCGTCTGGCCGGTGAAGGGTCCGGTAGCGGCGGTGCACATCTCACCGGTAAGCCACACTTCTCCGATCGGCTCGCCGTCAGTCTTGTAATCGAACCATGGAGCGAGGTCGTGAAACCCCCAGATGCGGGTGCGGAAGTACGGCGCCAGCCGGAAGGGAAAAATTTCGCTCATGCCCTCAGTATGCCTCAGTGGGAAGGCTCGCCGCACATGAGGGCGGCCGCGGCGGGTTACCATAAAACAAGAATGGCTCGTTATTTAGTGACCGGCTGTGCCGGCTTCATCGGATCTTCGCTCACAGAAAAACTCGTCGAAACCTTCGTCCCACAAGGCCACGTGATCCGCGGCCTGGACAACTTCGAAACCGGCAGGCGCGAAAATCTTGCGACCTTCCGCGACCGCATTGAGTTCATCGAATGCGACCTGCGCGATGCCGCAGCAACTGCAGAGGCCTGCGAGGGAGTTGATTTCATTTTCCATGTGGCGGCACGGCCCTCGGTTCCGCGTTCGGTGAAGGACCCTCGGACGAGCCACACGGCCAATGTCGACGGGACATTCAATCTGCTGGAGGGGGCGCGCGCGGCGGGAGTGCGGCGCATCGTCTATTCCGCCTCATCGTCGGCCTATGGCAACCAGCCGGGATTTCCCCGTGTGGAAACGATGGTGCCCATGCCGATCGCGCCGTATCCGGTGCAGAAGCTGGCCGGCGAGTACTACATGAAGAGTTACTGGCAGGTGTATGGCATCGAGACGGTCTGTCTGCGCTACTTCAATATCTTCGGGCCGAGGCAGGTGCCGGATTCGCCATATAGCGGCGTGATGGCGAAATTCACCCTGCAGATGATGCGCGGCGAACGGCCGACGATCTTTGGTGATGGCGAGCAGGGGCGGGACTTTACGTACATAGCGAATGCTGTGTCGGCCAATGTGCTGGCAATGGATGCGTCGGCGGACAAGGTTGCGGGTCGGGTTTTCAATGTGGCCTGCGGCGAGCGCCACAGCCTCAATAAAACCTTTAAGGTTCTCGCTAATCTGCTGAATTTTAAAGAGCAGCCGGTTTATGGGCCACCGCGCACCGGTGATATTCGCGACTCACTGGCCGACATCAGTGCCGCTCGCGAGGCTTTCGGATATCAAGTCGCGGTCAGCTTTGAAGAAGGCCTTCGCAGGACGGTCGAGTGGTATCGCCAGCAATACGCTGAACTCGCTGTACGCTAGAAGCAATTTATTGCTGTGCTTCGAGATCGGTGCGGCTACCTCTAAGGCGTCAACTTCGCCGCCTTTTTTGATGTTCCGCCTCTATCTGCGGGCGTATAGTCTCCTTGCCGTACGACTTTGCTTCACGAAAGGCAGGAGCATTCGTTTATGAAGAAATATGCTGCAGAGTTGGTCGGGACTTTTGTGCTCGTATTCGGCGGCGTTGGCAGCGCCGTGCTCGCGGGCAGCCATATCGGCTTCTTGGGGGTGGCGTTTGCCTTTGGCCTGTCCCTGCTGGCGATGGCTTACGCGATCGGACCTATTTCCGGCTGCCATATCAACCCCGCTGTCACTCTCGGCATCCTCATTGCGAGGAAGATTGGTGTAAAGGACGCCGTCCTTTACATGATCGCGCAGGTCATAGGGGCGATTGTGGCTGCCGGGGCGATCCTTTTCATTGCAAAGGGGCTGCCCTTCGGTTATGCCGCACACGTGAGCGGACTCGGCGCCAACGGCTATGCGGTGCACTCGCCCGGCGGATACTCGCTCGGCGCCTGCTTTCTTGCCGAGGTCATCCTGACAGCGTTCCTGGTAATCACCGTGCTCGGCTCAACTGACCTGGCTGCTCCAGTTGGCTTCGCAGGCATTCCGATCGGACTGGTGCTGGTGCTGATTCACCTTGTGGGGATTCCCATCACAAATACTTCGGTGAACCCGGCACGCAGCATCGGGCCGGCTCTTTTTGTCGGCGGATGGGCTGTCCAGCAACTGTGGCTGTTCATTGTCGCGCCATTTATAGGCGCTGTGCTGGCGGCGGTGATCTACGCGATTATCCGACCACCCGTTCCATTACTTACGGTCAGCGAAGCCGAGAGGGCACTCCCCTCGGAGCAGGTTGAGCGGGCTATCGACGCTGCAAGCCGCTAATACTTCCGGGCAGTCCATCCTTCGCAACAGAGTCTTGTTGCGGAGGATGGTGCTGGTTATTGGCCTCCTGCCCCCTTCACCAGATCGCTGACCGGATCGAGAACCGTGAAGCGCACCAAGCCGACGGGCTTGCGTGCGTCATCGATGACCGCCTGCTTGGATTGAGACCATCCGGCGGGAGGGGTTTCGTGCTTGTCGAGAAAGATAACCGCCTCAAGGCCTGCGGTTCCCAGATCGGCGAGCTGCTGCGCCCGAGGCGCAGGATCGCGGAGGAGGGGAGCGGCAGTCATCAATGCGAGTGCCTTTGGCCCGGCTGCGATCCAGTTTGTGAAGGTTGCCACTAGCTCCGCACGGGCTGCCGGGGCGTGGTTGGCCAGATAGGTTTTCACCAGCGCCTGTAATTCATGGCGGGATGGGGGATCGGGCCTGACGGCGTCGATCAGGTGATCCATCGGCGTGAGCTGCGAGGTGTGCTGCATCTCATAGCGCTCGTCGAAGCCCACCGGCAGGAGAACCTTGCCAAGAACGCGCAGAGGCTCGATCTGGGCGGTTCCGGCGAGCTGCCGGAGGCCGACGTCTTCGGCGGAGAGATGTGTCAGTCCGACGGATTCCAGCCGCAGTGATTCAACCCACAGCCGGCGGTACATGTCGTCGACATTATTTACGTTCTGCGGAGACCACAACCGCTCGGCAATCGCCGCCGTGCGCGGCCAGATGCGGGAGTCGATGCTGCGCGGAGAGACGTGCTCGCTCCACATGCAGGCTTCGCCCCCGAGGATGCGGGCCTGTTCCTCGGGCGTCAGCTTTGTGCCTACCGGCACGGGGTCGACGAGGTAGTGTTGCTCCGCTGAATCGATGTGGTCGAGATAGTAGCCCGCCGAGAGAATTCCGCTGTAGCCGTCTTTCGCGGTCGCGGCCAGCGAATCAAATCCGCGCCACGATTGGATCATGGCGTCTTTCGAGAGACCGGGTGCGTAGATTTCGTCCCAGCCGATCATCCGTTTGCCATGCTTTTTCAAAATCGGAAACAGTTGCTGGTTGAAATAGGTCTGCAGGGCGGCGGTGTCCCTGCAGGTCATGTTTCTTCGCGAATTCCTGAATGCGGGGATTGTTCTTCCACTGGACGCCGTTGTTCTCGTCGCCACCGATGTGCATGTAGGGGTCGGGGAAGATCTCGGCCATCTCGCCGATGAAGCGGTCGAGGAACTTATAGGTGCTGTCGCGGGTCGGGTCCATCACCGGATCGAAGATGCCGTACTGGCGCTCGATCTGATATGGGCCGCCGTAATCGGGTCCGGTGCCGCTGGCCAGGTCGGGATAGCCGACCATCCACGACTGGGCGTGGCCGGGAATGTCGAATTCCGGCACGACGCGGATGCCCCGCTCACGTGCGTAGGCGACGATCTCGCGAGCCTGGTCCTGCGTGTAGATAGAGGCCGTCGGAGCCCATGCCGGTGAGCTTCGGAAAAACCTTGCTCTCGATACGGAATCCCTGGTCGTCGCTCAGGTGCCAGTGGAAGACGTTCATCTTCACGGCGGCCATGCCGTCCAGCGTGCGCTTGATCACTTCGATGGGCTGGAAGTGCCGGCTAACGTCGATCATCAGGCCGCGCCAGCGAAAGCGCGGCGAGTCGTCGATGGAAACGGCGAGGCAGGAAGTGGTTCGTCCCATTGTTCTGCACCAGTTGCAGGAACGTCTCGAGTCCGTGGATGGCGCCGACGACGGTTGCAGCTTTGAGGTGCGCACCGCTCGATGTCACTTCGAGGGAGTATGCTTCGTTTTCGTCGGGGCCCTGGATGGATTCGCCCGGGCCATCGACCGAAACGGTAAGAGTAGCCGCCCCGGTGGCTGGGGTGGTAGCGATCTGCACTCCGGTCTGCGACTCAAGGCGGACGAGCATGCGCGCCGATCGCACCGTCAAGACGTGCGTCGTGAAATTTATCGGGAGCGGCGGTGAATTGTGGCGTTAGCGCCAGGGAGCCGGTACTTCACGGTCAGGTGCGCCGGTTGCGGCATCAGGGTGTTGTCAAAGGCAGGACTTGCCGTCTGCGCATTGGCGGAAAAAGTCATCAGAACCGAACCCAGAATTGCCCCTGCTGCCATCCAACGATGGATCACGCGTCCTCCGCACTGAATGTGGTTGTCTCAGCCAGTGTCTGTATACCTGTCTATACCTGTCAAGTCCGGCTCCCTTCGTCACAATTCCGTGCACCCCGGCCCCGGTAAATATACTCTGGCAGCGCGAATCCGTAGCTACGCCTCATTCTTCAGGGGAATCCACGATCATGAAGCGAATCGCCTTACTGCTGCTCCTGTCACTTCCGCTCTGCGCCTACAACCAGAATCAGAAGCCTCCGACCACCCTCAAGGGCGTCCTACTCGAACAGTTGCGAACCACGCACAATAGCGAGGACTGGTTTGTGCCGGCAAACATCGCCATACAGGGCATGACGGCCGAACAGGCCAAGTGGAGTCCGGGCAACGGACAGCACTCGGTGGGACAGCTTACTTATCACCTCGTTTTCTGGGACCGGCAGGAGCTGGCGAAGTTCAAGGGGGAGACTCCGGAGAAGTTCAGCGGGAACAACAACGAGACATTCAACAACTTTGACAGCAAGCAGTGGAACGATCTCGTCAAACAGCTGGATGACGTGATGACGGAGTGGGAGAAGGCCGTAGAAGCGGCCGACGACGCTAAGATTGCCGAGTCAGCTTCGCTGATTGCTCATGTGGGCGCACATAACGCCTATCACATTGGCCAGATTGTTTATGTGCGGAAGCTACAAGGGTCGTGGGATCCGAGCAAGGGCGTGAAGTAAAGGCAAGGTCGCGCCACCGTTGCAGTGAGTCCGCGTTTCTCAGCCGCAACATCGCCTTCAGACTGTTCGTGTATAAGGGAGCGGAAGTACCTTCAGGTACCTTGCGCAACGATGGCAACCCAGAACCAGGTGACAAAAAAGGTTATACGGCTGGAGCCGCGATGGCCCGCAATGGTGGCGCTACTGGCCGCAGGCGGACTGCGCCTGGCTTTACCCTCTTATCTTTCCCTGGGGCCTGACTGGATCCTGCTTGTCATCGTGGTTGTTTTAATGATTCCCACGATATGGGCCTACTACAGGGAGCTCAATACGCTCAATCGCGTGCTCGGATATCTCGTGACCTCCATTGTGACCGCGGATATGATCCTTTCACTCGGGCTGCTGGTGGCGGCGCTGCCATCGCATAAGCAGGCTCCGGCGGAGATGCTGCGCTCCGCCGCGGCCTTGTGGATCACGAATATCATTGTCTTCGCCTCGTGGTACTGGCGGCTGGACGCAGGCGGTCCACGGGCGCGCGAACTGCGTGGCGTTCACACCGACGGAGCCTTCCTCTTTCCACAGATGATGCTTGACCAGCAGGCCAAGCGTGAAATGGGTGAGGACCAGTGGAGCCCAGGCTTCGTCGACTACCTGTTTCTGGCCTTCAATACCAGCACAGCATTTTCGCCCACAGACACACCGGTTCTCTCGCAGTGGGCCAAGGTCATGACCATGGTCCAGGCGCTCATCTCACTGGCAACGGTCGCTCTGCTGGCAGCGCGGGCGGTCAATATTCTCTGACTCGGTTGATTTTCCTTCGACGTGGCCTGTTCGACGATCGCGGAAGAGATTTTGGAGCCCGGTGTTCGTTTTCGGACAGCACATTCCTGAGCCGGACATTCGCGCCTCTTAGAGATTTGCTTTACTCCAGTAGATTGAGGAGCCTGGACTTTCCCGGAATTGGGCCGCTGCTTGCTGGTTTCATCTTCAGGTCCTTTTGCCTGGGGGAAGCGCAATGGTGTTTGGAGATCTGAAGTTCGCCTGGCGTCAGCTCAGGAAGTCACCTGGATTCACCCTGACGGCGGTGTTGACGCTGGCCCTGGGAATCGGCGGGGTGACCGCAGTCTTCTCGGTGGTCGAAGCGGTGCTGTTGCGGCCGCTGCCCTATAAGGACTCGGCCGGCCTCTTTCTGCTGCGGGAGCGGGTGGAGCACCTGATGGAGGGTGACGCGAACCTGTCGGCTCCCGATGTGCTGACCTTCGCGCGCGAGAACAAGGCATTCACCGGCGTAGGCGGCTTCATTGGCGCCTCGTTTGAAGCGTCGGGGGCCGGAGCGCCGTTCCGGGCGCGGGCAGAGCGGCTGACGGCCTCCATGTTTCCAGTACTCGGGATCGAGCCGATTCTCGGCAGGACCTTCACTCAGCAGGAGGATGACACATCGGCCCCGGTGACGGTACTCAGTCATGCTCTGTGGCAGGAACGATACCAGAGCGATCCGCACGTTCTCGGCAAGACGATTGAGCTCGATCGCAGACCATACACAATCGTCGGCGTGATGCCGCCGGAGTTTCAGTCGCCGATTGGTCTGGGAGGGCTGGCGCCGCGCGACCTGTGGGTCCCGATGAGCTTCACGCCGGTGGAGAAGGGCGCCGAGCTCGACAACATGGACTACGGAGCCGTGGCGCGGCTGAAGCCGGGAATTACGCAACAGCAGGCGCAGCAGGATGTGGACCGAGTAACGGAAATCATCGGCGCGAAAATTCCAGATATCAAGCTGCGTACCTCAATTCACAGCCTGAAGGAAGAGACTGTGCGCGAGGCTCGGCCGTTGTTGCGGGTCCTGCTTGCGGCGGTGGCGTTGATTTTGCTGATCGCCTGCGCCAACCTGGCGAATCTGCAACTGGTGCGCGCTGCCGGGCGCAGGCGCGAGTTCGGAGTGAGGCTGGCGCTGGGCGCGGCGCGGCGAACCATGCTGCGGCAATCGTTGACTGAAAGCCTGCTGCTGAGTGCCATCGGAGGCTTGCTGGGAGTGGCGCTGGCCGTCGTGCTGGTTCACGTAGCCAGGGCCAGCCTGGTGGATATGGTGCCACGGCTGGACGAGATCGCGGTGAGCTGGCCGGTGGTGCTGCTGGCGATAGGACTGACGGTGGCGACGGGCGTGTTGTGCGGGCTGGCTCCCGCGCTGGCCAGCATGAAGGCTGAGGTGCTCGATGCGCTGCGGGAAGGGACGCATGGAGGCGGGCAGAGCCGCGGGCAGCACCGGCTACGCAATGTTCTGGTGATCACCGAGGCAGCGCTGGCCATGGTGCTGCTGGTGGGCGCGGGACTGCTGCTGCGCAGCTTCGCGAAGATGCTCGCCACCGATCCGGGCATCGAGACGACCCACGTGATGACCGCCTCTCTGGCATTGCCAAAGCAGGACTATCCGAAGCAGGAACGCGTGAATGCCTTTTATGGTGAGCTGCAGCGGCAACTAGAGGCGATGCCGGGTGTACGCGCGGTGGGATTTTCGTCGAACATCCCGATTATCGGTCGCAACTCGAGCCGGTTGTTCACTCCTCAGGGCTATGTCAAGAAGCCCAACGAGGGTTGGTCGCTCGCTTCGAATTATCTCGTTGCGGGAAATTACTTCGACGCGCTGCATATTCCGCTTATCTCAGGACGCTACTTCGACGCGCGCGACGAACAACCCGGAGCGCCGCTGGCGGTGATCATCAGCCAGTCGTTTGCCCAGCATTATTTCGCCGGACGGGACCCTGTCGGCATGCATGTGAAGGTGGGACCCAGTTACGACGATCCGATGCCGCCGATGGTGGTAGTCGGGGTGGTCGGCGATGTTAAGCCCAATCATCTGGACGATAACCAGATGGTGCAGATGTATGAACCGGTGTCGCAGGCGGCCGCGGATCTCGGTTCGCTTGCGGCGATGATCGGCGTTGTTGGCGATCTTCGCGTGGTCGTGCGTACGGCGAGCGATCCAGGTGCGCTGGAGGCGAACTTCACGAAGGCGGTTCGGCAGCTTGACCCGCTGCTGGCCATCACCGATATGCAGACGATGGATGAGGTGGTTGCAGCGACGGAATCGTCGCGGCGCTTCAACACCATCATCCTGACGGCATTTGCGGGGATTGCGCTCATGCTGTCGCTGCTGGGGATCTACGGCGTGCTTGCCTACACCGTGACGGAGAGGACGCGTGAAATTGCGATCCGCATGGCGCTGGGTGCCACAAGAGAAGATGTGGTGCGGCGGACGATGCGCTCGGCCCTCGCGCTCGGCGCCGCAGGAATCGCGGGCGGTCTTGTCGCTGCTGCGGGGTTGACGCATTTTCTGAAGAGCCTGCTCTATGGAGTGCAGCCGCTGGATGCGGCGGCCATTGCGGGTGCGACAGCGGTCCTGCTTCTGTGCGCTGCCCTGGCAGGCTGGCTACCGGCGCGCAGGGCGTCCGCGATCGAGCCAATGGAAGCATTGAGGAACGGGTAGGCAAAGGGAGGCAGGTATGCTGGCAGACCTGAAGTACGCGCTGCGACAGTTGAGAAAGTCTCCAGGATTCGCCGTCACAGCGATTCTTACGCTGGCGATCGGCATCGGCGCCAATGCCATTGTGTTCAGTGTCTTGAATGCGCTGGTGCTTCGTCCGCTGGCTTTGCCGCACTCTGAACAGCTCGTATTCCTTCAGCGGATGCCGGTCGATTCGCCCAATCAGTCCTATCCCGACTATCGCGACATGCGTGATCAAACCTCCGCGCTTTCCGGTTTGGCCGCGTACCGGATCATGATGGGCGGGCTGGATACTGGCAAGAACCCTTCCTCAATCTGGTTCTATGAAGCCTCCGGAAACTACTTCGATGTTGCGGATGTCCAGCCTTACCTGGGGCGATTTTTCCATGCTTCGGATGAGCACGGACCTAATTCTGCTCCGTACGCTGTTCTGAGCTACGGCTACTGGCAGAGCCATTTTGGCGGCGATCCACAAATCGTAGGCAAGACCATCGAGATCAATAAGCGTCCGTTCAGCGTGATCGGCGTTGCACCGCCTAAATTCCGCGGTACCGAGCTATTCCTCGATCCCGCGCTCTGGGTGGCAATGGTGAATGAAAGCCAGATCGATGGCTGGAATTACCTGGATGAGCGCAGCAACCATACACTCTTCGTCTTCGGCAGGATGAAGCCGGGGGTGTCCATCGCTGCCGCCGAGGCCGACCTGAACGGTATCTCGAATCGCCTGGCGGCGCAGTATCCCAATACCGATCAAAGCATGCAGATTAGCCTTGTCCGCCCGGGTTTGATAGGAAATACTCTGGGCCGTCCGGTGCGTGCCTTTCTGGGCGGCGTCATGTTGCTGGCGGCGCTGATCCTGCTGGCAACGTGTGCCAACCTCGGCAGCCTCTTCGCGGCGCGCGCGGCAGACCGGTCGCGCGAAATGGCCATCCGGCTGGCTCTGGGTTCGAGCCGCCAGCGCATCCTGCGTCAGTTGCTGACTGAAGCGATCGTAATTTCGCTCGCCGGCGGCGCGCTTGGAGTCCAGAGCGCGGCGATGCTTCTCCGCTGGCTGAGCGGCTGGCAGGTTATTCCCGATTCGCCAATCCAGGTGCCGGTGAGTCCCGATGTGGCGACTTATACAGTGGCGCTGCTACTGTCGATCCTGAGTGGCGTGCTCTTTGGCATCACCCCAATTCGCCAGGTATTCCGCACAGACGCGTATCAGCTGGTTAAGGCGGGAGCAAGTTCCGCGCGTGTGTGGCGCAGGCTCACGCTTCGCGATGCGCTCCTTGTCGTCCAGATCGCAGTATGCGCAGTGCTTGTCACGTCATCATTGGTGGCGGTTCGAGGTTTGATGAGGTCGCTGCACAGCAACTTCGGATTCTCGCCCGACGGTGCAATGCTCGCCAGGTTCGACCTTCAGATGGCAGGATACGACGAGACAAAGGCCGAGCAGTTTCAGCGCGCAGCCCTGGAGTCGGTCCAGCGGATTCCCGGGGTTTTCGCCGCCGGATATATCAATCATCGCCCGCTGAGCGTCAATTCCTCTGACACCCTTGTGTACGCGAATGGAACCACTGATTTCAGGCCGCTCAACTCGGTTGCCGATGCAGCTTTCTTTAAGGTGTCGCCAGGCTATTTTGGAGTGGCCCAGACCGCGCTGCTTGCCGGACGCGATTTCACCTGGCACGACGACGCGAAGAGTCCCAAAGTGGCCATCGTGAATGAGACCTTCGCGCGCAAGGTCTTCGGCTCAATCGGCGCTGCTGTGGGCGGCTACTTCATGAGAGGAAGGGACAGCCGACTTCAGGTAGTTGGCGTGGTAGCGGATGGAAAATACCGCACACTGAACGAGGAACAACAGCCCGCGATGTTCTTCCCCATACTGCAGGACACCGACACTGAGACGACTCTCGTGGTTCGCTCGAACCGGAGCACACCGCAAGTGGCGGCCGCGATGCAGAAGACGATCGCGGGTCTTGATCCCGGCCTGCCCGTGGTGATTGAGACATGGCCCGCTTCGATGGGCACTGCACTCTTTGCGGCCCGGGCAGCGACGGTGGCACTCGGAGTAATGGGAATGCTTGGGGCGATGCTGGCCGTGACGGGGATCTTCGGCATGGCTTCGTACTCGGTCAGCAAGCGCATGCGGGAACTGGGAATCCGTGTTGCCCTGGGAGCGCGCCGCGTCGAGGTTCTGCGGGCCGCGCTGGGGCGTTCTGTGAAGTTGCTCTGCGCTGGTTCAGTCGCAGGACTGCTACTCGGAATGGCGGCCAGCAAGGTGCTCGAGTCTGTGGTCTACGAGGCGACGCCGCGCGATCCGCTGGTGGTGTGCGGTGTTCTGGTCGCAATGGTGCTTCTGGGGGCGATTGCAGCCTGGCTGCCGGCGAGACGGGCGGCTGGAGTAGATCCTGCGATTCTGCTGCGGGAAGAATGACACAGGCAGAGCGCATCTTTTTCGTAATTGTGACGGTGACAAATGCTCAATGACTTGAAACTTGCAGTGCGGCAGCTGAATTGATCCTGCTCTGACTCTGCGGAGCGAGCGAGATATACGTCTTAACTTGTAATCAGTTTGGTGACGAATATGCTGGATGACCTGAAGTTCGCGTTGCGGCAGTTGAAGAAATCACCGGGATTTGCTGTCACGGCGATCCTGACTCTGGCTCTTGGAATCGGCGCCAACACGGCGATATTCTCGCTGCTGGATCAGGCCCTCCTGCGCTCGCTGCCGGTCCGCGATCCGCAACAGCTTGTGCTGCTGGAAGCGACGCCCTATGACGTGTGGAATGGCAGCACCTCGATCAACGGCGGCGACGAGAAGGCGTACTTCTCCTATCCGATGTACAAGGACCTGCGCGACCAGAACAAGGTCTTCGACGGTTTGATCGCAATGGTGCAGGCGGAAGCGGGCATCGAGTGGAAGCAGCAGTCGGCGCTCGTAAATGCCGAGCTGGTGAGCGGCAACTATTTCGATGTCCTGGGCGTACAGCCCGCAGTTGGCCGCCTCCTGGTGCAGCAGGACGACGTAGTTACAAATGGCAGCCCGGTCGCCGTCCTGAGCTTTCGATACTGGAAGAATCACTTTGCGGCGGACCCGCACGTTGTTGGACAGACGCTCGCGGTGAATGGCCATCCCTTTCAGATTGTCGGAGTATCGAAGCCGGGATTTGACAGTGCAATCTGGGGCTCGCCGGCAGATCTGTTTGTTCCCATGACGATGAAGCCGGTAGTCGTGCCGAATACCAGCGATCTCGACCGTCACGATTCACGTTGGCTGAATATTCTCGGACGGCTGAAGCCCGGCGAGACACGCGCCCAGGCGCAGGCAGCGATGGCGCCTCTGTGGCACTCGCTGCGTGCTGCCGAACTGCCGCTGTTCAAGAACAATTCCAAGCGATTTGTCGATGGCTTTGTCAACAGGAGCTCGCTGCTGCTTGTCGACGGCTCGCAGGGTTTCTCGTATTCAAGGGACGACCTGCGAACGCCGCTGCTGGTGGTGATGGGGATGGTGGTTCTGGTTGCGCTGATGGCCGCGGTGAACGTCGCCAGCCTGGTTCTGGTGCGATCGGCTGGGCGGATGCGCGAGTTCTCCATGCGCTATGCACTCGGAGCCAGGCGCCGCCAGGTTGTGCGGCAACTGGTAATCGAAGGCCTGGTGCTTGGGGTTCTGGGAGGAGCAGCCGGCCTCGCGCTGGTTCCCGCGGCGACGCGCTTTCTGGTGGGCCGCATGACCAGCGGCGAGGGGCAGCCGCCGTTTTCAACCAGCATCGACGGCCGTGTGCTGGCATTCAATTTCGCGGTGGCAATTGGCGTGAGCCTGTTGTTTGCGTTGGCTCCTGCGCTGCAGTTCTGGAAGCCGGATCTCGTCAGCCAGATGAAGGAGCAGAGCGCGGCAAGCATGGGTGGGAGGCTGACCTTCCGGCGGGCAACGGTGGCATTGCAGATTGGGTTGAGCCTGCTTCTGCTTGCGTGCTCCGGTCTGTTTGTGCGAACGCTGCACAATCTGCGCAACGTAAATGTCGGGTTTGTGACGGATCACCTGATCACATTCGGTCTGGAGCCAAATCTCGCGGGATACAGCAAAGATACGGTGCTGCCCGTTCACCGGCGCATACTTGACCGGCTGGCGGCGCTGCCGGGGGTTGCCGGCGTGGGCGCGACCGACGATCCAGAACTGGCCGACAACGGCGAGAGCGGAAACATCAGCGTGCAGGGCTACACCCCAAGGGAAGGCGAGGATATGAACGCGGAGCGGCCCTCTGTGACGCCCGACTACTTCACGACGCTGAAGGTCCCGTTACTGGCGGGACGGGCGTTTACACAGGCAGACGATGCAACGCGCTCCCCGGTAGCGATTGTGAACGAGGCACTGGCGAAGCGGTTCTTCGGCAGCTCGCAGAACGCGATTGGGAGGAGACTGGCGAACGGCGGTGGCAAGGATCTGAAATACGACATTGAGATTGTTGGCGTAGTGCGCGACTACATCCACCGCAACATGCGCGGAACCGTTAAGATGAGCCTGTATCGTCCAGCCGCCCAGGACTCGAACCCGGCGGGCATGCACTACTACATACGGACGTGGGGAGCTCCGGACGCCGCGATGGTGATGACCCGGCAGGCGGTACAACAGATTGATTCGAAGCTCGTGATTGACGGCCTGAGCACGATGGATGCCGAGATTGACCAGAACATCAATGACGAGCGGATGATCGCGCTGCTGGCTGTCAGCTTCGGTGTTCTGGCGACACTGCTTGCGGGAATCGGTCTCTACGGTGTGCTCGCTTATGCGACGGCACAGCGAACACGCGAGATCGGCGTCCGCATGGCTCTGGGCTCGGATCGAACCGGCATTGTCGTTCTGGTGCTGAAGGATGTGCTGAAGCTTGCGGGAATCAGCGTTGCCATCGCTGTTCCGCTCACCATCGCGATCACGCGCCTCTTGAAGAGCCAGCTCTTTGGTGTCTCAAACGCGGATCCGTTGGTGCTGATCGTCGCGACCGCGCTGGTTGCCGGCGTCGCCATGATCGCCGCTGCTCTACCGGCCCGGCGGGCGGCAAGCGTAGAGCCGATGCGTGCCTTACGGAGCGAGTAAAAGAAGTCCCAGGAATTCAGATTGTGTACCCGTGACGGGTGCAAATTCATTACCCATAACTAACTTTTATCGGTCATGCCGGTGAGTCGTTATAGGGACACTCTGAAAGCGCAGTTCCGACCTGTAATGATCAGTGTCCGGCGCTAAACTCAGTCATCGCCAGCTTGCGCGCAGCCTGGGCCTGTTATAAGCGATCCCTTATAGCAGTAATCGCTCTCTCTGATAGAGAAATACTTTCCTCTTGAATCCTGGCAACCCATGTCCTACGGTTGGTCATGGCAGTCATCTTCGCGGCGTTTCATTCCTCAAGATTGCGTAAGAGGCAGGATAAATACTTCGAGAGATGTTGATCTGATCCGTCTCTGAGTGTTCACCAACTCGCAAGCTCCCGAGATAACACAAAACACAAAACTCACACGAAAACCCTTTGGAGGCTCTGCATTATGTCATTCCGAAGCAGGCGGCTTTTATCATTTACCTTGCTGCTCCTTCTGGGAATCGGGCTGTCACTGGCTCCGGCTTCTCAGGCCCAGACGTTCCGCGGCGGTTTAAACGGCGTTGTGACCGACCAGTCCGGAGCAGTAGTCCCAAGCGCAGAGGTAGTTGCCGTGGATCCAGCCACGGGCGTCACCCACACCACTATTACATCGAGCGGTGGCGAGTTTACCTTTCAGGATTTGCCGTTGGGCGCGTACGACGTCACAGCTACGGCCCCCGGATTTCAGAAAGTGAAGGTCGACAAGGTACCGGTAAAGGCGGGCTCGATTTATAGTCTGCCAATCAAATTAAGTGTGGCTCAGCAAGCAACCACAATCGAAGTGAACGCGGCAGCGTTGTCGCTCGATACCACGTCGACGACCCAGACCGCCGTGGTAAGCGGCAAACCCCTGCAGGACACGCCGCTGAATGGCAGAGATTTTACGCAGTTGCTTATTCTGTCGCCGGGGTTTTCCAACTCGGGTGCCGGCGGTTACGGTTCTCTTAACGGTACGCGCGCCAATCAGATCAATTGGCAGATTGATGGTATCGACAACAACGACCTCTGGCATAATATCCCCGCGGTCAACCAGGGCGGTGTGTCCGGAATTGCAGGCATCATCCTTCCCATCGACGCAGTCGATCAATTCTCGGCACAAACACAGGCCGCTCCCGAATCCGGCAGAAATCCAGGTGGCAGCGTCAATCTCTCGCTGAAGTCAGGCACCAATCAGATTCATGGCACCGCCTACTACTACAATCGCAACGAAGCTTTGGGCGCGACTAATCCTTTTACGGCACCTGTTAAGCAAGAAGTTCGCAACTATAACTATGGTTTCTCCGCCGGGGGGCCAATCGTTCGAGACAAGCTCTTCTGGTTTGTGACTTACGAACATCAGCGGTTCACTATCGGCGTTCCGGATCAGGCAACAGAGCCGTCGCAGCCGTGGCAGGCCGAAGCAAAGGCCGCGCTGGCCAGTTTTGGAGTGCCGGTGAACCCTGTATCCACGGCGATGCTCAGCACGCTATGGCCAGCCGCAGCGACGGGTAGCTTGCCGGCAACGGTCAACAACTATACCAGTTCATTTAATGAGTATGGGTATAGCTACAACGGCCTCGCGAAAATAGACTATACAATCAACGATAAGAATAGCCTCACCGCCCACTGGTTCGTCGGGCAAGGGAACCAGGTAGCGCCGGTAGGCTCTAGCCTGTACTACTACTATGAAGTGGCGCCGATCCATGTGCAAAACTACGCCATCGTATACAACCACGTCTTTACGCCGACCATCACGAACCAGTTGCTTCTGGGCGTGAATTATTTTAACCAGGTCTTCAACGATTACAACAACAGCTTCGATATGGCCAGTTTAGGTCTCGTCACCGGCTCTTCGCTGTCCGGAGCCGCGAATCTGCAGATCGCAGGCTTTGATGCGGTTGGTGAGACTCCGCCTGAGGGCCGTAATGACATCACGGGTCACCTGACGGATGATGTTGCCTGGACGGTGGGCAAGCATCAGTTCAAGTTTGGCGGCGAGTTTCGCCAGGCGCAGCTTGACGAGTTCTATCATCGTCATGCTTTGGGAAGCTTCACCTTTGATGGCACACAGGGACCAGATGCAACCGCGAATCCAACCGACTCATGGGACACCGGCGACCCTCGCATTGATGCCCTTGCCGACTTCATGGCGGGAAATGTGGTTACCTCGTCAATTGCACTCGGTGATCCTGACCGGCAGGTATTTGTAAATACGTTCGCTTTATTCGCACAGGATTCCTGGCAGCTTAGTCCGAAGTTAAACGTCAACTATGGCCTGCGCTACGACTATGAGGGGCCGCTCCATAACCAGTGGAAGAATCTATCGGTATTCCGGCCGAATCTCGGCGGCGTGGTTTATCAGGGGAATCAGATCAGCTCTCTCTACGATCCGACCTGGACAAACTTCAGCCCTCGCGTCGGATTTTCTTACCAGGCAAGACCGACCACGGTCATTCGCGCCGGTGCCGGACTTTACTTCGACACTCCAAACCTGAATCCATTCCTCGACAATCGTCCGGGCAACGGGGCCCCAAATGGCGTTGAGGGGAACCCCGGTACAGGTGGAACAGTAACTACCGCAACTCGCAACAATTACTCAATTGTATCGGGGGTCAATGTCTTTCCCTCTTCTCTTGCCTCGAACAGCATTTTCTCCATAGCCAAGAATTTCCAGCCATCGCACAATATGAATTACAACCTGCAAATTGAGCAGAGCTTAACGAATAAAGTTGTAGCTCAAATTGGCTATGTAGGAAGTGAGGGGCGGCATCTACTTTCTATCCGAGATATCAACCAGGCAGCCCTGAACAGCGGTAATCTGACAAATCCAGCTGGCGGTTCCCCTGGCTGCCCGGCTGGTTACACTATTCAGAATTGCAGCCGGCCGTACTTCTCTCAATTTCCGGATTTCACATTTATCAATGAAATCCAGAGCATTGGAACCTCCAACTATAATGCGCTGCAGGCAACATTGCGGGTTTCAAATCTGCATGGACTGACTGCGCAAGCGGCGTACACCTGGTCGCACAGCTTCGACGAAGTGACGGCTTACCGCGGTGCCCTGCCGCAGGACAGTTTTAACTTCAAAGGCGACTATGGACCGAGCGATTTCGATAATCGAAACATCTTTGTCGCTCTTTTCACCTACGATGTTCCCGGAGGACAGAAGTGGAAGGGGCTCACGCGAGGCTGGCAGCTGAACAGTCTCATGACCTTCCATGGCGGACTACCGTTCTCGGTGTACAGCTCAAGTGATACCTCAGGGACTAGCGACGGAAACCAGCGCGCCAACTATGTTCCGGGCGTCAGTCCCTATGCAGGCTATCGCAAAGGTAAGGTCGGCGCGAATTGGCTGAATCCGGCAGCCTTCGTGGATGCCCCTGCGGGAACCTGGGGCGACACCGGGCGTAACGCCTACTATGGTCCTGGCTATGGCGACGTGGACTTCTCAGTGTTCAAGAACACGCCAATTGGAGAACGCGTCACCACCCAGTTCCGCGTTGAGATGTTCAATCTCTTTAACAGGACGAACTTCGCTCCACCATTGAATGGCAGTTTCAATCCCTCGTTTACACAGGACAACGCACTTAATCTGTTCACCACCATCGGCAGCTTCAACGGTGCTCCGGGAATTGGCGCCGGCGAACCATTCAACACCCAGCTGGCATTGAAGATCATCTTCTAAGCCCGCTGCGATTCAGGATTCACGGCGTCTGCAGCAGTTGCGGGCGCCGTGCCTTGTTAAGAAATGATCAGGAGTGGAGACAAAGATGGGTTGTAGCAGGCGCGAATTCTTAATGCGGGTGGGCCGGGCGGGCGGATACAGTGCGGCATTCCTGACGATGCAACATCTTGGATTAATGGCCGTGCCGGAGACGAACGCGATGCCTCTGGCAATGGAAAGCGGCTCAGGAAAAGGAACAAAAGTCGTCATTCTGGGCGGTGGAATCGCCGGGCTGGTGGCGGCTTACGAAATGGGCAAGGCCGGCTATTCGTGCACCGTGCTAGAGGCGAGGGAGAGACCCGGCGGCCGCAACTGGACTGTTCGTAACGGCACCAAAATTCGGTTTAATGACGGCACGGTGCAGACGGCTGACTGGGAGGACAGCAGCTACTTCAACGCCGGCCCAGCCCGGCTGCCTTCAATTCATAAGACGATGCTCGGCTATTGCAAAGAGCTGGGAGTGCCGCTTGAAGTTGAGGTGAATACTTCGCGCAGCTCACTGCTGCAGTGCGATGCCGCCTTTGGCGGCAAGGCGATCGAGCAGCGTGAGGCGATCAATGACACACGCGGCCATGTGTCCGAGCTGCTGGCCAAATGCATCCGCAAGGACGCTTTGGACCAGGAGATTTCGAAGGAAGATCAGGAGCGGATGCTCGCCTTTCTGCGCATCTACGGCGACCTGAAGCCGGACTACTCCTACACTGGTTCGGAGCGCGCCGGCGTGACCAGGTTCGCCGGTGCCGGCCCGGAGACAGAGGTCTTGCGCCAGCCTCTCGATATGCGTTCGCTTCTCGATGCGAATTTCTGGCAGGGCATGATGTTCGAAGAGATGCTGGACATGCAGGCGACGATGTTTCAGCCGGTTGGCGGGATGGATCGGATTCCTTACGCCTTTGCGAAGAAACTGGGGGACGTGGTGCAGTATGGTGCCCCAGTGAAGGAGATCCGCAAGACCGATGCGGGTGTTAAGGTCACGTACACCGACGCGAAGTCAGGCTCGGTAAAGACGATCGATGCGGACTATTGCATTTGTGCTTTACCCATCAGCATTCTGAAGACGATTCCGAACGATTTCTCGCCGCGCATCAAACAGGCCATTGCAGAGGTCGGATATGACTCCGCTTACAAAGTGGCCTGGGAGTCGCGCCGCTTCTGGGAGCAGGATTACAACCTCTACGGCGGCCTATCCTTTGTGGTGAAAGGGCCGGTGAACGTTATCTGGTATCCAAGCTGGAAGCTGTTTTCGGAGAACGGAGTGGTTATTTCGGGCTATGGCGTTGAGAACCACAGCGACTTCGGTAAGTTGCCGAGCGTTGCAGCCAAGATCGACGCTTCGCGGGAGGCGATCGAAAAACTGCATCCCGGGCACGGCAAGGAGATGAAGAACCCGATGTATGTGAACTGGGGCGAGATTCCATACAACCTGGGCTCGTGGGTCGGCCGCGCGCCGACCTATGTGGCGGGGCGATCGACGGAGTATTACGACGGCCCGTACAAGGAATTCATTCAGCCCGACGGCAGGATCTACTTCTCCGGCGACCACTGCAGCCATATCATCGGATGGCAGGAAGGCGCGGCGCTGGCCTCGCATCGTGCAATCGCCATGATTTCCGAGCGGGTGCAGACGGCGAAGCTCAGCGGCGCGGCAACCGGACAGCAGGCATAGAAGACGAGGGCCCACAGAAAAATGAGGATAGAGATGAATTGGAGGCAGGCTATCGGTGCGTCCGCTGCAGCGGTCGCGATTTGCGTGGCGGGATCCGCGCACGCACAGACGACAGTGAAGCACATTCAATCCGCGACGTCTCCGCTGGCGACAGCGGTGTGGGCGGGTGACACTCTTTACGTGAGCGGACAAATCGCTTCGCCGGTGACCCCGGCCGACCCCGCCAAGGGAACTGCGGCAGTCTACGGAGACACCAAAGCGCAGGCCACAAGCGAAATTCTAAAGATCCAGGCCATTCTCAAAGAGCAGGGGCTCACGCTCGGGGATGTCGTGATGATGCACGTATATATGGCAGGCGATCCCGAGAAGGGTGGCAAGCTCGACTTTGCTGGATTGCAGGCGGCGTACACGCAATATTTCGGCACTGCGGAGCAACCGAATAAGCCGGCACGAGCTGCCATGCAGGTCGCGGCGCTCGCTGCTCCGTGGGCGCTGGTTGAAATCGAGGTTATCGCGGTACGTTCTAAATAAATAAGAACAATACGCGAGAAGAAAAAGTCCCGGCCATTTTGGCTGGGACTTTTTCTGTGCCTGCAATTCCTTCAGGACAAGTGAGTGAATGGGGTGTTGCGAAGACCTGCGGGAAGTTCCGGCAACTCGAGGCCAGCTGTGCTTGAGGAGCTCATGACCTGCTTGAATGCCAACTGGAACTTCTGCATGTCGCTGTGCGTCCCGACAGTAATCCGTACATAAGTCGGCATGATCGGCCAGACGCGGCCAATATACACCCCCTGCTTGGCCATCGCCGCCATCACTTCGCGCCCGGGGCGGTTGGTCTGCAGCATAAAGCAGTTGGTTTCAGAAGGAATGAAGCTGAAATTATTCGCGGCAAGCCATTCAAAGGTCTCGTTGCGGATGTCCGCATTGATCTTCTTGCGCTGCGGCACGATGTCTTTGTCCTGGAGGCTTGCCGTAGCGGCAGCGACCGCCATGATCGGCATGGAGTTCATGCCGAAATACTGGATCTTTTCGAGCAGATCGGGGCGCCCGACGGCGACTCCGCAGCGAACCCCGGCCATACCATAGATCTTTGAGAAGGTCCGCAGGACGATCACATCCTTGTCCGCCTTCACCAGATCGAGAGACGGCGTCCCGTCGGAGAGATGAATGTAGGCTTCGTCGATGAGCAGGATTGAGCCCTTCGGTTTATTGGCCAGCAGGTATTCGATGTCTGACCGCGGCGTCGTGGTGCCGGTTGGGTTGTTGGGATTGCAGACGTAGATCACTCCGGCATTGGGATCTGCCGTGGCCATGGCCTTCACATCGTGCGCGTGTGTCGCGGTAAGCGGCACCTTCACCACTTTCGCTCCGTTGAGGTCGGCGGCGTGCATGCCTGCTTCGTATCCGGGATCGGCGGTTACGTAAGGCTTCTCTTTTGATGTAAAGGCCAGCACGGTGTAATGCAGCGGCTCGCTCGACCCGGCATAGGGGAGCACGTATTCGGTCTTCAGGCCCTCGACAGTGCAGAAAGTGCTGACGAACTTCTCGGTCAGGTCGTAGTCGTAGCGGCCGCCCTCGGGAATCAGGCTGGAGATCGAGGCGCACGCTCCCGAGCAGGGTCCCAGCGGATTTTCGTTCGCGTCGATGCGGACAGCGTCGTGTGGCGGCGCCTGGTAGGTAAATTTGCGGCGTTGCGCGAGGGCCAAGTGTGCTTCCGTCAGGATGGGGACGGCGGTTACGGCGGAGGCTGCGGCGGCAAAGCGGAGAAAAGAGCGGCGAGAAACACCGGAGAGGTTGGTTGCGTCAACAGGCATGGACGGCTCCTTCGGGCGAAAGGGGAGATATGCGGGGATATGAGCGGAGGTACACGGACGCAGGAAAAGTCGCGGTCACCATGGCTCAATGTAGCTCCGGCCAAAGGCGAAGACAAGAATAATCAGGGCTCTGTGGGTTCTGTTTATCGTCAGCATAAATATGGATTCTGCCCGGATGGCGCCCCACCGGCGGGCAAAGCGCGTGAAAGGTTCGTGAAGGCTATAGGATGTTTCTATGAACCCAGATTCGAGGACCTCGGATTCGCCCGCGATCCTGAACGGTGCAGCAGCCTGATGCAATCGGTAGAGCACAGAACTCGATGGGTTAGCTGGTCCAGCTTTATCTTCGCGCTGCTGCAGAGCCTGTGTACAGCGGTGCTCACCATCAGCGGAATCCGGGTGTTGATTGGCCTGGGAGCTCTGGCGGCAGCCGCTGGTACCGATGCTCCGGCCAAAGGATTTCACCGCGATGCGATCCGCATTCCGATGATGGTTCTTGCCCTGGCGGGAGCGCTCATCAATCTCTACGTGCTGTGGAGACAATGGAACCTGCGGAGGCGCCCGGCATCGCAATGGAGGCTGCAGCCGCTGAGCACTAAGGAAAAGCGCTCACAATGGCTTCAATTTGTGCTCGCCATCGTTACGCTTGTGCTGCTCGGTCTCGAATGGTGGACGCATTCCATGCTCCATCATCCTCACCATTATTGAGACTAGGGACTCATTCCGAGCGGCTCGGGATCCTCCGACCGCAGTACCTCGTCGAGCCGCGCATGCAAACGCTTACTGAAGTCGAGCGGCAGTTCGAAGACGCGATCGTCGGCCATAAGCACGATGATGTTGCGTGTGGAGTCAAGGATCGCGGAGCAGATTTCGCAAGTCGCCAGATGGCGTTCAACCTCGGCACGCACCTCCGGGTCGAGCGTGTTGTCAATATATTCGGAGATGTGGTCCCAGACGTGGCGGCAGTTCAAAGCCATGACAGCCTCCCGAGACCCAGCCGCTTGCGCGCGGGCTTAGTGAGCAGCCGTAGATGGGGGACAAGTCTCTTCTGCAACAGCATGCGTGCGCGATGCAGGCGCACTTTCACCAACGCCACCGATATGCCGAGCAATGCGGCGGTATCGTTAATGCTCAGTTCTTCGACGTCGCGGAGGGTGATAATTTCGCGATAGGTTTCGGGCAGCGCGGCGACAGCTTCCTGGATAAGAGCGCGGGTCTCCTGACGCTCGAGGGCGGCGAGGGGCACTTCTCGCCAGTCGGTAAGGGCGGCGGGTGTGTAATCACCATTCTCTTCGCGTTGTTCGTCAATGGAATCGAAGGCGACGCGCCCCGCTTTGCGCAGGCGTCCGCGGGCCTCGTTCAGGGTGATAGCGATGAGCCAGGTGCTGAACTTGGCGTCTCCGCGAAAACTGGCGAGCTTGCGGTAGGCCTTGAGGACGGCATCCTGAACAACGTCCTCAGCCTCGGCCTCGTTCTTCACCAGCGCAAGCGCTGTGCGAAAAAGCTGCTGCTCGTATGGACGTATGAGGAGATGGAAATTTTCGCGCTGTCCGGCAAGGATCGACGTGATGAGCTCCTGTTCGGAGGCTGTCTCGCGTGGATGGACAGGCGCAGGCCTGGTCATGCGCTGGTGATTCCTCTATGGTTGAGCCATTTTCTATCGATGACGGCATCAAGCGAGAAAAGTCCCGCTCCAAAAATCAGAACAATCAACGAGGCGAAGAGAAACGTGAATGGGTCGGCGATGTAGAACTTGCCGGGATCACTGAAGATCGACTTCAACGCCATCAAGTCGCCCGTAATATAGGCGACCAGCATGTTGCATGCGAGCAGAAACCCTATCAGCCGCGTTCCCAGCCCGAGAATCAGCAATATTCCCCCAAAAAATTCCAGACACGAAATTGCCGGTGCCATTAGACCGGGCGCAGGAATGCCGAGGCTCGAGAAGAATTGGGTGACATGCGAAAGATTGTGCAGCTTACCCCAGCCGGTCTGCATGAATTGCCATCCCCAATAGAGTCGGACGAACAGCAGAAATGGCGAACGCAGGAGGTGCGCTGCAGCACAGAAGAGGCGATAGAGGCCGCTGAGCCCCGACGCTTTTGTCGCGGGCAGAGATTTAGATGACGTGCTCATAAGGCTATGCCTCTCTTATCGTGTGAACCAGCCAAGCGATGACCAGGATGCGAAGACCTGCTGCAGCCAATGGCCTCGCGCCTCTTCGGCGATGGCGCTATCTTCGAAGGCGGAGTCGATGGCGTGGCCGATGGCAACACCCGAGAGCAACGACGTGAGAAGGCGATAATCTTCGCGTTCCAGGCGCTTGTAGTAAACCGAGTTCTGATGGCGGTGGACTGCGAGGAATATTTTCTCAGGCTCCAGCGCAGCGACGCGTCGAACGCGCCGGGTTTTTCGCGCTGCGCTGGCGTTATTGCTGGATGAATCGCTGCTGCCGCTTTCGCTGCGCAACTCAATGAGCAGGTCTTCGACGGGATAATGCAATTCGAGTGCGCGCAAATTCGGCTGCATGCGCAGGACCGAGTTCTCGTTGATGGAGGCGAGGTCGTCGGCATCAAGCAGTGGATCCTCGCCGGCATCGAAGGCTTCGATGTGGGCCCACTCCAGGCGCACCATATCCAGGGCGAGCTGGCGCCGTGGTTCGAGATACTCGGGATGTTCCAGCAGCCAGCCTTCGAGTTGGGAGCCAAGATTGCGCAGCGAGAAGGATTGCGATGGGCATTCCGTCAGGTACTCGCGCATCAACTTGTCGAACTTGGCGCGCCCGACGATCGCTTCAAGTCCGGGAAAGTCCTCTTCAAACGAGGTGTACAGCCTGAACCAGTACTGGCGGTTGTAGATTTCCAATCGCTCAAAGCTGGTCAGACGGTCGTTCGGCTTGATGAATGCCGCGGCCTCGCTTTCATTCGAGACACCATCGCGACGACGGTGCGGCATCGTTTCGCTCTTGGTGAGCGGGTGCATGATGGCAGCCGCCACGCGGCGCTGAAGTTCGAGAAGCTCGCTCATCGCGCAGTCTCCTGAAGCGCGAGATCGGCGGTGGGCTGCTTTGCCGCTGCTGCGGCGAGAAAGCGATTGGCCTTCAATGCTTCTGCGTGAACTTCCTCAAAGGTCGGAATGTTGTCATCCCACTCAAGAAGGGTCGCAGTCGGGCCGGCGCGCTCGATGGTTCGCGCGTAGAGCTGCCACACGGGCTCCAGAACCGGATGATCGTGCGTGTCGAGGATGTACTTCTCAAATTTTGAGTGGCCGGCAATGTGAATCTGCGCAATGCGTTCGGCGGGAACAGCGTTTACGTAGGTGAACGGATCGAAGCCATGGTTCTGCGATGAGACGTAGATGTTGTTCACGTCAAGCAGAATGCCGCAATCGGCACGTTCGACAACCTCGTTGAGAAATTCCCATTCCGTCATTTCGGAGACGTGATATTCGGCATAGCTGGAGACATTCTCGACCACGACGGGGATCTCGAGAAAATCCTGAACGTGGCAAATGCGGTCCGCCGTGATCTTCACCGCTTCCCATGTGTAGGGCATAGGAAGAAGGTCGTGGGTGTAGCGTCCGTCGACCGATCCCCAGCAGAGATGATCGCTCAGCCAGGGTGTGTTGGTGCGTTTAACAAGCTGCTTCAATCGGCGCAGATGTGCAGGATCGGGATCGCTTGCCGATCCGAAATACATCGAGACCCCGTGCTGCACTACCTTGTACTGATCGAGGATTTTGTCCAGAACATCAAGCGGGCGGCCTCCGTCGATCATGTAGTTTTCCGAGATGATCTCAAACCAGTCGACGACCGGCTTTTTTGTCAGGATGTGGCGATAATGCGGAATCCGCAAGCCAATGCCGACTCCATACTCGGTAAAACTATTGAATCGATTTGCGGGCACGAGGAAAAACTCCAAAACTGAAGTTACAGGGCCAGCATGATGTGCGCTGGCCCCGAAGCGAAACTAAGTGCGTTTTACAACTAGGAAGGATGCTTGGAGCCGTCGGTTGCGCACCCGCCCTTGCCCTTGCAGCTGTTCTTGCCTTTGCAGCCATTGTCGCTGCTCTTGCAGCCACCCTGGCCCTTGCAGTCATTCTTGCCCTTACAGGAGTGCTTGCTGGTGTCCTGATTGAGCGAGGCGCTGCTGAACGACGCTTTGCCCGCCTTGAGTACGGGGTTCGTGGTCCGAGGAGTCGCAGCCTGCAGAGTTGCAGCTCCGCTCAGCAAACCAGAAACTGCCGCAGCGACCATCAGGGTCTTCATCGAATGCTTCATGTGTCATTCCTCCATTTCGGGTCCAGACCTGGGCACTATGCCGGCGGGAGACCCGTCTACCGCATGTGAGTGCGGCAGCGCGATAAGGTTACAGCATTTTGTGGAGATTTTCCGGTCAGAAAACTTTTGTTTGCAGTGAAATCCAATACGACGGATCTTTCGTTCTTGCGCCCACAAGGCCCTGAATTCTCTGTTTCTTACGCGATGATCGGCTCCGCCTTCCACGCTAAATGTTGTGACCGGAAGACGAGGGCGCGAAGTTAAACGGTCACTTCCGGGGATGGATGGACCGGTCCGCAGCCGGCTCGGTGAGCAAAGCGAAGGCGACGATTGTGCCACCGCTCCGGCCGGTCTGCTTTTCAGCCAGGGTAGTCAGCGAGTCCTCGATCTCTACCCAATCTACGCACAACTCCGCGGCTAGAATCTCTGTTTCGCTGGCGCCGTCGAAACAGAGCTCGCATACGCCGATCCCGTCCTGGGAGCGGATCGGCGGACCGAAGATCCGGCAGGTCATGTTCCGTGCGGCGTAGAGGTCGCAGGTTCCGCTTGCCGGGTCGAGCGCGGGACAGGGTTCGTCGTTCGCAAAGTCCGCGAATGCAGGATGATCCTCATCGAGCTCGCCCGTTTCGGCGTTGCCGGGAAAATCGATACGGAGACGGTCGATCGACTTGCGCGCACGCCCGCGGACAGCTGCCGCCCGCACCGGATCGGTTTGGTCAAGCTCAACTAGTCCGCTTCTCAGGCGAACAGCATCGAGCTGTGTGATCGAGAAAACTCCTATACAGCATTGCGTGCATCCAGGACGGCACTTGAGCCAGTCACCCGATCGCCGCGCGGCGTCGGCCGTCGCCGCATTGACAATCTGCACGAGGTGCCGGTCGCCCACAGGTACCATAGATTCAGCATAGTTCACACGGAACCAAGGCCTGGAGAAAGATGAACTTGTCGTCATCTGGGCTTGTTATTTTCGTCTTCAGCACCGAGTCCTTCATCTTTACGTCTGAGTAACTGTTGCGCCGCGGAGGTGTCGTTCGTTTTGCTCCGGATTAGAGGAAGGAAGATTGGCCTGCTGTGGCCGGTTGCGGTATTGCTGTTCGTCTCTGCCGTCAATCCGGCGGCCGCCCAGAATAATTACGAGATTCAGGTTTACGGTTCAGACACCGTCGCGCCGAATACAACGATGCTTGAGCTGCATAGCAACTTCACTGTCGACGGCAGCAAGCCGCTACCCGGATCGGTCTATGCAGCCGATCAGCTTTACCCCACGAACCATGCGGAGCATGAGACGCTTGAAATTACCCAGGGCATTAACAATTGGTCAGAGGTGGGCTTCTACGTCTTCACCAGCGCGCGCAGCGGCCAGGGATGGCAGTGGGTAGGCGATCATATTCGGCCGCGGGTACGGGCGCCGGATAGCTGGCACTGGCCGATCGGCGTAAGCTTGTCGACTGAGATCGGCTATCAGCGGCGCGACTTTTCGACTGATACATGGACCTGGGAGATTCGGCCCATCGTTGATAAGCAGATCGGAAGATGGTATTTCGCCGTCAATCCTGCTTTCGAACGATCGTTTCATGGGCAGAGCGTTTCGCAGGGAGTTGGTTTTGCACCCAGCGCGAAGTTCAGTTATGACTTCACTAAATACATATCGGGCGGCCTCGAATACTATGCGGATTACGGAAGTCTGCGGGACATCTACTCCTTCCACAATCAGCAGCAGCAGTTTTTTCCGGCGATCGATCTGAATGTGTCTCCCAACTGGGAGATTAACTTCGGCGTGGGTGTAGGAGTGACCGCCGCTACCGATCACCTCATCGTCAAGGGAATTGTGGGGCGAAGATTTGACTGGACGCACCATCGAGCGGGCAGCTCAGAGAGCACGCAATGATGAATCGCCGTGAGTTTCTCGCGCAAGCTGGAATCGCGGCCGTGGGCGCGAGTCCTGCAGCGAGGGCATTAGCCCAGGCGAAGCCAGATGCGGATTTCCGGCTGGAGATAGCGCCGCTGAAGCTTGAAATCGCCCCCGGCAAGGTGATTCATACGGTGGCCTATAACGGTCAGGTGCCGGGGCCGCTGATTCGCTGGCCCGAGGGCAAGCCGGTCACGATTGACGTCACAAACAAGAACGACATTCCGGAGATTGTGCACTGGCACGGACAGTGGATTCCGTCTTTCCAGGATGGAGCGATGGAGGAAGGGTCGCCGATGATTGCGCCGGGCGGGCAGCTGCGGTACAGCTTTACGCCGAGACCGGCGGGCCTGCGCTGGTATCACACGCATACCTATGCCGGGCATGACTTCAAGCGCGGAACTTATACGGGGCAGTTCGGATGCTTCTACATCGAGCCGCAGAACGAGCCGAGAGCATACGATCAGGAGATTTTTCTCACGCTGCATGACTGGAACGCATACATGGGTGGATCGGCCGACGCCTCGATGGACGCGGTGTACGAATACGCGACGATTGGCGATCGGATGCTGGGACATGGCGACCCGATTCGCGTGCGCGAAGGGCAGCGGGCGCTGTTTCGCGTGCTGAACGCGAGCGCCACGATGACTCACTGGCTTGCGCTAGCCGGACACGATATGACGGTTGTAGCGATGGATGGAAACCCTGTTCCGGCGCAGCGTCGCGCGAAGGCTGTACGGCTGGCTCCGGCAGAGCGCATCGACGTGCTCGTCGAGATGAATCAGCCGGGCGTGTGGGTGCTGGGCGAAACGCGTGCGGAGATCCGCAGGGCGGGCATGGGTGTGGTCGTGGAGTATGCGGGCCAGCGAGGCGAGCCAAAGTGGATCGATCCTCCGGAGACGATCTGGGAGTACCGGCCATTCGCCAAACAAGAGGCGACGGCGAGTGAACCCGATGTGCGCATCCCTCTGGTCTTCACCTCGAAATTTCGCGGTCACGGCGAGTTCGACTACTGGATGATCAACGGCAAATCCTATCCAAAAACAGACACGCTCACGCTCGACGATGGCAAGCGCTACCGGCTCGTGATGCAGAACAAGAGCACCGACGATCATCCTATTCATTTGCACCGCCATACATTCGAAGTGACCAGCCTGAAAGGCAAGCCGATGTCAGGGCTGCGCAAAGACGTTGTAGTAGTGAAGGGAAACACGACGGCCGAGGTTGACTTTGTCGCGTCAAATCCCGGGGCGACACTTTTTCATTGCCATCAGCAGAGTCACATGGACTTTGGCTTCATGATGCTGTTTCGATATAGATAGATCATGCGCCCCACAAACGAGTTCAACCCAATCGAAATTGGCCCAACCGACCGCGTCTTTGTTCTGACCGGCGCCGGCGTGAGCGCGGAGAGCGGCCTGCCGACCTTTCGCGACAACGGCGGATTGTGGAACGGCTACCGGATTGAAGAGGTAGCCACGCCCGAGGCCTGGGAAGCGGATGCCGAACGTGTGTGGCGCTTCTACGCGATGCGGCGACGGGATGCGCTGCAGTGCCAGCCTAATCCGGCGCACGTCGCACTGGCGGATCTAGAGCGCGAACTCGGAGACAGATTCTTCCTATGCACTCAAAATGTCGATCCGCTGCACGAGCGCGCCGGATCGACGCGCCTGATTCACATGCATGGCGAGCTCTTTCGGTCGCGCTGTGAGAATGATTGCGGCCGCGGCGACTTCCATGATGAAGGCATTTATGAAAACGAGGCGGATATCCCGCGCTGCGCCTGCGGTGCGCGGATCCGGCCGCACATCGTCTGGTTCGGGGAGATTCCGCTGGAGATGGACCGCATCTTCGACGAACTCGGCCGCTGCACCATGCTGATGGTCATCGGCTCATCAGGCACGGTGCATCCCGCGGCGAGTTTCGTACAACAGGCGCGAAGGAGCGGCGCACGGACGGTATACGTGGGTCCCGAGCGGCCGCTGAATGCGGAGATGTTTACCGACGTCATTCTCGGTAAGGCCGGCGAGGTCTTGCCCGGGCTCTTTCGCGTCTCGAAGCCCGACTGAGCGGTTTGCCAAACGCCGATCTTCACAGATAAGTTAGAGGGTCCTGCTCGCGCAGGTCCTTGAAGGAGTGAAGAGTGTCAAAGTCCGGCAACGAGCTGTGTTACCAGTCTGGATTTGCCAATGAATTTGCCACAGAAGCCGCTGCGGGAGCACTACCGCACGGCCAGAATGCGCCGCAAAAGGCGCCTCTCGGGCTCTATACAGAGCAGTTCAGCGGAACGCCCTTTACGGCGCCGCGTGCGACAAACCGCCGCACCTGGACCTACCGGATTCGCCCTTCGGTCACGCACAAGCCTTTCGAGTCGAGCGACGGAACAGGAAAGCTGATTCGCAGCGGACCGTTCACCGAAGTTCCCACTCCTCCGAATCAGTTGCGCTGGAACCCGATCCCGATGCCGACGGAGAAGACGGACTTTGTCGACGGTATCGTCACCATGGGCGGCAATGGCGATCCGGCCTTCCAGACCGGCGTGGCCATTCATGTCTATGCGGCGAACGCCTCGATGGAGGACCGCTTCTTCTACAACGCCGACGGCGAGATGCTGATCGTTCCGCAGGAAGGCGCGCTGAGGTTTCACACCGAGCTGGGAATTATCGGAGTCGCGCCGGGCGAGATATGCGTGATTCCGCGAGGTGTAAAGTTTCGCGTGGTTCTCGAAGGCCAATCAGCACGCGGATATATTTGCGAAAACTATGGACTGACTTTCCGTCTGCCTGAACTTGGCCCGATTGGAGCGAACGGCCTGGCTAACTCGCGCGACTTTCTTACGCCGGTAGCGGCTTTCGAAGACCGCGAGGGCACGTTTCACACCGTCAGCAAATTTCTCGGACGCCTGTGGGTGGCGGAGGTCGATCACTCACCGCTTGATGTCGTTGCGTGGCACGGAAACTATGCGCCCTACAAATACGACCTGAAGAACTTCAACTGCATTAACACGGTCAGCTTCGATCATCCTGACCCATCGATTTATACCGTTCTGACAGCTCCTACTGTAAATCCGGGAACGGCCAATGTAGACTTCGCCATCTTTCCACCGCGGTGGATGGTAGCCGAGCATACCTTCCGTCCGCCATGGTTTCATCGCAACATGATGAACGAATTCATGGGGCTCATTTTCGGCCAGTACGACGCGAAAGCCGAAGGGTTTGTTCCCGGCGGTGCGAGCCTGCACAACTGCATGGCCGGTCACGGTCCCGATGCGGAAACCTGGGAGCGGGCCAGCGCGGCCGAGTTGAAACCGCAGTATCTGGGCAACACGCTGGCCTTCATGTTTGAAACGCAGCTGGTTGTGCGGCCTACGAAGTTTGCGCTGGAGACAAAGATTCTCCAGCATGAGTACTACGAATGCTGGCAGGGCCTGAAGAAGCATTTCCATGGATCGTAAGCAGGGATCGTAAGAATGAGTGCTATTCGCGCACTGATGGCCGGAATGATCGACTATGCGGGATTGTTTCCGCCCGCCGCTCTCGACATGAAAGCGGTGGTCAGCAACTACTCCGAGTATGCATCGGGGCAGGAAAGCGGGGCTCTGGGCAGGCTGATTGTGCCCGTCGGGCGTCTGTCCGAGTTTACAGATGTCTTCAATGAGGTGTGCTGTGACGAGCGTGAGCGTACATGGCTGTTGAGCGTAATTGGCTCGGATGATCCGGTCGAAAACGCGGCGCTGATCGATTCCTTCACACAGGGCGCGGTGCTCATCGATGCGATCGAGCTGAAGGCTTCGGATCCCGGAAGCGCGAAGCGGCTGCTGACGGGCCTTCCCGATGGCCTGATCGCATACGTCGAGTTTCCTCCCGAGAGGGCGAGCGAGATGTTGCCGGTGCTCGCGCAATTTGGAGTCCTGGCGAAGATTCGAATGGGCGGCTTGACTCCGGATGCGGTTCCCGATCCGATGACGGTCGCACGGTTTCTGATTGCATGTGCGGATTCTCAAATCCCATTCAAGGCGACCGCCGGGCTGCATCATGCAGTGCGTGGCGAATACGACCTGGACGACGACTCTGATGGGCCGCCGCTAACGATGCACGGATTTATGAACGTATTTCTTGCTGCAGCGCTCGCCTGGCTGGGGAAAGAGGAAGAGTCGATCGTCGCGACCCTTGAGCAGGAGTCCGCGATGGTCTTTCGCGTGAGCGAAGACAGTGTTCGTTGGCAGGGGAGTGCGGTGACAACCAGCCAAATCGGCATGATGCGGCGCGATTTCGGGGTTTCCTTCGGCTCCTGCTCATTCCTGGAACCGATCGAGGAGTTGAAAGCTCTGGGATGGCTGTGACGCGCAGCTGGGTTGAAAGCGCGAACGATCCGCAGACGGACTTTCCGCTCGAGAATCTTCCTTTCGGAGTCTTTCGTCGCTCCGGCAGCCTGGCGCGCCCGGGCGTCGCCATAGGCGATCAGATTCTGGATCTCCACGCTGCCGTAGCGTCCGGATTACTCGCCCAAGTCGACGTGGAAATTTCCCGATGCTGCGAAACAGATTCGCTCAACGCGTTGATGGCTCTTGGCCGAGAGGCTGTGTCCGTGCTTCGCACGCAGGTGATGGACTTGCTTTCGGATCGCGGAACACGTGCTCGGGTTGAGCCGGCGCTTGCTCCGCAGGCAGGAACGGAGATGCTGCTGCCGGCGCACATCGGCGATTACACCGACTTCTACGCCTCTGTTTATCACGCGACCAATGTGGGCAGGCTGTTCCGCCCGGACAATCCGCTCTTACCCAATTACAAATATGTCCCAATCGGCTATCACGGCCGCGCCTCGTCGATTGTCGTCAGTGGGGCGGATATTCGGCGGCCATGCGGTCAGACGAAAACTGCGGATGCGGAAGTTCCGTCCTTTGGGCCGAGCCGCTCGCTCGACTACGAGCTGGAGGTCGGCTTCTTTGTGGGGATGGGGAACACGCTGGGCGAGGTCATTCCGATTGCCGAGGCGGAATCGCATATCTTCGGATTGTGCCTGCTGAATGACTGGTCGGCTCGAGACATTCAGGCATGGGAGTACCAGCCGTTGGGTCCGTTTCTCGCCAAGAATTTTGCCACTACCATTTCGCCCTGGGTGGTGACTATGGACGCGCTGGAGCCATTTCGCGCGCCGGCGTTTGCACGCGCAGAGGGGGATCCAGAACCTTTGCCCTATCTCAACTCCGCTGAAGACCGTTCTCGCGGCGGAATCGACCTGAAGCTCGAAGTCTGGCTCAGAACTGCACGAATGCGGGCCGAGAATGCGCCTCCGGTGAAGTTGAGTCAGGGCAATCTCCGCGATTTGTACTGGACACTGGCACAAATGCTCGCGCACCACGCCAGCAACGGTTGCAATCTTCAGCCGGGCGATCTGCTGGCCAGCGGAACGGTTTCCGGAGCTTCGCCCGGTTCGCTGGGCTGCCTGCTTGAGATCACGCGCCGCGGGGCCGAGCCGTTGCAGCTTGCAAACGGAGAGACGCGGAAGTTTCTCGAAGATGGCGACGAGGTGATCCTGCGCGGATACTGCGAGCGCGAAGGTCATCCACGCATAGGGTTCGGAGAATGCCGCGGCATTGTGCTGCCCGCTAGCCCGTGTTAGGTTCTTACTTTGCGCGCTGAAACTCGACGTAGTTGCGGCCGAAGTACAGCCGGTATTTTCCCGGAGCGTCTCCTTCAGTTACCTGCAGCGGAGTTGGCCGCCGAAACTTGGCATCGCTGACTGCATCGGTGGTAAAGAGATCGTGTGCTCCAATATCCAGCACGACGAATTGCGGCCCGCTGGCGTTCTTGATGATTCCTGTTCCGTAGGCTCCGGGAGGCAGAGCATGTCCGCCGATGATGATCGGGACCTCCGTGATGAAGTACGCCTGGTACTTCTCCTGGATGCCGGTCGAGTAGCCGGAATTGTCGACCAGCGTCGCGAAGGTGAAGAATCCATCCGCATAGTGGACACCGCCCGAGTTGCGGCCCTGCGTCGTGGCTGACTGTCCCCGGAAGAAAACCGAGCCGGGCAGGATCTTCGCCAGATCCGCCGGGTGCAGGACAGTATCTGTGTGATCAGCCGCGGTCTGTGTGATCGCCAGCGACGCAGCGACGAGAAGGGAGAGAGTCAATAATAGAGAAGAAGCGCGGAGACGCGAGACAGCTTTCATCCGTTGGGAACCCTTCCTGAATTTGCCGCAAGTATAAATCGCCTGAGCTGCGGAAGGCAGCGGCAGCGCTACGCAGTGCCAGGCGAACGCCGAAAAAGATGGCGGCCCGTGTCGGAAACGAAAAGGCCGCCGCGTTCAAGCAAAGCTATCGTCGAGTTAAATGCTTCAAACGTTCAGGTTGTTAGCGGCCGCCACGCGGCCGTACCAGTAGCCGGAGTCCTTGATGGTGCGTTTCTGGTCACGGAAGTCAACATACACCAGGCCGAATCTCTGGCTGTAGCCTTCGGCCCATTCGTAGTTATCAAGCAGGCTCCATGCATGGTAGCCGCGAACATCCGCGCCGTCTTTGATTGCACGGGCAAGCTCCGCCAGATGTCCCTGGTAGAACTCGATCCGGCGCGGATCAGGAACCTTTGAGAGATTTTCCGGCAGCGGACCGTCGGAGTAGGCACAGCCGTTCTCGGTGATTTCGATGATGGGGCGGTTGTACTCCTTCGATATGCGAGTGACGATGTCGTAAAGGCCCCATGGCCACACTTCCCAACCGTTGTAAGTGATCGGGCCTTCAGCCGGCATGACGTCGTTGTACTGGGTATAGGGAACCCACGACGCAGCGGAGATGATATGCCGGTTGTAATAGTTGATACCGATCCAGTCGAGCGGCGCCTGCATGATCTTGTTGTCGCCCTGCTGCACTCCCATGATCTCGTAGGGCGGGTCGCCGACGAAGGCTTGGGGATATTCGCCATGAATCGCCGTGTACAGGAAGAAGACGTTATTCATGGCATGGTATCGCTCGGCCGCGGCGCGATCGGCTTCGCTGTCACTCGCAGGCGCGCCCGGCGACATGCTGTAGGCGCTGCCTAGTTTTGATTTTGGCGCGGCAGCTTTCATCGCGCGGAAGGCCTCGCCCTGTGCCAGATTGACGGTGTGAGCCGCCTTGAGGAAGAGCTTGGGATCTTTCTTTCCTGGCGCGTGAATGCCGTTCCCGTATCCGAGGTAGGTAAAGACCCACGGCTCATTGAAAATAGCCCAGGTATCGACGCGGTCTCCCAGTGCCTTCGACACGATACTTGCGTAGTCTCCGAAATGCTTGTACGTGTCGCGATTGGTCCAGCCACCCTGGTCCTCGAGAGCCTGGGGCAGATCCCAGTGAAACACCGTGCACATCGGCCGGATGCCGGCCTCGAGCAGCGCATCGACGTAGCGGCTGTAGAAGTCGAGCCCTTTCTGATTTACGGCTCCGGTGCCGGTCGGCTGAATGCGCGGCCACCCGATCGAGAAGCGGGCGCTCTTGAGGTTGAGCTGCTTCATGATCGCGAGGTCTTCCTTGTAGCGATGGTAGGAGTCGCACGCTACATCACCTGTGTCTCCACCCTTCACTTTGCCGACGGTGTGAGCGAAGGTGTCCCAGATAGACGGCCCCTTGCCGTCTTCCTGCCACGCACCCTCTACCTGATAGGAAGCGGTCGCCGACCCCCACATAAAGTTGGCCGGAAAACGCGCTCCTCTCACGTCGATGGCCGGCAGCGAACTGGCGCTTCCCGGAATAAGTGAAGAAGGAAGGGCACGGGCGTATCTGGAAAAAGCTGCGCTGCCCGCCACGGCAAGAGAGTTGGTGAGAAACTTTCGGCGATCGATCAAGTGATGCTGCTCCTTTCAACGGAAGTCACATCCTAGCATCCGCGCAGGAGAGCAGTAAAACTGTTTACTTCAGGGTAAAACCAGACCCGGCGCGGTGCGCACAACGGGGAGAGCGCGATCAGTCAGGGCGAGGAGGAGGACGCCGGCCATCGCTGCGAGAGGAACGACGAAGGCGCCGCGCAGCGAACCCAGGTGAGCAGAATAGAGGCCCGTCACCCACGGCAGCACCGCCCCGCCCGACCCGCAGATGGCGAAGATCCAGCCCACATGCCGGGAGTAACCGATGCGGGCAAGCAACCGCGCCACTGTCAGCGGAAAGATTGGCGCACAACCAAGTCCGGCAAGGGCAACAGCCGCCAAACTGACGGACGCGCCGTGGGGAAATACAAGGATGGATATGCCAACGAGCGCCGCGAACAATCCCGACATCAATATGGCGAATTCCGAGACGCGCCTTGCGAATGTAGGAATCACCGCGCGGCCAATGACGATAGAAATCCAGAAGGCGGAGACGTAAAGGCTCGCCCTCTCGGGACTGAGAAAGTCGAAGCGATGAATATAAGTTGCGATCCAGCCGGAGATACAAGTCTCGGCGCCGACATAGAGGAACAGAAGCAGGCTGAACAGAATGAAGACGAGCGGGCTTAGCCTTCCGGCCGAATTGGCCATGCTCTTCCAGTCCGGCTCGGCTGTTTTCCGGCGCCCAAGGAACAGCGTGAGGGCGACAAAGACCGCCAGCGCGCTCAACGAGAGCCCGAGGAGCAGCAGCCGCAGAGTTCCCGGGCCGACTGCGGCGGAGACGAAGGGCGGACAGGAGACAGCTCCGATTCCCCAGAAGAGATTCACGCGGGTCAGCATTGCGCCTCTCTGCTCAGGCCGCTCCGTGCCAAAGGTGAGATTCGTCGCGGTTGTCGCCGATCCCAGCCCCACGCCCACCAATGCGAACGCCAGCATGATCACTGCGTAGTTGCCGAGGGCGAGGGCTGCAAGACCTGCTGCAACGGAGGCGTATCCGAAGAGAAGACAACCACGCCGAAAGTGCGAGGCGAGAATCGCGCCCAGGGTCGAGCCGGTGAATTGGGTCGCGAAGAGCGATCCCGCCTGAAAGTCGGTCAACGACCAGCGCGAGCTGAGCACTGGCAGAATCGGGCCCAGCAGAACGGTCGCCATGCCCGCGATCACAAAGCCTGCGTAGAAAGGGGCACTCGGCAACGACTCAAGGCGAATTGCGGCTATGCGGGAGGGCATCAGCTCGCCTCAGCCGTGACGAGGCACGCGCTTCGGATTCGGCGGCATCGTCGATTCGCGGATAATCAGCTCCGGGACGATCGCTATGTGGCCGGGGTCGTCCTTGGGATTGCGAAGCCGCTGCAACAGGAGGCGCGCCGCCGTCGTCCCCATGCTTCGCAGTGGCTGGCGAATCGTCGTGAGGCTGGGGTTGTGGTAAGCCGCTCCCTGAATGTCGTCGAATCCGACGACAGACACGTCCTCGGGCACGCGCAGATTCTGGTCGCGAAATGCGCGGATCGCCCCGATGGCCGCAATGTCATTGAAGGAGACGAGCGCCGTGAAGGGCCGCTTCTGCGCGAGCAAGTGTCGCGCCACCGGATAGCCCAGCTCCGGCGAGGAGATGTTCAGCTCCAGCCTCAACACGAGCTCGGGCGGCACTTCGATGCCCAGCTCGCGAGCTACCGCCATAAAGCTCTTCCAGCGATCGTCCGAGTCGGAACTGAAGGTCTGGCCGCGCATGAACGCGATGTGGCGATGCCCGAGCTGGTAGAGATGCCGCATCGCAAGCTCGGCCGCGCGACGGTGATCGAGCGCGATGTTGGTGACACCTTCCACCTGGCGATGTCCGGCTACAGCCACCACCGGAATCGGCAGGCTGTGCTGCAGCGCCGTGTCGATCGCGATGAAACCCTCGACGGAGCGATCCATCAGCAGCCTTGGGTATTCCTCGATCAGATCAGCTTTCCGGCGGTGGCTGGCGGCGAGGTAGAAATATCCCTCTTCCATCAGCACCTCCTCGATGCCGTCCATAACGAGCACGGAGTAGCCGTCGCTCAGCTCCGGCACGAGCACCCCGACGGAGAAGCTTTGCTTGCGGCGCAGCGACCGCGCATAAAAGCTGGGCCGGTAGTCGAACTTCTGGGCCGCCGCCAGAACACGCTCCCGGGTCTCCTGAGGAATCGAACGTACTCCAGGCGCATTGTTCAGGACGAGAGAGATGGTGGCTGGCGACAGATCCAGATAGTCACCGAGCACTCTCAGGCTGATAGGGCGGCCGTGAAGAAAAGCGCTTTTGTCGGCGGACGGTTCGACTCTCGATGGAGCGCCGCTGGTGGTTCCCGGCTTACGTCTAGGCATATGTGATTTTGTATCGGGTGACTTGTTGCTTAGGCAAATGGATTTCCCGTCAGGCCTGACCGTTATTTCTGATTCAGGGTAAAAACTACCGGCCTTCGCCTGTTTGGCAGTATAAAGCCGCCTATTTTCAATAGATAGCTTTGGCATCGCGGTTGCAAGTCATGTAGGTGCACGAGGGAGAGAAAGTGATGGATGACCGAGTGAAAGGCATCCTGCAGATGCCGAAAAACGGGGGCATAGGAGAAATGCGGAAGCCACTGGTGGCAATTGAAAATTGGGCGGTCGTTGATAGCGTTCTGTCCCCCGGCTTTCAGGAGTTACGGCCGGGAAAACATTTGATGGGCAACGTGCTTGGGCACGCAAGTCTTCGCAGGACGAAATTCGTCTACACTTCGCGCATCGTTAACGTGTACGGCGGAGTAGTGGAGACCCTCAATACGTTGTATCAGCTTGGCGAGGCAAGCGAAGAATATAAGGCCTGGGAACGCGAGCGTAACTCGGCGGCGGCGTAAACCTCAACATCGCGACAACACGAACAGGGCGCGGGCATCGGCTTGCGCCCTTGTTTTATGCCCGGGAATAATAGTGACGTTCCAATCTCCCCTGTGTCCGGAAACGGACATTCGACTCCGCAAATGATCAGCGCGTGTCCGGCATCGACCTCAGCAGCACAGGCTAATCAGCTGAAATCATTGAGGCTACCGATAGACCCAAAATGGCGGACAGCGTGCAGTTAGCTGTTTGCAATGGATATTTCCCGCCCCGACATTAAGAAGAAAAAGCTTCGCCGCAACCTCATTTGGGCCGCCATGGCATTGGTGGCTGTTGCGGCGGCCGCAGTCGGCGTCTATCGCCTGAAGCCAGCTGCTCCGACCGTAGATGCAAGCACCATCTGGCCCGACACCGTGAAGCGGGGTCCAATGGTCCGCCAGGTCCGCGGACTCGGCACGCTTGTTCCCCGCGAAGACAGCATAGAACTTATCCCTACGCAGACGGACGCGACTGTGGTTCGCATCCGCGTTCTGCCGGGCACGATGGTTACGCCCGACACCATTCTGATGGACCTGGCCGACCCCCAGCTTCAGCAGGAGCTGCTCAATGCGCAGCTGGCACTCAAGGGTGCGGAAGCCGACTATAAGAGCCTTCAGGCCACCCTGCAAAGCACCCTGATGGACAAGAAGACCGCCGCCGCCGAGGTCAATGCGAACTACACGCAGGATGCACTGCAGGCGCAGACTGACAAGAAGCTCTACGAGCTGGGCGTAATTTCGGGTCTTGCCTATAACAAGTCGAAGAATACCGCCGACCAGCTGACTACCCAGCACCAGCTCAGCCAGCAGCAACTCGATGTGAACGAGAGAGCCATCGAAGTTCAGCTTGCCTCGGCGCAGGCCAAGATCGACCAGGCCAAGGCGCAGCTCGCCCTCTACCAGAAGCAGGCGGATGCGCTTCAAATCCGGGCGGGCATCTCTGGTGCACTCGCGCCACTTGCCACTCCGGTGCAGGTGGGCCAGCACGTGACCGCTGGAACCTCGGTTGCCGAAGTCATCCAGATGGACAAGCTTAAGGCTGCGTTGCAGATCGCCGAAACGCAGGCGCACGACATCCTGATCGGCCAGCCCGCTGAAATCGACACGCACAACGGCATCGTTCCCGGGCATGTTACCCGAATTGATCCCGCAGTAGTGAACGGAACGCGCACCGTTGACGTAGCACTGGATGGGCCGCTTCCTCCGGGCGCGGTTCCGCAGTTAAGCGTGGATGGAACCATCGACTTGCAGCGGCTGTCGGACGTTCTTTATGTAGGCCGTCCGGCGTTCGGCAACGAAAACAGCACCATCAGCCTGTTCAGAATTGATCCGGACGGCAAGACCGCGACCCGGGTACAGGTGAAGGTCGGCAGGGCATCGGTAACGCAGATTCAGGTGCTCGACGGTTTGAAAGAGGGCGACCGCGTCATCCTCTCCGACATGTCGAGATACGACAACACAGACAAGGTTCGCCTCGAGTAGGCTCGAGCAGAAGAAAATTCAAGGAGCGCGAAGCAATGGAAACCAGACAGTCGCTGATTGAGATCGAAGGTCTCACGAAGGTCTTTTACACGGATGAAATCGAGACGCATGCGCTTTCCGGCATTCATCTGACTATTGCCAAGGGCGAATACGTGGCGATGTCCGGCCCCTCAGGCTGCGGCAAATCCACGCTGCTCTCAATCATTGGTCTGCTCGATACGCCAACGAACGGCAAATATCTGCTCAACGGCCACGCCGTCGAGAACCTGAATTTCGCACAGCGGTCACGCATTCGAAACCAGGAGATCGGCTTCATCTTCCAAAGCTTCAATCTCATCGGCGACCTCACGGTCTACGAGAACGTCGAGCTGCCCCTCACCTACCGGACCGGCATGTCCTCGACCGAGCGCAAGCGGCGGGTACAGGAATCGCTGGAGCGGGTAAGTATGGCGCACCGCATGAAGCACTATCCTTCGCAGCTCTCCGGCGGCCAGCAGCAGCGTGTGGCTGTGGCCCGGGCTCTTGCTGGATCGCCCTCCATCCTGCTGGCCGACGAGCCTACCGGAAACCTCGACTCGCGCAATGGAGAGGCAGTCATGGAACTGCTCCAGAACCTGCACCGCGACGGCGCGACGATCTGCATGGTGACCCACGATCCCCGTTTTGCGCGGCACGCCGAGCGCAATATCCATCTCTTCGACGGCAAAGTTGTCGCCGAGGGAGACGCCATCGAGCCGGTGCTGGAAGCGCGGTAGGCAGGGATCAGGGATTAGGAAACAGGGATTAGCAACCGGGCTCTTGCAGCAGGACGGCGGCTTGCTGCGCACAGTATTTTTACGCACGCAGCAAGCCTCGATGCGGCAAGTCGGTACCTGGCTGAGGTAGGAAGATGATTCAACTAAGGAACGTCGAACGCAGCTACAAGACGGGCGCAGGGCAAACCTGGGTGTTGCGGCGCATCACGCTGGACATCCGCGAAGGTGAGTTCCTGACCATCATGGGGCCATCCGGGGCAGGGAAGTCTTCACTGCTGAACGTGCTGGCTCTCCTCGACGACCAGTGGCTGGGCGAGTACTGGTTAAAGGACGAGCCCGTGCACTCGATGAATCGCAAGCAGCGGGCTGAGCTCGCGAAGCGGAATATCGGCATGGTCTTCCAGAGCTATCACCTGCTCGACGACCTGACCGTGCAGGAAAACATCGATCTCCCGCTCTCGTACAAAAACATGCCGCGCACCGAGCGGCAGGGACTGGTGGCCGATACGCTCGACCGCTTCCAGATCGTAGGCAAAAAAGACCTGTATCCGTCACAGCTTTCCGGCGGCCAGCAACAGCTGGTCGGCATTGCGCGCGCGGTTATCCACAGGCCTGCGCTACTGCTGGCAGATGAGCCCACGGGCAATCTTCACTCCAGCCAGGCGAAAGAAATCATGGAGCTCTTTAAGCAGTTGAATGAGCAGGGAACAACGATCGTGCAGGTCACGCACTCCGAGGCCAACGCAGCCTTCGGCAGTCGGATTATCGAAGTTCGAGATGGATGGATGACGCATGACACAGCGAATCCGGAGCTGAACGCGGGGGTGGGAGTATCTTGAGCGGTTTTCGCATGCATGAAAAAATTTGCGCGGCTCTTTTGTCCGTCGCGCTTGCGCCTTACGGCATCGCCCAGACAGCGCAGCAGCCAGCTACCTCTCAGCAAGCCGCTCCTGCTCCCGAGGCGCCGGCGCCTGCAGACACGCAGCAGCCGGCAAACTCGCCGACGACCATTGCGCAGCAGGCGCAACAAGCCCAGCAGGTGCAGCCGGTAGCGGCGCAAGCCCCGTTCCACGTGGAGTTGCCACACTCGCGTAATCCGTTTGCGCCGTACATGCCGAGTACAGTACCGCCGACCAATCTGACCAACTCGCCGCGGCTTCAAAACCTTGAACGCGACGGCAAGCTTTACCTCTCGCTTCGCGATGCCATCGCGCTCGCGCTTGAGAACAACCTCGACATCGCTTACTTCCGTTACAACTTTCCGACTGCAGAGGCTGACCTTCTGCGTACCAAGGCTGGAGGCTCCGTGGGCGGCGTCAACACCAGCATCGTCCAGGGAACGCAGGGCGGCTTCAGTTCATCCGGAGGAGGCGGTGGCGGTTCGAGCAGTGGAGTCACCGCGGCCGGCGCCGGCGGTCTTGTTACCTCGACCTTGGGCAACGGCGCACCCGTCCCGTCCTTCGATCCCTCGCTCTTCGTGCAGGGGTTCGTCGACCACACCGTCCTGACTCAGATCAACCCCATTCAGAGCGGCGTACCTATCCTCAAAAACAACACCATCGAGTTTGAGTCCGGTTACTCGCAGGCTTTTTCCACGGGTACAAATTTCACCGTCTCGTCGTATGGCTACCGGCAGACCACCAACAGCATCTTCAACGTCCTCAGTCCGCAAATTACCACGGGCTTTAACTTTACGGTCAACCAGCCGCTGCTGCAGGGTTTCGGACTCGCCACCAACGAGCGTTATATCCACATTGCCAAGAAGAACCTTCAGCTCACCGATCTCGCCTTCAAGGCACAGGTAATCGCTACCATTTCCCAGGTCGAAAACATCTACTGGGATCTCGTCAACGCCTACCAGGACTCCCAGATCAAGGAGCACTCGTTGGCCTACGCCAACGAAACTCTCTCCGATGATCAGAAGCAACTTGAACTGAAGAACATCCCGGCTATGCAGGTCATGAAAGACCAATCCGCCGTGGCATCGGCCGAAGGTGATCTCACCGTGTCAAAGGCAGCTCTCCGGTTGCAGGAGCTTCTCATTAAAAACGCGCTCACCAAGACCATCGACGATCCGGCGTTGGCCGAGATGCCGGTCATTCCGCTCGACGTGATGGGCACACCCGATCCCAACGCCACCCAGCCGATCGATCAGCTTATCGCCGAAGCGGAGAAAAACCGCCCCGACGTCTCGGAAGATCAGATCGCGATGCAGATCGCCCAGAATAACCTCAAGACGATCAGGAATGAGCTGCTGCCCAGGCTGTCGCTGTATGGACAGTTCATTGGCGCCGGCTTCGGCGGCCAGCCCAACTCTGCCTGTGCGCTTGGCACGGACGAATGCTCTACTACCCTGCCCAGCGGTTTCCCCGGAGCTTTTGAGGACACCTTTAATTACTCGTCTCCCGAATATCAGGTTGGCTTTCAGCTCAGTGTCACTCTTCGCAACCGAGTCGCCAAGGCGGACCAGTTTCGCGCCGTGCTCGACTACCGTCAGAAAGAGTTGTCGTATGAGCAGCAGAAGAAGAACATTTTGCTCGACGTTCGCAACTCGCAATACGCGCTCCAGCAAGCCCAAGCTCGCGTCACAGCAGCCCAGAAGGCCCGCGACCTGGCGCAGAAAACCTTCGACATCTCCAAGCAGGAACAACAGCTCGGAGCCATGTCCACCTACGACACGCTCACCGCGGAACAGGCGCTTGCAGTTTCCGAGTCCGCGCTCGTTGTCGCGCAGGACGCGTTCGAAAAAACTAAAGTCGATATTGACCGGGCCACCGGTACCACGCTCGACCGCATGGGAGTCTCCCTCGACGACGCGAAGAGCGGCGTTGTAACGCACCTGCAATAATTAGGTTCGCAGTATCGGAAAGACCATGGCGACCGCAGCACATCACGGAGACACGGAGACCAGCACGCCGGTTCCTCGCAGGAAGCCGTCGATCCTCGTGGCCGACGACCAGCCGCATATTCTCGACGCGCTCGAACTGCTGCTGGAACCGGAAGGCTTTCGCATGGAGAAAGCGCGCTCGCCTTTCATGGTGCTTGAAGCGCTCAAGTCAGGATCGTACGACGCACTGCTGATCGACCTCAACTACACGCGCGATACGACCTCCGGCCAGGAAGGCCTGGACCTGCTTACCCAGATCAAGTCCCACGACAGCCAGATGCCGGTGATCGTGATGACCGCCTGGGCGAATGTCGAGGTTGCCGTTGAGGCAATGCGTCGTGGCGCGCAGGACTTTATCCAGAAGCCCTGGGACAATGCCCGCCTGCTCTCCATCCTGCGCACACAGATCGATCTGCATCATGCTGTCCGCCGCGCTCAGCGCCTTGAAGCCGAGAATCGCCTGCTCCGTGCGCAGAATCTTCCCGAGCTGATCGCCACCGCTCCGGCGATGCAGCCAGTGCTGGCCACGATTGCCCGAATCGGCCCGTCTGACGCCAATGTGCTCATTACCGGCGAGCATGGAACTGGAAAAGAAGTCGTCGCGCAGATGCTTCACGCGCTTTCTTCTCGGGCCTCGCGTTCACTCGTCGCGGTGAATACCGGAGCCCTCCCCGAGGGCACCTTCGAAAGCGAGCTTTTTGGCCACGTAAAGGGCGCGTTTACCGACGCCCGCAATGAACGCATCGGGCGCTTTGAACTGGCCGACGGCGGTACCCTCTTCCTCGACGAAATCGCCAACGTGCCAATGCGCCAACAGGCTAAGCTTCTCCGCGTGCTCGAAACCGGCGAGATGGAGCGCGTGGGCTCGTCGAAAACCCGCCGCGTAGATGCGCGCCTGATCTCGGCTACGAATGCCGACCTGCGCGCCGAGGTTGAGGCAGGCAGATTCCGCGGCGACCTGCTCTTCCGCCTCAATACCGTCGAAATTCATCTGCCGCCGTTGCGCGAACGACGCGAAGACATCCCGCCGCTGGCCGCGCATTTCCTCGCCCGATACGTCCAGCGTTACCGCAAGCAGGTGCAGGGCCTTGACTCCGGCGCGATCCAGGCGATGCTGCAGCACCCGTGGCCCGGCAATGTGCGCGAGCTTGACCACACCATCGAGCGTGCCGTGCTGATGGCGCGCAGCAGTCAAATCGAAGCAGCCGATCTGGGTCTGGGCGCCTCGCGCGTTTCCGGGCAAGCCGGTCAGGGGCTCGAGGAGATGAGCCTGGAGTCTGTTGAGAGTATTCTCATCCGCAAAGCCCTGTCGCGTTCCAACGGGAACGTCAGCCAGGCGGCAGAAGCCCTCGGCCTGAGCCGCGGCGCGCTCTACCGGCGGATGGAAAAATATGGCATCTAGGCCCAACAGCCGATTACAGAAAAAATCCCGGCCCCGGACCGAACGGTTCACCTTTGAGGCGAAGCTTCGCGGCTTTGCCGTCCTTCTTTTCCTTCCCACCATCGGCCTGCTCGCGGGCATCCTCGTCATGGCGCGCTACTCCACGGCTGCCATTCTCAGCATCCTTACTATCGCGGTCCTGATGCTTCTGCTGGCCATCGCCGCGTTCATGGACCAGGTAGTTCGCCCCCTGCAGACGCTGGCCAATGTTGTGGCCGCATTGCGCGAAGAAGACTATTCGTTTCGCGCACGCGGCGCCCGGCGCGATGATCCCTTCGGCGATCTCGCCCTTGAAATCAATGCGCTGGCCGATATGCACCAGTCCCAGCGTATGGGCGCTATCGAAGCGGCCGCGCTCTTCCGCCGCGTCATCACGGAGCTCGATGCCCCCGTATTCGCATTCGATCAGGCCGAGGTTTTGCGATTGGTGAATCCCGCAGGGGAGCGGGTGTTTGGCGTGGTCGCCGCGCGCGATCTGGGCCGCACGGCAAAGGAACTCAGACTCGAAATGCTCCTCGAACAGCCCGACGAGGGAGTCATTGTGCTTGATGCTCCCAGCCAGCAGCCGCGGGTGGTTTCGCGCCTGCCTGCGCGCGCGCCCTCCCGCTGGATGGTCAGGCGCAGCCATTTTCGCCAGGGTGGCATGCCGCACACGCTGCTCCTGCTCTCTGACGTAAGCGCCGCATTGCGCGAAGAGGAGAGAATTGCCTGGCGGAGGCTCATCCGCGTGCTCGGCCACGAGATCAGCAACTCGCTGGCGCCGATCAAGTCAATCGCCGGCACCCTGCGGTCGCGCCTGCCGCAGAACAATGGAATGCTGCCGGATTTCGATCGCGGCCTGGGCGTGATTGAAAGCCGGGCCGAATCTCTGAATCGCTTTGTGCAGGCCTATCGCCAACTCGCGCAACTGCCGGCTCCGGCAATGCGCCGCGTGGCCGTGCGGCCTCTGCTCGAGCGCGTCGTGAGCCTGGAGACGCGCCTCGAAGTCACACTGCAAGCCGCTCCTCAGGTCGACGTCTTTGCCGACACGGATCAGATGGAGCAGCTTCTGATCAACCTGGTGCGGAACGGGGTGGAAGCCGCATGCAGCGCCCGCGAAGACGCGATCGCAGCCGGGCTGCCGCATGAAGAGCCGGCCGTCATCATCCGCAGCAGAGTCGAGGGTGATTTTCTCTCCGTGGCAATCGAGGACAACGGGCCGGGGCTGACCAATCCGACAAATCTGTTCGTGCCGTTCTACACAACCAAGAAGACCGGCACCGGCGTGGGGCTCGTGCTGGCGCGTCAGATCGCAGAGGCGCACGGCGGCACACTCGAATTGCGCAATCGCGCCGAAACGCACGGCTGTGAGGCGGAACTGCGGATTCCGTTGGCGCAGCGCATGGAAGAAGAGAGCGAGCAGGCTGCAGTGCGGTAGCGGCCGAAGGTTGGTCTGGAGTCATCCGGTACCATAGGGACATTCATCTTTTCATCGCGGCAATGCCGCATCGGGCGGAGTTCGAAGATCGTGTCTGCAACTGTGTCGAATTTGAAGGTGGCCATTCTCGGTTTCGGAACCGTCGGCAGTTCAGTCGCGCGCATCATCTGCGACCTGAAGCCGCAGGGCGTCGAGCTCTCCCATATTTACAACCGCAACATCGGTCGCAAGATCGCTGAGTGGGTTCCGTGCCGGGTCGCCTGGACCGAAGACTTTGAGACGATTCTCGAGTCCGATGCCGACGTTGTGCTCGAGCTGGTTGGCGGTCTCGAGCCGGCTGGAAAGTGGGTCCGGCGCGCTCTCGAAGCTCGCAAATCGGTTGTGACGGCCAACAAAAAGCTGATTGCCTACCAGGGGATCGAGCTGGAAAAGCTGGCGCGGTCGAAAGGTGTGCACCTGCGCTACGGAGCGGCTGTCGCAGGCGGTATCCCAGTCATTCCCGGTTTGCAGCATGGGCTCGCCGGCGACTGCGTCACGCGCATCGAGGGCATCCTGAACGGCACCTGCAACTTCATCCTGAGCAAGATGGAGGAGGGTGAGGAGTTCGCGGATGTATTGAAAGAAGCGCAGGCCCTGGGATACGCCGAGGCCGATCCGACCGAAGACGTTGACGGATTCGACGCCCGGGCCAAGCTGGTGATTCTTTCGCGCCTCGCGCTGCACGCCGACCTCGATCCCCAGGAGATCCCTTGCCGGTCGATCCGCGAAGTGGGCGCGATCGACTTCGCGTATGCCCGCGAACTGGGCTGCACGATCCGCCAGATTGCCCGCGCTGAACTGCGCGACGGCGATGTGCTGGCCAGCGTAGGTCCGATGCTGGTGCCGAAAGCGTCCCCGCTGGCCTGGTCCCGTGGGACCGAGAACACCGTGCTGGTGGGTGGACGCTACGGCGGCGACGTAGTCTTCTCCGGTCACGGCGCGGGCGGCCATCCAACGGCGGTCGCAGTCGTCTCCGATGTCATCGGCATCGCACACGGCTCACGGGCAGTCGATCTGCCGAGCAGGAAGACCGCCATCGGGGGCGAATTCCTGCTGCGTCACTCGATCCGGTTTGTGGTCAGCGACCAGCCGGGCATCATCGCGGAAATTGCGCTTGCGCTGGCTGCGCAGGAGATCAACATTCACGCCATCTTCCAGAAGCCGGGCTACGGTAAGGACAACTTGCCCTTTGTCGTTACGGTAGAACCGTGTGCCGCGTCTGCATTGCAGCGAGCGCTGGCGCGAATCGGCAAGATGAACTGCCTCCTGGAGAAGCCGCTCGATCTGCAGATCCTGGAGCCGGAAGACAGGGTGTAGGGTACACGGTTTAGGGTGTAGAAGAGCACTCAGCCTGAAGCGAATCTACTACACCCTAGACCCTACCCCCTGAACCCTTAGTTGTGTCCGAGAATCGGGTGCGGCTCGTACGGCTCTTCGAGCGCCTTGATCTCTTCGGCGTCGAGATGCAGTTCCAACGCATTGAGAGCATCGTCCAGATGGTGCATCTTGCTCGCTCCGACAATCGGAGCAGAGACCTCCGGCTTCGTTAGCATCCACGCGAGCGCGACCTGCGCGTTCGAAACCCCGCGTTTTTTCGCGATCTCCGTTATACGCTCGACAACGGTGAAGTCGGACTCACGGTAATACAGGCCCTTGGCGTAATCGTCGGTCTTGGCGCGCACAGTCTCGCCGAAGTCCTGCTTCGAGCGGTTGCCGGCGAGAAAGCCTCGCGCCAGCGGACTCCACGGGATCAAGCCAATGCCTTCCGCACGGCACAGCGGAATCATCTCGCGCTCTTCTTCGCGGTAAACGAGGTTGTAATGGTCCTGCATGGTTACAAAGCGCGCGAGTCCGCGCTGATCCGAGACATGCAGCATGCGCTGGAACTGCCAGGCAAACATGGACGACGCTCCGATGTAGAGAATCTTACCCGCCCGAACCAGGTCGTTCAGTGCCTCGAGCGTCTCTTCGATCGGCGTAGCGTAATCGAAGCGATGGATCTGGTAGAGATCGACGTAGTCCGTGCCAAGCCGACGAAGGCTGTCGTCGACGGCATGCATGATGTGCTTTCGGGAGAGGCCCCGCTCGTTTGGATCTTCGCCCATGGGATTGAAAACTTTGGTCGCAATGACCACCTTGTCGCGTGACGGTCCAAAGTCCTTGAGCGCCCGGCCGAGAATCTCTTCGCTCGCGCCCACCGAGTACATGTCGGCCGTGTCGAAGAAGTTGATGCCGGCTTCGAGCGCGCGCTGGATGAATGGCCGGCTCTCTGCCTCCTCGAGCACCCATTCGCGCCACTTCTTGGAGCCGTAAGTCATGGTGCCGAGGCAGATGCGCGAAACTTTCAGGCCAGTCGAGCCGAGATTGCCGTATTGCATTCGTTGCTCCTTCGAGTATTGTGTGTCGTTTGGATGCGGCGCGGCGGGTCTGAGCTTCAGAGTCGGAGTCTGGGCAACTGCCTGCATTTTTTGGGTGACGCGCTCGCCAGTGCCAAGGTAGAGTTCCTGCATGCGACGACTG